>NZ_JBXWOM010000004.1:0-392139 GCF_059610905.1 Ruegeria sp. CDSC002
ACGACTGACGTGACCGGCACCGTGACTCTGGCAGCTGGCACCGAGATGGTTATGCCCGGCGACAACGTGTCGTTCGAGGTTGAACTGATCGCACCGATCGCGATGGAAAACGGCCTGCGTTTCGCCATCCGTGAAGGCGGCCGCACCGTCGGCGCCGGCGTCGTGTCGAAAATCGTCGAGTAAGGCGCGCTTGTCGCGCCTGGTTGCGGCAGGCTATTTTCCTCAGGGAAATCTGCCGAGAGCAACACGGTGAGAAACCAAAGAAGGCCGCTCCGTCCGGGGCGGCCTTTTTTTCATTTTGCGGTTTCTGAACCACGTTTGTCCGCAAAGCAAACTGTCCGAATTTGCCCTTCTGTTGCTGAACTGCTCAGAGTTTGAAACACCCCTCCGATAAGACGGTTTGATGAATTACCCTGCGGCTCAGACACCGACCCAGAACCAGCCGTTCATTCCGAGTTGTAGTATTTCCGAAGAAGTGCTTTTTTGAAAACCGCCGCCAAAAAACAGGCGTTAGCCCACAAGGAGTACTTTGAAATGGACGAAACCGTACAAAGGCTGTCCAGACGTTTGAAACGACGCGGATACCAGGTTTTGCCAAACAAGGAAACGGGCGAATATATTAACAGTCTCGGTTTCCAGGTTCAGACAGTATTTGATGTTGGTGTTGCCGGCGGCACAGCGCATTTGTATGCGGCGTTTCCGGATTCAAAATTTGTTTTGATCGAGCCGATTGCAGACTATGAAACAAAGCTACGAAGAAAATGGGCGGACAAAATCAATTTTGATTTTCACGCCTGCGGTGTTGGGGCGGAAAACGGGCAGACAACGCTGCGTATCCCAACGGTCGGTGCCCGATCATTTGGAACGCGCGCGACTATGCTTGAGTTCGATGATTCTGCTACGGCGCACATATCGAAAATCGAAGAAAGACAGGTGCCCGTGAAAACACTTGACGAGATCGCTTCGACCTACAAAGGACCTTTCGGCCTTAAGATTGATACCGAAGGTTTCGAAATCGAAGTAATTCGGGGCGCGTCGGAAATGCTGAAAAACTGCGCATTTGTCTTGGCCGAGGTTTCAACACGCCGTCGTTATCAAGGCGGCTACAAGTTTAGCGATTTTGTTTCGGTTATGGCAGGTCAGGGGTTTGAACTGCACGATTTCATCAGACCGCCGTCGCCGCAGGCAACCGATTGCGACGCGATTTTTGCACCTTTTAACAGCCCTTTGTTTGACTTTCGGGATTTGAAGCTATCGCGCATTGCAGCGAAGGGCGTAAAGCCGTAGGAGGAAGTCGTTCTTTCCTTCTAGATACGTGCGCCCATGGGCACGGGTAATTCCGGTTTTGCCGCGATAATACTTGGTTGATGCGGCGTGGCGGGTTCGAGATGTTTGGCGGCAGTCAAATCCAGAATTAGTAAGCCTGAAAAACCCCTTGCCAAACCCCCCACACCCCTGTAGATCGCGCGAGTTCTCTACAAGAACATCGAGGCGGGGTGATTCCCGCCTTTTGGGTTCGAAGAGGGTTGGCGATGCGCGCTTGTCCTCCTCTCAACCTCAACGCCTGATAAAAGGCTGTTATTATGCAAAGCCAAAACATCCGTATTCGGCTGAAGGCATTTGACTATCGCGTTCTGGATGCCAGCACGCAAGAGATCGTCAACACTGCCAAGCGGACCGGCGCGAACGTGCGCGGCCCGATCCCGCTGCCGAACAAGATCGAGAAGTTCACGGTTCTCCGTGGCCCTCACGTTGACAAGAAATCCCGCGACCAGTTCGAGATCCGCACGCACAAGCGTCTGCTCGACATCGTTGATCCGACCCCCCAGACC
Organism: Ruegeria sp. CDSC002; assembly: GCF_059610905.1. Lineage (NCBI taxonomy): Bacteria > Pseudomonadati > Pseudomonadota > Alphaproteobacteria > Rhodobacterales > Roseobacteraceae > Ruegeria > Ruegeria sp. CDSC002. Next base: position 1,833 of record NZ_JBXWOM010000004.1, read on the forward strand.
GTTGACGCGCTGATGAAGCTCGACCTCGCCGCTGGTGTGGACGTCGAGATCAAGCTGCAGTCGTAAGATCGGAGGGTATAGATTATGCGCTCTGGTATTATCGCAAAAAAAGTAGGCATGACCCGCCTGTTCATGGAAGACGGCAAGCAGATCCCTGTGACCGTTCTTCACCTGGACGGCCTGCAGGTCGTTGCACAGCGTACCGCTGACAAAGACGGCTACACCGCCGTTCAGCTGGGCGCTGGTGCTGCCAAGGCAAAACGCACCTCGAAGGCCATGCGCGGTCACTATGCCGCTGCAAAGGTCGAGCCCAAGCGTAAGCTGGCCGAGTTCCGCGTCTCCGAAGATGGCCTGATCGAAGTGGGCGCCGAGATTTCGGCAGAACACTTCCTGGAAGGTCAGAAGGTTGACGTTTCGGGTACCTCGATCGGTAAAGGCTTTGCCGGTGCAATGAAGCGCCACAACTTCGGTGGTCTTCGCGCCTCGCACGGTGTTTCGATCAGCCACCGTTCGCACGGTTCGACTGGCCAGTGTCAGGATCCGGGCAAGGTTTTCAAAGGCAAGAAGATGGCCGGTCACATGGGTGCTGCCCGTGTAACCACCCAGAACCTGGAAGTCGTCAAAACCGACGCCGACCGTGGTCTGGTCTTCATCAAAGGCGCCGTTCCCGGACCGAAATCGGGCTGGGTTACCGTCAAGGACGCCGTCAAGAAGAAAGCACCGGAAGGCCTGCCTTTCCCGGCAGCCGTAAAAGGTGCTGCAACTGAAGCACCTGCGGAAGAAGCTCCCGCGGAAGGTGGTGAAGCATGAAACTTGATGTAATCAAACTGGACGGCGGTAAAGCCGGCAACATCGAGCTGGATGCCGATCTGTTCGGCCTCGAGCCGCGCGCGGACATCCTGCACCGTGTGGTCCGTTGGCAGCGCAACAACGCGCAGGCTGGCACCCACAAGGTCAAGACCCGCTCGGAAGTGTCCTACTCGACCAAGAAGATCTATCGCCAAAAAGGCACCGGTGGCGCACGCCACGGCGCTCGCTCGGCACCGATCTTCCGGGGTGGTGGCGTTTACAAAGGCCCGGTCGTGCGTTCGCATGGTCATGACCTGCCGAAGAAGTTCCGTAAACTCGGTCTGCGCCACGCGCTGTCTGCCAAAATGGCAGCTGGTGAACTGGTTGTGATCGAAAACGCCGAAGCCGAAGGCAAGACCGCTGCACTGGCCAAACAGGTTGCAAACCTGGGCTGGAAACGCGCTCTTGTCATCGACGGGGCGACCGTGAACGAAGGTTTCCTGAAGGCGTCGCGCAACATCGAAGGTCTGGACATCCTGCCGTCGATGGGTGCAAACGTTTATGACATCCTCAAGCGTGACACTCTGGTGCTCACCAAAGCGGCTGTCGAAGCACTGGAGGCTCGTCTGAAATGAGCGCGAAGGCAGAACACTACGACGTGATCCGCAAGCCGATCATCACTGAAAAGTCGACCATGGCGTCTGAGAACGGCGCGATTGTCTTTGAAGTGGCGATCGACAGCAACAAACCGCAGATCAAAGAAGCGGTTGAATCGCTGTTTGGTGTCAAGGTGAAGGCGGTCAACACCACCATCACCAAAGGCAAAGTCAAGCGGTTCCGCGGCCAATTAGGCAAGCGGAAAGACGTCAAAAAAGCATATGTGACCCTGGAAGAGGGTAACACCATCGACGTAAGCACCGGTCTCTGATCGGACTCGTCTTTGGAAAAAAATAAAGGGCCCCTGCTGAAGCAGGGGCCTTTTTTGTTGGCGCAGCTCGTTTGGTCGCGTTGAACTTGGCCCGGACCTATGCACAGTGACCTCTAGGCAGTGAGACGGGTGATATGCAGGCTGAACAGCAGGTTCGCGATTTCGGGAAAACCCGGGATGGTCAGATCGTCAAAAGCATCGATATCGGGCAGGGGACGCTTTCTGCGCGTATCCTGACCTATGGCGCAACGCTGCAGGATCTGCGTTTGCAGGGTTTTGAGCATCCTCTGATATTGGGGTGGCCAGAGATTGCAGGCTATGAAGACAGCACTGCTTACCTAGGAGCCATGGTGGGCCGTTGTGCCAATCGGATCGCGCGCGCGTCATACAGTTTGGATGGTGCAAACTACCAGCTGGATCGCAATTATTTGGGCACTCATACGTTGCACGGCGGAACGCAAGGTATGGATTGTTTGGTCTGGGAAATTTCCAGCGTTACACCGGGCGCGGTCACTTTGCAGCTGACCCTGCCTGATGGCCATATGGGCTTTGGCGGCGACTTGGAAGTGACGGTGACCTTCCGAGTCGAGGCGGAGGCTACATTGAGTATCGAAATGGAAGCGCGGACAACGTCGGCAAGCCTCTGCAATCTGACCCCGCATATCTACTTCAACCTCGACGGCGGCGCAGACATCCGCCAGCACGAACTAATGGTGCGCGCAGAACACTACACCCCTGTTGACGGGGACCTCATTCCCACAGGCGAAGCGCTTAGCGTTGAGGGCACGCCCTTTGATCTGCGGTCACCGCGACCTTTGGGGGGCTGGGCATATGATCACAATTTCTGCCTGTCCGATCAGCGTCTGGCTTGTCGTCCTGTGGCGACGCTGACCGGATCGTCCTCAGGTCTTTCGATGCATCTAGAGACGACCGAGCCGGGTTTGCAGGTCTATTCTGGTGCGTCTTTTGATGAAGGTCCACGCATTGGCTTGGGTGGCCAACCCTACGGCCCTTATTCGGGCGTCGCTTTGGAACCACAGGTCTGGCCCGATTCAATCAACCAGCAAGGGTTTCCAAGTGCGGTATTGCGCAAGGGTCAAACCTATCGCCATGTTTCGCGATACGTGTTTCAGGGCGAGGATTAAGGTCAGGCGGTTCCATGGCCAGTTGGGTCGCCGGAAAAGGGAAAAAAAGCACTTTTTGATCTAGGCAGAGGGTTACACTATCGATGTGAGCACCTATCTCTGATCGGATCCGCCTACGGATAAGCGTGAGGGTCGCCGCGAAAGCGGAGGTTTTCTTGTGCAACAACACCAGAGAAAATGAGCGCGACACATTCGCCTCAACCAGAATTCGCTTGCTATGCCGGATCGGTAGTCTATGCGGTTTCTACAAACATAAGTGACATGGCAGACGCATGACAAAACCCTATCTCTCGACCCCGGACAAACCGGATGTGACCGCCGCGCGGGATTGGGTTACGACACTTGCCAAATACCGCGAGCCGAACCAGTGGCGCAGCTCCTTTGAGCTGGGTGTCAGTATTATCCCTTTCTTCTTGCTATGGGCGCTGTCCTGGATGTCGCTTTCGGTCAGCTATTGGTTGGCTTTTGCGATTGCCGTTCTCAACGCGGCCTTCCTGCTGCGCTTGTTTGCGATCCAGCATGATTGTGGGCACGGAGCGTTCTTCAAGAACCGGTCGGTCAGCGACTGGGTTGGGCGGGTCATTGGTGTATTGACCCTGACGCCTTATGACGTCTGGCGTCGCACGCATTCCAACCATCACAACAGCTCGGGGAATTTGGACAAACGGGGAATGGGCGATATCCACACTTTGACAGTCACCGAGTACCGGTCAAAGACGCCCATGAACCGGTTCTGGTATCGGGTTTATCGCAACCCCATTACACTGTTTGTCCTTGGCCCCGGCTACCTGTTTCTGTTCCAGAACCGCCTCCCGCTGGGTTTGACGGGCAGCGTCAGGTTTTGGGTCAGCGCGATGAGCACCAACCTTGCCATTCTGGCTGCGCTCGTGGCCGTATACTATTTTGGCGGCCTGATGCCGGTGCTGCTGATCTTTCTGCCCTCAACCCTGATTGCCGCGACCGCGGGCGTGTGGCTGTTTTACGTACAACACCAGTTCGAGGATACGCATTGGGACGCTGATAAGGACTGGCAACTGCATGAGGCTGCCTTGCACGGCAGCTCGCATTACATCCTGCCATCCGTGCTGCAGTGGTTCAGCGCCAATATCGGCATTCACCACGTGCACCACCTGTACAGCCGCATCCCGTTCTATCGCCTGACCGAAGTGCTGCGCGACCATGATGAGCTGGCCAACAGCAACAAGATGACCATCCGTGAGAGCCTCGCCAACGCGCGGTTGCATCTGTGGGACGAAAATAATCGCCGTTTGTTGTCCTTCGCCGAGGCGCGCGCGCTGTATGGGTGAGGGGTGTTCCGCTGGGTGGAGCACAACGGGAAAGACGTCAAGAAATAGCATGTGTCCCTGGAAGAGGGTAACACCTTCGACGTGCCCACCGGCCTCTGATCGGAGCTGCCCTTGGGAAATGACGAAAGCCCCCCACGCAATCGGGAGTTTTTATTATTTGAATCTCTGTTCTGAACCTGCTCTGTCAGATTGGCCCTGAGAAGCTGCCGTTGCTTCGACTGCGCAGAGCAGATAGGCATACACGTATGAAACATGTCCCCAAAGAAACAACAGATGAGGCCCTTATTCAGGAGTTCCTGGATAAAGGAGGCAAAGTCAGCGTCGGCAAGACCAAACCCGCGCCTGCAGAGCTGGGTTTGAGCAAGAATGTCTGGAACGCCAAACTGACCAAAGAAGAGAAGGCCGCGCGCGACAAGAAGTGATTGTGCGAGGCCGGTTGGGCAAGCAGAAAGACTTCAAATAGATATGTGCCCCTGGAAGAGGGGAGCACACATCGACGTGTCCAGCGGTCTCAGGTCGAATTCGTTTTGGGAGCGACAAAGGCCCCAGCGCTAGCAGGGGCCTTACTTTGTGAGGATTGGTACCAAGCTGTTTTGGCACGCTGATCGTGTTTAGTAGAGATCGCCGTCCGAAGCCTGCAGGATGTTGACCACGCCTTCGTCGATCATCTCTTGCAGAACGCTGAGCCGGTCAAAGTCTTCAGGGCTGTTGTAGTTCTGAACATGAACCATGACGATTCCTTTGACGCCGCTATCATCTTGTAACTTCTTCATGTCGCTGGGGAACATGTGGTAGGCGCCGATGACCTTCACTTTTTCTTCCTCGGAGTCACCGCCCCAAGGTGCGTACTTGATATTCTTGCGGGTAATGCCCTCGATAAATAGTAAGTCAGCATCTTTGGCTGCATTCACCAGGCCTTCCGAGTAGTGCCCGTCGCCGCCAAAAACGAGAACACGGCCGTCGGGTTTCGTCGTAAACCTGTAGGCGTGGGTATTCTCTAAAAACCCGTGCGCTGTCGGGAAGGCTTCGACCAGAACATTGTCATCTTCGAAAATCTTACGTCCGTTGACGTCAACATGTGGCCAGACCGGCACCCCAACTGCGGTTGCGCCGTCAAATTTCTGCACTGTCGATCCTTGTGCCATTTCGTTGCGGTCAATGCGCCATGCGTCGTTGATGCTGGCCATCATCTCGTCGACACCGGCGGGGCCGTAAACTTTCTTGTCGACGACGGCCAGGTTCGACCCGAATTTGAACGGATTCAAAATGAAAGACGGCAATCCAACGGTATGATCTTCGTGCAGGTGGGTCAGGAACATGTATTTGATGTTCGGGACGTTCATGATCGTTGCCAGATCCATTGCGCCCTGAGACTGAACCGATTTACCCAGCGCGCGCCACCAGCCTTCTCCAGCGTCAATGAAATAGGGATAGTCGTTTACTATTACCGCCAGAGCCGGGCCATAACGATAGGGGTTGGGATTCGGGTCGCCGCTTCCCATGACCAGAACTTTGGACGGCTTGTCGGTAGGCGAGCGATCTAGTGGCCCTCGGTTCTCAAATATTGGCCAGTTTCCGGGCGAACTGAAGGCCGTCTTCATATTCTTCATTTGCGTGAACGGCACGTTGAGATGGTTCTGCTCTGTTGTTGCAGCACCGGCCGCAAGATTTTCTTCCCAGGTTTGCGCAGTTGCAGTTGCGGCAATGACGCAAGCTGTCGCGAGCGTTGCTGATAAAAGTTTCTTAGGCATCGTACATCCCCCTTTAGGTCTGAAAACCTCAACCATTCGAATATGTATATTGGGTACCTTTTGGTATGTTACATACTTAATGGTCTGTAAAGTACTTTTTGGTATGTACGCCTTGACGGAACGCAATTTTGGCTTAAAAAAAGGGCATGCGCGACGCTGAAAAATCCCCGCCTCTTCCTCGATATGACCGTGAAAGATGGTTAGAAACAGCCCTTAATGTCCTTGCGACAGAGGGGGGTGCCCGGCTGCGAATCGACTCTCTCGTCAAAAACCTGGGAGTCACGAAGGGCAGTTTTTACCACCACTTCAAAAACCGTGATGAGTTTGTTCGGGCGCTGATCGACTACTGGTCCAAGGAGTTTACGGAGTCGGTCATCAACGATGTCAATACGTCCGAGGCTTCACCGTCAGAGCGTCTGTTGTCGTTAACGCAATATGTCGAGTCTGAAGGACTTGATCAATTTGATATTGCTTTCCGATCTTGGGCGGCTCAGGACCCCGTCGTGGCCGAAGCCCTGAAAGAAGTCGATCGCAGGCGATATGAGTTTGTGAAGGGGGTTTTTGAGGCTATTGGATTTGAGGGGGCCGAACTGGAAATGCGGGTCCGGCTGTTTCTTGTATTTGTCAGCGCGCGCCGGTCTGTGTACACGCCACAAAGCGCGTACGATTCAGCAAGCGAAACGCTCCTGAGGCATGAATTTCTCACTAAAAAACGCTAATTGGTATACGAACCAACAAGAGGTTCTAAAGGCACTCCTTCGACCAGGGAATAAAGGGGGAGTGAGACACATACATAATGTTTTTGATTTCTATAGACACCCACCCCCAACACTGCTAAACGCACCCAATCTTACGGCCTCGGATTCGTTCCGGGGCCTATGATATTTGAAACCCGGGACCTTCGGGGCCCTATACCTTTGGCACCTACGGGGGCCTATCACATAGCGGGGAAATCCCCGCACTTGCTAAACGGAAGACAGAAAGCATGGCACTCAAGTCGTACAAGCCGACGACGCCGGGCCAGCGCGGGCTGGTGCTGATCGACCGTTCGGAGCTTTGGAAAGGACGTCCGGTCAAGTCTCTCACTGAGGGTTTGACCAAATCGGGCGGCCGGAACAACACCGGACGGATCACTTCACGCCGCCGCGGCGGTGGCGCAAAGCGTCTCTACCGGATCGTTGACTTCAAACGGAATAAATTTGATGTCGCGGCAACCGTCGAACGGATCGAATATGACCCGAACCGGACCGCATTCATCGCACTGGTAAAATACGAAGACGGCGAGCAGGCATATATCCTGGCTCCGCAGCGTCTGGCTGTTGGTGACAAAGTCGTGGCATCCGCCAAGGCTGACATCAAGCCGGGCAACGCAATGCCGTTCTCGGGCATGCCCATCGGTACCATCGTCCACAACATCGAGATGAAGCCTGGTAAAGGCGGTCAGATCGCACGTGCGGCTGGTACTTACGCTCAGTTCGTTGGTCGCGATGGCGGCTACGCTCAGATCCGTCTGAGCTCGGGCGAGCTGCGCATGGTCCGTCAGGAATGCATGGCCACCGTCGGTGCCGTGTCCAACCCCGACAACTCGAACCAAAACCTCGGTAAAGCCGGTCGTATGCGCCACAAAGGCGTGCGCCCGTCGGTTCGTGGTGTTGCAATGAACCCGATCGATCACCCGCACGGTGGTGGTGAAGGTCGTACCTCGGGTGGCCGTACACCGGTTACTCCATGGGGTAAGGACACCAAGGGTAAGCGTACCCGCAACAAGAACAAAGCGTCCCAGAAGCTGATCATCCGCTCGCGGCACGCCAAGAAGAAGGGACGTTAATCTATGTCTCGCTCTGTTTGGAAGGGTCCTTTCGTCGATGCTTATGTGCTCAAAAAAGCCGAAGCAGCGCGCGAGTCGGGCCGCAACGAAGTCATCAAGATTTGGTCGCGTCGTTCCACCATTCTGCCCCAGTTCGTGGGTCTGACCTTTGGTGTGTACAACGGCCATAAGCATATCCCCGTCAACGTCTCGGAAGACATGATCGGTCAGAAGTTCGGTGAGTATTCGCCAACTCGTACCTATTACGGTCACGCCGCTGACAAAAAAGCGAAGCGGAAGTAAGTCATGGGCAAGGAAAAGAACCCCCGCCGCGTGGCTGAAAACGAAGCAATGGCGAAAACACGCATGCTTCGCACTAGCCCGCAGAAACTGAACCTGGTTGCGCAAATGATCCGCGGCAAGAAAGTTGAGAAGGCTCTGACCGATCTGACTTTCTCGAACAAGCGTGTCGCGCAGGACGTCAAGAAGTGCCTGCAGTCCGCAATCGCCAACGCCGAGAACAACCACAACCTGGACGTTGACGAGCTGATCGTCGCCGAAGCATGGGTTGGCAAGAACCTGGTCATGAAGCGCGGTCGCCCGCGTGCCCGTGGTCGGTTCGGCAAGATTATGAAGCCGTTCTCGGAGATCACCATCAAGGTGCGTCAAGTTGAGGAGCAAGCCTAATGGGTCATAAAGTAAATCCGATCGGCATGCGCCTGCAGGTGAACCGCACCTGGGACAGCCGCTGGTACGCCGACACCAAGGACTACGGTGATCTTCTGCTGGAAGACCTCAAGATCCGTGAGTTCATCAACAAAGAGTGCAAGCAGGCCGGAATTGCACGTGTGATCATCGAACGTCCGCACAAGAAGTGCCGCGTTACGATCCACACCGCACGTCCCGGTGTCATCATCGGCAAGAAAGGTGCAGACATTGAAGTGCTGCGCAAAAAGCTTGCTCACATGACTGACAGCGAACTGCACCTGAACATCGTCGAAGTGCGCAAGCCCGAGCTTGACGCGCAGCTTGTTGCCGAGTCCATCGCTCAGCAGCTGGAACGTCGTGTTTCGTTCCGTCGCGCAATGAAGCGCTCGGTTCAGAACGCCATGCGCATGGGCTCTCTGGGTATCCGGGTGAACGTCGCTGGCCGTCTGGGCGGCGCCGAAATCGCACGGACCGAGTGGTACCGCGAAGGCCGTGTGCCTCTGCACACGCTGCGCGCCGACATCGATTACGCACAAGCCGAAGCGATGACCCCCTACGGGATCATCGGGATCAAGGTCTGGATCTTCAAAGGTGAGATCATGGAGCACGATCCGCAGGCACGTGACCGTAAAGCACAGGAACTCCAGGACGGCCCTGCACCTCGTGGTGCTGGTGGCGGTCGTCGCTAAGGAGGGAAAGATATGCTTCAACCAAAGCGTACTAAATTCCGCAAGATGCACAAAGGCCGGATCAAGGGTGAAGCCAAAGGCGGCTCTGATCTGAACTTTGGCACCTATGGTCTGAAAGCTCTTGAGCCTGAGCGTGTAACTGCACGCCAGATCGAAGCTGCACGTCGTGCCATGACGCGTCACATGAAGCGTCAGGGCCGTGTCTGGATCCGCATCTTCCCCGACACCCCGGTCACTGCAAAGCCGATCGAAGTTCGTATGGGTAAAGGTAAAGGTTCGGTCGACCGCTGGGCATGCAAAGTCAAGCCTGGCCGCGTGATGTTCGAGATCGACGGCGTCAATGACGACATCGCACGTGAGGCCCTGCGTCTGGCCGCGATGAAGCTGCCGATCAAGACCCGCGTAGTGATCCGCGAAGACTGGTAAGCGATTGGGCGAAAGCCCTTCGTAACAAGATTAACCCCCGTCGGGACACCGGCGGGGGTTTTCTTTTTCGTCAGCCTATTGTGATCCATCCCATCGTATCGTGAAAGAAGTCGACGATTGTCCATGGCCCCCATAGGCTGACAATTGTGAATGGGAGGGTCATATGTTTCAACTGCGCAAGAAGGTATTCATCAAAGAGGTCATAACCACCGATCAATTGGGGCAACTATGTGCTCCGGTCTGCCGGGTTGCAGCTTTGGCAGTCATACAGAACCCACTCGCCGGTAAATTTTCGGAAGACTTGTCCGAGCTGTTTGAAATAGGTGGTGCGCTCGGCGCAGACCTCGCGGCCGAGGCTGTTTCTCAACTCGACGGTTCTCCGATTTCGTATGGTAAAGCAGCGATTGTTGGCGCGAATGGCGATCTCGAACAAGGCGGCGCACTGATCCACCCGAAACTTGGCGCTCCTATGCGTGCTACAGCGGGTGGGGGCGAAGCTGTCATTCCGTCCAATGCCAAGCTCGGGGCACCGGGATGTTCAATCGATCTGCCGCTTGGGCACAAGGACAACCCGTGGTCCTTTGACCATTTCGATACCATGACTTTGAATATTCCGGATGCGCCGAAACCGGATGAGATCGTCATGTGTCTGGCCTACGCAGATGGCGGACGCCCGATCCCGCGCTGCGGTTCGGGACCGGTCAAAAACTGAAGGCTGGCTGGGGCTGGTCTTGGGTCAGGGCTTGGGCTATGCCCGGCCCATGGCACAGATTGAATCACTCTTCGTTACCCGTCTTTATCGCGCAGCCCTTTCCGAATTCGCTCCCAAGATCGATCCCGCGGAAATGGAAAATTCCTGTCTTGTCATCGCCGAGGATGATGAGGCCGGGCAGGAATGGTGCGAAGAAAACGGCTATCCCGGCTACACCAGCTATGCCTCGCTGACCGATCTGCCCTGGCGGTTCCCGATCTTTGCCGATCTGGTCAAAGCGTTGGATCAGCATGTGGCAGCCTTTGCCAAGGATCTGGAGTTCGATCTGGGCGAGGGTGAATTGAAGCTCGAAGACCTGTGGATCAACATTCTCCCCGAAGGCGGAATGCACTCCAGCCACCTGCACCCGCACAGCGTGATTTCCGGCACGACCTATGTGGCGATGCCCGAAGGGGCAAGCGCGCTGAAACTGGAAGACCCCCGCTCGGCCCGTATGATGGCGGCACCGACGCGGCTAAAGGGCGGGCGGCGGGATTTGCAGCCGTTCATCTATATGAAGCCGCAGGTGGGAGATGTCTTGCTGTGGGAAAGCTGGCTGCGACATGAGGTGCCAATGAATATGGCTGAGGATGAGCGCATCAGTGTCAGCTTTAACTACAAGTGGGAGTGAGCCGCGGGTCACGACACAGCAATTGTACTAATGTAGCGATTGCGGGACGAATGGGCGGCGCCCCCGCCAATCACTTTTCACTTCGAGTTGTCGAAAAACCTTGCAATATGTGTCGTCATGAACCATGTGAGGCACGCTTACGTTTTTCTTTTTCGACCACTGTCTCCCGAATCTTCGGCGTTCAGTCTCTCGATCCAGACCTACAACGCCGCGCTGTCGCAATTCCGCGGACAGCAATTTAATAGGAGACTACGGATATGGCCAATGGCACCGTAAAATGGTTCAACACAACTAAAGGTTTTGGCTTCATCGCACCGGAGACCGGTGGCAAAGACGTGTTTGTACACATCTCTGCTGTTGAGCGCTCGGGTCTGACCGGCCTGGCCGACGACCAGAAAGTAACATTCGACATCGAGCCCGGCCGTGACGGTCGCGAGTCGGCTGTGAACATCGCTCTGGCGTAAGTCACTTAGACTTAGACAGTTGAAGACGCGGTCTCGTGCTAACGAGGCCGCGTTTTTCGTTTGTGGAAGGTAGTGCCAAAATTGCGATTGACTGCACTGCGACGCACTGATGAAGATCGCCGCGAAGGAAGTGATCGGTGTTAGCTTTGACAACAAGTGGTATAAACCCGTGTCTCAGGCAGGCCATGGAAACTGCTACTCCAGTATTTTGGGGGGGCGTGTTGGTGCTGTTTCTGCTGATACTTTATCGAACGGGTTGGAACGTGAGAGAGAGCATTCTGGCGATCATAGGTTTGCGCGGAATGCGAAACATCACCCCGGTTGAATTGGTTGTTTCGGCGGTGACGATCAGCGCAACGTTTTATGTCCTGCTTCAAGCTTTGGAAGCCTGCAAACAAATATAGTTTTTACTTGGCTAGTTTGCTTACATTCTCATGCGCCAAACTTTCCCTTGCCACCCACTGCTGAACCCCCTATAGAGCGGCATCTTGCGTTCCCCTGGCCGAGTCGGGGGATTCGTATGTCTATCATTCATCCACCAGGTCAAAGGTGACCCTGTAAGGGGCCTTCTGGTGTTTTGAGCAAAGGAAAAAGGCGATGAACGCCCAAGAACTGCGTGACAAGACCCCGGACCAGCTCCGCGAGGAACTGGCCAACCTGAAGAAAGAAAGCTTTAACCTGCGCTTTCAACAGGCAACCGGTCAGCTGGAAAGCACCGCCGGCATCAAAGCGGCCCGCCGCAACGCTGCCCGCGTCAAAACCATTCTGAACGAAAAGGCCGCTGCTGCGGCATCGGAGGAGTAATCCTATGCCCAAGCGTATCCTGTCCGGCACCGTAACCAGCGATGCCAACGCACAAACCGTAACCGTGTCCGTCGAGCGCCGCTTTACGCATCCGGTTCTGAAGAAAACCATCCGTAAGTCCAAGAAATACCGGGCTCACGATGAAAAGAACGCCTTCAAGGTCGGTGACTCTGTTCGCATCATCGAATGCGCGCCGAAATCGAAGACGAAACGTTGGGAAGTTCTGGAAGCGTAAGCTTTCAGGATTTTTCCATTTGTCGAAACCCTGGGGGATCTAACCAGACCAGCCCCCACAGGTCGGGAGAAACCACATGATCCAGATGCAGACCAATCTGGATGTCGCTGACAACTCCGGCGCACGCCGAGTTCAGTGCATCAAGGTCCTGGGTGGTTCCAAGCGTAAATACGCCTCCGTCGGCGACATCATTGTCGTCTCGGTGAAGGAAGCCATCCCGCGCGGCCGCGTAAAGAAAGGTGACGTCCGTAAGGCCGTCGTCGTACGCACCGCCAAAGAAGTCCGTCGCGAAGACGGCACCGCGATCCGTTTTGATCGCAACGCCGCCGTCATCCTGAACAACAACAACGAGCCCGTAGGTACACGTATCTTTGGCCCGGTTGTTCGTGAACTGCGTGGCAAGAACTTCATGAAAATCATCTCGCTCGCTCCGGAGGTGCTGTAATCATGGCTGCTAAACTCCGCAAAGGCGACAAGGTCGTCGTGCTGGCCGGCAAGGACAAGGGCAAAGAGGGAACTATCACCTCGGTTAACCCATCTGCCGGAAAAGCTGTTGTTGACGGTATCAACATCGCCATCCGCGCCACTCGCCAGACACAAAACTCTCAGGGTGGTCGTCTGCCTCAGGCAAACCCGATCGAGTTGTCGAACTTGGCTCTGCTGGACAAGAACGGCAAAGCAACTCGCGTTGGCTTCCGCATGGAAGGTGACAAGAAAGTGCGCTTCGCCAAGACCACGGGGGACGTGATCGATGCTTGATAACGCAACCTACACCCCGCGTCTGAAAGCTCAGTACGCTGAAACCATCCGTGCCGCTCTGAAAGAAGAGTTCGGCTACAAGAACGACATGCAGCTGCCCAAGCTGGACAAAATCGTTCTGAACATCGGTTGTGGTGCCGAAGCGGTCAAAGACTCGAAGAAAGCGAAAGCTGCTGTCGAGGATCTGACTGCGATTGCTGGTCAACAGGCTGTTTCGACCAAGGCGAAGAAGTCGATCGCTGGCTTCCGCGTCCGTGAGGACATGCCGTTGGGTGCGAAAGTGACCCTGCGCGGTGACCGGATGTACGAATTCCTGGATCGCCTGATCACCATCGCGATGCCACGTATTCGTGACTTCCGCGGCGTGAAGCCGTCTTTCGATGGTCAGGGCAATTTTGCCATGGGCATGAAAGAGCACATCGTGTTCCCGGAAATCGACTTCGACAAAGTTGACGAAGTCTGGGGCATGGACATCGTAATTGCCACCACAGCGAAAACCGACGCTGAAGCAAAGGCACTGTTGAAAGCTTTCAACATGCCGTTCAACGCGTAAGCGCCGGGAGGATTGAGACATGGCTAAAAAAGCAATGATCGAACGCGAGAAGAAGCGCGAACGCCTGGTGGCCAAATATGCCGCAAAGCGTGCCGAGCTTAAAGAAATCGCGAATGACGAGAGCAAGCCGATGGAAGAGCGTTTCAAAGCGCGTCTGAAACTGGCGAAACTGCCGCGCAACAGCTCGGCTACTCGTCTGCACAACCGCTGTCAGCTGACCGGTCGTCCCCACGCTTACTACCGTAAGCTGAAGGTCAGCCGTATCGCGCTGCGCGAGCTGGGTTCTGCTGGTCAGATCCCCGGCATGGTGAAATCGAGCTGGTAAGGGAGAGAATGATATGAACGATCCTATCGGCGATATGCTCACCCGTATCCGCAACGCGCAAATGCGTGGCAAGTCCACCGTTTCCACCCCGGCTTCCAAGCTGCGTGGTTGGGTTCTGGACGTGCTGGCGGACGAAGGTTACATCCGTGGCTACGAAGCGACGACCGGTGAAAACGGTCATCCGGCCATCGAAATCAGCCTGAAATACTACGAAGGCACCCCTGTCATTCGCGAACTGAAGCGGGTCTCTAAGCCCGGTCGTCGCGTATACATGGGCGTCAATGACATCCCGCAGGTCCGTCAGGGTCTGGGTGTGTCGATTGTCAGCACTCCGAAAGGTGTGATGTCGGACCAGAACGCACGCTCCAACAATGTTGGTGGCGAAGTGCTCTGCACCGTCTTCTAAGGAGGTCTGTCAATGTCTCGTATTGGTAAACGTCCGGTCGAATTGCCCAGCGGCGTAACTGCCTCGGTTTCCGGCCAGACCATCGAAGTCAAAGGCCCGAAAGGCGCCCGCAGCTTCACTGCGACTGACGACGTTACGCTGTCGGTCGAAGATAACGTGGTTCAGATCAACCCCCGCGGTATGTCCAAGCGCGCGCGCCAGCAGTGGGGCATGAGCCGCACAATGGTCGCAAACCTGGTGACCGGTGTGACCGAAGGCTTCAAGAAAGAGCTGGAGATCCAGGGTGTTGGTTACCGGGCTCAGATGCAGGGCAACACCCTGAAGCTGAACCTGGGCTACAGCCATGACGTTGATTTCGTCGCTCCGGAAGGTGTCACCATCACCGCGCCGAAGCAGACCGTGATCATTGTGGAAGGTAACGACCAGCAGCAGGTGGGCGAAGTCGCGGCGAAAATCCGTGAATGGCGCCGTCCCGAGCCCTATAAGGGCAAAGGCATCCGCTATAAGGGCGAGTTCATCTTCCGCAAAGAAGGCAAGAAGAAGTAAGGACGCAAACAATGGCAAACAGCAAAAGAACCCTGTTTCTGAAGCGCCGCCTGCGCGTTCGGAACAAACTTCGCAAGGTCAACGCGGGTCGTCCGCGTTTGTCCGTGCACCGTTCGAACAAGAACATCTCTGTTCAGTTGATCGACGACGTACGTGGCGTGACCCTGGCCTCGGCCTCAACCCTGGAAAAAGATCTGGGTGTTGTTGGCAAGAACAACGTCGAAGCGGCCACCAAAGTGGGCGCGGCCATCGCCGAGCGTGCCAAAAAGGCGGGCGTCGAAGAGGCCTATTTCGATCGTGGCGGCTTCCTGTTCCACGGCAAAGTGAAGGCTGTCGCCGACGCTGCGCGTGAAGGTGGTCTGAAGATCTAAGACTTGCGGGCGGGTTTCGATCCGCCCCGATGATCCGGGGGCCTTGGCAATGCCGGGGCCCACTTGGATTGAACAAACGACGCCGCAAGCGTCACCAAAGAAAAGGGATGCCAAAATGGCAGAACGTGATAACCGCCGGGGCCGTGGACGTGACCGCGACGAAACTCCGGAATTCGCAGATCGTCTGGTTGCGATCAACCGCGTATCGAAAACCGTAAAAGGTGGTAAGCGCTTTGGCTTCGCCGCTCTGGTGGTCGTAGGCGATCAGAAAGGCCGCGTCGGCTTTGGCAAAGGTAAGGCGAAAGAAGTACCTGAAGCCATCCGCAAAGCGACTGAACAAGCTAAGCGTCAGATGATCCGCGTGCAACTGCGCGAAGGTCGTACCCTGCACCACGACATCGAAGGCCGTCATGGCGCCGGTAAAGTGGTTATGCGCAGCGCACCTGAAGGTACCGGTATCATCGCCGGTGGTCCGATGCGTGCCGTGTTCGAAATGCTGGGCGTAAAGGACGTTGTGTCCAAGTCGCTGGGCTCGCAGAACCCGTACAACATGATCCGTGCCACCATCAACGGCCTGCAGAAAGAGCAGAGCCCGCGTTCGGTTGCACAGCGTCGTGGCAAAAAGGTTGCTGACATCCTGCCCAAGCGGGACGAAGCACCAGCTGCTGCTGAAGCAGAAGCATAAGGAGAGCGACCCATGGCAAAAACCATCGTCGTCAAGCAAATCGGTTCCCCGATCCGTCGCCCCGCTGAGCAGCGCGCAACTCTGATCGGCCTGGGCCTGAACAAGATGCACAAAACCCGCGAGCTTGAGGATACCCCCTCGGTCCGCGGCATGGTCAACAAGATCCCGCATCTGGTTGAGATCATCGAAGAGCGCGGCTAAGCGCCTTGCTTCTAAGAGCTAGAAACGCCTCCGATCAGTTCGGGGGCGTTTTTTTGTTTGAGGGCAGTGTTGGCTGTCGCCTCACCCGATGTGGTTTTAGTTCAACTTGAACGTATTCCGCTTATTACCCGCCGCATATAGTCCATGAACTGCGCCCGCTCAGGCTCAGTCAGAACCTGCATGGCTTGGGAATTCACGTTCTGGGCCGACTCATAGGCGCTGTTTCTAAGTGCGGCGGCCTTTTCGGTTAACCAGATCAACTGGGCCCTGGCGTCAGCGGGGTTTTTCGTTCTTTTGATCAAGCCGTCGCGCTCCATACGGTTGAGTGTGTTGGCCAGGGTCGCTTGTTCGACGTCAATTCTGGCCAGCAGATCCTTTTGGGTGACCCCGTCTTTGAGCCATAGCTCCAGCAAGACTGGGAACTGTCCAACAACGATGCCCAAAGGCGCAATGTGGTGCTGCAGCTCTTTCGCGAACAATCGCGCCATGTGATTGACCAGATATCCGGCCGAGTTCTCTTTTTCGAAATCCATGCTTGAGATTTACACTTGAATAGCAAGCTATGCAATAATATATAGCAAGCTATACAAAAGAATGGAAAGGAATCGAAATGGCTCATATCGAAGAGATGGATAAGGTCGTCACACTGGCTGATCAGATGCAGGCCGAGGAAGGCCCTGTGGTGCTGATCAACATATTTACAGTGGACGCGAAAGACGAAGAGGCGCTGTTGAAGGCCTGGGCACATGATGCTGACTTCATGAAGTCCCAGTCAGGATATATATCGACTCAGCTTCATCAGGGGATCGCTGGCAGTTCGACTTTCGTGAACTACGCGATCTGGCAGGACGTCAAAAGCTTTCGCGACGCCTTCACCCACCCAGAGTTCCAGCGTCGAATCGCAGACTATCCCGAAAGCGCCGTGGCGCGTCCACATCTTCTAAGAAAGCTCACAGTCGAAAACCACTGCGTCGCCTGATGCCAAAAGCGGAGTAGGCACATGATAAAATCAATTCACCCCATCGCCGGTAAAATAGGATTCCTGACAATATTCATGTTCTGGACATCCACTTTGTACAGCGAATTGTTTGCGACCCATGCGACTGTCGCGGCCGTAAAGTCCATGATCGTCAGCGGGCTGTTTATCCTTGTGCCCGCGATGGTGATCGTGGGTGCATCCGGCATGTCCCTTGGGCGTCGACGCAAGGACGCACCGGCGCTAGCCAAGAAGAAGCGAATGCCGATCATCGCGATGAACGGTCTGTTGATCCTTGTTCCCGCTGCAATCTTCCTGAACGCGAAAGCGAGCGCTGGTTCCTTTGACATCAGTTTCTACGCTGTGCAGGTCGTTGAGTTGCTCGCTGGTGCCACTAACCTCACTTTGATGGGGTTGAGTATACGCGACGGCCGGGCGATGACTGCCCGCAGAAGGCGTGCGGGATAGTAGCTGCACCAGTAGCCGCCGCTTACTCCCATGCAATTGGTCTCACAGCAGCGCGACCCGCTGCTCAGCTATTCAATAGATGCATAACGGCTAGACCGAAACTTCGGTTGTTAGCGATATCGCCCGGGCCTATCTCAGCCCTGTCCAAACAAGGAACGCAAACAGTTTCCGGGGAATTCGCCCCGGGCAGAGAAAGGAAATACATCATGGCTCACACAGCAACATATTCCCGCGACGGCTTTGGCCTGAGCGCCCGCATCGCGAACTTTTTCGAGCGCGTCAAAGAGGCAAATGCCCTGCGTGCTCAGTATGATCAGACTTATTCGGAATTGCAGAGTCTGACAGATCGTGAACTGGACGACATCGGCGTTCGCCGCTGCGATATAAAGGACATCGCTCGGGACCACGTTTATTGTTCGTGACCTTACCGACAACCTGATCAAGAGACGCCTGAGGGCGTCTCTTTTGATTCCGGGGTGCTCTTGGCACAGTCGACAGGAATTTCGCCCCAACCGTTGCGACCTAGCGGGAAATGGGCCAAATACGCGATAGGGCACCTGTCGGTGCCGTAACCAAGAACAACACGAAGGGCCGGAGCCGGTGAAAGAGTATCAGGTTGGCATGCTTTGGATTGAAGGCCCACTTAGCTTTCTCGAGCAGTTGTGCATCAAGTCCTTTCTGGATGTCGGCCAACATGTCCGCCTTTATACTTACGGGCCGGTCACAAACATCCCTGAGGGTGTCGAAGTGCGTGACGCGCGGGAAGTACTGGCAGATGATGAGGTGATCCTACACAAGCGCACGGGCAGTCCCGCTCTGCATTCCGACAAGTTTCGCGTCCAGATGTTGGCGAAAGTGCCGGACATAATCTGGGCCGATACCGACGCGTATTGCGTCAAACCCTTTACAACTGAAAACGGTCATTTGCATGGCTGGCTAGCCGCGCACGAAATCAACGGTGGGGTGTTGGCTTTGCCTGCGGACAGCGCAACGCTGTATGATTTGATCGACTACACCAATAATCCTTATCGCATTCCGCATTGGCTGTCGCCCAAGCAACGCCGACCGCTTATTGACATGGCTTTGGCTGGTGAAACGCCACACGCAAGCGATATGCCGTGGGGTATTTGGGGCCCACGCGCCCTGACCTGGCTTTTGAGGGACAATAACGAGGCTCGTTTTTCGCAGCCCCAAGACGTTTTGTACCCTGTAACCTACAGGGCTCGGCGGGCAATGGTACGATCCAACGGAAATGCCGAGCGGTTCCTTACCGAGAACACCATGTCGATCCATTTCTATGGCCGTCGCATGCGTTCGTTCATACTCAATCGGTTCAACGGAATCCCACATCCGGAAAGCATGGTTGGCCGGCTGGTCGAAAAGCATGGGATCGACCCGCACGCAGCACCCTTGCAGAAAAAAGCCGCAACGGAAGACCTTGCCGACGTGTCTGACGAATGACGTATAGGGGCTGCGGGCTTGCCAACTTGTCCCAACAGTCCTATACGCCTGCGGTGGCTTTGCGCCATACGAATCAAAACCAAGAAATGCCGTGTCTGACCCATCACGCTTCGCGGGTCATTTCCGGCTTAGGAGAAGCGAAATGAAACTGAACGAATTGCGCGACAATCCTGGCGCCACACCGAAACGCACCCGCGTTGGCCGTGGTCCGGGTTCCGGCAAAGGTAAAATGGGTGGCCGTGGTATCAAAGGCCAGAAATCCCGTTCGGGTGTGGCCATCAATGGCTATGAAGGCGGTCAGATGCCTTTGTACCAGCGTCTGCCCAAGCGTGGCTTCAACAAGCCGAACCGCAAGGCATTCGCCGTTATCAACCTGGGCCTGATCCAGAAATTCGTCGACGCCGGCAAGCTGGACGCCAAAGCTGCGATCACCGAGGATGCGCTGGTTGCCTCCGGTCTTGTTCGTCGCAAGCTGGACGGTATCCGCGTTCTGGCCAAAGGCGAAATCAGCGCCAAATTGAACCTGGAAGTCACCGGTGCTTCGAAGGCTGCTGTTGAAGCAGTTGAGAAAGCGGGCGGCTCACTTACGGTCACAAAAGCTGCTGCGGCAGAGTAAGCGCTTGTGAGCGGGCCAAGACCCGCTTACATAGACCTCAGAGTTTTCCAAGACGCCGCCCGAGCCGGAAAACGGTTCCGGGCGGTGTTTTCATAAGAGAGACCGATTTATGGTATCAGCAGCAGAACAAATGGCAGCCAACACAAGCTGGTCTGCCCTTGGTAAAGCCACCGATCTGCGCAACCGCATCCTGTTCACGCTTGCATTGCTGATCGTCTATCGTCTGGGCACCTTCATTCCGGTGCCGGGGATTGACGGACAAGCACTGCGCGAGTTCATGGAGCAAGCGGGGCAGGGCATCGGCGGCATGGTTTCGATGTTCACCGGCGGGGCGCTGGGGCGGATGGGTATCTTTGCCCTCGGCATCATGCCTTACATTTCAGCCTCGATCATCGTGCAACTGCTGACATCCATGGTTCCCGCGCTCGAACAACTCAAAAAAGAGGGCGAGCAGGGGCGCAAGAAAATCAACCAGTACACCCGTTTCGGCACCGTGGCACTGGCCACTGTTCAGGCCTATGGTCTGGCGGTTTCGCTGGAATCGGGCGATCTGGCCACCGATCCTGGGCTTTTCTTCCGCATGTCGACCATGATCACTCTGGTTGGCGGTACGATGTTCCTGATGTGGCTGGGTGAACAGATCACCGCGCGCGGCATCGGCAACGGTATCTCTCTGATCATCTTCGTCGGCATCATTGCCGAGGTTCCGGCCGCTCTGGCGCAGTTCTTTGCGTCCGGTCGCTCTGGTGCAATCAGCCCCGCCGTGATTATCGGTGTGATCGTCATGGTTATCGTGGTCATCACCTTCGTGGTGTTCATGGAACGCGCGCTGCGTAAGATCCACATTCAATACCCGCGCCGTCAGGCCGGTATGAAGGTATACGAGGGCGGCTCCAGCCACCTGCCAGTCAAGGTGAACCCGGCGGGCGTTATCCCGGCGATTTTTGCCAGCTCTTTGCTGTTGCTGCCGGTAACGATCTCGACCTTCTCTTCGGGTGCCACAAACGGTCCGGTCATGTCGTGGCTGCTGGCCAATTTTGGCCCCGGCCAGCCGCTGTATCTGCTGTTCTTCGCGTCGATGATCGTGTTCTTCGCCTATTTCTACACCTTCAATGTCTCGTTCAAACCGGATGATGTTGCGGACAACCTGAAAAAGCAGAACGGTTTTGTGCCCGGCATTCGCCCCGGCAAGAAAACCGCCGAGTATCTGGAATACGTGGTCAACCGCGTGCTGGTTCTGGGTTCGGCCTATCTGGCGCTGGTATGTCTGCTGCCTGAAATTCTGCGGAACCAATTCGCCATCCCGTTCTACTTCGGCGGCACCTCGGTTCTGATTATCGTCTCTGTGACCATGGACACGATCCAGCAGGTGCAGAGCCATTTGCTGGCGCATCAATACGAAGGGCTTATCGAAAAGTCCCAGCTGCGCGGTAAAAGCAAGAAACGCGGCAGGAAGGGACCCGCTCGTCGATGAACATCATTTTGTTGGGCCCGCCGGGTGCGGGTAAAGGAACGCAAGCGCGTCATCTGGTTGAAACGCGTGGTATGGTGCAACTGAGCACCGGTGACATGCTACGAGAAGCCAAGGACAGCGGGACCGAAATGGGCAACCGCGTCGCCGAGGTGATGGCCAAAGGTGAACTGGTAACCGACGAGATCGTCATCGGCCTGATCCGTGAAAAGCTGGAACAGGGTGCCAAGGGCGGTTTCATCTTCGACGGATTCCCGCGCACGCTGGCACAGGCTGACGCGTTGGGAGATCTGCTGAACAGCACCAGCGAAACGCTGGATGCGGTCATCGCGATGGAAGTCAACGATGACGCGCTGGTCGAACGGATCACCGCCCGCTCGACCTGTGGAGGCTGCGGCGAGGTCTACAATGACATCACCAAGCCGATCCCTGCCGATGGAAAATGCTCCAACTGTGGCAAGGAAAACGACTTTAAACGCCGCGCCGATGATAATGAGGAAAGCCTCAAGACCCGTCTGATGGAGTACTACAAAAAGACCTCGATGCTGATCGGCTATTACTATGCCAAGGGCAACCTGTCCTGGGTTGACGGCCTGGGTGAAATCGACGCCGTTCAAAACGAGATTTCGCAGGTTTTGGATGGTGGCGTCGACGTCGGAAACGGCTGATCCATTTCTGCCCTTGACCTGAGCGGGAAAAGCCCATATCGACCCCCATCCCTAACGGGAATCACGACCGCATGCGGGATTCGTTCCGGATGCCCCGACCACCTCGAATAATACTGGATCCTCTGGCGTCACTGCCAAGATCGAGTGTTGTGAAAAAAGGTTCCGGAGCTACGGAACCGCAACAAAAAAGGAAAGTGACACGTGGCACGTATTGCCGGCGTAAACATCCCGACTGCAAAGCGGGTACCTATCGCCCTCACATATATCACCGGTATCGGAAACACTTCGGCCAAAGCGATCTGCGAAGCCGTAGGCATCGACGCGACCCGTCGCGTCAATGAACTGTCCGACGCCGAAGTTCTGGCCATCCGCGAACATATCGACGCAAACTTCACCGTTGAAGGTGACCTGCGCCGCGAAGTTCAGATGAACGTCAAGCGCCTGATGGACCTGGGCTGCTACCGCGGTCTGCGTCACCGTCGTAACCTGCCCGTTCGCGGTCAGCGTACCCACACCAATGCTCGTACCCGCAAAGGCCCCGCAAAGGCCATTGCTGGTAAGAAGAAATAAGGAGGGTCTGACTGATGGCACGCGAAAAGACTCGTACCAAGAAAAAAGAGCGCAAGAATATCGCATCGGGCGTCGCCCACGTGAATTCGACCTTCAACAACACCAAGATCCTGATCTCGGACGTGCAAGGCAACGCTATTGCATGGTCTTCAGCAGGAACCATGGGTTTCAAAGGTTCGCGTAAATCGACACCTTACGCCGCTCAGATGGCTGCAGAAGATGCAGGCAAGAAGGCGCAGGATCACGGTGTCAAGACGCTGGAAGTCGAAGTTCAGGGCCCTGGCTCTGGTCGTGAATCGGCTCTGCGCGCACTGGCTGCTGTGGGCTTCAACATCACGTCGATCCGTGACGTGACACCGATTGCTCACAACGGTTGCCGCCCGCCGAAGCGCCGCCGCGTCTAAGCGATTTTGAATTGAGCTGGGGCTGTGTTTTCGCACGGCCCCAGCACGTCATTTTGAACCTCGGGCGTCTGCACCTTGTTGGTCATGGGGCGCGGACAGGAATGGAGGGATTACATGATCCATAAGAATTGGGCTGAATTGATCAAGCCGACACAGCTGGATGGCAAGCCGGGCAACGACCCAGCGCGTCAGGCTACCTTGGTTGCTGAACCGCTGGAGCGTGGCTTTGGTCTGACCTTGGGCAACGCGCTACGCCGCGTTCTGATGAGCTCGCTGCAAGGTGCGGCCATCACCAGCGTCCAGATCGACAACGTATTGCACGAGTTCTCGAGCGTCGCTGGCGTTCGCGAAGACGTCACTGACATCATCCTGAACCTCAAGCAGGTTGCCCTGCGTATGGAAGTCGAAGGCCCCAAACGCCTGTCGATCAATGCCAAAGGCCCTGCAGTTGTTACCGCCGGTGACATCAGCGAAAGCGCTGGTATCGAGGTTCTGAACCGCGATCACGTCATCTGTCACCTGGACGATGGCGCCGACCTGTTCATGGAACTGACCGTCAACACCGGTAAGGGCTATGTTTCGGCTGAGAAGAACAAACCGGAAGACGCGCCTATCGGTCTGATCCCGATCGACGCGATCTATTCGCCGGTCAAAAAGGTTGCCTACGACGTTCAGCCAACCCGCGAAGGTCAGGTACTGGACTATGACAAGCTGACCCTGAAGATCGAAACCGATGGTTCGATCACGCCGGAAGACGCGCTGGCTTTTGCCGCACGTATCCTGCAGGATCAGCTGTCAATCTTCGTCAACTTCGACGAGCCCGAAGCGGCTGGTCGCCAGGACGAAGACGATGGTCTGGAATTCAACCCGCTGCTGCTGAAAAAAGTAGACGAGCTGGAACTGTCGGTCCGTTCGGCAAACTGCCTGAAGAACGACAACATCGTTTACATCGGCGACCTGATCCAGAAAACCGAAGCCGAGATGCTGCGCACCCCGAACTTCGGCCGCAAGTCGCTGAACGAGATCAAGGAAGTGCTGTCCGGCATGGGTCTGCACCTCGGCATGGATGTCGAGGACTGGCCGCCTGACAACATCGAAGATCTGGCGAAGAAATTCGAAGACGCGTTTTAAGCGCGTCTTCCCCAATGCCCGGGCTGCCGGGGACAAAACGGGCACTTCCGCCCCAAGGAGAGCCGGTGACACGCATCGCCGGCCAGACAAAGCAAAACGCTGAAGAAGGAACTAGAAAATGCGTCACGCACGTGGTTACCGCCGCCTGAACCGTACTCATGAGCACCGTAAGGCTCTGTTTGCAAACATGGCTGGCTCGCTCATCGAACATGAGCAGATCAAAACAACTCTGCCCAAAGCAAAAGAACTGCGCCCGATCGTTGAAAAACTGATCACCCTGGGCAAGCGCGGCGATTTGCACGCCCGCCGTCAGGCCGCATCGCAGCTGAAAGAAGACCAATACGTCGCAAAGCTGTTCGAAATCCTGGGTCCCCGCTACGCCGAGCGTCAGGGCGGTTATGTCCGTATCCTGAAAGCTGGCTTCCGCTACGGCGACATGGCACCGATGGCGATCATCGAATTCGTTGATCGTGATCTGGACGCCAAAGGCGCGGCTGACAAAGCCCGCGTTGCCGCCGAAGAGGCCGCAGACGAAGAATAAGAAAGCCCGGCTTTCTGAATTCAAACCCCCGCGTTTCGGACGCGGGGGTTTTTTCTTTTTGGTCCCTTGGTGTCGCGGTTAGGGCATTTTCGGCGATATCCGTTGATGAATCCCCGAACCTCACGGATCATGCTGCACGATGAGGGTGGAGGACGGATGATGGCAATCCCAACTAAATTACCGAACGAACTCACGGGTCCGTCTGTGTGGACCGGTCGGGACATGCGTGCGCGTCGGAGTGAATGGATCATTGATCTGACGGGGGACGACATCGAGGATCTTGAACAAGCTGCCCGTCACTACCTGAGCCTCGAAAGAGATATCGGTGAGATCACAAAGCCCGCTTTCCCCCTAAAGCGGTTTGACCGGCATCTGGCAAGCCTGCGAGAGAAGCTGATCAACGGGATCGGTTTCGAAGTGATCCGTGGCCTTCCAGTGCAGAATTATTCGCAACAGGTCGCGGCCACGATTTTCTGCGGCGTGGGTGCTCATCTTGGCTCGGCCCGGTCACAGAACGCGCAAGGACACATTCTGGGGCATGTTCGCGACATCGGTGCAGATGCGAACGATCCGAATACCCGGATCTATCAAACGCATGAGCGCCAGACATTTCACACCGACAGCGCCGATATCGTCGGCCTGCTGTGCCTGCGCGAGGCTAAGGAGGGCGGAGATTCGCTGCTGGTCAGTGCCGAGACGATCTTTAATAGGATGCGGTCAGAATGCCCGGAATTGCTGGAACGGTTGTTTGACCCAATAGCGACCGACCGGCGCGGGGAAGTACCAGACGGCATGGAACCTTTTATGTCGATCCCGCCGTTTTCCTGGCACGATGGTAAGCTGACGGTGTTTTACCAAAGACAGTATATCGACAGTGCGCAACGATTTCCTGAAGCGATGCGGCTGACACCGGATCACATTGAGGCGCTGGACCGATTTGATGAGCTGGCGAATGATCCCGACCTCTGTCTTTCTATGCGGCTGCAACCGGGCGACATGCAGTTCGTGTACAACCATTCGCAACTGCACGACCGGACCGGGTTCGTGGACTGGCCTGACCCGGTAGAGCGCCGCCATTTGCTGAGGCTTTGGCTGTCGCCGGAAGGAGATCGCGAATTGCCCGAAGTTTTCAGGCAACGTTACGGCACCATCGAGGTGGGCAAGCGCGGCGGGATCATCACGGAAGGCACGCGGCTGCACGCTCCGTTGGATTGAGGCCTCCAACGCGCAGAACGGATGCTTGCATTACGGCAGGTGTAGACGCATATCCGATAGGCGATTAACCGACGGATGGATCATGCGGAAAGTTCTCTGTGCTCTGATGCTGGCGACACTTGCAGTGTCAGCAAATGCTGAAACAAAGGTGCCAACATCGCAGGCCGAAATCAGCCTGGGTTTCGCCCCGGTGGTGAAGCAGGCCTCACCTGCAGTCGTCAATATCTATGCTAAGATCGTAAGACAGGGCGGGGCCAATCCGTTTTTCTCGGACCCGTTTTTTGAAGAGTTCTTTGGCAGGGGATTTGCCGAACCGCGCCCACGTGTACAGAATTCACTGGGATCTGGCGTCATTCTGTCAGAAGACGGTTATGTGGTGTCGAACTATCACGTTGTTGGCACGGCTACCGAAATCCGCGTGGTGACAACCGATCGACGCGAATTTTCAGCGCAAGTGGTGCTGGGCGACAAGGAAAGCGATATTGCCATCCTGCGGTTGGAAGACGCCAAGGATTTGCCGCATCTGAACTTCCGCGATTCCGACCAGATCGAGGTAGGGGAACTGGCGCTTGCGATCGGTAATCCGTTTGGTGTGGGACAAACCGTATCTTCCGGGATCATCTCCGGATTGGCGCGGACCGGGACGGCCACCGGCAACGCGCGTGGGTACTTTATTCAAACCGATGCTGCGATCAATCCGGGCAATTCCGGCGGGGCGCTGATCGACGTGAATGGCGATCTGATCGGGATAAACACTTCAATCCTGACGCGATCCGGCGGCTCCAACGGCATCGGGTTTGCGATCCCGGCCAATCTGGTTGCCGAATTTTTGCGCCAGGCCAAGGCTGGGAATGAAAGCTTTGTCAGCCCTTGGGCCGGGGTCGCTGGTCAGCACATGAGTGCGGATATCGCCGA
The DNA here is from genome assembly GCF_059610905.1 of Ruegeria sp. CDSC002. NCBI lineage: Bacteria > Pseudomonadati > Pseudomonadota > Alphaproteobacteria > Rhodobacterales > Roseobacteraceae > Ruegeria > Ruegeria sp. CDSC002. Next base: position 28,550 of record NZ_JBXWOM010000004.1, read on the forward strand.
ATCTTTGGGGTTGGTATTCCCTATGGGTGTTGTGATCTCGGACCTGCACGCTCTGAGTCCGCTGGGTGAGGCAGGGCTGCGCGTGGGGGACGTGGTAACCCATGTTGATGGGGATGAGGTGAATTCCCCGGCCGAGATGAAGTTCCGCATGTCCGTCGCCGGCGTTGGTGGCACTTCGGTGCTGACCCGGCTGCGGGGTCACGACAGTGCGGATATCGAGGTTGCCCTGATCAAGGTCCCGGAAACTCCACCGGCTGATGAAACCGTTCTGAACGATAACACCGTGATGCCGGGCCTGAAGGTGTCGCGCATCAACCCGGCGATCATTACCCAAATGGGGCTTTTGCTGTCGCAAACTGGCGTGGTGATTGTGGATGCAGGCCGGTACGGAGGACGATCCGGATTGCGCGCGGGTGACGTGGTCCTAAGCATCAACGGAACGGAAGTCCGGCATCCTGTGGACGTGGTGGATGCGATGACCGATCCGGGGCGCAGATTGAATTTGGATGTTCTGCGGGGCGGACGGGCCGTATCTCTGCGGTTCCGGCTGTAACTCCATGAGCGACCTGTTCGATACCGGGGCGAGCGAGCCTGCACCATCCCCGCACCGCCCGTTGGCGGACCGGCTGCGCCCGCAGTCGTTGGCCGAGGTCATCGGACAACTGCAGGTACTGGGCCCGGATGCTCCGCTGGGGGTCATGCTGGCCTCGGGCAGTCTGTCCAGTTTGGTTTTTTGGGGCCCGCCGGGCGTTGGGAAAACCACCATTGCACGCTTGCTGGCGCAGGAAACCGATCTGCATTTCGTTCAGATCAGTGCGATTTTTACTGGCGTGCCGGACCTGAAGAAAGTGTTTGAGGCGGCCAAGATCCGTCGGCAGAACGGGCAGGGCACGTTGCTGTTTGTCGATGAGATTCACCGCTTCAACAAAGCGCAGCAGGACGGGTTCCTGCCGCACATGGAGGATGGGACGATCCTGCTGGTCGGGGCCACGACCGAGAACCCGTCCTTTGAACTGAACGCCGCTGTGCTTAGCCGAGCACAGGTTCTGGTCCTTGAACGGCTCAGCCTCGCCGACCTTGAGCATCTGACACAGCGCGCAGAGAAAGAGCTGGACCGCGCCCTGCCGCTGACGGGCAATGCCCGCGAAGCTATGCAGGAGATGGCGGATGGCGACGGGCGCGCGCTGTTGAATCTGATCGAACAGGTTGCGGCTTGGAAGGTGGATGCACCGCTGGATCCTGATGCGTTGTCGACAAGATTGATGCGCCGCGCGGCCAAATACGACAAATCCGGTGACGAGCATTACAATTTGATCTCGGCCCTGCATAAGTCCGTGCGCGGATCTGACCCGGATGCGGCGCTTTACTGGTTTGCGCGGATGCTGACGGGTGGGGAAGACCCGCGCTATCTGGCGCGGCGGATCACGCGGATGGCGGTCGAAGACATTGGTCTTGCCGATCCGCAGGCGCAGACGATCTGCCTGCACGCGTGGGAGACTTACGAACGCTTGGGTAGCCCCGAAGGTGAATTGGCCATAGCGCAGGCGCTGGTTTATCTGGCGTTGGCCCCGAAATCGAACGGTGCCTATGTCGGGTACAAGGCGGCGATGCGATTGGCCAAGCAGTCAGGCAGCGAACCCCCGCCAAAACACATCCTGAACGCGCCGACATCGTTGATGAAAGATCAGGGCTATGGCACGGGCTATGCCTATGACCATGACGCCGAAGATGGCTTCTCCGGACAAAACTATTTCCCTGACGGCATGAAGCGACCGGAATTGTATAAGCCCGTGGAGCGTGGGTTCGAGCGTGAGTTGAAGAAGCGTCTGGATTACTTTGCCAAGCTGCGGGCACAGAGGAACGAGTAGAACACCGTTGCGTGATACGCTGAAGAACGAATGCGCAAGAGAGCAAGAGGTGATCCGACGCCGAGACAACGCAGGCGCCTGGGTTTCTCGGGCATTTGACCGGCTTGACTCTTGGCCTTTTGCACGGCACAGACGCGCATGTTTTCTAGGGCACTTACACACTTGTTTGGCGGGCGGATAATCCGCGCGACGCAGAGGATATCGGCATGAGCGGCGTACAGATGATCACCGTGGCAGAGGGTGACGGCGACCAGCGGCTGGATCGGTGGCTGCGCCGCCTGTTCCCGCATGTCAGCCAGGGCCGCATCGAAAAGATGTGCCGCAAAGGTGAGGTACGCGTGGAAGGCGGGCGGGTCAAAGCCTCGACCCGGCTTGAGGTCGGGCAGGTCGTGCGCGTGCCACCCTTGCCGGATGCTGATCACAAGCCGGTTGCAGTCAAACGAGGCATCTCGGATGCCGACGCCAAGATGATCCAGTCTTGCGTGATCTATCGCGACGATCATGTTCTGGCCCTGAACAAGCCACAAGGTCTTCCAGTGCAGGGCGGCAGCGGCCAGACCCGCCACGTGGACGGTCTGGCCGAGGCTCTGCGCTTTGGCTATGATGAAAATCCCCGCCTTGTGCACCGCTTGGACAAGGACACATCGGGTGTATTGCTGATGGCCCGCACCCGCGAGGCCGCCAAGAGGCTGACAGCTGCCTTCCGGCATCGCGATACACGCAAGATCTATTGGGCGCTGGTTGCTGGCGTGCCGACCCCGTATCTGGGCGAGATCAAGACTGGGTTGGTCAAGGCATCCGGTCACGGTAAACAGGGTGAGGGCGAGAAGATGATCGCCGTACATCTGAATGAAATCAACGACACGCCGGGCGCGAAACGGGCGCATACGCTGTATGCAACGTTGTATCGCGTGGCCGGGCGCGCCTCGTGGGTCGCGATGGAGCCGATCACCGGCCGTACGCACCAGCTGAGGGTGCACATGGCGGCGATCGGTCACCCAATCGTTGGCGATGGCAAATACGGTGGCTCGGGGCAGGAAAATATGGGGGACGGTTGGGGCGCGCAACTGGGCGGGGTCATCAGCAAGAAGCTGCACCTACACGCGCGGCAGGCCTCATTCCAGCATCCGGTCACGCGCAAGACTATAACCGTCAAAGCTCCGCTGCCTGAGCATATGAAACACAGCTGGGACACGTTCGGCTGGACCGAAGATCTGGCCGCGGAAGACCCGTTCGAGGAACTGCAATGAGCGCACCCTTGCGTTTGGTGCTTTTTGATGTGGACGGAACCCTTGTCGACAGCCAAGGCAGCATTGTCGCGGCGATGACCGCCAGTTTTGGTGCCTTGTCCCTGACGGTCCCTGACCGCGAGGCGATTTTGTCCATCGTCGGTCTGTCCTTGCCCAATGCCATGGCTCGGCTTGCGCCCGAGCAGAGCGAAACGGTTCAACACAACCTTGTTGAGGGCTACAAACAGGCCTATCACGCAAATCGTTTGGAGCAGGGGGCCGCAAGCTCACCGCTCTATCCCGGTGCGCGGGACGCAATCGAAACCCTGCATGACATCCCCGAGGTGCTGCTAGGTGTGGCCACCGGAAAATCCCAACGCGGTCTGGATGCCTTGATCGAAGCACATGACCTGGAGCGCTATTTCGTGACCCGGCAGGTTGCGGACCATCACCCCTCGAAACCGCATCCGTCGATGATCGACACGGCCCGTTCTGAAACCGGCGTTGATGCGGCAGATACGGTGATGATTGGCGATACCCGGTTCGACATGGATATGGCGCGGGCTGCCGGAGTAACAGGCATCGGCGTATCCTGGGGATATCATGACCGATCAGCCCTGAACGGCGCGGCCTGTATAATTGAAAATTTTGACCAGTTGCCCCGTGCGCTGGATAATATCTGGACCTGAAGACATGAGTGACTGGAAGCCCAAGCGATTTTGGACCGCAAGCACGGTTGTCCCAGCGGAAAACGGATACACCGTCGAATTGGACGGTCGCCGGGTCAAGACCCCGGCCAAGGCCGCATTGATCCTGCCGACGCAGGCAATGGCCGACGCGGTTGCTGCAGAATGGGATGCGCAGGAAAAAGAGGTCGATCCGACCCTGATGCCGTTTACCCGGTCTGCAAATGCGGCCATCGACAAAGTGCGTCATCAGCACGCCGAGGTTGCGGACATGCTGGCCGATTACGGCGATTCGGATTTGTTGTGTTACCGGGCGACACACCCGCAAACGTTGCAGCAGCGACAGGCAGATCAGTGGGACCCGGCCCTGGATTGGGCAGCTGAAACCCTAGCCGCGCGATTGGTTCCTGTGCTTGGTGTGCTGCATCAGCCACAGTCTGCAGAAGCGCTCAGCACACTTCGAGGCCGCGTACACGAATTCAACGACTTCCAGCTCGCCGCCTTTCACGATCTGGTCAGCCTGTCCGGCTCACTGGTACTGGGATTTGCCGCCGCCATGGACTGGCGCGCGACGGACGAAATCTGGGACATCTCAAGGCTCGACGAGGCCTGGCAAAGCGAACAATGGGGCCACGATGACGAGGCGCACGCGGTTGCCGAGATCAAAAAAGCTGCGTTTCTACACGCTAAACGGTTCATTGAAATCTCTATCTGAGCCTATTGGGCATTAATTTTTGACACAGATCCGGTCATCGCTGAATTGACTCATCGTTTTCCCTGATCCGACCCTTGACGTTTGTTTATGAATGCGAGCAAACTCATGCCCACTAAAGGGGAGACACCTTTGGAGTAACCTTTCTGGTGCCAGAGGTGCCGGACAGAGCCGTCCCGGAATAGGGGCGGGTAAACAGGAAGAGGTAAAAATGAAAAAATCCGTAATTTTGGGCGTGGCCACAGTTGCCGGTCTGGCTGCTGCGGCAGCGACAGCGGGCACCGTTGACGACGTCAAAGCGCGCGGCAAGCTGAACTGTGGCGTGTCCTCCGGACTGGCCGGCTTTTCGCTGCCTGACGCGAATGGCGAATGGCAAGGTTTTGACGTTGCTGTCTGCCGTGCCGTTGCCGCAGCCGTTCTGGGCGATTCCAGCGCTGTCGAGTTTGTGCCGACCACCGGTAAGACGCGCTTTACTGCGCTGGCTTCGGGTGAGATCGACATGCTGGCACGTAACACCACATGGACCTTCAGCCGCGATGTCGACCTCAAGTTCGAATTTGCTGGCGTCAACTACTATGACGGTCAGGGTTTCATGGTTCCGAAAGCACTGGGCGTAAGCTCGGCCAAGGAACTGGACGGCGCGACCGTCTGCATCCAGACCGGCACCACGACCGAGCTGAACCTGGCCGATTTCTTCCGTGCCAACAACATCAGCTATGAGCCGGTTCCGATCGAAACCAACGCCGAAGCGCAGCAGCAGTATCTGGCTGGCGCATGTGACGTTTACACCACCGACGCATCGGGCCTAGCTGCAACCCGCGCCACGTTCGAAAACCCCGGTGATCACGTCCTGCTGCCCGAAATCATCTCGAAAGAGCCGCTGGGCCCGCTGGTCCGTCATGGCGATCACGAGTGGGGCGACATCGTCCGCTGGACTCTGAACGCACTGGTTTCGGCTGAAGAACTGGGCGTGACATCGGCGAACATTGATGAGCTGAGCGCTGGCACCGACAACCCGGAAGTAAACCGTCTGCTGGGTACCGAAGGTACTCTGGGCGAGATGCTGGGTCTGAACGCAGATTGGGCAGCAAGCGCAATCAAGGCGGGTGGCAACTATGGTGAAGTATTTGCCAAGAACATCGGTGAGGAAACTCCGATTGGTCTTGCACGCGGCCTGAATGCCCAGTGGACCGATGGTGGCCTGCTGTACTCGCCGCCGTTCCGCTAAAATCCACGGGAAAGGGCGCGGGGCAACCTGCGCCCTTTTTCCATAAACAAGAAACACTCCCGGATGGATTGAGCGAAGATCAACTTCGCCGGCAAAAAAAACGGGATGCACGGGGAAATACATAGGTCATGACGACTCTCACTGACCCGCCGAAGGAGCAGTTCCGGCTGTCCATGCTCCTTTACGATACGCGGTACCGATCAGCGACCATTCAGGTCATTGCATTGATTGGTTTCATGCTTCTGGCAGCCTGGATCATCTCAAATACCATTCAAAACCTTGAAGGGTTGGGAAAACCGGTCGAATTCGGTTTTTTTGCAGAATCCGCAAGTTATGACATTAACCAGCGATTGCTGGAATACACCTCACAGGACAGCCATCTTCGCGCCGCCTTCATCGGTTTGCTGAACACGCTGGTTGTTGCGGTTCTCGGGTGTATCACGGCGACGATAGTCGGCGTTTTTGTCGGCGTGCTGCGTCTGTCGAACAACTGGTTGGTCGCGCGTATCATGACCTTCTATGTCGAGATTTTCCGTAACGTGCCTGTCCTGCTGTGGATCGTTCTGGCCATGGCCATTTTGATCGAAGGCTTGCCCGCACCTAATGCGTTCCGCGGTGATAACCCCACGGCAACGATGGATCTGTTCAACACCGTCGCCGTTACCAATCGGGGTGTGTATATCCCGGAGTTCCTGTTCTCGCGTAGTTTGGGCGACATTCACTTGTTCGGAACATCAAGCCTTCGGTTTGATATTTCGCTGGATCTGGTCGCGTTTCTGGTCGTTCTGGGTGGCAGCATCTTTACCATGCGCAAAGTGTCCGCCTGGGCCGCCGCCAAACAGGAATCAACAGGCGACCGTCCTAAGATCTGGCATATCCAGCTGGGCATTCTGTTCGTCCCGATGATCATCCTGATGACTGCACTGGGCTTACACCTTGGATACCCGGAATTGAAAGGATTCAATTTCAGAGGCGGCACGCATATGCGCAACTCTCTGATCGCGCTATGGCTGGCTTTGTCGCTGTACACGGCGGCCTTCATCGCCGAGATCGTACGCGCCGGCATTCTGGCTATATCCAAGGGTCAGACCGAAGCCGCGTCTGCGCTGGGCTTGCGCCCGGGTCGCACCATGCGGCTGGTTATCCTACCTCAGGCGCTGCGGGTGATCATCCCGCCGATGATCTCGAACTATCTAAACCTGACCAAGAACTCGTCGCTGGCGATCGCGGTCGGATACATGGACATCACGGGGACCCTGGGTGGCATCACCATGAACCAGACCGGCCGCGAGCTGGAATGCGTTCTGCTGCTGATGCTGGTCTATCTGGCCATCTCGCTGAGCATTTCGGCGGTGATGAACTGGTACAACAACCGTGTCAAACTGGTGGAGCGGTAATATGAGTGATGTTTCATTTGTCCGCACGGAAATGTTGCCGGAACAAGCCCCGCCAGCGTCCGAAGTTGGAGCAATCGGGTGGATCAGGCACAACCTGTTCTCCAGTTGGTTCAACGCGATCCTGACGTTGGTTTCGCTTTACGCGATCTGGTACGTGTTGTCGGGCGTTCTGCCATGGATCTTTCAGTCCGTCTGGAACGCCAACTCGCTGAACGAATGTCGCGAGATTATGATTGACACCTGGGGTTCAACCCATGGCCATGCTTGCTGGGCGGTGATCAATGACCGTTGGCTGCAGTTGCTGTTCGGGTTCTACCCGAGCCACCTGTACTGGCGTCCGATTGTATCGCTGATCCTGCTGTTGGTCGCATTGGCCCCGGTTCTGTACTCGGATCGTGTGCCGTCCAAGATGCTGATCGTCACTGCGATTTATCCGTTCCTGATGCCGTTCCTGATGTGGGGCGGCACCATTTGGGGACCGATCGCGGCAGCGTTGGGGTTTGTTGTCGGTTGGGGTGTCTACACCCTTGTCAGCAAACAACTGAGCGGTCTGTTTGGCTTGATTGCGGGCGTCGCAGCGTCGGTTATCTGGTGGCTGGTTTTGTCCAGCTATTTCGTCGGTGCGCTGGACTCGATCCTGCCAATCGGTATCGAAGCCGTACAAAGCCGTCAGTTCGGTGGCTTCATGCTGGCGATCTTGCTGGGTGTCGTGGCCATTGGTGTCTCGTTGCCGATCGGAATTGTACTGGCGCTGGGCCGTCAGTCCGACCTGATGATCGTCAAGTACCTGTGCGTGGGCTTTATCGAGTTCATCCGCGGTGTGCCGCTGATCACGCTGCTGTTCGTGGCCTCGTTGCTGCTGAACCTGTTCCTGCCGCCGGGCACCAACTTTGACATCATCCTGCGGGTGATGATCATGATGACCCTGTTCTCGGCTGCCTATATGGCCGAGGTGATCCGGGGTGGTCTGGCTGCCCTGCCACGGGGCCAATATGAAGGTGCCGACAGTCTCGGCCTGAACTACTGGCAAGCACAGCGACTGATCATCATGCCGCAAGCCTTGAAAATCTCAATTCCGGGCATCGTGAGCACATTCATCGGGATCTTCAAGGATACGACACTGGTGTCGATCATCGGATTGTTCGACGTGATCGGACTGGCATCTGCCATCCGCGCCGACACCGCCTGGAACGGCATCTACTGGGAACTGTTCGCGTTTATCGCTGCGCTGTTCTTCGTCGTCTGCTTCTCCATGTCCCGTTACTCCATGTATCTGGAGCGCAAGCTTCAGACTGGCCACCATTAAGGAGTTCAACATATGTCTGAACTTGCAATTGACCGTCAAATCGATCGCTCGAAGATGCAGGTGAGCGACGAGGTCGCCATCGAAATCAACAACATGAACAAGTGGTACGGATCTTTCCACGTGCTGCGCGACATCAATCTGACCGTCAATCAGGGCGAGCGGATCGTGATCGCGGGGCCTTCCGGTTCCGGGAAGTCCACATTGATCCGTTGTCTGAACGCGCTGGAGGAACACCAGCAGGGCACGATCATGGTGGATGGGACCGAGCTGTCGAATGACCTCAAGAACATCGACAAGATCCGGTCCGAGGTTGGCATGGTGTTCCAGCACTTCAACCTGTTCCCGCATCTGACCATTCTGGAGAACTGCACGCTGGCCCCGATCTGGGTGCGCAAGACGCCCAAGAAAGAGGCCGAAGAGCGCGCGATGCACTTCCTGGAGAAGGTGAAAATCCCCGAGCAGGCGGATAAGTATCCCGGTCAGCTTTCAGGTGGTCAGCAGCAGCGTGTGGCAATTGCCCGCTCGCTCTGCATGATGCCGCGGATCATGTTGTTCGATGAACCGACATCGGCGCTGGACCCCGAGATGATCAAAGAGGTGCTCGACACCATGATCGAGCTGGCCGAGGAAGGCATGACCATGCTGTGCGTCACGCACGAGATGGGCTTTGCCCGTCAGGTGGCGAACCGCGTGATCTTTATGGATGCTGGTCAGATCGTGGAACAGAATGAACCGGAAGAGTTCTTCAACAACCCGCAGAGCGAACGGACCAAGCTGTTCCTCAGCCAGATTTTGGGGCACTGAACCCGGTTACCAATTCAGGAGAAGGCGGGGCTTTGGCCTCGCCTTTTTCTATTCCAGCAACTCGCGTGGAATAACAAACCCCTGCACATCGCCGCTGTGCCACCGGACGTCGGACCAATCCCCAATGTCAAAGCGGATCACAGTCGTTGCACAGGTCGGGTAGTCGTAGAACCGGGCGTGATCCGGCGGGTGCTTAACGATTTGGCTCGCAAAAGCGGCAATGCCGGGATTGTGGCCCAGCATCAAAACGGTCTGTTTCGTCGCGCCCGATAATTCAAGCAGCATATCTGCGGGGTCCGCATGGTAAAGCGTTCGGTGAAAGCAAACGCTATCTGCCTGCAGACCCATCCTCTCCCACGTCTCGCGGGTTCTGGCCGAGCTTGAGCTGAGAACTTCATCCGGCATCCAGTCGTTTTCACGCAGCCACGCGGCAATCGCTGGGGCCGAACTGCGCCCGCGCTTGTTCAGCGGGCGATCATGATCTTCAAGGGCCGGACTGTCCCAACTGGATTTCGCGTGGCGTGTCAGGATCAGAGTGCGGGTCATGAGGGGTGAAACGCTCTCATGTGATGCGCGGACTGTTCGGGATCACGCGCGGCACCCGAGCTGAGAGGACAGGACAGCCGCACAAGACAACCGCCGGTCATGCAGGTTTGCCCTTCAGGAGTGGACAGGTGTCCATGGCAGGTCGACACATCATAAAAGTCCCGACTGTTCAAAGCGCCCACCGGGCATGTCTGGGTGCAGGGGGCGGCGCAGGTGGTGCAGGGGGACGAGCCAGGTGGTGCGGGTATGGGAAATTCGTTGGTGAAATGCAGCGCGCCCCGGAATGAGATCATCATGCCGACCTCATCGTGCACCAAAGCGCCCACCGGGCTGCTGAACGTGCGTCCCGATTTCAATGCCCAGTCGATAAAGGGCGTATAGGGCGGGCCGCCAAACGGAAAATAGGCTGTGGCGGATAAGTCCTGCGCCATTTGCCCCACCACACGCGACGACCAGCGGTCAACCTGGTCATCACCTTGCCATTCAGGTGAGGACTTCAGGGCAGGCCAGAAAGCCGCCCCCGCACCCAGCAGGATCAGCGTGCCACCTTCCAACTGCTTGGCGTCTGTAACGCGAGGGTGCAGCGCGCCCATGATGATCAGGCCAACGTCCTGTGCAGCCTTTTCGATATCAGCATAGCTATGCGCTGCCGGGTCAGAGGAGGGGGGATGGCGTTCGGTCATGTCTCCTCCGCCAAAGGCTCAATCCGGTCGTATCAGCGACCCGGCGCCGTGTTCCGTATAAAGTTCAAGCAAGACGGCATTCGGCGCGCGTCCGTCAAGGATAACTACGGCACGGACCCCGCTGTGCAGCGCGTCCAGAGCCGTCTCGGTCTTGGGTATCATGCCGCCCGCAATGGTGCCGTCCAGCGTCATCTCTCGGATTTGGCCCGCCTTCAGTTCGGTCACGACGTCCCCGGCGGCATTCTTAACACCCGAGACATCGGTCAACAGTAGCAGTCGATCGGCCTTTAGCGCGGATGCAATAGCACCAGCGGCAGTATCCCCATTGACGTTGAAGGTTTCCCCGTTCCGCCCCGCACCCAGCGGGGCGATGACAGGAATTACATCATGGGCAAACAGGTCATGCAGGATTTTAGGGTTCATCTCTGCGGGACTTCCGACAAAACCCAGGGATTCATCGGTCTGATCACAAGTCATCAACTGCGCATCTTTGCCCGACAGGCCCACGGCCGAGCCGCCCTGGCCATTGATCGCCTGCACGATTCGCTTGTTCACGAGGCCGGACAACACCATCTCAACCACTTCAACGGTTGCTTTGTCGGTGACACGCTTGCCGTTCACGAATTCGGACTGGATATCCAGCTTATCCAGCATTGCGTTGATCATCGGACCGCCGCCGTGCACGACAACCGGGTTAACGCCAACCTGACGCATCAGAACGACATCGCGGGCAAAGCTCTCCATCGCCTCGTCGCTGCCCATGGCATGGCCGCCAAGTTTAATGACGACAATAGCGCCGTCGTAGCGTTGCAGGTATGGCAATGCGCTGTTCAGCGTTGCGGCGGTGGCGATCCAGTCCCGGTTCATGTCTCTTGTCTTCATGGCTGCAGTCCCTCTGGGAACCCGTGTTAGGGCCTTTGCGCAGTTCTGCCAAGACCGGATCGCGTATAGGGCCGCAACCGGTTGCCCGGATGCGGCTGTTTGTGTGTCAGTTTATTGCGCGTTTCATCGCCGGGATGTTGCTGATCAGCAGCAAATCGACGGCCAGTACGGTCAGCAAGGTCAGGCCCACCAGCGGGAACGCCATCGCGGTGAACAAGCCGATCAGGACGGCCCCTTTCCACAATGGCAGTTCCGCTGGCATCGGCGGCGCGGCCAGACGTCCGGCCCGCTGGGGACGACGTTTTACCCACATCACAACGCCCGAGATGCAGACAAAGATGACCGACAGGCAGAACACCAGGTTCAGGACAAAGTTCCACATGCCCATCAGACCCATGTGAAATGGGATCCCAATGGCCATGGATTTTCCCATCAACGAGTAATCCTCATACCGGACATCCGCCAGAATCTTGCCGGTGAATTGGTCCACGTGGACAGTGCGGTCATTCACCGGATCGGTCGAGTCGCTGCTCATGCTGTCGCGGTTCAGGGTCCAGACACCATCCTCGCCGCCTGGATAGGCCACACGAAAGCGCCCGGTCATGTCCAAGGCGGTGCCAAGGGCCACAAGCGCGTCGATATCGACCTGTGTGCTTTGTGGAACACCGTCGATCCCGGCCTCGGACCCAGAGGCGGGCATGGGCGTTTGTTCCAACGCCCATGGGACGTCATTCTGGTGGCCGTGGTTCATGCTGGCGTGGATGTCATCGGACAGGGGGACATTGTCCCATTTTTCGGCCGGAAAGCTGCTCCATGGCTGAACGATCATACCGCCCCAGACGCCCGCCCAGGAGAGACCCGAGATCAGGAAGACCACCAACAGCCCGGACATCCAGAACCCAATCACAGCGTGCAGCGACCGCCACAATGCGCGGCCGCGTGCGCGCAGATTGGGCACAAAAGCGGCCAAGGTGTTTCCACGCGGCCACCACATGTAAAGACCGGTAAAGACCAAAAGCAGGCTCAGCCCCGCTGCGATTTCAATAATGCGGTCTCCGGTCGTGCCAATCAGAAGGGTCGAGTGAATGTTGTCGGCCAGATCATACCATCCGGCGCGACGATCCCAGACCTGCAGAACCTCACCGGCATAAGGATCGACGGCGACAAGACGCTGACCTTCTTCGGCTTTGATGCGAAACACAGTGGCCAGATTATCAGCCTTCGGACCAATCCACTCGGCAACCGTGCCGGGCACCTCGTCAAGGGCGATAAGGGCCTGTTGTGAGGCCGGTAACGCTTGCCCGTGGACATCCACGGCGATTTTTTCGCCGTCGCGACCGTCGAACTGCGTGATGAACATCATCATTAGTCCGGTTATTGCCAGAATGATCAGGAACGGGATGACGAAGATCCCTGCATAAAAGTGCCACCGCCAGGCGGCGAAATAGAATTTTTGCGCAGCAGTGTTCTGCGCCGGGGTATCCCCCAGGTTTTGGCTATCCAGTGCCATTTTTGTTCTCCGGATTCGATTACTGCCCCGCGCAGCGCGTGCACGGGTACAAAAGTGTTGAGGTGAATCAGGAGAAGATGGGTGGCCCCCGCGCATCATAGCGGGCGTAGAACCCGGCACTGCGATGGGTGAAATCACGATGGATCCAGCGTGGCTGGATTTTCGCCGCAAAAGGGACAATCTCACCGACTGACGGCAGGTGTGTATCCGCCGTTAGGCCCGCGAATGGGCACATTGCGCGCGAATCCGTGTCGTCGTGCACAGGATCACCGGGGTTCAGGTCAACCCATTGTTCGACTGTTCCATCGCCAGTACAGATCACCAGAAGCACTTTCCCATCACTGCCCATCGCGGGCATCCAGCCTTGCGGGATCGCGCCGGTCAGCACAACTGCCAGCAATGTAAGGATTGGGAAAATGCGGCCGATCCGGATCATTCCAGATGTGCGATGATCGAACGAATGGTCGGAATACCGTCACCCTTTTCAGACGACGTCAGCACAATCTCCGGATATGCTGCCGGGTGCTTGGACAACGCGCCGCGAACCTGATCCAACACCTTCTGCCGCTCATTGGCCTTGACCTTGTCCGCCTTGGTCATCACGCATTGAAAGGTAACAGCGCTGGAATCCAGCAGCTTCATGATCTCGGCATCGACCGGCTTCACCCCATGGCGCGAGTCAATCAGGACAAACGCCCGTCGCAGGGTCTGGCGGCCGCTTAGATACTGTTTCAGCAGCCGCTGCCATTTTTCAACGACCTTCACCGGGGCGTTGGCGTAGCCGTACCCGGGCAGGTCAACCAGATAAAGCTCGGGACCTTGTGTGAAAAAGTTGATCTCTTGCGTGCGGCCCGGAGTGTTGGACGCGCGTGCCAGACCTTTGGTGCCGGTCAGCGCATTGATCAGGCTGGACTTGCCTACGTTTGAACGTCCGGCAAAGCAGACCTCAAGCCGGTCAGGGGTCGGCAGGCCGTTCATGGCGACCACGCCTTTGACAAACTCGGATTGTCCCGCGAACAATTTTCGACCACGTTCCAGCGCGAACTTGTCCGGGTCTTCGACCAGTGGGAAGGGAAGGGTGCTCATAACGGATGAACCTTATCGCCGACTGAGATTGCGCCGCCCCGGACGACCTCGGCGTAAACGCCGAAATCCTGATGGCCCCAGCTGTTCAATGTGCCCAGCGTATCCGCATCGCGCACGCCGGTTTCGGGATTTGCCGTTGTCGCCAAACAGCGGCGGATGCGTTCTTTGACATGAAACACGGCCTCACCGATCTGTACTTCGCGACCCAGCCAGTCGAATTCTTCCCACAGGGGCAGGCCATCGAACCAGATGTTGCCACGCCAGCGCTGGATCGACAAATTGCTGCCAAGCTTTTGCCCGACGGCGCGGTGCGATGCCATGTTGCACAGGCTGATCGAAGGGTAATCGCTGTCAGTCATGCCGCGACCCGGCACTCGGATGATCCGGGCTGACGCCGCCCGATCCGCAGGCATCAACGGCCGGACCCAGTCCAAAAAGACCTGCTGTTCCCCATCCGGATTAAAAGTCAGATCCGGACGATCCGGATGTGTCAGAGTTATCGTGTCGCCGTTCAGCCGGGCCGAGATAGCCATCAGTTGCGGCGCTTTCGCCCCGCGACTGAAATTGGCGCAAGGCACCCATTGAGAACCATCCGCCTTCGACGACTCATGCGCGACTGCCCAAACGCGATCCCCGGGCATGGTCTGCCCGGGGGTCACTGATACGGTCTGGAGGGACTCGCGACCATGACTTTTGATCGGATGCCGCCAGATATGGGTTACTTCAGCATTCATTTGTCGTCCGTTTTGGGCGTCCGCTTGAAGCCGGATTTGATGTTGCCGAACACGTCAGGCTTATAGCCCTGACTACGCATGATCAGGTATTGCTGCGTGAACGTGATCGTGTTGTTCGCGATCCAGTAAACGACCAGTCCGCTGGCAAAGCTGCCCAACATGAACATGAAAACCCAAGGCATCCAGGCAAAGATCATCGCCTGAGTCGGGTCAGTTGGTGCCGGGTTCAGCTTTTGCTGCAACCACATCGAGATCCCTAGCAGCAAAGGCAGGATACCGATGAAGATCAGTGCCATGAAGGTATCTGGCTGCGGACCGGCAAAGGGCAGCAAACCAAACAGGTTCATGATCGAAGTCGGATCAGGTGCGCTGAGGTCCTGGAACGGGCCAAACCAGGGGGCCTGACGCAGTTCGATGGTGACGAAGATCACCTTATACAGCGAGAAGAAGATCGGGATCTGCATCAGGATCGGCAAACAGCCCGCAGCGGGGTTTACCTTTTCCTTCTTGTACAGCTCCATCATGCCTTGCTGCATCTTTTGGCGATCGTCGCCTGCGGCTTCTTTCATGGCCTCCATCTGCGGCTGAAGTTCTTTCATCTTCGCCATTGAGACGTAGGATTTGTACGCCAGCGGGAACAGAATCGCCTTGATGATCAGCGTCAGGCCAATGATCGACCAACCCATGTTTCCAATCAGGGCGTTGATGTTATGCAGCAGCCAGAAGATCGGTTTTGTCAGGAAATAGAACCAACCCCAGTCGATGCTGTCGACGAACTTCTGTACACCGTCAGCCTGATACTCGCGGATGGTTTCCCATTCTTTGGCACCTGCGAACAGTTGGGTGGTGACTTCTTCAGTTGCCCCGGGCGCAACAGTCAGCGTCGGCAGAACCGTTTCGGTCTGATAAATCTTGCGGCGCGCGTCGTACTTTGCTGCAGCCTTGAAAGCAGATCCCTCTGCAGGGATCAGAGTGGTCATCCAGTAGTGATCGGTAAAGCCGACCCAGCCACCTTCCTTGACCTGAAAGACTTCGGCTTGCGCACGCTCATTCGGGTCAATGTCAAAGTCGCGCACATCGCCATAGTCGATCTCGTCCAGAACGCCGTCAGCCATAACCATAACGCCTTCATGCAGGATGAAGAAGTTTTTCAGATCGGGCAGGTCGCCGTCTTCGCCAATGCCGTGACGGGCCAGGATGCCATATGGGGCCATGCCGACCTCGGCCTGGGTATTGTTCTCAACCGACTGGGTGACGGTGAACATGTAGTCCTGGTCAACCTCAATAGTGCGGCGGAAGGTCAGGCCCTTGCTGTTGTCCCATTTCAGAGTGACCGGAGTATCGACCCCCAGGGTTTCGCCGTTTTCGACGGTCCACAGTGTATTAGGGCCGGGGACGTCAGCGCCGGCGACGCCTGCGCCCGGTGCCCATCCGTACAAGGCATAGTAGGCCGATTCCGAACCAACGGGCGACAGCAGTTCGACAATGGGTGCGCCTTCTTCGATCGAAACTTTGTAATCTTTCAGGAACAGTTCATCGATACGACCGCCGGACAGGGACAGGCTGCCTTTCAGGCGCGGTGTTTCAATCTCGACCCGAGGTGCTTGGGCGTCGGGCTCGATCTCGGTGGCGTCTGCGGTTGCTTCACCAACTGTATTGGTGCCAGCAGCGCTTGGGGTCTGAACCTCTGTACCATCAGTCGCGCTGATCTCGGGAGATTCCGGTGCGGTCGTCGGCTCGGGCGGTGGAAACAGCACGAACCAAACCAGGATCACGAGAAAGCTGAGCGCGGTTGCGAGGATGAGGTTCTTGTTCTGATCGTCCATCGGGGACAGCCACCTTAAGCAGTGAAAGACACCCGCTGGGTTCAACAGAGTGCGGGCCCAAAGGTCAAGCGGAATCGCCCTGTAATTCATCACCGATTGGGGTTCTGTGGCGTTAATTCGCGCCTAAGGACGTGCCTGACGCCCGATTTTTGGCATTCCGTTGAGTTTGTTTTGATGTGCGGCCATCCAGTCCAACGTCTTTTCAAAGGGCATGGGCTTTCCAATTCCAAACCCCTGCACGTGATCGCAGCCCAGTTGCGCCATCAAGGCATGCTCGCCTTGTGTTTCGACCCCCTCGGCCAGGGTTTCGACATTCAGTCGCTCCGCCATGGTCAAAATCGCGCTGACCAACTGCTGCTGGCTTGCGTCCCGATCCGCCTTTGCCACGAAGGACCGATCGATTTTAATGCGTGAGACGTCAAAGCGCTTGATCGACGCTATGGAGGCGTGGCCGGTGCCGAAATCATCGAGGTCAATGCAGCAGCCGAGCTTGGACATGCTTATTACGTTGCGGGTGATAACGTCATCGGGCCGCCTGGAAAACACTGTTTCAAGAATCTCGACGGTCAATCTGTCGGGCGTCAGGTCATTTTGATCCAGCTCCCATTTCAGACGGTCGATCAACGCCGGGTCGCGCAGCTCTTCTGATGAGAAATTCACGCCAATCCGAGGCACGACGACACCGGCAAGGTTCCACTGGCGCATGGCGGCGAAAGCGTGATGGCGCATCACCTGACCCAAGCGTTCCATCAGATCGGCTTGTTCTGCAAAAGGCAGGAAAACCGGCGGTCCCAGCACGCCTTTCTGTGGGTGTTCCCAACGGGCAAGCGCCTCGAACCCGGTAACGTGGCCGGTGTCGGTGGAAATCTGCGGCTGAAACCATGGGCGGATTTCACCACTATCCAAGGCCGCAATAAACTCGTTGCGCAGGTTGGCACGCACGCGTGCCCGCCGCTGCGTTTCAGATGAAAAGGCGCGGATGGTTGCAGGACCGTTCCTTTGTGCTTCGGCCAAGGCCGCGTTGGCGGCATCGATCCACTCGGCAAAGGTGATGTCGGGCAAAGTGGATTGCAGACAAAACCCGATTGAACATGACATGTAAACGCTGGTGCCATTTAGCATGATTGGCTCATCGACGGCGGCCTGAATGCGCCCGGACATCTGTATGCAAGCCTCCAGATCCAGATTCTGTGCGGCGTGCAGGCCGATTGCGATCTTGCCCTGGTCCAGCCCAGTGGCAATGTCATGTGAGCGTATGACCGAAAGTACCCGGCTGCGGAATTGGTCAGCCATTACGTTCCCGGCCGCATTTCCGTGCAGATCAAGACATTCCGAAAACCCGTCCAATTCAACAATCATACAGGAGGCTTCGTGGCCAGTGCGCTGATTTTCCGCAAACAGCGTTTCCATCTGGGCCGCAAACCTGTCGAGAGGGAGGAGGCCGTTACCGTCTTTTTCCTGATTGCTGGCCTTGTGCGCGGTCGATACCGCGGCGAACACAAGCGGCAGGGTAAGTGCCACGACAACCAATGCCCGCTCACCACCAATCCAATACGCGGCCAGACTGATCGCAGGCGCGAAGGCCAAGGCGGGCGGGCCGCTTAGTACCATGGCAAGAGAGTCAAAAATTCTGCTGACTGAGATATGTTTCCACATCGGATCTTCGGGCCTCTACCTTGCGTTTGAAACGCTCAGGTCGACCCTAGGAAACCAATCTGAGTCACTCGTTAACGGAGCTGCGGAATTTCGCCCGAATTTTCGTCATTTTCATTCGGTTTGAGTGCAAGGTTTTGAAAATCAAACAATTTTGGGTCCAAAAGATGCGACGGACGCGCATTTGTCAGGGCCCGGAATATCACTTGACGGCGTCCGGGGCTGTTCTTTTCCCACTGATCCAAAATCTGTTTGACCTGCTGACGTTGCAACCCATCCTGACTGCCGCAGAGGTCGCAGGGGATAATCGGATAGTTCATCGAGGTCGCGAATTTCTCGCAATCGGCCTCAGCCACATGGGCGAGGGGGCGGAAGACGAACAAATCGCCTTCTTCGTTCACCAGCTTGGGCGGCATGGTGGCCAGTCGCCCGCCGTGAAACAGGTTCATGAAGAACGTCTCGAGGATATCGTCGCGGTGATGGCCCAGTACGACGGCCGAGCATCCCTCTTCCCGGGCAATGCGGTACAGGTTGCCTCGGCGCAGGCGCGAACACAGGGCGCAAAAGGTGCGGCCCTGTGGAACTTTGTCCATCACGATGGAATAGGTGTCCTGATATTCAATCCGATGCGGAACGCCCATTCGTTCCAGGAACTCGGGCAGGACAGTGGCCGGAAATCCGGGCTGGCCCTGGTCGAGGTTGCAGGCCAGTAAATCAATGGGCAGCAGGCCACGCCATTTAAGTTCGTACAGAACGGCCAACAGGGTATAACTGTCCTTACCGCCGGACAGGCAAACCAGCCAGCGGGGCGGTTTCCCGTCCTTGTCATGCGCGGACGGGTCCACCATCCCATAGTGCTCGATGGCTTCACGGGTCTGCCGCACAATGCGTTTGCGCAGTTTTTTGAACTCGGTGGTCGAGGGCGCGCCTGCAAAGAGCGGGTGGATATCGTCAGCTTCGTCAAACATGCGCTGCCCCTACAGCAGTTAAGCCAACCGGGCAAGTGGCCGGGTCAGCCCAGTCGGGCAAGCAGGGCGTCCGTGTCCAGCCCGGACACGGATCCGGAGATGCGGCCGCTGTTGCCCAAAAGCCTTGTGGCGATGAATCCATCTGCAACGGCCGCGGGTGCGCGACGCAATAGCTGAGCGGCTGTCAGCAGCAATGCAGTACGTTCGGCAAACCAACGGGCTTCACTCTCAGGCGGCAGCCCGGGCCACCGATCACGATGCGCCTTGAGCGCGGCGTCAAAGCCGTGGTCGACACCCGTTGCTATATCCAGTTCGGCCTGCAGGACCTCAGCGGCCAGCGGGTCGCGAGACAGGCTGCGCAGAATGTCGAGACAGATCACATTGCCCGACCCCTCCCAAATACCGTTCAGCGGGGCTTCGCGATACAGTAGGGGCAGGGGCGTGTCTTCGACATAGCCCATGCCACCCAGCACCTCCATTGCCTCAACGACTACGGCCGGGCACCGCTTGTTACTCAGGAACTTGGCCAGGGCGACACCGATACGGGCAAAGGCCTTGTCTTCGGGTGACTGGCCGTCGAAGGCCTGCGCGACGCGCATCCCCAGCGTCAACGCGCCCTCCCAGTCCAACACGAGATCCGCCAGGACAGCGCGCATCAGAGGTTGGTCGATCAACCGGCGCTGAAAAGCGCTGCGGTGGGTGACCCAATGATGCGCCTCGGTGAGCGCTGCGCGCATCAGGCCTGCCGGAGCTATGGCCGTGTCCAGCCGGGTGTGATGGACCATCTCGATAATTGTTCGCACGCCCGCGCCTTCTTCCCCCAGTTGGTAAGCCAGTGCATCGTGATATTCGATCTCGGACGAGGCGTTGGATCTGTTGCCCAGCTTGTCCTTGAGCCGCATCAGGTGAATGGCGTTGCGGTCACCGTCCAGCCAGCGGGGGACGAGGAAACAGGTCAGCCCACCGGGCACTTGTGCCAGCGTCAGAAAACCGTCCGACATGGGGGCCGAGCAGAACCACTTGTGCCCGCGCAGACGCCAGTGCTCGCCGTCTCGAGTAGCGATGGTGGTATTGGCGCGCACGTCCGATCCGCCCTGCTTTTCGGTCATTGCCATGCCCAATGTGGCGCTGGCCTTTTGTTCGATCGGTTTCGTCGCCGGATCATAGCTGCGCGCCATGAGCTTAGGCCGCCACTCGGAGGCGATCTGTTCATTGGCACCAAGGGCCGGGATTGCTGCGTAGGTCATGGTCAATGGGCAGCAATGGCCCGGCTCAACCTGGCTGGCCAGATACATCATCGCGGCGTGGGTCGTGTGGCCGCCCGACTGACCGCCCCAGGCCAAGGCCGCATAGCCGGCAGATTGGCTGATCTGCATCATCTCATGATAGGCGGGGTGAAACCGGACCTCGTCCAGGCGCCTACCGCCCTGATCGAACAATCGAAGTTCGGCGAGGTGCCGATTGGCCTCACGCCCCAGCTCGCGGGTTTCCACCCGTCCCAACGTTTCCCCGTAAGCCGCCAAAGGCGCTTCGCGACCGCCCGTGAAATGCACGGCGTTTCGCAGGACGGGATCTGAAGACCAGAGGTTAGAATCCCCACGCTCAGGCGGCTGATTCAATACGTCATGTGTCGGCAAGGAATTTCGGGCGTCGGATGTCATCTGAACCTCGGGCAGTACGGGTTCAAGTGTTCAGCGCATGTCCGAATGGGTCAAGGCTGACGGAGGGTCATAAAGATCAGCTGTCGTCTTCCTTGCGGTTGGGTACGGGGTCGTACCCATCGCCGCCCCAGGGGTGGCATCGGCCAATCCGCCGTGCAGCCAGCCAGCTTCCCTTGATGGCCCCGTGCTTTTCCAATGCTTCCAGCGCATAGGCCGAGCAGGTGGGCTGGTATCGGCAATTGAAGCCAACCCAGGGACTGAAGACCAGCCGATAGGCCCTGACCGGCAAAGCCACGATATGAGAGAAGAGGGTCATTTCCGCCCGCTGTGCACTTTGCGAAGCGCATAACGCAGATCGTCCAGAAGCGCCTCATATGGTCGTGCTGCCGTCGTTTCAGCCCGGCCGATCAGGACGTAATCCCACCCGTCATGGCCATTGACGGGCAGAACAGCCCGAGCGGCCTCGCGCAACCTGCGTTTGGCGCGGTTGCGTGCTACGGCATTGCCAACCTTTTTGGAACAGGTAAAGCCAACCCGAATTCCGGTCGCCTCGTCCAGGGTACGTTTGCGAGCCTGCACCATCATCGAGGAGGTGCCCTGCCTGCGGGCACGCGCTGCCTTAAGGAAATCAGATCGTTTCCTGAGAACGGTCAAAATTTCAGGCGCGCAAACGGACGCCGCCGGGGGCGTTTCCCCGGGCTGGTTCTTACCATCCACGAGGGGCCTCCGGCGGCGTCATGTTCATAACCTGATCGGTGAGCGGTTTACGCGCTCAGCGACTTGCGGCCGCGTGCGCGGCGCGAATTCAGGATTTTGCGGCCGGCCTTAGTGGCCATGCGCGCGCGGAAACCGTGGCGGCGTTTGCGAACCAGGTTCGAAGGCTGATAGGTGCGTTTCATCGCTCCGTCTCCAATCTATGCGGTCGGGTGCAGCGCGGATTCGCCTGCCCGTGGTGTTCGAAGCCCGTCCTCTACTGGGTAGTGGGGGGTAAGTCAAACCCCTAGGTGGGGGTTTTCGTGGCTTTTGCAACAATTCTGTAATCGTGTCGGGCAAAAGGTTTCAAATCAGCGGGATTATCGCCCCAAACCCTCACATTCTCTATCAAAAACATCAAGGCAGCGTGAGGCCCCTGTTGCGTAGGGCGCAAGCAGCGCATGTTGGGGTCAGAATGAAACGTAACAAACCGGACAGCCTTATGAGCGAAACGACTCAGGCACCGCGCAACGGGTTGGCGCGGCATATTCCATTGCTGGTGATTCTCGCCGTCGCTGCGGTGGGGTTCTTCACACTGGGCGACTACCTGACTTTTGAGACGCTGCGCGACAATCGTGAGGCGCTATTGGCCTGGCGCGACGCCAACTATTGGGCAATGGCGGCAGCTTTCGTTGGCATTTACATTGTCATCGTCGCGTTTTCGCTGCCGGGTGCCGCAGTGGCGTCAATGACCGGCGGGTTTCTTTTCGGCCTGTTCGCCGGAACCGTGTTCAACGTGTTTGCGGCAACCATCGGAGCCTCTGCAATCTTTCTGGCGGCGCGCTGGGGGTTGGGCGAATCCCTGACCAAACGGCTTGAGTCCTCGGAAGGGACGATCAGGAAACTGAAAGACGGGCTACGCGAGAATGAGATCTCGGTGCTGTTTCTATTGCGTCTTGTTCCCGTTGTGCCGTTTTTTGTGGCCAACCTAGTGCCGGCGCTGGTCGGCGTGAGGTTCCGCAACTTCCTGATCACCACCGCGCTGGGCATTATCCCGGGCGGAATCGTCTACACATGGATCGGCGTCGGGCTGGGTGGTGTGTTCGATCGGGGCGAAACACCTGATGTATCGCTGTTATGGGAACCATTTGTGATTGGCCCGATCATCGGCTTGTGTGTGCTGGCCACGCTGCCAATTGTCATCAAATCCCTGCGTGGCCGAAAGGACCGCTGAAATCATGCAAGAATTGAAAACCGACATCCTGGTGATTGGCGCCGGGTCCGGGGGGCTGTCAGTCGCTGCTGGCGCCAGCCAGATGGGGGCCGATGTGATTCTGCTGGAAGGTCACAAGATGGGTGGCGATTGCCTCAACTTCGGCTGCGTCCCTTCCAAGGCCCTTATTGCCAGCGGCAAGGCCGCTTACGGTCAGGCACATTCTGCCGCGCTGGGCGTGGCTGACGTAGTACCGCAGGTCGACTACGCCGCCGCCAAAGACCACGTTCACGATGTTATCGCTCAGATCGAGCCGATGGACAGTCAGGAACGGTTTGAAGGTTTCGGCGTAAATGTGATCCGGGAATTCGGCAGTTTCGTCTCTCCGACACAGGTGCAGGCGGGCGACAACATGATCACCGCACGGCGCATAGTGATCGCGACGGGCTCTTCGCCTTTGGTGCCTCCGATTCCGGGATTGGACCAGGTGCCATTCTATACCAATGAGACGATCTTTGACCTGCGCGACAAGCCTGAACATCTTTTGATTATTGGTGGCGGACCGATCGGGATGGAGATGGCGCAAGCGCATGTCCGACTGGGCTGTAAGGTCACGGTTGTCGAAGGCCTGAAGGCGCTAGGCAAGGATGACCGCGAGGCCGCCGCGGTCGTTCTGGACAGCTTGCGCGCCGAAGGTGTGGTTATTCATGAACAGGCTATGGTCGCCCAGATTCGCGACAACAAAGGGGCCATAGAAATTGTGACCGAGGCGGGTGAGATCTATTCGGGGTCTCATTTGTTGTTGGCCGCCGGGCGTAAGGCCAACACAGACCGTTTGAACTTAAAGGCTGCCGGGATTGAACCAACCCGCAACGGGATCAAGGTCGATGACGCGCTGCGCACGACGAATCGCAGAGTTTACGCCATTGGCGACGTCGCTGGTGGTCTGCAATTCACTCATGTCGCTGGATATCACGCAGGGATCATCATCCGTTCTGCGTTGTTTGGCCTGCCCTCGAAGGCAAAAGCCGCACATATCCCTTGGGCGACCTACACCGACCCGGAATTGGCGCAGGTGGGCCTGACCGAGGCTCAGGCCCGTGAACAACATGGTGACAAGGTCGAAATCGCGCGCTTTGACTATCACCATAACGACCGGGCAATCTCTGAGCGGAAAACCAAAGGGTTCATTAAGGTCATGGTCATAAAGGGTCGGCCTGTGGGGGCCACAATCGTAGGGCATCAGGCCGGAGAGCTGATCAACTTGTGGTCGCTTGCGTTGGCCAATAACCTGAAGATGGGTCAGATTGCTGCGATGGTTTCGCCCTATCCGACGATCGGAGAGCTTAACAAACGGGTGGCGGGTGCCTATTTCTCGCCAAGGCTGTTTGAGAATCAGATGGTTAAACAAGTGGTCAGGTTCGTCCAACGCTGGATGCCCTAGCCAAGAAGGGAGAGCAGATTGAATTCGCTGTCGGGCCGATTTCTGATCCTGACGACGGTCTTCGTGATGTTGGCCGAGATTTTGATCTTTGTTCCTTCAATCGCGCGCTTTCGCGAAGACTTTCTGCTGAACCGGCTTGAGCGCGCGCAGATCGCGTCATTGGCGCTGCTGGCTGACGATATGCTGGCCGAAGACCTTGAGGCCGAACTGCTGGCCAACGCTGGTGTCTATAACGTCGTGCTACGCCGCGACGAGGTGCGCCAGCTTATGCTGTCTTCGCCGATTCCGGAACAGATCACCAAGACCTACGATCTGCGCGACGCAGGGCCCTGGGTGTTGATCCGCGACGCGCTGGCGCGATTGTTCACTACTGAGAACGAAGTCATCCGCGTTATTGGCGAACCCGTCAAAGGGGCAGGTCTGCTGATTGAAGTCACCATAGAAAGCATGCCGCTGCGAATGGCGATGACAGATTATGGCCTGCGCATTCTGGGGCTGTCCTTCGTAATTTCCATCATCACCGCGTTCTTTTTGTTTTTGGCTGTGCGCGTCGTTTTGGTGAAACCGATCAAAAGTGTTGTTGGTTATATGCAGCGCTATGCAGAGGCGCCCGAAGACGCACGAGGAATCATCTCGCCCAACTCCAAAGTGACCGAACTTCGCGAGGCCGAGGAGGCGCTGCAGCAATTGCAGACCGAGCTGACGCAGGCATTGAAGCAACGTGAACGGCTGGCGCAGCTGGGCGGCGCGGTGGCCAAGGTCAGCCACGATTTGCGGAACATACTGACTTCGGCACAGTTGTTCACCGACCGGATTGAGACCAGCGATGATCCCTTGGTGCGGCGTATGGCGCCTAAGCTGGTGAACTCGATCACACGGGCAGTGTCGTTGTGCGAAAGCACGTTGGCCTTCGGACGCGCAGAAGAACCTGCGCCGACACTGACCATGGTGCGCATGTACGATGTCGCCGCAGATGTCGTCGCCAGCGAACAGCTGGCTGTTGCAGATGCCTGCGTCGAGATCGTGAACGACGTACCCAAAGACCTTGTGGCCCGGGCAGACCCAGAGCAGATATTCCGTGTCATGATGAACCTTGTGCGCAATGCGCGTCAGGCCTTAGTGGCATCCGGGAAGCCGGGAAGCATCACGATCGCCGGCTGCGAGTATAAAGACGACTGGTGCGTCGAGATCAGGGATGACGGCCCCGGATTACCGCCCAAAGCACGTGAGAACCTGTTCACACCATTTCAGGGAGGGGTGCGTAAGGGAGGCTCTGGGCTGGGGCTTGCCATCTCGCAGGAGTTGGTGCGTGGGCATGGCGGAGACCTGATACTGGCGCATACCGGGCCCGAGGGGACAACCTTTGAAATCAGGCTTCCGCGGGGCGATGGGACTTTTTGAAAACTTTTTGAAGAATCGACTTGCGTGTCCCGAACACCGGGTCTAAATACCGCCTCACCAACGCGGACCGATAGCTCAGCTGGATAGAGTACTTGACTACGAATCAAGGGGTCGGGGGTTCGAATCCTCCTCGGTCCGCCACTGGTTTCCTGTTGAACGTCACACGAACCTGACCCAACCGTCAAAGTTGGACCAGAAACTAGGTGAACGTTCGACATCAGAAGGCCCCCCAACGTTGGACATCAGTTGAATTTGACCTTTGCGTCATCAACTAACACACCGCCCCCATTTTTTGCTCCCGCATGCAGTTTGATTTGTTCTGACTTCCCTTTCGGAAAATCAGAGCTGATTTGTAGGTCAGACAGCGAAACTAATACGGGAGGCCGTTGGCAAGCTGGGCGAGAGTTATCCCGAGTTCAATTTGAAGTCCTATCTAGATGTGATGGGGAGCGAAGAAGACGAAACACATACCGCTTCTTTGGGGCTGGCAAGAGTCCGGCGCAGAGTGACGAGAAAGTTGCGGAAAATCCTGAGGTTCAGTTCAAGATGATTGCCGTCGCTTATGCCACAGGAGAAATGGATGAAATCGACCAGGTAATTAACTACCTAGCGTTTATACGCCGTATGAAGAAGCAGGGTATTTATGATCTGGAACACTCGAGTGATGAAGATTTAGGAGGTGAGAATACAACCTAAAGGCGTTTTAAATAACACCCGTTCAACGACGTTCGCGGTTTGTTGCCGAGGCGTCGAACATCCATGGGCTGCAGAACTCCGGGCTCTGTGACGGACCGGCAGCGCCCGGATTGACGTCAAACTTTTAACTGTTGTCTTCCTCGCTTTCACCCAAACATGTTGATCCATCGGATCACCATCGGTGAAAGGCAGATCAGCAGAAGAACGGGCATCATACACATGGCCATAACAGCTGACATCTGCACTGGCAGTTTGTTGGCCTTTTCCTGTGCCCGAAGTTCGCGATCCACACGCATGTCGGTGGCAAACCTCCGTAGAGAAGCAGAAATGCTGGTACCGTATTGGTTGGATTGCAGGAAGGCGTTCGCGAAAGAGTTTACCTCATCAATGCCGACGCGTTCCGCCATGTCCATAAAGGCGGCTTGGCGCTCTTTGCCAGCTTGCAGTTCCAGTTGGAGTATCGTGAATTCTTGCGAAATTTCCGGTGCTGCGTGCGCCATTTCATGCGACACACGCACCATCGCGGCGTCAAATCCTAATCCTGCCTCTATCGCTACTTGCAACAGGTCCAGCGCATTTGGAAGACTGTGTTCAATGGCCTGACGGCGCTTTCTAATACGGTACCGCAGCCACAGAGCAGGGCCGTAGAATCCGACTACCATCA
This sequence comes from Ruegeria sp. CDSC002, assembly GCF_059610905.1. NCBI lineage: Bacteria > Pseudomonadati > Pseudomonadota > Alphaproteobacteria > Rhodobacterales > Roseobacteraceae > Ruegeria > Ruegeria sp. CDSC002. The sequence continues at coordinate 55,440 of NZ_JBXWOM010000004.1, forward strand.
GCGCGGTGACAATCTGCAATGCATTTACCCAGGAGATGCTCTGCAAAAGACTAGCAATACCAAGCTGAACCTGAATTTCTAACGGCAATGCCAACGCCGTAACGAAAGCGGCCGGTAGCACGAACCCCATAACCACACGAAACAAATAGAAAGTGCGGATGGCGTGTTTGCGCTGAATACCAGCCTGCTTAAGCATTCTGCCAATTCTGGAACGCTCACGTTTCGACGAGGGCACAAAAGCCTTTAGAAGACCATGCGGGTCGCTGTTATCCCCCTGGATGAGGTCGAAATCTGCGCCATGCCCCCGAGAAATTGATCCGACCCGCATCCGGCGTGCAGCCGTGTCATCAGTTGCGGTCATGCCGGAAATCCCGAGGATTACAAAGAATACGCTTACGGCGATCCCGCCCAGCACGAGATACTGAAGGGGAAGATCTTGGCTGTTCAGAAAACCTTGAATAAATTCCATTTTTCCGCTCCCTCTCAGAATTTGAACTTAACGAGCCGTTTCAGAATAAGCCCTTGAGCAATTGTCAGGCCGATGATCGCACACGCGAAATAGGGAAATAGCGGATCGTTTCGCACATCGCCGTAGAACGTAGGTGTGGACATCTCGATTGAGAAGTAGATGAACACCGGCAAGACCGTAAGAATAAGGCTGCTAAGACGGCCCTCGGCAGAGATTGCCTTGATCTTTTTTTGCATGGTTTGCCGGTCGCGGATGACTTGGGACAAAATGCTTAGGACACGTGCAAGGTTGCCGCCGGTTCCGTGCTGAATACCGATGCTGACCGCAAGATAGTTTGCGTCCTCTGTTCCGACACGTTTCGAGAAATCCTGAAACGCCGTTGCGACGTCGTCGCCGTAGTTAATTTGGTCTTGAATAATGCCAAACTCGGAACCTATCGGATCCGGAAGATCTGATGCCACATTCCCGACCGTTACAGCCACCGGGTGTCCGACCTTCAGGCCACGGGCCATAAGGTCCAATGCATCCGGCAACTGTTTTGTCAGTTTCCTGGATCGGGCATCCTTCATGGCGATCAGTACCAGCACCGGGAGAATAACGGCCAGAAAGCCGCTAAGAACTGCGGCAATTTCCGGGGCTAGGAGCCGGGATATTGCAACGAAGGCCGCTAGGGCTACACAAGTGGCTGCAAGGACTATCCAGATCGGATTGATCGTCAGCCCGGCTTGGACAAGCAGACGTCGAAAGCGCGCGATCAAACTGGGTTTTTCGCCAGGAGCCATCATTGCAGGGTCGCGTAACAATTGCAGAACCTGATCGGTCGAGGCGCCCCCCTGGATCAGCTTCATGCGCCGGTTTCTGGCCTCGCTGAGGGATTCCTTGCGCAGGAAAAGCTGCTGTAATCCTTCGTATGCAAGAAGAATTCCAAGGAAAATCGAAATGTAGAACAGAATGTTCAGGGTGTTCGGTTGCAGGTCAATCATAACGACATAGCCCCACGAATAAACATGTTGGTATCTACGTTGACCCCTGCGGCAACCAACTGATCGAAGCATTTTGGCCGAATACCCGTAGGCAGGAATTCCCCAAGAATCTGCCCGTCCTCCGACTTGCCGCGACGTTTGAAAACAAAAATGTCCTGCATGGTGATTGTGTCATCTTCCATGCCGGTAATTTCCGAAATGCTGACGACTCTGCGGGAGCCGTCACTAAGGCGGCTGAGCTGGAGTACAATCTGTATCGCCGAAGCAATCTGTGATCGGATGGTTTTCATCGGCAAGTCAGTGCCAAGCATTGTTACCATCTGCTCAACCCGGCTTAGTGAATCACGCGCCGAGTTTGCGTGAACGGTAGTCATAGACCCGTCATGGCCCGTATTCATGGCTTGAAGCATGTCAAAACACTCTGACCCACGAACTTCTCCTACGATGATGCGGTCAGGCCGCATCCTCAGGGCATTGCGAACTAGGTCACGTTGGGTGATTACACCTTGCCCTTCAGCATTCGGAGGGCGGGTTTCAAGACGAACAACGTGGCTTTGCTGAAGCTGAAGTTCGGCAGCGTCTTCGATAGTAACAATACGCTGATTGCCATCGATAAACGACGATACAGCGTTCAGCATGGTTGTTTTACCCGTGCCAGTGCCGCCTGAAATGAGAATATTCAACCTTGCTTCGACAAGGGCCGCAAGGAGTTTGGCTGCCTGATCATTCATGCTGTTCTGATCAACAAGCTTTTTTATTGTTAAAGGGTTGCGGGAGAATTTACGAATTGACAAAGCTGGTCCATCGACGGAACACGGCCGAATAATTGCGTTAACGCGGCTGCCGTCTTCCAAGCGCGCATCAACCCAGGGCTGAGACTCATCGATACGCCGACCAACTTTGCTGACGATCTTGTCGATAATCCGCAGCAAGTGACGTTCATCGCGGAAGCGAACAGTAGAAAGCTCCAGAAGACCAAAGCGTTCGACGTAAACCTGATCAAAAGAGTTTACGAGAATATCGTTGATAGTCGGGTCTTCCAGCAACGGCTCCAATGGCCCCAGACCCATAACTTCGTGAATAAGCTCATCAACCAGCCCAGTGAAAGCCTCAGAGCGCATGTGCAGGTTTTCAGCCTCAATCAGACCGGTTACCAAAGATGCGATCTGGCGCTTCAATTCCGATCGTTCAACCTTATCGATAACTGAAAGATTGAGCCGGTCCAGAAGCTCACCATGCAAGCGGCTTTTGAGTTCCAGATGCGCCTGCAGATCGACATCTACTGGATCAGGAGTCGCCTTGGATTTGGTGGGCATGTCAATGGGTCGATCCAGTGTCAGCACATTCGACTTGGAAGCAACCTTGCGTGATCTAAATTCGTTGAACACGTTGATCTCCTTTTACGCTTTCTTCGTTGCCACGGGCTGAGTTTCAGCCGAGACCGCAGCGGCCAGTTTTGCCAAGGCTTTTCCAAGATCCGTTTGCCGCTTCAAGTCCACAATCGGCCGTCCAAGATCTACGGAGTTTCTGGCAACTTTCGAATTCTCGGGCAGCCAGTGTTTCAGGCTTGTCTTCAATACCTTCTCGGCCTCGCGGACATGCGAAGGCTTGATCAATGTGTTCCGCTCTCTGTTGACCACGAACTCCACCGGAAGGCCGACGTTTGCCTCGCGGTAGAAATCAATCAACCGCCGCGCCTGGCGCACGCAGGGGACAGTAGTATCGGTAACCAAAGCCAATTTGGTGGCCCGTTTGAAAATAGGTTCAACCCATTCAACGACGGCGCAGGGAAGGTCGATGATAATATAATCATAGCGATGTTGCAGAAGGTCCAGCATCCCTTCGATCAGATCAGGCCGCATCGATTGTAGGGGCACCATCGGGGTAGGCGCGCACAGAACGTCGACGCCAAGCCCATGCTCTTGCAGGATCGAAGACAGAAAATGATCGTCAGGAATCTTAGAGTTTTCGATAAGTTGAAGGAACCCGCCGTTGTCCTCGAGATCTAGAAAAACATTTGAGTTTCCGAACTGAAGGTCAAAATCCAAAAGGGCTACTCGGTTTTTTGCAGACTTCCTGAAGAAAGATCCCCGCCCGCCGACAAGCGAGCAAGCGAGGTTGACAGCAACTGTTGTAGCTCCGATTCCACCGCGCGCCTTTGCGACTGGTATCACCTTGCCCAACGCCGAAGAACCGTCTGAAATAGTGGTTCGCGAAACCGCGCGCGCATTTAGTTTCTCACTGACTGCGGCTTTCAAACCTTCGCCATCAATCGACAGCGGCAAAACCTCATCAATACCGATCTTGTACAATTCACGCGCCTTGGTGATCGACAGATCATTCTGAGTGAGTGCAACAAACAAGGTGTTATCGTCGCGGTGCGTCAGGACAGCCTCGATAGCGCGGAGCTCCCCTGTGTCATCAGGGTCGATTTCAAAGATCACCAGATCGTGCTTGAATGCAAGATCGAGGGCAGTTCCATTCAACATCTGAAACGATGCCCCGTTCCTGGTGACTTTATTTTCCTCATTTACGGGAAAGACATCCGCAACCAGCTGCGCGATCTCTTCGTTTTCCGAAACAAGCATAATTGCCTGCGATTTCGGTGTAAAAACATTCTGATCTCTCATCCTGACTCTCCTAATGCAAGGTCTTCAGCAGGCAGCGAGACGCTGAAGTTTGAGTAACCGACTGTCGAAGATATTGTGCTGTTAGTTGCGCCCGCGGCATTTGCCAGCGCGGCCAACGGTGAAACGAATTGAAAATCGTTAAGGTTCAATTCGACTGAGACCATGGGAGTATACGGGCCACCCAAGAAACCCAGATTGGGGTTGAAGTCATAATGAAACTGTAAGTTGTCTATTGTGGCATCCGGAGGCAAAAGCGGGCTAATCCGCGCCCAGACTTCCGAGGCCGTAGCATTGATTGCGACACCCGAACACGAAGGGGTTTGAGGATCCGCACAAACCCCGGCCGAGGCACTGCAGGACGTGCCAAACCGTGGTGACGAAGTAGAGGTGCCCCGCTGATGCGTCGTGGGTACTCCGGGGCACGCAGGCGGTCGAACGATTGCAATGCGCGCTGCCAGTTGCGAGGCTTTCTGAGCATTTGCAATGCTATAGGACATGCGACCGAAATCCAGTAGCGCCATGAAGAGGAACAGAAACAGGGAAACGACAATGGCGAACTCGACAAGAACGCCGCCGCTTTGATCCCAAAGAACTTTCTGCCCTCTGCGAAGCATGTGCGTGTGGATATGAAGCAGACCTTTCATTGCCCAAAAATCCTTGAAGTGTCCGAAACGTCAGTCGTCGCCGAAGACAGCCCGTTGCCAAAGAGAGACAGGATTCCGCCCAAAGGAAATTGAATAGTAATGTTCGCGCTGACCGTACCGACAGGCGCCGGGTTGACCCGATAGGTTCCTGATACACAGGACAGACTGGGTGTCACCGAATTGACCGTTATGCTGGGCGGGAACAGGCTGTTGGCATTTTTGTCGTCCTCGACGATGCCCTTCAAAGTAGTAGTAAGTCCGGCAACATTGCCTCCAGAGGTGCAGATATCTGCGGGTGTCACTCTGGACAGATAGCGACTGGCGTCGCGAACGCCTGCTATGACCGATTGGTAGGACCACATCATGCGTGCGGATTCCAGCGTGACGGCCAGTAGCAGCAGCATGATTGGCATGACGAGGCCAAATTCCACGAGGATCGCGCCATCATCCTTTTTTGCAAAGCGTTTCAGGGGGTCTGTGAGGCGGGTTTTCATGATCCTGCGTCCCATCACCGATACAGTTGCACGAGGTCGCGAAAGATACCGCCGAACCCATTGCCGCCGCTGCCGACACCTGAAACGTCAGGGAAGCCGACAACTTCGCCATGGATGTCAAAGCTGGGTGGCGAGCCGCCATCATCCCCAACTGGTTCAGTCAGGAAGACAGCGACAAACTTTGTAACCGGAACGCCCGTGGTCGAGCCGGAAACCGGATTTTGGGTACAATCGATGCCTGCCGCTGTTACGACACGACGGGCCGGGTCAGTCGACATTTGGTTCGAGCACATCGGACGGCCGGTTTCCGCAAGCGAAGGGTCCAGGATCGAATTTGCGTTCGGCGGTGAATGTGGGTTGCTATTGCCGTGCGCGATTTCCCGCAGATACATTCCGTATCTTGTGCCAGCAAACACGCTATCCGTTACGCTAAGAGCCGGAAGGTGAGCATCGCTGCCAATTCCGTCTGCGATACCGTCTGCAAGGTCATGGTTCCGGTTAAGATACCCTGCGCGATCCCAGACGCCGTCTCCGAACCGGTTGTTGCCACCGCATGTGCCTGCCGCCATGCAAGTGTCTCGACCAAGAGCGACCGTGTCAGGCGTAACCTCTTCGTTACCCTGAATGCAGGAACCACCCCCCTTTTTCTGTATCCCTTTGATGACGTTCGGAGCCGGTGCAAAGTCCGGGTTGTTTTTTTCACCATTAAGCACGGAGCGGAAAATATCAAAGCGGACATTGAACGCCGCATTGGTGATTCCGACCTTCTGACCCGGTTCGGTATCCAGACCATTAGTCAACACGCATTGCGTAATCTGGCTTTGCGCTGCGATGAGGCAGGCAAGTTTGTTCCCGCCTTCGTCCGCACATACGCCAGAGGCATCTTCAAATGTCGCCAGGTCGATAAACCCAAAGTTACCCGGTCCCCAGGCGGTTCCGTTGCCACCGCTGCGCAGCAAGATTTGATCGCCGACGGTCAGGGTATTTTCCCAATCCGGCGGCAGGCAGAACATCAAAGGTGAGATATCGCAGGCCGCTTTGGAGTAACCGGCGACGGCCTCGGCCGAAACGCTGGCCGAAATGCCGCTTCCACCAAACATTCTGTCCAAAGCCGAAGCAAGGTTCATGCTAAGGGATTTGGGTGTTAACACGACCTGCGCAAATTTGGCTTCTCGTGGGTTGGTGGTGACATCTGAGCCCAACGGCGTGAGGTCCGAAACCGGCAGCGCGGAATGAAACAAAAGCGTATAATCCGACGAGCCCGAAAGCGTGGAAGGACCGTTGGCAAATGTCTGGCTGTCACTGATCAAGTTGGCCGCTGCATTGGTTGCGCGGGTGATAGCGTCGGGTTGTCCGTCCAACTCACCAGCGGCTGCCAAGGCTACGTGGTCCGCGAAGGACTGAAACTCTGCGTGGGTCGAGTTCAATCGGCCAACATCCAGCGTGATCGCAAAGAAACCGAGAAATGCAACAAATGCTGTGCCCCAAAGGATCGCGACCGTGCCGCGTTCGTCCCTTACAAAGAATGATATGTTGGCTTTAAAATGCATGGCGCAGACTTACTGTGCAGAGTTCTGGCTGACTTCGATCGAGCGGGCTTTTGGCTTGATCTCTGGGCTGACAGTTAATGGGGTGGACGAAGCATCCGTCTGATTGCTGGATTGCGTCTGGGGGGTCGTCGCCGCCTCTGTCGCTTCTTCGGCTCCGCGGGAGTTCCTCTGGATGATGACAACTTCGGATTCCGTGCCGCGATTCAACCTAACCGTCGGTTGAGTTTCGACTTTTTCAGCTGGACCTTCTTCTTGCAAAAGATCGCGCAGGCGAACCATTTCCATTGGCTCATCCTCGACACCGTCCAGCGTTCTTAGAGTGAGGCTCAGGGTCCCGGCTTTTTGAGCCAAAGCCAGGCGCTGTCCTTGCTGAGGTGTCACTTCCACCGTAATCGTGCGCGCGACCCCGGGTTGATCACTCAGTTCTTCGGACTGTTGATCCACACCGATCACCCGGATCTTCTGCAAAATGGTTACAGCGCTCAGTTCGGAGCTCGCACCCTGAGTTAGAACGATGTCGACCCAGTCACCGGGCGTGACAAATCCGCCAACCGCAGTGACCGCGTCGACCTTGATTGCCATTGCGCGCGTGTTCTCGCCAAGCTTCTGAACCAAGGTGACCTTTTCACCATAGTTCGAAACCTTGGACTGAAGCATGACCTCGCCGGGATAGAACCGCCCCTTAGCGCGGCGTAGTTGTCGGTGATTATCCGGAACAAGTACTCCAAGCTCGGTAAATACACCGGCGGGCAGCGCCTCGCGGGGCCAAAGGTGAGTGGTGACGTGATGATTTTCTATGGTTTGACCAAATGCAATTTCAGAACGCGCGACGTAGATCTCAACAAGATCGGTGTTCGTCGTAGCACTGGGTTCAGTCGTTTTAAATTGAATGTGATCTTTCGCCAGGAACACAGAGCCCGAAGCAATTGCGATTCCGAATAATGTGGTAATAACTGGTCTGATACGCATCTCTGTCTCCAAAAGTTACGCTCAAAAAATTCGAAACAACGGAATATCTTGTTGTCGAAAATCCCGGCGGTGTTTTCTGCGCCGCGAGGGCGTCGTTGCGGCGCAGAAAACTGTTATTTTTTGCAATCCCAAAATCGGTTCCCACCTAGACGGCGGGTGCGCAGTCATTGTTAGTTAGTAGGCGCACAGTCATTTTGTGCGTTTAGCGCATTACAAGCTGCGGCAACGTTGTTGGCCGTTTCACTTCCCAAAAACGAGAACGCACCAACCGCAATTGACGCGACAACCAAAAGGGCAAGGCCATATTCAACAATTGCCGCGCCGCTTTCTTCTTTGACAAACTTCTTCATAAATTTGGTCATGTTTCCCTCGAAAGGTTAAATTGAAATCCACGTTGCGTTTGTCGCAACGCAAGCCAGACATTTTGCATTGGCTCTGAAATAACGGTAGCCGTGATAAAAATTCCCGCCTTCCGCGAAGAATAGGAAAAATACACCTTTAAAGTGTGTTTTTAATTTCACTAGTTACCTGAAGGTGACAAAAATAAACCTTGCATTAACAAGGTCTTAACATTCATTCGAATCAGCATGTTTGGAAACAATTTAGTGATTCGAGGGGTAACTGTAGTCTAAAATCTCGTTCTTTGGATCGATCGGATGTCGACGTTTAATTTTCACAAAATTGAATTTTTAGTAATAAATTCAGATAATTAGTAATTAGTTCGGCGCCAAGCTTTATTGTTCATCTTCATTTGAAGCTTCAAAAACCAGTTGCTGAGCTGATGAGACCTAAACAAGTTTGTAACTGCGGCGGGGGCTGCGAAAGAAATTTTGACCAGCAAAGTTTGCTGATTTGGTTGGTAGAGTAATGAGTGTCAGTTTTCCCAGAAGCGCCCAGGCGCAAAACAGCTTCAGATTCGTTATGGAATGGACACACGCTTTAGCGGGTAATAATTCCATTCCACAAGCTTTAAGAAAATTAATAGAGTTGGTTAATGCAGACGCTGCATTAATTGCACGAACATTTAAGCTGGACCGAAAAGTAAAATACGTTGCTCGGTGTTGCAGAGAAGAAGGTAAAGTCTGGCCCTCTCAATCTCAAACTCAGGCAGAGCTGGTTTTGGGTGACAATTTTGCGACGGCAAAGGCTGGTTCAATTTGGACATTGTCAGATGCATTGATTGCAGACAAAGCAGCAATACCACGACATCTTGAGGGCGATTTAAAGGATTTGGGTGAGGTGATCATCGTTCCGCTTGATACGAGTGGCGGGCATGTGGATCACATCGAGCTGCATTTCCGGCATAAGCCTGCCCAATTTGATTTGGACTTACTGGCCATAATGGCGTCGACACTAGCGTCCGGTTGGAGCAATCGAACGCCTGGTTCAGCTTCCGCGATTTTTGAGAAGGGCCGAAATCACCATCTTAAGGAGGTTTCGGGAAACAAACGTGTTCCGATACTGGGTCCTCAAAACCCAGCAGGCCTGAGCCGGTGTGAATTTCGGGTTTGTGCCATGTTGAAGGAAGGATTTACGGTCAAAAAGGTTTCCGAAGCCCTGACTGTCTGCCCAACGACTGTTCGGTCGCATCTGAGTTCAGTTTTTTCAAAGACGGGCGCTTCTAATCAAGTTGAACTGCTGCATTTGTTAAATCGAAGAAATGATGCAGACCGCGGCTCCAACAATGCTGAAACAGCACGTATCGGCTGACGGCTAGTGAATGCGATAGCTGTAAAGCACCAAGTTAGCCGCACAGGTTGGCAAAACGTTCCTTTGTCTGTTCAACTACACAGCGATGGTGCAAGGCCAAATACGACAATTGCTGCTCATCTACTATCAAGGGTTACTTAAACCATCAGTGGGGATTTGAGCAGCGAAGAGCAACTTAGACTATTGTTGACGTATCGGCTACAACTTTAACCAAAGATGAACAATGTGTTCTCGCAGTGTTCAACAAACATCGCGCATACTCATTCTACCGAGCCGAGACGGTTAAGGGCGCTTGGCTCCCTGGAAGGGGAACAGCATGATTAAGTCTGCCACTGAAAAAGCTTTGGATCCGATTCCTGTACGAATGAAACCATCACGTTCCACCGTGCACAAATGCGAGTCGAACACCACGAAATCCGGCAGCGGGCGTTTCTCGCCTGTCGAGATTGCTCTGACGGCTATCGTAAACAGCGAACAGTTTGAAAGAGCAAAAAAGGACGTCTGACCCTACATAAAGACGTCTGCAGTTTTCCAGGGACACGTCCTACCCGGGAAAACACCAATGCAAAAGCCCGCTCTAATCAGAGCGGGCTTTTTTTACAGTGAGAGGCAGGGTAAAGAATCCAAATGGTTATTGGGGAATGATGCGAACCCGTGCGATATTGGCGCGGACCAGGTCTTTACCAACACCCTTCTGACCTAGCACTTAGCCATTACTAACAAGTTCTTCCTCTTCCTCTCCATCAGGCGTCTGATCTTCTTCGGCCGGATCGATACTGACTTCTTCGTCATCGTACTTGTCTTCGTCATACGAATTGCCAAGAGCGGTTTTGACGGCTTCCTCGTCAGGATTAGAGGCTCGTACAGCGTCGAGAACACTGTCTTGCTGCTGCGCTGCGATGGCGTCATCTTCTGAAAACCCGCCCTTGTGGTGATCCAAAAGGTTGTCTTCTGCCTGATGCACGGCTTCTGCGGACGCCAACTGATCTTCCGTAGGTCGATCAATCGGATTACCATCTTCATCCGTGGTTAAGTCGTGCGCATCTTTAACGGCTTGCGCGTCTTCCAAATCTTCAGGATCAGTTGTCCCAGGGTTGGCTTCCTCATTGGCAAGGATATCCTCGGCTTCTTCCAGGGACAGGGGGGCTTCGTCCAAGTAGTCCAGCGCTGCGTTGATTTCTTTCACGTCTTTGGGACTCAACGTGTTGTTTTCACCCATGATGTGATTGAATTTGGTGTCCGCAACGGCAAGGCCTGCTGCAAGGCTGACCGGCCCCGTACCTTTCATATACTGACCGTTGGCAATATGCGCGAGCTTTGCCTTGGGGCTGGAGTTAGTGGCGCCGTTCAACTTGCCGAGGTTGCGCGGTTCAAGCGCAAGCGTACTATCTTCTAGAATCGTTGCTTTCCTGCTTGGCGGGCGCAAAGACTGCTTAACTGAAGTAGTTTTTGTTCGTTTTGCAGTCGTGACTGGCTTGCTACCTTTGAACAGGCCGGCAATTCCCTTCCTTTGTGTCTTCTTGGCAGTTTGTTTTTTATTGCCGCCAAACAATCCATTCAGAGAGAATTGACCCTTCTTGGAAGATTTCGAGGAGCTCCGTTCAGAGCCTTTTGACTTGTGACCAGATTTCCCGGCAGCTTTGCTTGCGCCGTTTGTGGATGCGGTTGATCCTTTACCTTTATCTTTTCCGCTACTCGCGCTGCTGCCGTGGCCTTTGCCACCGCTGTTGCCTTTGTCGCCCCCGTTACCATTGCCACCGCCGTTACCATTGCCACCGCCGTTACCATTGCCACCGCCGTTACCATTGCCACCGCCGTTACCATTGCCTTGCTTGGCATAGGCGGTATCGGGGAATGTGAACGCCCCAATAATTGCAGTAGATCCCAGCAAAGCGATTGCTATTGCAGAGGCTTTCATTAGGCCGGTCGTTTTGATCTTCATGACGGTCCTCGTTTGTTAAATGCGAATTTCCACACACGATGAAATGCGTAGAAAAATGACAGCACGAGTGTGCGTGCCGGAATCAGGAACTAACTGACAGATTTAAGCCCATTATCGTTGAACCTGCGACGAACCGGCCGTTCATCGCCAGTTCATCTTAAAATCTGTAGAATTGAGGCGCAGTTACGCGATATTGAGTACTGAGGATGAGAAAATTTTTTATCATCGCTTGTCTGTTCGCCTTTCTCCAAGTCGGGGACGGGCATGCTGCTGTGCGCGAACTAAAACAGTCCGAATTGCGCAAAGTGACAACGTCGGGCAGCACCATCAGGTTGAAGAGGGTTCTTAAAGGCGTTGAAAGAGTCTTTGGCGGAACGCCGGTTGATGCGCGTGCGTTTCAGACTGACAAGGTCTACTATCGGATCCTTGTAAAGAAACCCAACGGCAAGATCATCAGTGTTATCGTGAATGCTCAAACCGGTGTGGTTGTGCCCAATCGTTCAAATATCGGACGCCAGATTTCCAATGCAGCCAAGTCCACACCCGGCAATTCTGCCAAATCCAACTCGCAAGGACAGGCCAGCAGTAAGGGCAATCAGAGCAACAATAGCGGCGGCAATGGTAACGGCAACTCCGGCGGCAACGGCAACGGTAACTCTGGCGGCAACGGTAACGGCAACGGCAATGGTAACTCTGGCGGCAACGGCAACTCCGGTGGCAACGGCAACTCTGGCGGCAACGGCAACTCAGGTGGCAACGGCAACGGCAACTCTGGCGGCAACGGCAACAGCGGTGGCAACGGTAACGGCAACTCCGGTGGCAACGGTAATGGTGGTGGCAAAAAATAGTGGTTAAAATTTCGGTCGCAGGCCTATAGAAAAAAGTATGAGAGTATTACTCGCTGAAGATGAACCGCACCTTTGTGAGCAGATCAAAAAGCTGCTGAACGCTGAAGGCCGAGTGGTCGATATCGTCCACAATGGCATTGACGCCCAGCATCTGGGAACTACAGAACCATATGATATGATCATCCTCGATCTCGGGCTTCCGGAACGAGATGGCATCTCTGTTTTGCGCGACTGGCGCAGCGCAGGCGTAAAAACTCCGGTATTGATCCTGACGGCACGTGATGGGTGGAGCGAACGGGTCGACGGGTTGGATGCTGGTGCGGATGATTACATGACCAAACCATTCCATTTGCCCGAGCTGGCCGCGCGTGTCCGCGCCATCTTGCGCCGTCAGAGTGGGCAGCTTAACCCCATTATCGAGATGGGCAACGTCATTCTTGATACACGTAATGGACGGGTGACTGTTGAAGGTGTTCCGATCGATTTAACCGCCCAGGAGATTGCTGTTCTGACTTACCTGGCCCATAACGCCGGTCGCCTGATTCCAAGATCCGAGCTTTCGGAGCATATCTACGAATACAATGGTGACCGGGACTCGAATACCATCGCGGTTTTCATAAACCGACTGCGTAACAAGTTGGGACCTGACCTGATCACGACGGTTCGGGGTCGCGGATACATGATCGATTCACTCTGATGTTGTCATTGCGTCAACGGGCATTGCTTGGGGGGATTGCGTCCGGGGCCTTGTCGGTTGGCGTGGGCACACTCGCGGTGTTTTCATTCATCGATTCCCGAGTTTCAAACAGGTTCGACGCCACGCTTCTAGATCGCCACACCCAGCTTGTTGTCGGGCTGAGCGTCACGACCCAAGACCCGGATGCCCTGCGTGATCTCATGTTTGATCCGGCATACAGTGCGCCATATTCCGGCAGATACTGGCAGGTCACCAGCGGCGACGGAGAGGTTTTCACGTCGGCGTCTCTGTTTGATGAAACAATCGCCGAGCCACCCAACGCCTCAGAAAACGCAACCCTTTGGAACACTTCGGGCCCCGAGGGCGAAGCGCTGCGCAGCGCGTACCAACAGATTACCTTCGAAGATGACACTGTCTGGGGCATAAGTGTTGCTGAAAGCCAGGCGCAATTGGTCAACGAAAGACAGGCGGCACAGCGCAGTCTTCTGCCAGTGTTTGGGTTGGTTGGCCTGATCGGCGTTGCGAGCTCATTGATGCTGATGTCTGTCATCCTGGGGCCTCTTCGTAAATTGCGCAGGGATGTGGCTTATCGTTGGGACGCTGATGACGACCTGAAACCAAAGGATTATCCGGAGGAAGTGGCCCCTTTGGTTGATGACTTGAATCAGCTTTTGCGTCGCAATAGGGACATTGTGTCCGGATCACGCAGGCAAGCCGCTGATCTGGCACATGCTTTGAAAACACCTGCCACTATTCTGAGAAATGAATTGCAGGCTATGTCCCAGTCCGGCGTCGATACAAATATCGCTGACGAAGCTCTTGATCGAATCGACGCTCAACTCGGTCGGTCACTCGCGCGCATCCGAGCTCTAAACACAGCTGAGTTGACGCATTCGCGCACGGATATTTCACACTCAGTCGAACGTCTCGCACGGCTGTTTTCAACGATTGCCGAAAGAGAAGGCAAGAAGCTGGACGTCAAAAGCGACCCCGAACTCTGGGTGCGCATGGATACGCAAGATATCGAAGAGGTTCTTGGAAACTTGTTGGATAACGCAGTCAAATGGTGTCGCGGCCAAGTAAGACTGATTGCGAAACGTCGGGAATACTGCGTCGAGATCTGTATCGAAGATGACGGGCCGGGTATTCCAGAGGACGCAATACGCGAAGCATTGCGCTCTGGTGGGCGGCTTGACACTTCGGTGAGAGGCAGCGGGCTGGGGCTGGCAATAGCGGTTGATCTTCTCAATGCATATGGTGCGCACTTTGACTTGGGAAAATCTGTCTCGCTTGGAGGTTTAAGCGGTCGGGTGGTGATTCCAACCAAGTCATAAGCGGCGAAGGCTCAGAGAATGAGTGGCTCAATGTGTGGATTTCTGAGCAGCCTCATCTGACTGGTCCAGTTTGATTGTTAGTGCATTGTTGGCCTCTGATCCATTGGGATTATAGTTTCCGGGGCTGGTTGGCGATAGCCCAGTGCGCTGTGGGGTCTCTTGATGTTGTTGTGCTTTCCTTGAGATATTGGCTGCAGCGTCGATGAATGGCCGCCATTCAATTTGGGTCAGAAATGCTTGACGTTTGGGTCAGAATTGAATGACGCGATTCACTGATTTATTGAGGTTTTGACAATCGATTGAGTCAAAGGTCAGTGACGTTCCACATTTCCTGTTGAACGTCACACGAACCTGACCCAATCGTCATAGTTGGACCAGAAACTAGGTGAACGTTCGACATCCGAAGGCGCCCCCCAACGTTGGACATCAGTTGAATTTGACCTTTGCGTCATCAACTAACACACCGTTCCCATTTTATGCTCCCGCACGCAGTTTGATTTGTTCTGACTTCCCTTTCGGAAAATCAGATCTGATTTGTAGGTCAGACAGCGAAGCTGCCTGTTCCTGCTAATCTGCCACGTGGCGAACGCGGGAGGGGGCAAGGCAACGCTATTCGACAGGGGTGGTGCGGCCCGCAGGCACAGCCGAGGATACGGCCCTGTCTAATAGGGTTACCCGAAGGGGAGGGCAGCGCCCTCACCCTGACGGCCAAGGGCGTTTGGCTTGTCCAAATCCCGCTGGCCCGCGAAAGGAAAGCGGCGTGAAGGGTGATAGCTACTATTGGCGATCATTAAATTACCTAATAGCGAAAGTGACATTCGGCCCTAACCTGCCGTTCGGTTGCGGTCGCCTTAGCCGTTGTGCGGCGCGTCAGAGGAGACATTCGCCGCAAACGCGAAACTGGGACGCGAGTGTTGGTCTGGAGCACGGGCGAAGCCATCGTCTGACCAAGTTGTTCGAACCGGTTAGGAAGGCCCAATTTGATCTGTTCTATAGATGAATGGAACCTGCGCTGGCTTTGAAAACCAATCATAGCGGACCGCAGTACCGTTCAAAGGAACCTTGAATCTACGCGGATTGTTCTTGCCGGCAGTTCTTCTGTTTGTTGCGGATTGATTTCGAATGCTCGGTGAGCAAGTCTGCCAACTCTGGCCGGCAAGACCCGCAATTCGTTCCAGCCTGAAGGGTATCTCCGATATCGTCCACACTGATCATATGTTGGTCATGAATGGCACGGATGATGGTTTTTAGCCCGACTTCGAAACAGGAACAGACAATTGGTCCGCAATCTTCTGAAGACGCAGAGGAACGGCCAGACAAAATCTGCTGAGGCGTCACCTTGGGAAAGCTTGCCAAATAGTCTCGCATCAATGTGATAGGTTGGCGCGAGACGAAGAGCGCTGCCAATACGCGCTGCCCGTCTGTCAGCGCTATTCTGTACGAGCCCCTCTTTGGATCTTCTACTACGGTGGCCTCGGCATCCGGTAGCCCAAACCATTCGCGGGCAGTGCTTTCCCAATTGTCTATGATCTGCATGCCTGCCAACTCCATCCTGTAGCCGGTGGGTGTTTTGGCAGTTGCCCAGTACTCTGAACCAGGGGTCGCCGCGTCAACTGAAACGGCAAAGCCGTACCACGCGGCATGCATACGCCGTACAGATACCGCAGTTGACTTACTTTCCGGCTGTCCTGAGATCGGATCAGTGACACTTGGAACAAGTACATCCACACAGGCTGATGGGGCCGTTTCACCCGTCCAGTGAATTGGCGCAAACACTTGACCTGGTGCCACAGACTCCGTGATGCGAAGCCGAAATATACCGCTTCCAACTGAGCTGTTGAGTTCAACCAAATCTGCGGCACTAAGGCCCAATCGATCAACGTCGTTGGGGTTAACGTCAACATAAGGCTCGGCAAGATGGGCAGACAGGCGCGGCGACAACCCGGACCTTGTCATGGTGTGCCACTGGTCCCTGTTTCGTCCCGTGTTCAAAAGAAACGGAAATTGTTCAGAAGTCGTCGCCTTAGGTGGACGATGGGTAACAGGCACAAAACGTGCTTTGCCATCAGGATGGAAAAACTGCCCATCGCCGAAAAAACGGCCATCTGATTTACGAGATGTCGTCGGCCACCGTGTTGCGCTCAGCGCTTCATAGTCTTCGTCATCAAGGTCCGAAAAATTTGTAATATCCAGATCCTTGCCAAATGATACAGCGAGCGAAGTCATCTTAGCGTATTCTCGAAAAACCTGTGCTGGGGTTTTATAGCTGAATGCTTCTGTCCAGCCCATGCGGCGGCCCACTTCGGCCAAAATATCCCAATCCGCGCGCGCTTGTCCCGGAGGCGCCAAAACGGCGCGTTGTCTGCTGATCGTGCGGTCTGAATTGGTCACTGTACCGCTTTTTTCGCCCCAACCCGCTGCTGGCAGCAATATGTCTGCGACACGCGCGGTATCTGTTCTGGCGGTCAGGTCGCTGACAACTGTAAATGGACAGCTTTCGATGGCCGCCTTCACTCGGTCTGCATCTGGCATAGTGGCCGCGGGATTGGTGTGGATGACCCACAGTGCTTTGATCTGGCCGCTTTCGACAGCGTGAAACAAGTCAACCGCTTTGAGCCCCTGCTTCTGTGGCATGTTGGGTGCTTTCCAGAACTTCCGGACGGCTGAATTGTGGGCTTTGTTTTCGATATCCAAATGACAGGCGAGCATGTTGGCCAAGCCGCCCACCTCTCGACCACCCATGGCGTTTGGCTGACCGGTGACTGAAAACGGACCCATCCCCGGGCGACCGATCCGTCCGGTGGCCAAATGGCAGTTCAGTATCGCGTTGACCTTGTCGGTTCCGCTAGAAGACTGGTTCACACCCTGACTAAAGATCGTCACAACGCGCTCGGTACCGATCCATAGATCGCAGAAAGCTTCAATCTCACCAGGGCGCAGCCCCGTCTCATCAGGATCGTCAAGCTGTGCCAGCTCGACGGCCTCATTGAACCCAACGCTGCGATCCAGAAATTCCGCAGACACATGCCCGGTTTGGTGAATTCTGGCCAACAATCGGTTGAACAATGCGACGTCGCTGCCCGGTTGAAGCGCCAGATGGAGATCGGCTTGATCGCAGCTTGCTGTTCGACGTGGATCAATAACCACAATCTTCGTTCCGCGCGCCTGACGCGCAGCTATGACCCGTTGATAGAGCACAGGATGGCACCAAGCGAGGTTCGAGCCGACCAGCACAACCAGGTCAGCCTGATCCAGATCCTCATAGGTTCCAGGCACCGTATCTGTGCCGAAAGCGCGTTTGTGCCCTGCCACTGTAGATGCCATACAAAGCCGAGAGTTGGTGTCGATATTCGCCGAGCCCATAAAGCCTTTCATCAGTTTGTTGGCGACATAGTAATCCTCGGTCAGCAACTGCCCCGAGACGTAAAAAGCGACGCTGTCCGGCCCGTGTTCAGTTATCGCGGCAGAGAACCGGTCTGCAATCAGTTGCAACGCGTTATCCCAGCTGGTGTCCTGACCAAAGGCGCGAGGAGCCAGCAACCGGTGTTCCAACCCCACGGTATCACCCAAAGCCAACCCTTTCGAGCACAAACGACCATGGTTCGCTGGATGATCCGGGTCGCCCCGGACAGTCAGCCCTCCAACTCCATCTGGTCGCAGAAGCACGCCGCAGCCAACGCCGCAATACGCGCAGGTCGAGCGAACTTCGGGCAGACCACTTCCGTCCATCAGGCCGCGCTCCGCCGGGAAACCGCGCTGTCGTCCAATAGGATACGCCCGTCTTCAAGACGCACCGGATAGGTGGTGATGCTGCCATCATCCGCGCCTTTAGCTTCGCCCGTGTTCAGGTCAAAGACCCAGTTGTGTAGCGGACAGGTGACTGACTGGCCGTGGACGATGCCCTCGGACAATGGGCCGCCCTTATGCGGACAGCTGTTGGTCGCGGCGAATACTTCCGCCTCGGCGGTGCGGAAGACGGCGATACAGCCGATATGGGTTTTCACCAGACGCGCTCCGCGCACCGGCACCTCATCAATATGTCCGATGTCGATCCAGCTCATTCCGCGGCCTCCAATGTAAAATCTGCAATCGGCGCGTAGGTCTGCGCTTTTTCTTTGACGTGTTCGGCCCACGGGTCTTTGCGGTAGATGCTTTGCGACAGTTCGAAACGGGCGACCAAAGCAGCGCGATTTTCAATGTCGTCCACGACCTGAGCTTTGACCCAGTCCATGCCGACCTTGCCCAACCATTTGTACAAGCGGTCCAGATACTTGCCGCCTTCGCGATAGGCTTGGGTGACGGCCATCACGACCTCGATTGCTTCGTCCTCGGTGGAGACTTGGCAGAGCAACTCGGTCTCTTTTACGTCCATGCCTGCGGCACCGCCGATGCTGATCTGATAGCCCGAATCCACGCAGACCACGCCGATATCCTTGCACGTCGCCTCGGCGCAGTTGCGCGGGCAGCCTGACACGGCAAGCTTCAGCTTGTGCGGCGTCCACGCCCCCCACAGGGTCTTCTCCAGCTTGATCCCCAGGCCTGTACTGTCCTGCGTGCCAAACCGGCAATGATCCGTGCCGACGCAGGTTTTGACCGTGCGCAGACCCTTGGAATAGGCATGGCCCGAGACCAGACCAGCCTTGTTCAGATCCGACCAGATCGCAGGCAGGTCCACACCCTTTACGCCCAGCAGGTCGATGCGCTGACCGCCCGTGACTTTGACGGTTGGCACGTCGTACTTATCGGCAGCATTGGCAATGGCGCGCAGCTCTTCCGGTGTCGTGATCCCTCCCCACATTCGGGGCACGACACTGAATGTGCCGTCTTTCTGAATGTTGGCGTGTTTGCGTTCATTGACGAAGCGGCTTTGCGGGTCGTCTTGGTATTCCAGCGGCCAATCTGCCAGTAGATAATAGTTAATCGCCGGGCGGCAAACATGGCAGCCGTTGGGCGTGGTCCAGCTGAGTTCCTGCCAGACAGCGGCCTGGCTTTTCAGTTCCTGCCCCTTGATCAGACGACGTACATCCTCATGCGTCAGGTCGGTGCAACCGCAGATCGGTTGCGCGGTTGGCATTTGGAAGTCGTCACCCAGCGTCACCTGCAACACCTGTTCCACCAGTCCAGTACAGGTGCCGCAGGAAGCACTCGCCTTGGTGCCTGCACGTACCGCGCCCAGATCGTCGGCACCTGCGTAGATCGCCTCGACAATCTCGCCTTTGCATACGCCGTTGCAGCCGCAAATCTCCGCCTCAGGCGGCAATGCTGCAACGGCTGAGAGAGGGTCCGCGGTGTCGCCCCCCTGATAGGCCGGGCCGAAGATCAGCGTCTCACGCATCTCGTCGATGCTGGTGCCGTCCTTGATCAACCCGAAGAACCAGCTACCATCGGCGGTGTCGCCATACATGACAGCACCAACCAGCCGATCCTCTTCGATAACGAGGCGCTTGTAGACGCCGCGCGAAGGGTCGCGAAACACGATGTCTTCACGCCCCGGCCCGTCAGCGAAATCGCCGGCACTGAACAGATCGCAGCCCGTGACCTTCAGCTTGGTCGAGAGGGTTTTCTGCGCGAATGCGGCGTCTTCTTCCAACAGAGCACGCGCCGCCACTTTCGCTTGATCGTAGAGCGGAGCGACAAGGCCAAAGATCTCTCCGCCATGTTCGACGCATTCACCCACGGCATAGACATCCGGGTCCGAGGTCAGCATTTGATCATCCACATGGATGCCGCGACCGGCGGCCAGCCCGGCCTCGTGCGCCAGCGCCGTGTTGGGACGGATACCCACCGCCATAACCAGCAGGTCACAGGGCAGTTCGGTCCCGTCGTCCAGAAGCAGCGCGCGAACCTTTCCGTCCTGCCCCAGAATTTCCTTGGAGTTCGCCTGCAGGCAGATCTTGATGCCTTTGTCTTCCAGAGACTTCTTCAGCAGGTAGCCTGCGGCTTCGTCCAGTTGACGCTCCATCAGGTGGCCCATTATGTGGACAACGGTGACGTCAACACCATGCGCGACCATCCCTGCAGCGGCCTCGAGCCCCAGCAAACCACCGCCAATTACGACGACCTTGTTTTCCGGACTCATGCCCATCATCTGCTGCGTGTCTTCCAAATCGCGATAGGCGATCACACCATCCAGATCCTGCCCCGGCAAAGGGATGATGAACGGGTTCGACCCGGTCGCGACGACTAGCTTGTCGTATGGAACATGTCCGTTCTCGCCCTCGACCACCTTCATCTCACGGTCGATCTTGGCCACCTTCTCTCCAAAGCGGCAGGAGATGCCCCGCTCGGCATACCAAGTGTCGTCATGGGTGACGATCTCTTCATAGGTCTTCTCACCCGACAGAACCGGGCTGAGCATGATGCGGTTGTAGTTCCCGCGCGGCTCAGCGTTGAACAGGGTGATTTCGAACGCATCCGGTGCGGCGTCGGTCAGGTGTTCCAGCACCCGACCCGAGGCCATGCCTGCGCCTATAACAACTAGTCTTTGCTTCATGATTTCACTCCGCTGCAATCGCCTTAGGGGCGGGCGATTTCGGCTTGGCGCCGTGTTCGTATTCTTCAAGGAAATCGAGAACTTCCTGCCGGTAGGCGTAATAATCCTGGTGCTCCAACAGGGCCTTGCGAGTCCTTGGGCGCGGCAGGTCGACCTTGGTGATTTTACCGATGGTCGCCTGCGGACCGTTGGTCATCATCACTACGCGGTCGGCCAGCAGGATCGCCTCGTCCACATCATGGGTGACGCAGATCGCAGTCACCTTTGTGCGGGACCAGACCTCCATCAGAACTTCCTGCAATTCCCAGCGTGTGAGGCTGTCGAGCATCCCGAAAGGCTCATCCAACAGCAATAGTTTGGGCGACAGAGCAAAGGCGCGGGCGATACCGACACGCTGCTTCATCCCGTTCGACAGGTCAGAGGCAGATTTGTCCATCGCATCGGCCAGTCCGACGCGTTCCAGATAGTACTCCACCACGTCCTGCCGCTCGGCCAGGCTTGCATTGGGGTAGACCTTGTCGACACCAATCGCGACGTTTTCCTTGGCGGACAGCCAGGGGAACAGGTTTGGCGATTGGAACACTACAGCGCGTTCCGGGTCGGCGCCTTCGACGTGACGGCCATCTAACTTGATCGCGCCCTTGGAGATGTCATTAAGACCTGCGGCCATGGTCAGAACTGTGGACTTGCCGCAGCCGGAATGGCCGATCAGAGAGATGAACTCACCCTTGTCGATCTTCAGGTCAAAATCCTCGACCACGGTCAGAGGGCCTTTGGGCGTCGGATACACCTTGTGCAGCTGCGAGAAATCGAGGAAGCGGTTCTCAATCATCCCCTTTTGCGCCTCGGCCACCGCCGTTGGAACCCCGTGGATTGGGGTGACATCCGGCAGGGTACGAGTGCCTTCGACCTTGGCCTCGATCCCTACGTCCATCAGATATTTGGTGACGTCCGCCCGCAAGCGTTTGAACGTCTCATCGTTGTTCATGGCACCGCGTTCGCGCGGTCGCGGGATCGACACGTGGAACTCCTGCCCCAGCGTGCCATCGGGGTTCAGTGCAATGATCCGGTCGGCAAGAATGATTGCTTCATCGACGTCGTTGGTAATCAGCACGCAAGTCTTCTTGTCGGCTTCCCAGATGTGTTCGATCTCGTCCGCCAGATTGGCACGGGTCAAAGCGTCGAGCGCCGACAGAGGCTCATCCAGCAGCAATACCTCAGGGTTCATCGACAGCGCCCTCGCCACGTTGACCCGCTGGCGCATCCCGCCGGACAGTTCCGCCGGGCGGCGCGTCGCGGCATGGCTGAGGCCCACCATCTGCACGTATTGCGCAACCTTCTCGGCTTTCTCGACCTTGCTGAGACCGGGGAAAACCGTATCAACTGCCAGCCCGACGTTACCGCTGACTGTCAGCCAAGGCATCAGCGAGTAATTTTGAAAGATCACCCCGCGTTCCGGGCCGGGGCCCTTGATTGGAGCGCCTTTGAACGTGACCTCTCCGCTGGTCGGGCGATCCAGCCCGGCCATCAGGTTGATCAGGGTCGTCTTACCAGTGCCTGAGAAACCAAGGATCACCAGAAACTCGCCCTCTTGCACGTCCAGATCGATGCCTTTCAGCACATCGGCGCGCGCAGTGCCTTCACCGAAGGATTTAGAGGCGTCCTTGAAGCTTAAAATGCTCATCGCGTTCACCGGTTATTCGTGAAGGTGAAAAGGGATTGCAGGGCAAACATCACACGGTCCAGCAGGAAGCCGATGATACCGATAGTGAAGACCGCAACCATGATTTTGGCCAAAGAGCTGGAGGAACCGTTCTGGAACTCATCCCAGACAAACTTGCCCAGACCAGGGTTCTGCGCCAGCATTTCCGCGGCGATCAGAACCATCCAGCCAACACCAAGCGACAGGCGCAGACCAGTGAAGATCAGTGGCAAGGCAGAGGGCAGCACCAGCTTTGTGATCTTGGTATAGGTGTTCATTTTCAGAACCTTGGAGACGTTCAGCAGATCCTTGTCGATAGATGCCACACCAAGCGCGGTGTTGATCAGGGTCGGCCACAAGGAACACAAAGTTACAGTGATGGCCGAGATCAGGAAGGATTTCGCGAACCAGCCATCATTGGTGACGTAAACGGCCGAGACGATCATGGTCACAATCGGCAGCCACGCCAGTGGCGAAACCGGTTTGAAGATTTGTATCAGCGGGTTCAGCGCCGCATTTGCCGTTGGCGACAGACCTGCCGCGATGCCCAGAGGGACTGCGAGGGCAGTAGCGATCAGAAAGCCGAAAAACACAGTTTTGATCGAGGTCCAGATCTGTTGGTAGTAGGTCGGAGCCCCGGTGAAAGCCACGTCTTTCACCTTCTCCGGCTGGCCAGCATCAATAAACTTTTGATTGCGCGTGTCGACCATGGCTTCGAACTTGGCGCGTTTTGCCGCTTTAGCTTTGGCGTCCTCATTCAGGCTGACCATCTCCGCCCAAACCTGCGCTGGCCCGGGGACCGCGCCCAGCGAGGTCTGTACCTTGGGCGCCAGCGTGCCCCACAGAAGCAAAAAGGCGAAGATCGACAGCAACGGCACGATCAGCAAGCGCCAAATCTCGGCCATCTGAGCGCGGGGATTGTCTCCGGCAGCGGCCTTCAGAACAGGCGTGGCCCAGCTGAGGCCCAACACTTGGAACCATTTGTCGGCTGCATTGATGCGGGTGAAAAGGCGGGCGCGACGCTCCTGGCGTGCGGCGTCTGCGTTGAATTCGGGATCGACGGTCGTCATCTGATGTGTCCTTGCGATGGCGGGGCACTTGTGAAGCCCACGTCCGACCGTGGCCGGACGTGGAGCTGAGGAATTAGCCCTGAACGTCCGAGCCGACGATCTTCTGCTCGCCCTTCAGGCCAATGGACATGCTTTCGAGGTAGGCGTTGGGTGTGCGGCCGTCATAGGCGATACCGTCAATGATATCCTCGGCAGGCGTTGGTGCCTTGTAACCGCCACTGTCCCAGGGAAAGTCAGCCTCATCCGCCAGACCTTCGTCGACCAGCAGGCGCGCGGCCTCCAGGTAGATTTCGGGCTTATAAACCGACTTGGCCACTTCGTCATACCAACTGTCCGGCTTCGCATCGGGGATTTGACCCCAACGACGCATCTGGGTCAGGTACCAAACAGCGTCCGAATAGAACGGATAGGTCGCATTGTAGCGAAAGAACACGTTGAAATCGGGAACCTCGCGCTTGTCGCCTTTCTCGTATTCAAACGTGCCGGTCATCGAGTTGGCGATGACGTCATAATCCGCGCCCACATATTCCGCTCGGCTTAGGATTTCGACCGCTTCGGGTCGGTTGGCGTTTTCATTTTCATCCAACCACTGTGCCGCGCGGATCAGTGCTTTGGTCACTGCCAGAGTGGTATTCGGATACTCCTCGGCAAACTCGGCTGTGATGCCAAAGACCTTCTCGGGGTTGTTCTTCCACAGTTCGTAATCGGTAATTACTGGAACGCCGATGCCCTTGAACACCGCTTGCTGGTTCCACGGCTCACCTACGCAGTAGCCATAGATCGTTCCGGCCTCCAACGTGGCTGGCATTTGCGGCGGAGGTGTCACCGAGAGGAACACATCCGCACCGATTTGACCGGTCACGTTGTCTGGGCTGTAGAACCCCGGATGCAGCCCACCAGCGGCCAGCCAATAGCGCAGTTCGTAATTGTGGGTCGAGACTGGGAAGACCATGCCCATGTTAAAGGGCTTGCCTTCAGATTTGTATTTCTCAACGACCGGAGCAAGCGCCTCTGCGCTGATAGGGTGTTGGGGACGACCATCCTCCATCACCGGGATGTTCGGCTTCATCTCTTCCCAAATCTCGTTGGACACGGTGATGCCGTTGCCGTTCAGGTCCATTGAGAAGGGCGTTACGATGTGCGCTTCGGTTCCGTATCCGATGGTGGCGGCCAAAGGCTGTCCGGCCAGCATGTGTGCGCCGTCAAGCTGCCCGTCGATCACGCCATCCAATAGGACCTTCCAATTGGCTTGTGCTTCCAGCGTCACGAACAGGCCTTCGTCCAGAAAGTACCCATTCTCGTAAGCGACAGCCAGCGGCGCCATATCGGTCAGTTTGATAAAGCCAAAAGTCAGCTCGTCTTTTTCCAGTTCCAGCTCGGCCAGTGCCGGAGACACAAGCGCCGTCGTTGCGACGAGGCCTAAAAGAAGCTTTTTCATCTCGATCCCTTTCGGTTCAGCCCAACCTCTTGGGCAAACAAAAAAGCCGCCGACACAGTCCGCCGGGAGGAGGTGGCGGATGGTCGAGCGGCTTTGCTCTTGTAAGGTGCCCTGGATAGTGGGCGAATTCCGTCGGTGGGCGTCGTTGCCTTCCGATGTCCCGATTAAGACATCCTTGATCTGGGCCGTCATCCGGTTTTGAGCGTCAAAGTGTGATTTTTCTGCGCTGCAGCGTGATTTGATGCTGCGCTGCAAAAATTTTGGGCACTCTCACCCCGTTGGCTCGAAAATGCGACGATCGAAGAAGACGTTCGGCGCCAGAATCAAGCTTCCGTTTGTCGAGGCTACGGTGGTCGACTCAGGAAGCGCCCCTTCCAGCTTTTCTGACGCTCCGGGGGTTTCGACACCCAGCCCGAACAACTCGCGCCGATAGAGATCGCTGCGAAAGACACGGGCGGCCTGACGTTCGGCTGTGCTGACATCGATCCCGTTCCGTTGCGCTAGCTGATGCGCGATCCACTTGGCCTGACTGCGCCATGGGAAGGTGGCAGCGCCATCAAAGAACTCGACAAACCCATCCACATGGCGTTGCTCGCCGCGCGCCGAGATTGTGAATTCGCCCATCAATGCACGGTCGATTAGTTCGGGTGAGACATTGAGGTAGGTTTTGCGCGATAGCATCTCGGACGCGGTTGTTCGGCTGTCCGTGTTTGAAAGCCAACGTCCCGCGCGCCAAACGGCCCGCATGAGGCTACCCAGCAAATGCGGCTCAGTTTCGGCCCAGTTGTTTCTAACCGCCAACACCTTTTCAGGTGCGCAGGTCCAGATTGCCTTACCGGGCAGCAGCAAGGCACCAACATTGTCATCCACGGCGAATGAGCCCCAAGGCTCGCCCACGCAAAAGGCATCGATCTCGCCACCTGCAAGCGCCTGCGCCATGAGAGGGGGCGGGACAGTGCGGATTTCGACCTGCTTCGAAGCCAGTTCGGTTCCCGCAACCCAATAGCGCAGCAGTTCAACATGCATCGAAAACGGAAAAGGCACTCCGAACACCAAAACCTCACCGGCAGCCTTTGCCAGTGCAGCCCCAGCCGCAACGGCATCAGTGAAATCGAAGTCATAGCCCTGATCGGTCAGACGCCCTGCCAATTGGGTTCCAACGCCTATGACGTTGCCATTCAGGGATAGGACAGACACTGCGGACAGCGGCGTCGAGATACCGCCCAAACCCAAGGCCATCGCAACGGGTACAGGTGACAGCAGATGCGCTGCGTCCACATGCCCAAAAGCCAGCATATCGCGCAGAGATGACCATGACGGGGCCGGTCGCAGATCCAGAGACACGCCTTCGGCATGGTCAAATCCCATCTCGCGCGCGACAATCAACGGGGCCGCGTCGACCAAAGGCATATAGGCGACAGGCAAGGTCACGGTTTTCATGACAACAAACCCGAGGCCGTGACCAGGGCTTCGGCCACTTCTGCAACCCGGCGGTTCTGGTTCATCGCTGTTTTGCGCAGCAGGGCGTAGGCCTCGTCTTCAGACACACCCTTGGCTTTCATCAACAACCCTTTGGCGCGATCAATCACTTTGCGTTCTTCCAACGCACGGCGGGTCTCGGCCAGTTCGGTCCTCATCTGGCGTAGTACCTGAAACCGGGCGATGGCGGTATCGATCACAGGTTTGATGCGCTCGGCTTGCAGGCCATCGACTACATAGGCTGATACCCCTGCCTCAACGGCTGCTTTCGCCAATCCACCCGCAGCGCCCGAGACGAACATGGCCACCGGACGCTCCATCGGACCGGAGGCGACGGTCAACTCTTCCAGCATATCCCGCGATGGATTGTCTATGTCGATCAGAACGATGTCTGGGCTATGCATTGCAATTCTACGTGCCAGCCCGGAAACATTGCCGATTACAGAAACGTCTACGTCTCCAGACTCTTTTAAGGCATCCACAATTGCAAAGGCACGTTCTTGGTTCTGCTCGACGACAACGACAGTAAGGTGTTGTTTCATAGGCACCCAAGTGAGCCCAAGCTTCATCGATCGCAATTCCAAGGCCACTAAGCGTTTCATCAGGCTGCCAGTTTGCCTATTTTATCAGCATATTTTTACATGCAGCGGAATGTCTGCACAGTTTTTCTACATGTTATCAAAGAAATCTGCTTTGAGCCCTGGCGTGGCGCATTGGATCGACTCTTTGAATTTTCATTTGGTCTAATCTTTGGTTTGGGAGGCCAAATGTACTTCCATCGACGATGCGAAATCGAAGGTCCACTTTGACAGCAAGAACCACGTGACTCCGCAATCGCAGCGAATGATCGCTTTCCGCCCAACTGCTGGAATTCGTGCGAGCGCTGATGAAAGTGTATCCGTCTAGCCGGCGCTACGCAGCCTTGAGATGTTCCGAGGCAGCCTGAGTGCCGCCTCCGTGATGAGGCATACCGCTCTTGGCTAGCCCCATTTCTACGCCAGAAAGGGTGGCCATCAACATTAGGTCGTTGAAATCGCCCAAATGACCAATGCGGAACACCTTGTCGGCTACCTTGGACAGACCATTTCCTAGTGAGATGTCATAGTGCTCAAGCGCCGTAGCACGAAACGCATCGGCGGAGTGACCTTCTGGGACCTTAACCGCAGTCAAGACGCCCGATTCCTGACCTTGATGTGTGCACAAAACCTCAAGACCCCAGGCGCGCACGGCAGCCCGTGTCGCGGCTCCGTGTCGGGAGTGACGGGCAAAAACGTTGTCCAACCCTTCCTCGTGCAACATGTCTATGGCCTCATTTAATCCATAGAGAAGATTGGTGCCGGGGGTGTAGGGAAAGAACCCCTTCTGATTTGGTCCGACCATATCTTGCCAATCCCAGTAACTTCGCGGCGTGGTCACAGATTTTGAGTGTTTTAGCGCCCGATCGCTCACGGCGTTGAAGCTCAGACCAGGCGGTAACATCAGTCCTTTTTGCGAGCCGGAGACACACACATCGACCCCCCAGTCATCGAACCGAAAATCAATCGACGCAAGGCCGGAGATGGAATCCACGATTAGAAGTGCGGGGTGTTTTGCAGCGTCTATGGCCCTGCGCACTTCCTCAATTGATGAGACTGACCCGGTGGACGTTTCGTTGTGAACGACGCAAACCGCCTTGATGTCGTGCTGCTTGTCCGCACGTAGACGGTCTTCAATCTGATTGGGGTCCGCGCCGCCGCGCCAATCCCCTTCGATCAGCTCTGGGTGCAATCCTAGTTTTCCAGCCAAGTTGCACCACATGAAAGCGAAATGTCCTGTTTCAAACATCAGAACTTTTTCGCCCGGCGAAACCGTGTTCACAAGTGCGGCTTCCCACGCACCGGTGCCGGATGAAGGATAGATAAAGACGTTCTGTTTTGTCTTGAAAATCGTCTTCATTCCATTGAGGGCTTTATTCCCGACTTCTGCAAAATTGGGTCCTCGATGGTCAATGGTCTGCGTGCTTATGGCTCTCAGGATTCGATCTGGCACAGCACTTGGCCCTGGAATCTGCAAAAAGTGTCTACCCGCCTGACGCATTTGAACTGATCCTTACGCTGGTGCCAAAAAAGTGGCGCTATTATCTATTGCAAAAGTTAATTATGAATTCATTATTCAGTCAACGATGAAGTGAAAGGTCTAATTAGGCTTACAGGGAAGGGAAGGCGAACCTGATGGTAGAGAATGGATCGTTGTACCGCCGACTGTTGTCTGATGTACGGGGGGAAGTGATGTCAGATCCGGCATCGCTTGCTCGATACTCGACCGATGCCTCAATCTATCAGATGATACCGGACGCTGTGGTGATCCCCCGGTCCACAGAAGATGTCCAAGCCGTGATGTCCATTGCGCGGGACGAAGGATGTTCGGTTCTACCGCGCGGCGCCGGCACGTCGCAATGCGGGCAAACAGTCAATCAGGGTGTTGTGCTGGACAACACAAAACACTTGAATCGTATTCTTGACGTAGACGCTGAGAAACGTATCGCGCGCGTTCAGCCCGGTGTTGTTCTGGATCAATTGAACCAAGCGTTGAAGCAGCATGGCCTGTGGTTTCCCGTGGATCCCTCAACAGCGTCTCGTTGCACTCTTGGGGGGATGGCGGCAAACAATTCTTCAGGTGGAAAATCTCTGCGATACGGGATCATGCGAGACAACGTCCGTGCGATAAACGCAATCATGGTTGACGGCACGGAAGCGCGGTTCAGCGCTGATACGGCCGCATCAGGCGATTATGCGGATCTTGTTGGTGATATGCGCGCTCTTGGGCGTCGCGAGGCTGCTGAAATTGACGCTCGTTTTCCCAAAGTCCAACGCCGTGTGGGCGGGTACAATATCGACGCCCTCATCGGTAACGACATCAACATGTCCCATTTATTGGTGGGGTCAGAAGGCACATTGGCCTATTTCACAGAACTGGAATTAAGCTTGGCACAGTTGCCGGGTGCGAAAGTTACTGGTGTGTGCCATTTCCCGACATTCCGTGCTGCAATGGAGGCCACTCAGCACATCGTGACACTCAACCCCCAGGCGGTAGAGTTGGTCGACGACACCATGATTGCGTTGGGGCGTGAAATCCCATTGTTTCGCGAAACGATTAATGCATTTGTTGAAGGCAATCCTGAAGCCCTACTGCTGGTGGAATTCGCCGAGGGTAGCGTCGAGGCAAATGCCGCAAAACTGGTCGAGCTTTCGCAACTGATGGGAGATCTCGGGTTTGCTTTCAGCGGTGCGGAAAACCGGTGGGGCGGCGTTGTCTCTGTTACGGACAACTCTTTGCAGAATTCTATCGCCGAGTACCGAAAATCCGGGTTGAATGTCATGATGTCGATGAAAGAGGCGGGAAAACCACTCTCTTTTGTCGAAGATTGCGCTGTCCCGCTGCCCGACCTCGCCGAATACACCGCTGGCCTGACCGAAATCTTTGCAAAACATGGCACAAAGGGAACATGGTACGCGCATGCCTCGGTGGGGTGTTTACACGTGCGACCTGTGCTGAACATGCGGCAGGACAAAGACATCCGGACAATGAGGGCGATCGCCGAAGAAACATTTGAACTGGTCAAAATATATAAAGGATCTCATTCAGGTGAACATGGTGACGGGATCGTAAGATCAGAATTTCATGAGAAGATGTTCGGTCAGCGTATCGTTTCTGCGTTTGAGCAGGTTAAAAACCGGTTTGATCCCAACGGGGTGATGAACCCCGGCAAGATCGTGAACGCGCCCGCCATGGATGACCGGCGATTGTTCCGCTATGGTCAGGGCTATTCGGTTCCTGAATTCGAAACGACGCTGGATTGGTCCGCTTGGCCAGGTTCCGGAGGAGGGTTTCAGGGCGCCGTCGAGATGTGCAACAACAATGGTGCATGCCGCAAGCTCAAGGGTGGGGTTATGTGCCCATCTTTCCGAGCGACCCGAAACGAGCGTGATGTTACGCGTGGACGGGCAAATACGCTGCGGTTTGCGATCAGCGGGCAGATGCCGGGCGGTTTGTCGTCCGATGCCATGTTGGACACAATGAAGTACTGCGTGTCCTGCAAAGCTTGCGCTCGGGAATGTCCGACCGGCGTCGACATGGCGCGAATGAAAATCGAAGTATTGTCAGCAAAACGAAAAAAAGATGGGCTGACGTTGGCAGACAAATTGATAGCTTACCTGCCCCGATATGCACCAAAAGCCGCGAAAGTCGCGTGGCTTATGAATTTACGAAACAAAATTGCACCCTCGCGTAAGCTATTGGAGGGACCGACTGGTATTTCAGCGCGACGTGATCTGCCAGTGTGGTCTTTTGCTCCGTTCCGTGATGCCGAGGCTCAGGACAATGATCCGCAGGTGTTGCTGTTTGCCGATGTGTTCAACCGGTATTTCGAACCGGAAAATTTACGCGCCGCTGTCCGGGTTTTGCGGGCAAACGGACTTCGGGTGGCCGTGGCGCGAGACGATCAATCCGACAGGGCATTGGATTGCGGACGTACTCTTTTAGCTATGGGCTGCGTCGACGAAGCGCGTCACGAGGCACAACGCGTGATTGACGCGACGCGAGAGGCGGTTGCAAAAGGTGTTCCAGTAGTCGGGCTCGAACCTTCCTCTATCCTCACGTTCCGGGATGAGTTTTTGGCGCTTTGCCCGGGGCCGGAAACGGAGATGTTGTCGAATGCAACGCGTACCTTTGAGGAATTTCTGGCCGATCAGCCGGACTTGGCCCTGAAGCCGTTGGATCGCCCGATCTATGTGCATGGGCATTGCCACCAGAAAGCACACGATGCCGTCACACCGATGCTCAACCTTTTGAAGCGTATTCCGGAGGCACAGGTTCACATGATAGAAAGCGGTTGTTGCGGAATGGCCGGGGCGTTTGGGTATGCGCCTGAAACTATCGATGTTTCGATAAAGATGGCACAACTTGACTTGTTCCCGGCGTTGGAAGCAGCACCTATAGATGCAGTTATCGTGGCCGATGGGACATCTTGCCGCCATCAAATCGCCGAAGGTACGCAGCGGAAGCCCATGCACGTCGCGCGCCTGTTGGATCTGGTTCTTGATGTTTAGGAAATGGAAATGAACCTGACGGACAGCATTAATCGCCCGACCCTTCATGAAGAACTGGTCGAAAGGCTGCGTAACCTGGTTGTCGAAGATGTGCTAAAGCCGGGTGAAAAAGTGCCCGAGAAGCAGCTTTGTGACTCGTTGGGGGTCTCGCGGACACCTTTGCGAGAAGCTTTAAAGGTGCTTGCATCAGAAGGCTTTGTGGTACTTCAAGCCAACCGGGGGGCCCGCGTCGCAAGTGTCACGCGAGAGGAATTGGAGAATACATTTCCAGTGCTTGCGACGCTTGAGCAACTGGCGGGAGAGTTGGCATGTCAGCACCTGGATTCCGCTGAAATTGAACTAATCGAACGTCGCCACGCCGATATGCTGAAAGCCTATAAGTCACATGACCGACAGGCATATTTTAAGGCCAATCAGGACATTCATCAGGCACTGATACGTGGCGCGCGAAACGATATCCTTGCGAGCCACCACAAGCTGTTGGCCGCACGGGTCCGCCGCGCACGTTTTATGGCCAACTTGTCGGACGAGCGCTGGGCGCAGGCCATTTACGAACACAAAGCCATGATGGAGTTACTCAGGGCCCGTAATGCAGATGGGCTTGGGAAATCCATGAAGCTTCACATGATGAACAAACTTTCTGCTCTTGTGAAAGCGCTGGAGGCAGAGGACGAGACACCTCGCTAAACCCTAGTAAAAAGCGCCTACCAGCTTCCCACGGATGCGCTGCTAGTCGGCGCTGAGACTAGGAAACAGAGGGGATAACCCACAGTCCTCAGCAAGTTTGTTGAGGTCTCGACAAAGAGCGGGATTCAGCCTCACACCGTCTTTGCGGCGGGCCTCTGCGGCAGCCGTTTTGCCGTCTCCGGGCAAGCGCACCGGGTCATGACCGGGCAGGGGGGCGGATGCGCGCATTTCAGAGAAGACGCGGGCTGCGTTAGAAGCAAAGTCATTGCCCATCCCAAAGGCTGCCGGATTGAGCGCCATAACGAACTGGCCGGTGTTTGTGGATGAAGTTGTGTCCGAGGTGAAATTGACCACATCGGAACCGAAGGCCGCGCGGTTTAAGACCCCGGCCATCAACCCGATAGCTACGGAAAGACCGAACCCTTTCGGACCCCCAATCGGCAACAGAAATCCTTCTGACTTGAGGGCGGGGTCCGTCAATGGATTTCCATCACGTCCAACCATCCAGCCTTCGGGCATAGGCTTGCCTTGCTGCAACAGGGTTTTGATCTTGCCCATCGCGGCTACGGTCGTCGCCATATCAAACACAAACGGGTCGGGACCATCGGCAGGGGCGGAAAAAGCAATGGGATTGGTGCCAAGAAGCAAATCGCTACCGCCATAAGGCGGGACGTGGTTCGCGCTGCCCACTGCCGCGGCCATACCAAGCAGCCCTGCCTCGGCTTGCGGACGTACATAAAGTGCGAGTGGTCCCGCGTGATTGCCGCGCCGAACACCAACCCACCCGATACCGGTCGCTTTAGCCTTTTCAATTGCAAGATCCCGCGCCGCCAACATAGCCAGATGGCCGAGGCCATCGTCTCCGTCGATCAAAGCGGTTGCGACAGTCTCATGTTCTACAGTTACTTTTGGCGTAGGATTGGAGCCACCTCCCGCCAGCCGGGCAAGGTACTGGCGCAGGCGAAAGACACCATGCGTGCCGTAGCCATAAATGTCGGCCTCGACCATCAACGAGGCCACCTTGTCCGCATCTGTTTTTGACACACCTCGAGTTTCGAGCGCGACCGCCACAAATTCACGCAGGGTGTGGCAGTCTATATTCACAGGCTCAGAAGTCATCTCTTCCCACCTGTTCCTTGTGCCAGAACACCAATTTACGCTGTGTCCAAACCACCGATGCAAATACCACCAGACCGACAAGGCTGAGATACAGGATCAACGAGAAGACGCGCGGCGTGTTGAGCTGCGAGGCCGCAACTCGGATAAGTTCGCCAAATCCCTTGCCACCACCCAGGAATTCTCCTGTGATCGCACCAGCCATTACGCCGACCGCTCCGATCTTGAGGCCAGTAAAAACCTGCGGTAGGCCGGTTGGCAGTTTCATCTTGATCAATGTCTGCATCCGACTTGCGCCCATCGTCTTGAAAAGCATACGCGCGTTTTCATCGGCGGCGTGAAGCCCAGCGGCGGTACCAACCACGATTGGAAATGTCGCGATAAAGGCGGCAAGCGCGACCTTTGATTCAATGCCAAAGCCTAACCACGCTACGAAAAGCGGGGCGAATGCTACCTTTGGCATGGTATCTATAGCCACCAGGTAAGGCATCACGGCCTTTTCACCAAATGCAGTTTCCCCCACCAATACGCCCAGCGAAAAACCGATCGCGATTGCCAGCGCAAAACCATAGATAACTTCTTTGATTGTGATCCACAGCGCCCCAAGCATGTAGCCGCCAGTCAATAGGTTTTGTCCCACGAAGATCATATCTTTCAGGGTTTCCATCGGTGTCGGCAAAATGATTGGGGAAACCAGCCCAAGGCTCGTGACACTTTGCCATGTGCCCACGAAAACCACGAAGACAAAGGTCATCGCCAGCCAGCGTGGGATCGAGTCAATAAAGTGAATTTTCTGTTCCCATACAGTGTCTTCTGCGGTGTCAGAATCCTTTAGGGAAGGTGAGTGGTTATGAACGTCGCTCACATTTCTTCTCCCTTATCCAGGAGGCCGCGAATGTAGTCTACAATAGCGCCAAACTTGGGCGTGGTCATCATATCCAACGTACGTGGGCGTGGCAGGTCGACCTTCACGATCTCGGCAATCCTGCCTGGGCGTGGTTTCAACACGACGATTTCGTCGGACAAAATCACGGCTTCCTGAATAGAGTGCGTAACAAGAAAAGCAGTCGCATCCTGTTCATGGCAAATCCGCTGCAGTTCCATATTCATCATGTCACGTGACAG
The DNA here is from genome assembly GCF_059610905.1 of Ruegeria sp. CDSC002. Taxonomy (NCBI): domain Bacteria; kingdom Pseudomonadati; phylum Pseudomonadota; class Alphaproteobacteria; order Rhodobacterales; family Roseobacteraceae; genus Ruegeria; species Ruegeria sp. CDSC002. The sequence continues at coordinate 89,907 of NZ_JBXWOM010000004.1, forward strand.
CTCGTCCAGCGCGCTGAACGGTTCGTCCAACAAAAGCACGGCTGGTTCTGTGATCAGCATACGGCAGATTGAGGCGCGCTGTGCCATGCCGCCCGACAATTCGTTCGGGTATACGTTTTCGAACCCCTTCAAACCCACGATGTCCAAAAGTTCGTGAGCCTTGCCAATTGCTTGCTTGGCGGCTGCCTTGCCATCGCGGATCTCGATTGGCAGCACGATGTTTTCCACGGCCGTTTTCCAGGGGAATAGTGTCGCCTGCTGGAACATCATACCAATGTCTCGCCGGGGACCGGTCACTGGCAGACCTTGTAGGATCACACGCCCTTTGGTGGGAGGGATCAAACCCGCCATGATTTTGAGCAGTGTGGATTTCCCGCACCCGCTGGACCCAATGACAGAAGTGAAGCTGCCTTTCCGTAACGTCAGATTAATGTCCTCAAGCGCAACAACAAGGTTGCGTGCATAGGTCTTGCTTAAATGGGTCAATTCGTAGACCGGCGTGCCCAAGGGCGCGCCGGAAAACTCTTGTGCGGCTGCAGCGTTCATTTGCTGGCGGCCTCGTTGCCAATGGCGGCAAATTCATTGGTCCAGGCGGCGCTCAAGTCATCAAGCGGTCCCGGAATTTCGCCCCCTGCGACAAGTGCGTCTTGCCATTCTTGCCAAACCTCGGCGGGGTACCATCCCAGACCATTGCTTGGATCCGCTGCTATGGTTTTCGAGCGTACGGCATCGAACAGCGCGGCCTGGAATTCTTTGTCTTCGCCTTCTTGCGGATTGCCGTCCGCCAGATGCTTCAGCACAGCTTCACGGTTAGCATCATCGAGAGCAAAGGCATGGCCACGTGCGAACGCGCGGCTCCAGGCCTCGACCAATTCGCGATCGTTGGCGATTGTGTCAGCCATTGTGGCGATACCGTTTCCGAAGAAACGCCCGAATTCCGCAGGCGTAATGTCACGCACCTTCATTCCGCGCTGGTTCAGGATTGCTGTATCTGCCGTCGAAGCAGAATATGCGTCGATTTCACCGTTCAGGAAAGCTGCAGTCGCAGGGCCGCCGTCGCCAACAGTAAGAAATGTGAAATCCTCACCTTCTTTCATACCTGCACCGGTCAAGACGTTTCGTGCAAAACCTACTTCGGCACCGTCTGCGGTGCCGGTTCCGATGACTTTTCCTCGCAGTTCCTCAACGCTTTGGACTTCAGAGTCTTCTGGCACCGCGATGCCGAAGTTGCTGCGTGCCGCCACGTTGTAGATATGTACGGCATCCACATCGCGCGACCGCGCTGCAATCAGAGGTCCGGGTCCAGGGCGACCGAAATGCGCTTGCCCAGCAGACAACGCCTGAAGCACGGCGCCTGAGCCGTTGATAGCCTCGACTGTCACGTTCAATCCTTCATCTGCGAAGTACCCTTCGCCAATGGCGACAAACACAGGAAATGAGTTGATTGCCGAAGGGCTTGGTTGCACGAAGGTGATTTCACGCAAGTCTTGCGCAAAACCCATTGTTCCTAGTGCTCCTGCTACTGGAACAGCAGTAAGCAGGGACGCTGTGAAAGTCCTTCTGTTCATCATTGTAGTCTTCCTCCCTTGAATGTTGACGCCTCACAGCGATTGCTGCGTAGGAGCCATTATACGGCGCGCACTGTGTTCCTTAGCGTGCCGATTTCGGAAACCTCGCAAACTACGACGTCCCCGTTTTTCAAAAACTGCGGCGGTTCCATTGCGTATCCGACGCCTGATGGCGTACCTGTCGCAATGATGTCTCCCGGTTCTAGTGTCAGGCCTTCTGACAAGGATGCGATCAACGTTGGAATGTCGAATATCATGTCCGACGTCATCCCGTTTTGGCGCTGCTCACCGTTTACTGTCAGTCCGATCGACAGAGCTTGCGGATCGCTGATGGCATCGGCGGTCACGATGTAGGGACCAATTGGGCAAGATCCATCAAGCCCTTTGCCTTTGAAGTACTGGCCGCCATGGCGGCGCTGTATGTCTCGGGCGGTTATGTCGTTCAGAATAGAATACCCAAAGACATGATTAAACGCATCTGCCTTGCTGATGTTACGCCCGCGCTTCCCTATCACGACTGCCAACTCGACTTCGTAGTCGATGGACTGCGACACCGAGGGAAAGAGTAGGATGTCGGCGTCTGGTGCAACGACCGAGGTCGGCGGCTTAGTAAAGAAAACCGGATGTTCGGTGATGCCGATTATCTCTTTTTGCGCCCGTTCACCTTCTGCGATGTGCTCAGCGTAGTTTCGCCCCACACAGAAAACGTTCTTACGTAGCGTGGGAATGGGCGACAGAAGAGGCGCGTCTTCGGGGACGAGCAAGTCCTTGAGTTCGCCAGCCTCACCCGCAGCAACAACGGCGTTCAACGCTTCAAGTGAGGTCTGACCGCCTTCGATAATCAGCTGCATTGTGCTTACATCAAGAGACGTATCCGGCATGAGCATCTTAAACGCACGCGAAACATCCACCATGCTTCCGTTAGCAAGCAATGCGACGCAAACGGCGTGGCTATCTACTGAAACAGTCGCTAAACGCACTCGGCTCTCCTCCTACATTCTGGCGCCCACTTAGGTCACCGATCTTGGCCGGCGACTCAGATTTGGTTGTCACTTGCCCTTGAGTTTTTGCCGACTTGGCGTTTCAATCAATCAACCAATCAGCAAATTGGGTGGCAATGTGAGTGAGCCTTCAGAACTTTCGCAACGTGTCCGGGACCTGATCGACAATGCGGGATACCGGCACAACGATAGACTTCCACCTGAAAGGGAACTGTGCCAATGGCTAGGTACAACCAGAAACCAGCTGAGGCGCGTATTGGCCGAACTAGAGGCGCAGGGGCTTATCTGGCGGCATGTGGGTCGGGGCACGTTCGTTGGTGCCCGACCGGTTCTAAATCTGACGGACGTGACCTATTTGGGTGCACAGATTAAGCCTGAACAAGTTGTGGGTGTTCGGTTTACCATCGAGCCGCAGCTTAGCCGCCTTGCCGCGCTTCATTCTACGCGTTCGGACCGTGAGCAAATGAGGCTCTGCGTTGAGAGGTGCCGAGCCGCAGAAGACTGGCGCACATATGAAGCATGGGACAATAATTTGCATCACGCGATAGCCCGGGCAACGCGTAATCAGCTTTTCCTGTATTTCTTCGAGACTCTGAATTCCGTTCGAAGGTCCATTGTGTGGGGACAACCTCGTAAAACCTATAAACCCCCAGATGATTATTCCAGCTTTCGAGAGCATGACTTGATCCTGTCGGCGATATCGAGTGGAGACGGAGAACAGGCGGCGCAGGCCATGTTGGCGCATCTGAGGTCCGTTTACTCCCGCGTGTTGCCAGCTAGTCTTGAGGCCGACCACTAAACTAGCGCCCGACCAATTTGGGAAATGGTTGGGCCAAGCAGCGGCTGAACCTCTTGCAAATCGACGGTCACATTGGCGATGACTGAGACAAGAGCTACGTCTTTTCGGGTGTGGCACAGCATCGATCGGAACAAGGCCACAGATTGGCAAACCGATCTTTGGCAACGATGTGTTCAGGAGGATAGCGATGCACGATCTTGTAATTCCCGCGGTGAAGGTTCACGAAATACCGGTAGAAGGCGGTGGCATATTCCCGGTACGTCGGGTTTATTGCATTGGTCGAAACTACGCGGCGCACGCCATAGAAATGGGCCACGACCCAAATCGTGAACCCCCATTTTTCTTCCAAAAGAACCCCGACAACCTCGATCCATCCGGAGAATTTCCATATCCGGCTCACAGCTCGGACGTACATCATGAAGCTGAAATGTATGTGGCGCTTAAATCCGGCGGCACGAAAATTTCTGTCGAAGATGCTCTGGATCACGTCTACGGCTACGGGCTTTCACTGGATATGACCCGACGAGATCTACAGGGCGAAATGAAGAAAATGGGTCGTCCTTGGGAAATCGGGAAGGCATTTGAGCGCTCAGCTCCATGTGGACCGGTGCACAAAGCAGAAGATGTTGGACCGCTCGACGAAGGCGCAATTCGCCTATCGGTGAACGGAGAAATTCGGCAGGAAGGTGATTTGAACCAGATGATCTGGAAAGTCCCTGAAATGATCTCTTACCTGAGCGATTACTTCGAACTTGCTGCCGGCGATGTTATCCTGTCTGGCACGCCCTCTGGAGTTGGTCCAGTAAACCGCGGCGATGTATTGGTGCTGTCGGTCGACAAATTGGGTAGCCTAACTGTCAAGGTAACTTAGCACCCAGACCGAACCCTCTCCGCGAAATTGGCCAATGCTTTTGTAAACGGATCCCTGATGCCCCACTTAGTCGCCGAATTGATCGCACCCCATTCTGGCACAGCAAATGCTATAGGTGCCCCAGGTCGATCTTGGTTGAACTACCTCGGGCTGCGAGAGCTTTGCGCAAAGGTCAAAAAAGATCTCCATCAGATCGGAGTAGGTCGCGGCGACCGAGTGGCAATTGTGTTGCCCAATGGCCCCGAAATGGCGACGGCCTTCATATCCGTCGCCCAAGTGGCGACGACGGCACCTTTGAACCCGGCGTACACTTACGAAGAATACGTTTTCTACCTCAAGGATCTGAATGCCAAGGCCCTTCTCGTAAACGAAGACGAAGATGGACCTGCCGTAAAAGCTGCTAGGGACCTTGGCATTGTTATCTTGAGGGCATCTCAAGATCGCTTACTTTCGGCCGGTCAGTTTTCTATTTTGCCCTGTGACTCAATTGGCCCGGCTGACACATCCGCTCCGGGTAAAGACGATGTCGCCCTGATACTGCACACGTCAGGAACTACGTCGCGTCCCAAAATCGTTCCTCTGACGCAGGCTAATATCTACGCATCCGCGCGAAATGTGGCTTCATCTTTGAAACTGACAATCGACGATCGCTGTCTGAGTATTATGCCGCTGTTTCATATCCACGGGTTGATTGCGGCTGTTGCCGCGTCTTTAGGTGCTGGATCTCAAATTAGCTGCGCCCCCGGATTCAACGCTCTTAGCTTTTTCTCTCAAGTCGCTGAAGTCGACCCGACCTGGTACACCGCGGTTCCGACAATGCACCAAGCTATCCTCGCCCGAGCTGCACGAAACCAATCGATCATAGAGCAGTCGCGGTTGCGCTTTCTTCGGTCTTCTTCTGCTTCGTTGCCGGGCCCGGTAATGGAAGAGTTGGTGGCAACTTTTAATGCGCCCGTCATCGAAGCCTACGGCATGACTGAGGCGACACATCAAATGTGTTGCAACCCTCTTACTCCCCAAACGCAAAAACCCGGATCTGTTGGAATAGCAGCAGGCCCCGAAGTCAGAATTGCAGACGAAAACGAAAATAATCTGATCTCTTCGCGGGACGTCGGAGAAATCGTTATCAGCGGTCCGAACGTGACGCCGGGATACGAAAGCAACCCGCAGGCAAATGCCGCCAATTTCTTTGAAGTGGACGGAAAAACTTGGTTTCGCACTGGTGACCAGGGTTCATTCGACGAAGAGAATTATCTGCGACTGACCGGTCGACTTAAAGAGCTTATCAATCGCGGTGGAGAGAAAATCAGCCCACTTGAGGTTGACGCTGTACTCTTAAGCCACCCAGACGTTGCTCAGGCAGTTTGTTTTGCTGTTCCCCACGAAAAACTGGGTGAAGACATAGCGGCCGCTGTGGTGCTTTCAGAAGGCGCGACGATCCAAGGTCAGGAGGTCAGGGCTTTTGTTGGCGCGCGGCTCGCAAAATTCAAGGTGCCGAATTCAGTGGTTATTCTTGAAGAAATTCCAAAAGGCGCGACTGGCAAGATACAAAGGATCGGACTAGCTGCTAAATTGGGACTGGCAAAGGCTTAGACACATGAAAGTTTGTATCTTTGGTGCCGGAGCTATCGGAGGTTACGTTGCCGCGAAACTTGCACAAACCGATACCGAAGTCAGTGTCGTCGCGCGTGGGCCCCACTTGGCGGCAATGCAGGAAAAAGGACTGACCCTTCTTGAGGAAGGGCAGGATCCGGTCAGCGTTCCAATACGCGCTTCAGACAATGCTGCCGATCTCGGCCCACAAGATTATGTCTTCATCACACTGAAAGCGCATTCCGTCCCAGCGGTCGTAGACTCAATGCAGCCGTTGATTGCAGACGAGACAACCGTGGTAAGTGGAGTGAACGGCGTGCCCTGGTGGTACTTCCACAAACTAGGCGGTCCTTACGAGGGAACGAGGTTGGCTTCAGTCGATCCGGGAAATGTGCAGTGGGACGGTTTTGGACCAGATCGCGTCCTCGGATGTGTTGTCTATCCTGCCGCCGAGGTCATAGCTCCAGGATCAATCAAGCATATCGAAGGCAATCGTTTTTCGTTGGGCGAGCCCGATGGTACTAAATCAGACCGTGCTGCCAAGCTTTCGGCTGCTCTATCCGCCGCCGGACTGCGTGCGCCCGTCAGACCAAGAATCCGGGATGAAATTTGGTTGAAACTGTGGGGTAACTTGTCGTTCAACCCGATTTCCGCTCTTACCCACTCAACACTTGATGTCCTGTGTGCCGACGAAGGCACACGCTCCGTGGCACGCGGAATGATGCTCGAGGCTCAGGAAGTCGGTGAAAAACTTGGTGTAAAGTTCCCGATAGATGTTGAAAAACGCCTCGACGGCGGAGCGGCTGTCGGTGCGCACAAAACCTCTATGTGGCAGGATTTGGAGTTGCACCGACCGATGGAAATTGATGCCTTGGTAACTTCGGTGCAAGAACTGGGGCACCTTACGGGTATCTCAACGCCCACAATCGATACCGTCGCATCACTGATCAAACTGAGGGCAAAGGTCGCAGGTCTCTATTAAAGTCTCTGTGGGCCTTGCACCGCGCGCATGCTTGAGGCGGGTAACGGGGGCTGGTTCGAACGTGTCATACAGCGTCTTTGGGAGTATTCCTGCACCTTCGATGTCATTTCGCTCCTCGTTTTGGGTTTGAAATGCTTGACGTTTGGGTCGGAATTGAGTGACGCGATTTACCCATTTGTTGAGGTTTTTGACGCCGATTTAGGCAGGAATCAGTGACGTTCCACACGAACGCGGGAGGGGGTGAGACAACGTTATTCGACAGGGGCGGTGCGGCCCGCAGGCAAAGCCGAGGACACGGCCCTGACTAAAAGGGTTGCCCGAGGGGGAGGGCAGCGCCCTCACCCTGACGGCCAGGGGCGTTTGGCTTGTCCAAATGCCGCTGGCCCACGAAGGGAAAGTAAGGGGAAAGAGCGCCCGCCGCCATTTGCGATTGTACCATTCTGTCAAACTGCAAAAAGCAATAGGAGGCCATCCGCATTTGTCCACGATGTATTTTGGAGACCATGGAGGCTTCTGGCTCCGAGAACGCGTTTCAACTTCTTGAGTGGTTGGTGCTGCCGATTGGGACCTGTGCCAAACATGGCGTACCGTTGCTCCTGCTTCCCAACGCGGCGCATGCGCATCTCACCTACGACGTGATTGAACAGGTGGCCCGCCACAAGGATCTGATCTTTGAGGCCGCACAAGACGCAAAGACGCTTCGACGTTCTTTGTTTGAAACTTACTTAAGCCGCCGTATCGAGTTTGAGGTCGCGGATGATTGGTTGGACCCACTGGACCTGACGCGTCTTCATCAGGCGTGTTTGACACTGGGAATGTCAATCGCCCTGGTTCGAGGCGTCGGTCGTTTGGACTTGGACTTCGAACAGGAGCGTGCTGCCATGTCGGCCGGGTTCGAGGTTTTGAAGAGTGGGCCGGAAGCCCTGATATCTGAGTTGGACCGTGCCAGGCGTCGGTCTTCCTCCAAGCGATCTTATTTCACGACAGATATGGGCGAATTCTATACCTGGCTGAAAGACACTGAAGAGGACCCGGCGACAGTAGTCCTCAGGGCTTGGGTGCAGGATTTTGTGCGGGAGAATTATCCGCTGCAGACCGGTGCGAAAGTTCTGGGTACGGAAATCTCAGCACCCAAACTCATCACGCTAGAACGCGCGCGGGAGCTACATGGGGTCGGCGAGGTTCGGGTGCGAGGCATTCTCGCCCACTTTCGCGGTCAAAACGCGAGCGAGCTGTCAGATATGAAAGATGTCAGCCATGAGGATCTGGCCGCCGTGCTCGATTTCTGGTCTGGACTGCAGAATATCAAATCCACCGCGACCTAGCTGAATATCCATCCGGTCCAGGTGAAAGCGCTGATCCGGCAGGACGTTTTGAAAGCTCATCGTTTCGGAACGTCTCTGCGCTACGTGACATCGTCTTCTGTGCAAACCTAGATGACCCGTCTTGAGAATCTGCAGTTAGCATCATCGACACGTCGTAGGTTGCCACTCAAGGAATTCAGCCGAAAGAGCCGGGTTCCTTTGGCACGCGTTGTCGCCGATTGGGCGGCAGGTCGATTGACCGGCGTGTCGCGTGATCCAGAAGTCGAAGGTTTGGCTGGGATGCTGATCGATCAAGCTGAAGGCTTAGAGAGGCAGGAGCGTGCATTTTCTGGTGACCTGCCGCTCTTGGATGCGGCGGCACGCTTGAAAATGAATGTGATATCGATCCGACGGTTGCGGGATGGTGGCTTTCTTAGTCAGGTCACGGTGCGAAACCCGGACACGCAGCACAACCGGTGTTATATCATGGCCCAAAGCCTGCAAGCGTTTGAGGCGCGTTATGTAACACTGGGTCAAATGGCTGAGCAGTTTGAACTTGCCGCGATCCATCTGGCTCGGGCGTTGGACCGAAGAGAAATCGAGACTATCCGCTGTGAGGCCGGGTTTGTTCGCGCGTATCGGAAAGAGATACGAGATATTGTTGGGGAATTGACGATGAGGGGTTACACGTCAGACCAACCCGAAAATACCAACGACTGTTTGAACCAAGAAAAGCAAGTGGCGGAGACAAGCTGATGCTCCGCCGTGCATGCTCACCAGTAGTAGTGATGGGGTTTGCGGCTATCCGGCCAAGCAATGTCATTAGGATCAGCGCCTTTCAGGATGCCAAGCGCAAGGGCCTTGGATTTGAGTCTTGTTGGACGTGTGTGAAAGATGATGTCGTGGCCGCGCGGCCAATTGCCGAGCCACCGGACATCATCCAGGTCTTTTCCGAGACGACGGCTCAGACCCAAGAGCGAGTACCCGTTCCCAGGCACGGTGCGGGGACGTTTGCGTTTGTAGTGGGCCATGTCTTTGGCCTTTCATGCAGTTTCAGAACTACATGGCACCCTCCATCGTTTGGTTTGCTGGTCTTGGGCTGGGCTCTGCTTTGACACTGAACACGCAGCCGGACTGGATATCGGACTGGGTCTTCAAAATCAATCGGAGGGAATAGGACGGCTTTGCAAAAGAATTTGTGCATCGGCTCTGGCAACCGGAGAGGCCCTTTAGTCAGGGCAGTTTACAGGCAACGGAACGTTACAAGTATTTCATGTGCGTAGGCCGTTGCCAGTTTTTCCTAAAGGCAAACTACAAGCATTTGTTAAACTGTGAGGTGAAGAGACATGACTGATGGTCGAAATGATCTTTTTGAACGGCTCAAACCAATTTGGGAGGCCGTGGTTAAGTTTGGCGAGAACACCCCCGAACTCAGTATGAGGGTCTATCATCAATGAGATGAGGGGCGAAGTAGACAAAGCACGGACCGCTTAATTGGGGACTGAAAATAGTCCGGATTGGTGTGACGAAAAAGTAGCGGAGGATCCTGAAGCTCAGTTCAAGATGATTGCAGTCGCCTATGCCACTGGAGACATGGATGAGGTCGACCGGGTGATAAACTACCTTGCTTTTATACGTCGTATGAAAAAACAGGGTATTTACGAATTGGGACACTGGAGTGATGAGGGTCCAGGTGGGCGATGATACAACCAGAGATCGCTTCACATAATACCCCAACTGCGACGTTTGTGGTTTGTAATTTTGCCGCCAATCACCCAACGGCTGCGAAAAACTTGCCATTCGAAACGCGGCTCTGCGGCAGCTGCAATGCCGACTAAGCGGACTTTTGCGGTTGCAGGTAGTGCTTACGCAGCAGTTCTTCGCGCTTACAGTTAAGTGGTATCGGTGACGTGGTGGATTTCACCAGGCTGGTCGTTTGATCGTTCTTGTCTCGATTGTAAAGGTTTCTTGAGGGCTACAGGTGATCAGGTCGCGTTGAATCTAATACAGGTAGCTGGTTGCGCTCACACCTGTTGCGGCATTAGAAGCCCGGCTGCAATGAGGGCCGTAGAGTGACGGCGGGTAGGTATCGTTGATTCCTCGTTAACCAACGGCGATCTTAGACCGAGCGTGCCTTTCAAGCACCGAATGATACCGCGATCTGGGTTTCAATCGTTGCCTTGACGTGACATGAAATAAGCTAACGGTATCTGCGCCAAGCCATGATTTACGGAGCAAAGGAACAACTTATGACCTCAGCCAAACCAAATGTCGGCGCGCAAATCGAGCAAATGTACTTTTCAATGCTAGGGTCTGAGGACAAGGTTTTGATCGGTCAACAAAAAGACCGCTGGACCATTCTGTTTGTTTATCGAGGCAAGCATTGTCCGCGCTGCAAGCGTTTTTTGAACAAGTTGAATGCGGCGCTGTCGGCATGGGCTGACGTTATGGACGTTATTGTTGTCTCTGCCGACACCAAAGAAAAAGCTGCGGCAGACAAAGCAGAATTCGGCTGGGATTTTGATCTTTGCTATGGAATGACTGAAGCGCAAATGCGCGCGCTTGGTCTTTACGTGTCATCGCCTCTGTCTGGTGCAGAAACGACGGGTCTGTTCGCCGAACCTGGCGCGTTTGCTATCCGTCCGAATGGAACACTGATGCTGGCCGATATCTCTAACGGCCCTGCGGCACGTCCCGATTTGGAAGAGCTTTTGGACGGCATGAAATTCAATATTGATAATGATCGTCCGGAACGAGGAACGGCCTGAGACCACCAGATCGCATGGCCTCGGTTACTCAAAGTAGCCTGGGTGCGTCTTGTGGATGAAGTCGATGGTTTCGTCGAGGCGGGACAGGTGTTTTCTGACAGCGGCTTGCGCTTGGTCATGGTCTCCTGCCGCCATGGCCTGTGCAATCTCTCGGTGATCGGCGAGGATGGCGTCTGCGGCACTGCCCTTTTCAAGGCTGAGCATACAAAGCCGGTCAACCTTTTGCTTTGATTCCAGCATCACGTCAAATGCCATAGGATTGCCGCTGAGCACGTAGATCAGTTTGTGAAAATCATAGTCCAGCGCGTGAAACGCAGATAGATCACCGTCATTGATCGCCTGCTCTTGTAAGGCGAGGTTTTCTGCAAGCTTTGCTTCACGTGTTGCGTCCCAGACTTCCATTGCTCGATGGATGATCTCCAGCTCCACCGCCATTCGAACCAATCGAGCGAGAGCCACACGCTCCATAGAAAATCCTCGAACTACGGTCGCCTTTTGTGGTCGTATTAAGAGCAGATCTTCGTTGCCGAGCCTTGTGAATGCGTTGCGAACAGGTTGGCGTGATACGCCGAATCGGCTGGCTACCTCAGTTTCGGATAGTTTTGTACCGGGAAGAATTTCAAGCGAAACGATCTCGTCGTGTAGCGCTTCATAGACCGCATCGGTTGTGGTTCGTCTGACAATATTTTCCACGGTATGTTGCTCGCGCCCTCTATCTTAGTCACGTTTCAATTTAATGGTCCACTGTTAGAGTATTGAAATAAAATAATTATTCTACTTTATTTTGCTTGAGTGAACCAATGTAGGCCTGTCACCTATCAAATGCCCTGCGCTTTCGACTGTCAAGCAATCTGACATACTAAAAGCCTACAGTTGACATAACTTGGATACTAGTGTCCCTTTAGGGGCAGCAGCGATTCTGGTTCTTGGGGGAAATCGAAAGCTACGTGGCTTACGGTCTCTGAAATTCCATGAAAGCCAAATCCTGTCCAAAATTAATCGGGGAGGAGAACCCATGACTTTCACGAAATCGTTCTTTGCAACTGCGACCGCTGTGGCATTCATCGCAACGTCAGCTTCAGCCGAAAACTGGCGGGCCTGGAACATCCACAACGACGGCCATCCCAACACGGCTGCGATGGACAAGTTTGCTGAACTGGTTGACGCTGCTACAGACGGCGAGGTTACCGTCGATGTATTCCACGGTGGTGTTCTTGGTTCCCAACCGGATGCCCTTGAACAGGTTCGTATCGGCGCAATCGAGGTCGGTAACTTCAACCTCGGTCCCATTGGCCCAATGGTGAAAGAAGCTAATCTTGTATCGCTTCCTTTCATCTTCAAAGATGTGCCGCACATGTTCCGTGTGCTGGATGGCGATGCCGGTGAAGTTGTTTCAGCTGCGATGGGTGAAGCAGGTGTTCTGCCACTGGCATGGTTTGATGCCGGTGCGCGTTCATTCTACAGCCAAAAGCCGATCAATACTCCCGCAGATGTCGAAGGTCTGAAAATCCGTGTGATGAACAACGATCTTTATACATCGATGATTTCAGCTATGGGCGGGAACCCGTCTCCAATGGCTTTCTCCGAAGTTCAGCAAGCGCTGAAAACCGGCGTCGTTGATGGTGCGGAAAACAACTTCCCGTCATTCAAAAATGTCGGCCACTTTGAAGTGACCACAAATTATTCTTTATCCGAGCACCTGATTATTCCCGAGTGCATCTGCGTGAACACGGCCAAATTCAATGCGCTGTCTCCTGAACTGCAGGCCGCTGTGCGCGGTGCAGCAGAAGAAGCCGCATTGGTCCAGCGTGAGCTTTGGGCAATCGGCTCTGAGCAAGCGCGTAAAGATGTCGAAGCGGCTGGTATCACAGTCAATGAAATCGCTGACAAAGGCCCATTCCAGTCCGCAATGGATTCGGTTTATGCAGACTACTTGGCTGCAAATCCTGACATGAAAGCGTTGGTAGAAATGGCGCAAGCCACTGAATAAGTTGTCGTAACAGTCCAACTTTGAGCGCCCGGCTCCACCAATTGGATGCCGGGCGTTTTGTCTCAGAGGAATCCCAATGCAAGAGCCCGATACCCCACCTGCCGCCATGCGCAACATGGACAGGATTCTTGATCTGCTCGCACGAGGTTGCATGTTGCTGTCTGGCGTTGCCATTGTTGTAATGACGGCGATCTTTGCCTGGCTGGTATTTGGCCGCTACGTTCTGAACAACACGCCCACTTGGGTCGAGCAGGTTTCACTGCTGTTGGTCATGGTCATCGCGTTTCTCGGTGCGGCTGCGGGCGTGCACAATCACACGCACCTCTCTGTTGTCGTATTTCGAAATATAGTTCCGCCCTCTGTGCGAACGGTTTTCGTCGTGGTCTCTGATGTCCTGATGGCAGGTTTCGGTGGCATGATGTTTTGGTACGGAATCGAGTTGACCAAATTCAAATGGAACACCCTGATCCCGCTCATCCAATGGTCAGAGGGCTTGCGTTCCTTGCCACTGACAATCAGCGGCGCGTTGGTGTTCCTTTTTTCCACTGGCCATCTGATCCGCCTGTTTCTGGGCCGAGACGAACGCCAAGACAACATAGATCAGGGATAGTCATGGGACTCATGATTCTGTTGGGGGTTTTTGCCCTTTGTGTCATCATCGGTGCGCCAGTGGCATACGCCCTTGGTATCGCTGCATTGGCTTCCTTTTGGTTTGAAGGATTACCGCTGTTTGTTGGATTCCAGCGTATCGTGTCGGGGATCAACGTCTTTTCCCTAATGGCGATCCCGTTCTTCATCTTTGCGGGCGAGCTTATGTTTCACGGTGGTATCGCGATCCGGTTGGTTCGGTTTGCGCAGGCCGCCGTAGGCGCTGTGCGCGGTGGACTTGGCATCGTCAATGTCTTCTCGTCCATGTTGTTTGGTGGCATTTCCGGATCGGCGATTGCCGATATCTCGGCCCTTGGGTCGATCCTGATCCCGGTGATGAAAGACAAAGGTTATGATGCCGACTATGCCGTGAACGTCACAGTGACGTCATCAATTGCCGGGATCATCATTCCGCCCAGCCACAACATGATCATCTTTGCCCTTGCAACGGGCGGTGCTGTTTCAATCTCAAAACTGTTTCTGGCTGGCGTTGTGCCCGGCGTCCTTATGTGTTGCTGCCTTGCAATTGCAGCGTACGTCGTAGCGGTCAAGCGTGGCTATCAGGCCGAGCAGTTTCCAGGTTGGACCGCACTTGCCATTGCTTTTGTGGGTTCGATTCCGGGTTTATTGACGGCCGTGATTATTGTCGGAGGGGTCTTGTCAGGCGTCTTTACGGTGACTGAATCCGGCGCGTTCGGGGCAATGTATGCCTTTGTCGTGACGCTTGTTGTCTATCGTAGCCTGTCCTGGGAAAACTTTAAAACTGCCGTTATCTCTTCGGTACGCACAACTTCTATGGTGATGATTCTGATCGCCTGTGCCGGTGCTTTTGCCTATATGCTGACGTTCAACCGGGTGCCGACGAAAACGGTCGAATTCCTGTTGGGTATCACAGAAAACCCGATCCTGATCTTGTTAATGATCAATGCTGTCCTGTTGCTTTTGGGGATGATCATGGACATGGCCGCGTTGATCCTGATCTGCACACCGATTTTCCTGCCGGTGATGAACATGCTGGGTATCGACCCGCTGCAGTTCGGCATGATCCTTTTGGTGAACCTCGGTCTTGGTCTTTGCACGCCACCTGTCGGGACATGTCTCTTTGTGGGGTGTGCGGTTGGAAAACTACCGATGGAGAAAGCGGTCAAAACGATTTGGCCTTTCTACCTCGCCATCTTTGCCGCGCTCATGCTGATCACTTTTGTACCGGCAATATCGCTGACGCTGCCGAACCTGATCATTGGCCCGTAAATCAAAGGAGAATGTGGCGATGCTGACAATAAGACGCCTGGACATCGATGACGCGGGCAAGTTGATCGCAGGAGCGCGAGCCAAAGCGCAGGAAATCGGCGTGCCGATGTGTATTGCCGTCACAGATGAAAGCGGCAACCTCATCGCGTTTGAACGGATGGATGGTGGCAAGATTACCAGCATCATTTTGGCCATCGACAAGAGTTTCACTGCAACCGGTATCCAAAAAGGAACCGATGCTCTTGGTGAAGCAAATCAGCCTGGCATGGCCGCACACGGAATATCCTCAACGCTCGGCGGACGAATGGTGACCGTTGCAGGTGGCCTTCCCGTGACGGTCGACGGACAGGTGGTTGGCGGGATTGGTGTTAGCTCGGGCTCACCAGCTCAGGATCTCAAAGTTGCACAGGCAGGGGTCACGGCGCTCTGCGAAGCCTAATTAGAAAGAGTTTAAGGAGTCAGATATGACAAAACCCGTCATCGGTTTCATCGGCCTCGGTCTTATGGGCGGCAACATGGCAGAGTGCCTGCAAAACAACGGTTTTGATCTGGTTGTTATGGGTCGGAACAAGGAAGCTGTCGCAGCAACAGTCAACCGCGGTGCTGTAGAGGTTACAACGCCACGAGAGCTTGCTGAAAACAGCGATATCGTGATGCTTTGTGTAACAACATCGGATGTCGTCGAAAGCCTGATCTACGGCGATGACGGCATCCTGGCAGGCATCAAAGATAGTGCTGTGGTCATTGACTTTGGCACCTCGATCCCAGCGTCCACACGCAAAATCGGCACAGACTTGGCCGCAAAAGGTGCTGGTATGATTGATGCGCCGCTGGGACGCACACCGGCGCACGCCAAGGATGGTTTGCTGAACATCATGGCAGCGGGCGATATAGCCGCCTTTGAGAAGGTGAAACCTGTCCTGGATGTACTGGGGGAAAATGTCTTTCACCTCGGCGAACTGGGTGCGGGCCATGTGACCAAGCTCATCAACAATTATATGGGCATGACGACAGCTTGCACCATGAGCCAAGCCTTTGCTGTGGCTGAACGCTCAGGGGTAAACAAACAGCAGCTTTTTGACATCATGTCAGCTGGACCGTCCAATTCCCCCTTTATGCAGTTTTGTAAGAACTACGCGGTTGATGGTGTCAGCGATTTGGGGTTTTCGATTAACAACGCCAACAAGGATCTTGGTTACTTCCTGAAGCTGGCCGAGGACGTGGGCACTCGTGCCGAGATCGCTGAAGGAACCGCGAACAACCTTCAGGCAGCCGCGGACGCAGGCATGGGCGACGGCAACGTGCCGGAAATCTTCGACTATTTTGCCAAGCTTTAGCGTCAGATCTATCAGTCACGCATAGCAGCACCAATTGAACGGGAAAGAGCAACCATGAGACTTCAGGGAAAGACCGCAATTGTCACGGGTGGTGGCCGCGATATCGGGCGCGCCTGCGCTGTCAAACTCGCCTCCGAAGGGGTGAATGTCGCGGTGAACTACTTCGCCAGTAGTGCTGGCGCCGAGGAAACCGTAGCCGAGATCAAAAAGATCGGTGGACAGGCGTTTGCAATGCAAGGCGACCTGAACAAACCCGAAGAGGTCGATGCGTTGATCGCCAAGACGGTCGATACCTATGGCAGCCTGGACATTCTGGTGAACAATGCCGGAGGTTTGATCGCGCGCAAGAAAATCACCGAGATGTCGCTTGAGCATTGGCAGGCTGTCATGGATCTCAACCTGACCAGCACGTTTCTTATGGTCAAAGCGGCACTGCTGCATATGAAATCCGGGGCCATTGTAAACATCGCCAGTCAGGCGGGTCGCGACGGTGGTGGCCCGGGTGCGGCGGCTTATGCAACGTCAAAAGGCGGGGTCATGACGTTCACCCGTAGTCTTGCAAGGGAACTGGGCCCCGATATCCGGGTCAATGCAATCTGCCCGGGCATGATCGACACGGATTTCCATAACATCCATACTCCCGATGCAGGCCGTCGCGGGCTAGAAGCTGCTGCGCCGCTCAAGCGGCAAGGCCAGTCTCAGGATGTTGCGAACCTCGTGACGTTTCTGGCAAGCGAGGACTCGGCTTATCTGACCGGGACCAATGTTGATATCAATGGTGGGATGCTGTTCTCGTGATCGCAGCAGCACAGTTGGCGTAAGTGTCAAACGCTACTGTTCGTCAACCTTCAAAGTACTGGACACCGGACTATGCGTATTCTCTCGATTGGTGAATGTATGGCCGAAATGGCCCCTACTGACGCGCCAAGCACGTTTCAGATGGGGTTCGCCGGAGACACGTTCAATACAGCTTGGTATCTGGCCCAACTCACTCCCGAAACGCCCTTGTCCTATTTTACCGCCGTCGGAGACGACGCCATCTCGTCCCGGATGCTGGGTGCCATGCGCGAAAGTGGGGTGGATACCCAGCAGGTGCGGATCGTGCCAAACCGTTCTGTGGGGTTGTATCTTATCACGCTGGACAACGGGGAGCGCAGTTTCACCTATTGGCGTGGTCAGTCAGCCGCACGTCTGTTGGCGCAAGACAAGCAAGCACTCGCCCATGCCATGACGCAATCAGATCTCATCTATTTCTCGGGTATCACTCTGGCAATCTTGGACCCTGAAGGGCGCGCCGCCTTGCTCGACGCTGCTCGGTCGGCGCGGCGCGATGGAAAACGGATTGCCTTTGATCCCAATCTACGCCCGCATCTTTGGGACAGCCCGTCCGAGATGACCGATACTATCATGCAGGCGGCGGCCGTTAGCGATATCGCCTTGCCATCGTTCGAGGACGAGGCACGTTGGTTCAGCGACATGGACCCTGCGGCCACTTTGCGGCGCTATGCAAGCGCGGGCGCGGAAACGATCGTTGTCAAGAATGGCGCAGAAACGGTCCTTTATCGTACCGGTGACGCAGAGGGCTCTGTCCATGTTCCGCCTCTGGCTTCGGTTGTGGATACGACTGCTGCCGGTGACAGTTTCAACGCTGGCATTCTGGCGGGGCTGGCAGCAGATACACCCTTGCCAGACAGCATAGCGCTGGCGTGCAAACTGGCAGGGCATGTCGTGCAAGGCAAAGGTGCCCTTGTTCCCATCAACCAAAGCCTGCTCGACAGTTGCCCACAGCCTTAGCAGAAGGATCCAGCCCATGCCGAACCCTCAGCCTGCCAAAACGATCAAACTGCATCCCGATACGCTTGATCGCTTGTCAAAGGTCAGCACGGCAACCGTGGCCACGCTGCTTTACAAACGCGGTTACCAAAACGCCTATGTTCAAGGCGTTGCCCCATTGGGCAAGGGCAAGTCCACTCTTGTCGGCCCGGCCTTTACGCTGCGCTACATTCCGACGCGACCTGATACCGACCCAATCGAGGCGTTTCGTGAGCCAGATCACCCGCAGCGCGTGGCCGTGGAGACATGTCCGGAAGGCGCGGTATTGGTCATGGATTGTCGGCAGGATGCCTCGGCGGCCTCGGCCGGTTCGATCCTTTTGACGCGACTGGAAATGCGCGGAGCAGCGGGCGTCGTCACGGATGGTGGCATTCGCGATGCCGACGGTGCCGCCGCACTAGAGATGCCAGTGTTTGCTGCCAAACCGTCTGCCCCAACCAACCTTACGAAACATCATGCGGTTGATGTCGGATTGCCAATCGGGTGTGGCGGTGTGGCGGTCTATCCTGGTGACATCGTTCTGGGTGACAGCGATGGTGTCATGATTATCCCACGTCACCTTGCCGATGACATTGCGATCGAGGCAGGCCCAATGGAGCTGTTCGAACGCTTTGTTCTGGAAGAGGTACGAAAAAACACCCCCGTAATCGGACTTTATCCTGCAACCGACCCAGACGTTCTTGAACGATTTAAGGTCTGGCGCGCACGGCTCTCTGACTGACGTCTGAATCGCGATCACCTATTGTCTAATACTGGGACGAACGCATTTCGCCTCAGGGCTCACCCACCAAAAGGATAGCTTATCCAGATGACTATTTCTCCAAAGGCAGCGAGTTTACGGGCCCGAGAAATCTGTGCACTCGCGCCAATTGTGCCGGTTTTGGTGGTTGATGATGTCACAACAGCCCGACCATTGGCCGAGGCGCTTATCGCAGGCGGTTTACCCACGCTGGAGGTCACATTGCGCACTCCTGCCGCTCTCGAGGTTATTCGGGTCATGAGCGGCGTCCCGGGTGGGCATGTGGGGGCTGGCACACTGATAACCCCCGAAGATGTTCGGGCTGCCAAAGAGGCGGGCGCTACCTTCGGTGTCTCTCCGGGGGCAACCGATGAACTGCTGGCGGCTTGTGAAGCCGAAGGATTGCCGCTCCTGCCCGGGGCCGCGACTGCGTCTGAGGCGATGCGTCTTTTGGCGCGCGGCTATGATATGCTCAAGTTCTTTCCAGCCGAGGCCTCGGGCGGAGTATCGGCACTCAAGGCTATTGGCGCGCCTTTGCCGCAGGTTTCCTTCTGTCCTACAGGTGGGGTCAGCGCGGCCAATGCAGGCTCATATCTGGCGCAGCAGAATGTGGTTTGCGCTGGAGGCAGTTGGGTGGCGCCCAAAGATCTTATCGCAGCGACCGATTGGGCGGGTATCGAGACCCTGGCTCGGGACGCTGCCCAGTTGGAGGTGTGTAAATGAAGATTTCCGAGGTCCATACACATCTTCTTGACTACAAGCTTGAGACCGCCTTCGAGAGCGCAGCAACTCGTTTCACGCGACGCCAACATGTTTTGGTCGAGATTATCTGTGACGACGGAACAACGGGTTGGGGAGAATGCCTGGGGCCAGCTCAGCCAAACGCTGCGATCGTAAAGGCCTATGCGCCCTATTTGATTGGCCGCAATCCGCTGGATACGGAAATTCTCTGGCAAGGCCTGTATAATCTCCTTCGAGACCAAGGGCAGCGCGGTCTCACAATGACCGCACTTTCAGGAATTGATGTCGCTTTGTGGGATATCAAGGGTCACCACTTTGGCGTTCCGGTTTCGGTGCTTCTCGGAGGACGTGTTCGGGACAAAGTAAAGGCATATGCCACCGGGTCTTTCCGGCGCGACGGGGTCGATCGTATTTCGGACAATGCCGAGGAATGCGCAGCCCATGTCGCTGCAGGGTTCCACGCAGTTAAAATCAAGATTGGCTTTGGGGTGGGAGAAGATCTTGCAGTCATCAAAGCGGTGCGTGAAGCGATCGGAACGCATACTCGTCTGATGATCGACGCAAATCACGGGTACTCGATCCAAGAAGCGATCACTCTGGGCAACCGTGCGGCAGAGTTCGATATCGATTGGTTCGAGGAACCAGTCATTCCGGAACAACTTGACGCGTATCGTCGCGTACGCGCTGGTCAGCCTATTCCGGTTGCTGGTGGCGAGACTTGGCATGGTAGGTTCGCGTTCCGCGAGCCCCTGGAAACAGGATGTATCGATATTGCCCAGCCAGACTTGTGTGGCACTGGCGGTTTTTCGGAGATGCGCCGGGTCGTTGATATGGCGGCTCTTCACGGCGTACGTGTTGTTCCGCATGTTTGGGGAACGGCAGTGCAAATCGCTGCGAGCCTCCAGTTTGTTTCGGCCCTGTTACCAGACCCACCACGGCGTGATCCAATCGAACCGATTTTTGAGTTTGATCGGACGCATAACCCATTCAGGCAGGCGATAATCACCCACCCGATCGAACATGAAAACGGCGTGATCGCAATTCCGAACAAACCGGGTCTGGGTATTGAGATCAATCGTGATGCATTGGCAGAGTTCGCCATGGGAGAACCCGAATGATCGAACGCAGCTTCTCTGGCCGTGCCCCTGAGACCAAGCTGCCTGCAGGCGCCATTGATACACACCTTCACGTCTATCTTTCCGGGTTTCCAGCACTGCCAGGAGGTCCTGATCTGCCAGAGGGCCAGCCTGGGTTATCAGAGTACAGACAAGTCATGGGCTGGCTTGGCATTGACAGGTTTGTCATCACACAAGGAAATGCACATCACGCCAACCATGCGAATTTGCTGGCGGCGCTCAAAGAAACCAGGGACGTGGCACGTGGCGTGGCCGCCATTGACGGTGAAACCTCTGAAGCAGAACTTGAAATGCTCAAGGATGGAGGGGTCGTCGGGACGCGTATCGTGGATCTGCCAGGGGGCGCGGTTGGGCTCAGTCAGCTCGAAGAGGTCGACGCCCGTGCTTTTGCCGCGGGCTGGATGATTGCAATTCAGTTCGATGGCTCGGACATTTCGGACCATGTCGATAGGCTCTCAAAACTGCGATCCAGATGGGTGCTTGACCACCATGGCAAATTCTTAAGGGGCGTCGTGCCTGATGGCGATGAAGTCGCCATGCTCAAACGCCTTGTCGACGGCGGTAGATGCTGGTTCAAGTTTGCCGGTTGCTATGAGTCTTCCTTTGAAGGTGGATCTGATTATTCAGACGTAGCCGAGGTTTCGAAGGTCATGGCAACCCATGCCCCCGAACGCATTGTATGGGGGACAAATTTTCCTCACAACACAGCGACTAGAACCACAGACTACCCCAACGACGCCGCATTGCTCGATACTGTTCTAAACTGGTTTCCTGATGACCGCGCGCGTCACCTCGCTCTCGTAGAAAACGCCGAAAAACTCTACGGCTTCCAATCTATAGCGAATTAAACGCTGCCTGCAAAAAGTGAGATATACAAAATGCTAAACAAACTTTTGATAACGGGTGCTGATGGCAACCTTGGGGCGGTTTGTCGGTCTCGCTTGCACGGCCTCGCCACCACCATTCGCCTTGGCGCGCGCGAGGATGTGGGCCCTGCCGGTGAAAATGAAGAAATTGTGTATTGTGACTTGGGCGACAAAGATGCGGTTGAGGCCATGGTTGAAGGGTGCGATGGGATTGTTCACATGGGGGGGCAATCGATCGAAGCGCCCTGGGAAACTATAAAACAATCCAATATCGACGGTGTATTCAATCTCTATGAAGCGGCCCGAAAATCGTCGGTTACACCAAGGATATTTTTTGCCAGTTCAAATCACGCGATTGGCTTTCATGAACAGACAACGCGGCTTGATGCCAATGCACAGGTAAGGCCCGATAGTCTTTATGGAGTGTCAAAAGTCTTCGGAGAAGCTCTCGCACGGCTTTACTTCGAGAAATTCAATATAGAGACAGCAATTGTCCGCATTGGTTCATCGTTTCCGGAACCAAAGAACCATCGCATGCTTGCAACGTGGTTGAGTTACGATGATCTGAAATCTCTTATCGAGAGTGTTTTCACGATTCCGCGTTTGGGATGCCCGATTATCTACGGTGCCTCGAACAACGACGCATCCTGGTGGGACAATCGTGAGACAGGCTTTTTGGGATGGAAGCCAAAAGACAACTCTGAGGCGTTTCGCGCCCGTATCGATGCCGAATGCATCCAACCTGCAATCGACGACGTATCCGTAGTTTATCAGGGCGGGGATTTTTGTGGTCAGGGCATTCTTGAGGAATAGAACAAATACGATCAGGCCATATGTGTGGATACTCTGAAAAGGTAAACCGATGCGACCAAACAAAATTAGAGAGCATTGGGCCGCTGGGCGGCCTGTAGTCAACGGATGGCTGTCGATCCCAAGCGGTTTCTCAGCCGAAACCATGGCGCATCAAGGATGGGACACACTTACTGTTGATATCCAACATGGCGTAATCGACTACCAGAAGGCGGTCGAGATGTTCACTGCGATTTCGACAACCGATACCGTCCCAGTAACGCGCGTACCGTGGCTCGAGCCCGGTATTTTGATGAAAGTGCTAGATGCCGGAGCGTACGGTGTTATTTGTCCAATGATCAATAGCCGCGAAGATGCTGAGAACCTTGTGGCCTGGACGCACTACCCTCCCAAAGGAACAAGGAGCTTTGGGCCGATCCGGGGCCTCTTGTACGGTGGTTCAGACTACCCAGAGCATGCCAATGACACGATCGTCGTCTTCGCAATGATCGAGACGCTGGAAGGTCTCGACAACCTTGAAGAAATACTGTCGGTTCCGGGTCTTGACGCCGTCTACATTGGACCTTCCGATCTTTCCCTAGCACTGGGTTGTCGACCGTCATTCGATGAGGTCGAAGCTCCTGTTGCCGAGGCCATTGAAATGATAGCCGCTAAGGCAAAAGAATATGGAAAATTCGCAGGTTGCCATAACGGGACACCGCAATACGCCTTGAAACGCATTGAAATGGGATTCCAGTTTGTCACAATCGCTTCGGACGCCCGCTTGATGGCAGCTGCCTCAAAGGACGCTTTGTCTCAGGTGCGCGATGGCCTGCCATAGTTTGTTAGTGGTGAATTTTGGGAGGCGCGTTTTCAATGCTTCAAGGCAGCCAAGCTTGGGTTGGCAAGCTGTTTAACTATGAGAATACGCTTTTCGCGATGTTTGGTATGATCACGGGTCGAAAGTTCTAGTCGGCACAAGACCAAGACTTAGGAGGCACGTATGCCACGTATGAAGCCCGAAGACCTCAGATCGCGGCATTGGTTCGCAAATCCGGATGATCCGGAAATGACCGCGCTCTACTTGGAACGTTATCTAAACTACGGGCTCACGCGCGAAGAACTGCAATCCGGTAAACCGATCATCGCAATTGCACAGACGGGCAGCGACCTAAGCCCCTGCAACCGCCACCACCTGGAACTTGCCAAACGGGTACGTGACGGCATAATCGCAGCAGGAGGCACAGCCATCGAAGTGCCGGTCCATCCCATTCAGGAAACCGGCAAACGCCCCACCGCCATGCTCGACCGCAATCTGGCGTATCTCAGTTTGGTTGAATCGCTTTATGGCTACCCGATAGATGGCGTAGTGTTGATGATTGGCTGCGACAAGACCACACCTGCGCTTCTGATGGCAGCTTCTTCAGTCAACATTCCAGCCATTGCTCTTTCTGTAGGACCTATGCTGAATGGTTGGTACGAGGGAAAGCGGGCAGGGTCCGGCACTGTTATTTGGAAAGCCCGCGAACGCCTCGCTGCCGGAGAAATCTCTTCTGATGAATTCATGGAAATCGCCGCAGCCTCTGCTCCTTCGGTGGGGTACTGCAACACCATGGGAACCGCCACCACGATGAACAGCTTGGCCGAAGCACTCGGCATGCAGCTACCAGGCGCGGCGGCCATTCCGGCCCCGTACCGCGAACGCGGTCAGATCAGCTATGAGACCGGAAAACGCATCATTGAAATGGTGTGGGAGGATCTGCGCCCGTCTGACATCATGACGCGCGCGGCTTTTGAGAATGCTATCGTGGTTAACTCCGCCATTGGTGGATCCACCAATGCGCCTATTCACCTAAATGCTATTGCGCGCCATCTAGGTGTGCCGCTTGACAATGATGACTGGCAGGCTTTGGGGCACAATGTGCCACTTTTGGTCAATCTACAGCCCGCAGGCGAATATCTCGGCGAAGATTACCACCGCGCTGGCGGTGTTCCTGCCGTGATCGCAGAGCTGATTGCAGCTGGTCGCCTACCTCATGCAGAGGCCAAAACTGTCAACGGGCACAGCATAGCCAACAACTGCACGCGCCGGCGCAGCACAAATTCCAACGTCATTAAATCTGTTGATGCCCCGCTGAAAGACAAGGCAGGGTTCATCAACCTAAAGGGCAATCTATTTGACAGCGCGTTGATGAAAACCAGTGTCATCGGTTCAGAATTTGCAAAAGCCTATCTTACCAATCCCGATGATCCCAACGCGTTTGAGGGTCGCGCAGTTGTTTTTGATGGACCTGAAGATTTTCACAAGCGCATTGATGACCCATCTCAGGATATCGACACCCGTTGTATTCTCGTTATGCGCGGAACCGGTCCCAAAGGGTATCCCGGCGGAGCAGAAGTCGTGAATATGCGTGCGCCATCCTATCTCTTGAAGCAAGGAGTTCAGGAATTACCCTGCATAGGTGATGGGCGCCAATCTGGCACTTCTGGCTCGCCATCAATCCTGAACGCTGCGCCAGAGGCTGCCGACAATGGTGGCCTAGCAGTTCTGCAAACAGGGGATCGGATCCGCGTTGATCTTAACACCTGCACAGTCAACATTCTGATTTCCGACGCGGAACTTGAACGGCGCAAAGACCAATTAATCCAAAACGGCGGATATCCCGTGCCCGAAAGCCAATCTCCTTGGCAACAGTATTTCCGTGATCTCGTGCAACCTTTTCACAAGGGTATGAACCTACGCAATGCTGACGCCTATCGCGACATCGCGCGCAAGTCACTGCCTCGAGACAACCACTGAATTCAACAAATTGTGGGCACGCAGCGGGATCTTTTGCGGCGTCACATACGCATTCCAGCTTCACATCTTCATCTCGATGGTGACGGTAATCCAGACTGTTATGATGTCTCTCCTACCTCTCATTTTTCGGAGCTCCTGCTTGGCAGATTGGTTTGGGCCAGCATTTTCGGGAGGAGATGAAAATGCTGGCCCTTTGCGTTGGCGCTCCCTGTTGGCTTTTTCGCCGCCGCTCTTGCTGGCTTACTCTGGGAGGAGCGAGGACCAGCAAATTCCGTTCAATCGTTTGTTCTGAGGGTCTATTTCTCTATTCGGTAGCCATCAATTTTGCGGCATATTCTGGGATATCGGATCGCGAGATTCCGATCTGAGCGAGCTGATGGTCGTTCATATTCGAAAGTGTGGAGAGCATCCGGGCCGTTTGAAACGCCTTAAAGGCCGCATTTGCCGTGGCTCCGATCCTCGCCAGGAAGCTGATTGATAGGGCGATGGCGTGAACACGATCTGTACCAGCCGTTTGGGCGTTAGCAGCCATATGCAGTCTCCATAGCAAGTCTTTTGATGCTACTGCGCGGAATGCCCAGATCTGTTAGGTCGCGGTCAGATAGCACCGAGAGCTCATAATACGTTGCGCGATAAACCCTGCGTTTGGCCTGTGCCTTTCGCATCGCGTCCAGTTTTTGATGAAAGAATGTGCGGCCAGCTTCGAATACGACATCCAGCGCGCTGTTTGATCGTGTAATTGCCATGATATTGCCTCGTCCGTTGCTGCAGTGCAGTATTTATGCTGCAATGCAGAGATACGTCTGTTTGGTAGCGCTCACAATTTGGCAATCTGGCATAGGCCCCATGCCAGATTGGAACAGCAAGGGTCATGACATGGATATTTCTGCGCAAATGTTAATTTTTGCGACAGTGGTCGAGCAAGGAAGCATATCTGCGGCTGCACGATCAATGGGGCAAACCCCGTCGGCTGTGAGCAAGCAGATCGGGTTGCTTGAAGATCAGGTTCACTACCGCCTTCTGAATCGCACCAGAACGGGTATCTCTCCAACACTGGAAGGCCTAGCATTCTACGAAAAATGCAAAGCGATGGCTGACAAATTCAAAGAAGCCGAGGCGATGATCCTTAGCTTTGATGGTGTCCCGCGCGGAGTGCTCAGAGTCGCATCCACGGTTGCCTTTGGAAAGTCACAGCTGATCCCCGCCTTGCCTGAATTCATGGAGGAGAATCCTGAAGTTCAAGTATCGTTGGATTTAACCGACCGGGAGATTGATCTTCGCAGTGAAGGGTTTGACGTGGCGATCTGCTTTGCTGAACAACGCAAAAACCCAGATATGGTCATCAGGCGAATTATGCAGAGTCGAAGGGTGCTATGTGCCTCACCTGAATACCTTGAGCGTTCTGGAACACCGTCGAATTTTACCGAATTGGCTGAGCACAATTGCTTGCGGGTTGCCGGGAGAAGCCAACGGAACGCTTGGAACAGCATCAAACCGAGTGTGGGCGAAAAATTTGAAGCAACGGGAAGTTTTGAGGGGAACAGCACTGATGTCGTTTTTCGAGCGGCACTGGCTGGCATCGGTATCGCGCGACTACCTAGCTACATTGCAAACCGGAAGTTCGAATCCGGGGAACTCATCCATGTCATGCCGAAATACGCGCCACCCAGCACAGATATTGTCGTAATGTTTGCCGAAAGGCGCAATTTAGCGCCGAAAACTCGAGCGTTCGTAGACTATCTGGCGCGACGGTTTCGCAACGCCGTAGACGACCAGATGACCTAATAATAGCCGTTGGAAACAATCGATAGTTTCCAAAATAGTTTCGCATCAAGCGCCTAAAAATTGGAAACATTATGCCGGGAATATCAATCCAATAACTAGCACTGGTTTGTAAGCGTAGCGGTAGTAAATTATGCCTGTCATTGTTCTTGTCGGTATCGTCCATCGATGGATGCCGTTATAGCTGGGACAGAAATGCTTGATGTTTGGGTCAGAATTGAATGACGTGATTGACCGATTTATTGAGGTTTTGGCTGTCGATAGAGTCAAAGATCAGTGACGTTCCACAGTGCTTTTGTGAAGCGACACATAGTTCTGCCACCAGCTACAGAACCTTGCCATTTTTGCCTCACTTCCTTCACCAAGCACCTAGACCGATTTCAATGATCCTGACTTCCCTATTGGGAAAATCAGGGCTGACTTGCAGATCAGAAGCCGAAGGCGCCCGTTCCTGCTGATCTGCCACGTGGCGAACGCGGGAGGCCGCTGTCAGTTTTTCCTAAAGGCCAACTACAAGCAATTGTTAAACTGCGAGGTGAAGAGACATGACTGATGGTCGAAATGATCTTTTTGAACGCCTCAATCCAATTTGGGAGGCCGTGGTTAAGTTGGGCGAGAACACCCCCGAACTCAGTAAGAAGGCCTACCTCAATGAGATGAGGGGTGAAGTGTACAAAGCACGGACCGCTTCATTTGGGACTGAAAATAGTGCGGATCGGTGTGACGAAAAAGTAGCGGAGGATTCTGAAGCTCAGTTCAAGATGATTGCAGTCGCCTATGCCACTGGAGACATGGATGAGGTCGACCGGATGATAAACTACCTTGCTTTTATACGTCGTATGAAAAAACAGGGCATTTATGAATTGGGGCACTGGAGTGATGAGGACTCAGATGGGCGATAATACAACCAGAGATCGCTTCACATAACACCCCTACTGCGACGTACGCGGTTTGTTATGACGCTGCAATTCATGCGGCGCTCGCGAAACCCGCCAATCAAAATCCGGATCGACGAAGACCGCAATGCGGACAAAGCACCAATTCGCTGCGCTTGCGCCAAGGTCGGCTTTCACCGGCGCGCCTAGAGTTTTAGGCGCGCCCAGTTCTCCGACCTAATCCTACCGGACTATAGCACTGTAGTCGCCGCGCAATTGAAGCGTCACCGTTACCGCCTCATCGTCCCTGTTGCGCCAGAACCAGCCGTGATCTCCGGCGAAAGGAGTTTCAAGACTACCTTCGCCTTCGGTTTGACCGCGCCCTTTCTCATAGGTCACGTTTTGGTCGCCCGCGTGTGCATGGAGGTCGAAGTTGACCCGACCACCTTCGGCCACCCACGCGTAGAATAGGGTCGCCCCCTCTTCCATGGTTGCCTTGATCTCGGTGAACTCACCCGGTTCGAGCATGAACGTGATTGTATCCTGCCACGCCTCCTGAGCGTGTGCTGTGCCAACGAACAGACCGAAGATGTCATCGAGTAAGTTCGATGACTGATCCGCCCCGTGAACTTGCTGATCCTGCTCTGCTTCATCTGCCAGTTCCTGCTTGATTTCGCCCATCTCAGTCAGGCCAAGCACGCGGCCTGCGCCCGTTGGGTCAATCCCGTATTCAGCAGGCAAAACGACCACAACGAGTATCGCCACGGCGCTGATAGCAGCGATTATCGTGGATCGAAGAAGCTGGGCTGAGCTCGGTAATTCTTCGAGGCTCGGTTTCTTTGCGTTAAACATTTGAGGTTTTCCTTATGCGGCCACGAAATAGCCGGTCAGTTGGTATCCCATCAGCACAAAACCGATGGTCATCATGACGACATTGACGGTGTAGGCTTGTTCGAAAAATTTGGCGCTCTTTCGCCAGTACCCCATGACGATGAGGATCGCTGCGAGTGCCAGAAGTTGGCCGATCTCGACGCCAACATTGAATGCCAGGAGGTTGGGTAGCAGCCCGTCTGGTGCGATCTGGTAGTCCAGTATTTTCGTGGCTAAGCCGGTGCCGTGAAACAGGCCGAAGATGAAAGTCGCTGCCTTGGTGTTAGGCTGGAAGCCGAACCACCGTTGATAGGCCCCTAGGTTGTCGAGCGCCTTGTAGACAACGGACAGCCCGATGATGGCATCCACAATGTAGGAGCTGATGCCCCAGCCGAACCATACTCCCGCGAGCATCGTTATAGAGTGGCCAATAGCAAAGAGGCTCACGTAGACTGCAACGTCTTTCGACCGATAGAGGAAGAAGACGACACCAAGGAGGAACAAGATGTGGTCGTAGCCCGTGACCATATGTTTAGCCCCGAGATACATGAAGGGGATGATGTGCACGCCCCAGATTTCTTGGATGTATCCAGCATCGCCGGGCGTAACATCATGCGCCAATGCTGCGCTGGGCGATAGCAGCAACATGGACAGGACGAAGAACGCGAGACGTTTAGAATTGCGTCTGACGCCTTTATGGAAGGTTCTCATGGAGTAACTCCGCTAAATATTTGGATTGATCGGTGATGCGCGTGAGCCGCGCGGTGCCGATCAAGTTCGCGGAGGTCGATCTATTCGGAACTGACGATTAGGGCCGCGGTCTGAGGTAAGCCTTCGCCATGCCTCGTCCCTGTGCCATTCAGGTGCGGTGCCTGAAACACTGGCGAGAAACGGCTGCTTGTGGTCATGATCCGCCACGTCGTGGCTATGGCCGTGCATCGCCCAAAAGAGGTCTTTTTCGAACCCGTGCGAATGGCCATGATCCTCGACCATTTCAACATGGTCTTGGATCGTCTCAATAATCGCCGGTGCATGCGAGAATGATGGTGTTACGGACCAAACGACCAACGCCAGAAAGAGGGCGGCCAAGCCAACTCTCTGAATGTGCACGTAAGCCTGTTTCATCACATCTGTCAGCCCGGTGATTACAGCCTTTATGCGGCTGCCACGAATTTGTTGACTTCTACCGTAGTGTTTGCCACGCGGTCAATTCCACCTATCAGGCTCTTGCATTCGTCTGGTGATCTTGGAACTATTGAAGCGACCTAGACGATGATTGAAAAATATCCCGGGCCGACCTGCCAGATGTGCAGGTTAGTGGTCTTGTCAGTATCGCTTTCGATTGCATCTCGCATCACCGACCTTCACTCAAAGACGTGCGCGCAAAGCTTTTTCATGAAAACCCGACATGGGGGCTATGTCCTTAACGCCAGGTGGCGAAGTTGCCTTTCTTAGTCATGCGCTGGGTTGCGGCCTGCTTGAATTTCCTGAACACGTTCAGGCCAAGTGGAACGGATATAGGCAAGAATATCCCAAATATCGTCATCGGTGAGGGTATCACTAAATCCGGGCATGCCACTTGCAAAGCCGTCGACGCCACGCGCTGCCAGCGCCGCCTCGCCACCCAGCCGGGTGTACTCGAACAGAAGCTGGTTGTCGTGGTGCCATGTATGCCCAGTCTCGTCATGGGGCGGCGCAGGCAGAATGCCGTTGTTGTCAGGCGTCTGCCAATCCGGCTGCCCTTCGAGATTGACGCCATGACAAGAAGCGCATTGTTCGGCGTAGAGGGTCTCCCCATTGGTCAAATCCCGGTCGTCCATTTCGTGACCAGCAGTTACACCCGTTGCGAAGCTGAAAAATGGGATGATCAAAAAGTCCCGCACGTTCATGGGATACCTCAGTTAGGTAGTGTCAAAACGCTGGTGAGTGTTGCGGTTGCTGCAAGGACCATCAGAATGATCACAGTTTCGATTTCAATGGAGCGCGCCAAGTGGCGGGCGGCATTATCATCCCCGGACTGCATGGCCGGAACGAAGCGGAGCTTGTTTGCGGCTGCCAACATCAGGACCACGCCCACAAGTGCAAGTTTGATCAGCAGGGTTTGCCCATAACCCGTTGTCATTAACGCCCGCATATCGCCCAGCAACATCCAAGCCATCAGCAGTCCCGCCAAAATCAACGCAGGGACAATGATCGAAGCTGCCTGTCCAAACCGATGCCCCAACATGGCCGCGTTGTTTAAATACTCTGGCTGTTGCGACAGGGTACGCAACGGTCCAAGGATACCGACCCAAAACGCAACTCCCAGAAGGTGCAAGAGCAATAGCAAACGGACGCCAGTTATCTCCAACTCGGGGACATGCCCGATCTGGGCGAATGACCACAGGGCGATCATTCCACCAGCAAGCGCGATCCATTGGCCGACTAGGGGTATGAATATCCCGAAGATCATCAATACCGTCCCGACAACCCGGTAGACGAGAACGTCGCCAACCGAGGTCTGCCACAGCAGACCGAGCATTTCTGGATCGGTCATACCATCAGCTCCGCCCGTCAAGGCTGCACCGCGCAGCATGAACCCCAGGAAACAGCCCGCAAGCGCAAGCCCCGCCAACAGAGCAATCTGACTACGCATCCTATCGCCCAGAGGCGACACCAAGTCGGCAAAAGCAGCCCGAATGATCAAAAGACCAGTCGCACCACTAATGCCGACATACAGCATCAGCTTGGACAAAATCGCGCCTATTCCCCAGATATCGGGCATGCTCAGTCCACTGTGAAGGTGAATTCGCCCTGCATGGCGTGCCCATCCGCACCCAAGCCCCGCCATTCAATGCGATACGTGCCTTCGCCCATGCCTTGAAGCGGGAGCGCGAATGCGCGGCCAAAACTTGTCTGGCCTCCAAGATCGAGTGTGACGGTATGTGCCTCCTGGTGGATCATGTTGACTTTTGTCAGGCGAATATCATCCGCGAAATTGAAACTGATCTCAGAGGGCACTTCGGCAACTGTCGCGCCGTTTTCGGGTGTGGTGGTGTCCACGCTCGAATGGGCAAAAGCGCTTGTGACAAGTGTGGAGATCAATGCAACTATGCTGAGCGTTTTCATTGGGGTATTCCTCAGTTTATTCCATTAGCGCGCTGGATTTCGCGGATATAGTCGATGACCATAGCCACGTCACCGCGGGTTAAGCCTTCAACCGGAGGCATGTTGCCAAACTGCCAGTGGTGGCTTCTGACGCCCATTGCGACCGCGCGTTGAAAGGACTCGTCTGCATGATGGCTGGGTTCATAGATAACATGGATCAGCGGTGGCCCTGCGCCTTCAACGCCTACCGCGTTGCTGCCGTGGCATGCGGAACACGCGTTTTCGAATATGCGCTGCCCGATGGCCGCATTTCCTTCGATAGGCGGCATCTGAATTGTCACCATTGCATTGGCCTCGGTAGGTGCCGATTGCGCTGCGTCCTCAACAGGGGCGGGACGTAGGGTGATATAGGCAGCGATGGCTACCACGGCGCATGTGCCAATCAGGAGATATTTTCGGTTCATATACTGGTCCTAACCTTATGTAACAGAGTGGTGCCGCAAACAAATCGCAGCACACCGGAACGTGTTCACTGCCATGAACAACGTCGGAAACCTGTTTCAAGAGTTAGGTGGTCTGTCCGGGTTGCCCGGTTCATTAAGCGTGGAGAGGTTTGAGGCCTGCCATACCGCTACAATCACGGATCGGTTGGGTGTGGTTTGGAAATCCTGCGCCGTGAGCGCGAGAACATTGCACAGGAAAGGATTGCATCCTTCATGTGCTGCGCTGTCCGGTTCATGCTGTCTGTCTTCGCTAGGAGCGACCAACTCGTGGTTAGCGTGTTGCACCTCAACACTTGTGGCCATGTGATCAATACAATGCCCGCCAACGCACTCACTAGCTAGAGCATGCGCGACGTTCCCAAGCCCCATAACAAGGATCAGGCAAACCGTAAGAAGTGTCGTGGTTATTGGCCGAAGGTACGTCACGTGGCGAGGCTACCCCGGATGCTGAGCGAACACAACGAGCGTACCAAAGGGTCGCGCAACACCCGATGTTCCACTACCCGGTACGCAATTGAGAAAGCAAAGGGCAGGAAACATTCCCGCTGTCGCAATTGGCTGTGAGTTCAGTCAACGCCGCTTCCAAACGCTCAAGTTCCTTTATCTTTTCACGCACATTCAGGACGTGCTGTTCAGCCAAGTCCTTGACAGATTGGCAATCATCGCCATCGCTTTCAGATAGCTCGAGGAGCGTCCTCGCATCGGCAAGCGGAAAGCCCAGTTCACGGCATTTCTTTAGGAACCGAAGCCGTCCAATATCCTGCCTGGAGTACATCCGCCGATTATTTGAAGCGCGTTCCGGTTTAGGAACGATCCCTTCGCGTTCGTAGTAGCGGATCGTTTCAATGCCGACACCGCTTTGCCGGGATGCTTCCCCAATCGCAAACATGTGAGACTTCCCACCTTGATCCTGTAGTGGCTACAGAAGTTATACGAGACAGGGTAGCTTAGACAACTCCGCGCAAAAGGACCGTTGAAAACGAAAATGCAGAGGGTGCTCAAACTTAGTTATATAGGATCGTTGTCAGCACTTGGCGTGGCGACTTGCTGTGTATTACCCATGACGATGATGCTGCTGGGATTGGGCGGCAGTTGGCTGGCAATCTTTGGGAAATTCGCAGCGGCTAGCTACTACGTGTTGGCAATTTCGACCGCGCTCGTCGCGGTATCTTGGCTGGTATCTTACCAACACGGTTCCCAAAAGCAGTTGAAATGGTGGCTTTTGGGGACGACCGTGATGACCGGCTGGGCTTGGGTCGTCGTATTCTATGAGGCTCGGATCAACGATTTTCTGATTATGCAGATGTGAGACAATGACGGAACAAACTGTTGTGCTTGAAAGCACGCTGACTTGCCCAAAATGTGGGCACAGCGAAACTGAAGAAATGCCTACGGATGCCTGCCAGTGGTTCTATGAATGCAAGTCATGCAGAACAGTCTTGAAGCCGTTGGAAGGCGACTGTTGTGTCTACTGTTCCTTTGCCACCATTCCCTGCCCACCAATTCAGCTGGGCGATGGCTGCTGCGGATAGTGTGTCGTGTTGCTCGCTAGGTGAACTTGTCACCAGAGAATTTCGACAATTTGCCCAACTGCAGCCCCGGTAAATGATCGCGAGAAACCCGTCATTCAGCGCTTGCGCAGCATGAGGTATTCAGGGCTCTCCTGGCACCTTCGCCGCGATCTGCGCCAAGGGTGGGTCTGATATGGATCGACTTTCGCTGAACGCCGCATGAACAAGCAAGACGCAAACTTTGCGGCCATTCGCATTTTTAGTCCGTAGGTCAGCAGAACAGCCCGAAGCGGACCTTCGACGCTGAGCTTTGCTAATTCAACTGCGCGGGACGGGAGCTACCATTGATGCGAATGGCTTGAACGTATCGAGCGCTTCGTCACGGCGACAATGTACGAGAGAATTTGACCGCTAATAGCAAGGCGGCTGAAACAGCACTCTTAAAGGAAGCAGGCGTCACCGCAAACTTTCGGGCAAAACAGGCTTAACCCAAGGTGTTGCCGGTGACGAAGGTGTACGAACTTTCGACCAGATCGATGACGACATCCAACTCTTCTGGTGTGGTCGGTGTGTATATCATCACAAAGCCGCTCCACCCAGGACGTTGCTTGGCCCAAGGGTGTGCAGCGGCCCAACCAGCCTCAATTGCCTGCCGCGCCATTGCGGGGTGCAGCGAAGCGTGCAAGCTGCCATCAGGATGCATATGCGCAAACTCAAACCCACCGACGATAGAGTTCGGTTGAGACAACAACATGTCAGGATCAAGCTGAAAGCCAATCGCGCCAGGTAATGATATGCGTGTTGGGCCAAGTGTGACCCCTGGGAATTGCGCAACACGCTCCAGCAATAGCCGGGACAAATCGGCATCAATTTCGACACCAATCTGAGTATGCGGTACGCCGCTTGTTGTTTCAGGACGGGGCGAGGTGCGCTCCGGTAAGGAGCGCTCTTGCGCGTATGCCAAAGGGCACGTTAAAGCCAGTGCTGTCGTTGCAACCGCCAGTTGCCTCAGGAACACATTCATTTTGTTGTCAGCCCGTCAAAAGTAAAGATTGAGTGCTCAGCGCCGTATCGGTGCCCCTGCACACATCATTCAGCTTTTAACGCTTCGATATTGATCAAGAGCTCTATTTCGTCGCTGACCGCTGGTGCAAAGGCCCCAAGTCCGAATTCAGACCGCACGATAGTCGCCGTCGCTGCCAGCCCCACGGTCGGCGTGCCCTCCTTTTCGCCAAAAGGGTATGGCGCTGACTTGTTAAGCGTTGTTTCCAGAACAACAGGTTTGGTGACGCCATTCATGGTCAGGTCGCCAGAAATATTCGCGGAATTGTCCCCGGTCACTTCAATGCTGGTTGAGGCGAATGTGACCACGTCACCGTCACTCGCGCTAAAAAAGTCATCGGACATGAAGTGTTGCAAACGGGCATCCCAGCCCGTGATCATGGATTTTACAGGCATAGACACTGTGACAGATGACGCAGACGGATCGTCTTCATTGAACTCAATCTCGCCGCTAAAACCTGAGAACATTCCAAATGTTTCTGAGAACCCGATGTGGTTGTAGCTGAACAAGACCTGACTGTGTCCAGGATCCAGCTCGTAAGTACCACTCTCGGACAACGCGGTTGTCGCGCCCATCGATAAGAGTACCGCCAGCGGGGTTGCTGCCACTTTGAACATTGATACGCTCCCATTTTGACAAGACGAGTTCGCGGAATTGAGTATTGAGCTTTAGTTTTTAGCTGGCCATACTTTTAGTACAAAATGTTCTACTATGCAACAATATGTTCTATAGGAGGGGCGATTGAAAGAAGATCCCAGGCTGATCGCCACACGACAGGCCGCACTTGATGCGGCGCAAAAGATACTGATGGATGAAGGCGTGCTGCACGTAACTCATGGCGCAGTTTCAAAGGCAACGGGCATTTCGCGCAGCACACTTTACAGGCACTGGCCAGATGCGCGCAGTCTGCGTGATGCAGCATTCAGGCGCATCGCAACACCGCCGAACATACCGCCCAAAACCGATGGCCCGCTGCGATCTGACCTGCGCTGGTTACTCGGAATACTGATGGGAGCTTTGAATGACACACCATGGGGCCAAATCGCGCCACAGGTGGTCGCTGCTGCGTCCACCGATGCAGAAGCGCGGTTGGTGATCACTGAATTTATGAAAGACAGGTTCGCAAGTGTTGAAGCAGTATTTGCAGCCGCAATAGGTCGCGGTGAGATCACCGCCGACGTTCCGGTTGATCAGCTTATAGAACTAGCAGTGGCTGCACCTTATTTCCGCAAACTCATACGTCACGAAGCACTGAACGAGGATTGGTTGGATCGACATGTTGATCTGCTTTGCAGTATCGCGAAAACCAATTCGGGACAGTGACCATCGCCTGACTTTGCAATCAAAGCGACCCGCAACAGGCGCGAGATTTCGGCAGAACAGCAAATTGTGATCAATAGCTTGTCCAGCCAGTTCCTAATAGCGATTGCTCCAAAAGGTCTCGGCAAATGTTTGCTATGATCGTCCGCCGAGGTTTGAAAGGTCAGCTTTCTGTGCACTGCCGAGATTGATGCACAGTGCAGCAAGTTGCACTTTGGGCTCAATTGAGGCCTAAGCCGCAGCGTTGATGAGTGGCCGCTCTTCGTGCTGGGTCAGAAATGCTTGACGTTTGGGTTAGAATTGAATGACGCGATTTGTTCGTTTCTTGAGGTTTTGGCGGCCGATTGAGTCAAAGATCAGTGATGTTCCACATATCTGTTGAACGTCGCACGAACCAGACCCAACCGCCACAGTTGGACCAGAAAAGCAGTGAACTTTCGACATCGGATGGCGCCCCCAAAGTTGGACATCAGTTGAATTTGATCTTTGCGTCATCAACTAACACGCCGCACCATTTCATACTCCCGCAGACAGTTTGGTTTGATCTGACTTCCCTTTCGGAAAATCAGAGCTGATTTGCAGGTCAGACAGCGAAGCTGCCTGTTGCCGCTAATCTGCCACGTGGCGAACGCAGAAACTACCTTGTTTTCATACGTCGTATGAAGAAACACGGAAACTATGATTTGGGTCGTTGGAGTGATGAGAGCCAGGGTGGGTAAAGATTCAACCAGAGATCGCTTCACATAACACCCATACTGCGACGTACGCGGTTTGTTATGACGCTGCAATTCATGCAGCGCTCGCGAAACCCGTCAGTCGAAATCCGGATCGACGAAGACCGCAATGCGGACAATTCCGCCGTTAGCTACAACAAATTCCAATGACCGCTTTCAGCGTTCAATAACACTACCAAGGTATGTTCGCTTGTGTTGGCGGTAAAACACACTTTACGTACGTGGGCCTGTCTCCAACCATGGCTCGAAAAGGAATATCTTAAAACCGCCATCCCGCATCTGTTAAGGCTGAAATCACTTCGTCCGATAGATTTGGACTGGAATAAAATGCTGCTAGAACAAGATCTGGCCTGAACTCTGGCCACGACTGTTTCAGTTTATTCAAGGTTGCATGTGCCTCTTTGGACGCGCCCAACCTTTGATAGGAAGCCGCCAAAAATACCAAAGACAGTGCACTGACGGGGTCACCATTGTCACTCGCAAATTTCAAAGATGCGATTGCTTCCCTAAACTCACCGATGTGAAAACTTGCAACCGCGTGAATGTTCCTGTGGGCAAACCGATGACTTCCTATCTCTCTGGGGTGGCTTGGGTCGCTGACGTCATACGCTTCTTCAAAGCGACCCATAACCAGTAGTATCACGCCGCGAAAGTCCAGAACGTTTCCGTCATTGGGTCGAAGCGACTGGGCGAGTGCTGAATACTCCAAAGCTCTGTCATAGTCGCGAGAAACATAAGATACCCATGCCATTGCCGATTGGCTCCAGCCGTTTGAGGGCGCAATGTCCACAGCTTTCTGTGCCATTTGTCCTGAATTCAGTATCAGCGCGTCACGCTCTTCCTCGCTTCGCGTTAGTAGAGCCTGGGTTCCCAGACTATGGGCCAATCCGGCATATCCACAGTAAAAATCGGGAGCCTCATTTATTGCCATTCTAAATATGTCGCTGGCCAGGATCTGGTTATCGATAGTTGCGATTGGAAAGAGCAGGCCCCGAGCTTGATCGCAGTAGTTTGACGCCTGTACTGCAGCGGGTGATTTAGCGGATAGAGCCTGTCGCTCAAGTGAGCGCGCGGATGTCTTTGGGTTTAGATCAACAATCTGTTCCATGCGCCCGCCCAAGATGTAAGCAAGAGCAATGATCGCTATGGTGACAGCAGGGATGCCAATCAGCCAGGGTAATCCTGGCCTGAATGGCGTGTGATCGACATTGCTCTGAATTGTACCAGAGCGGTCCTCGAACCAAGGCGCGTAGCCGCCGCTATCAATGTGAATGCGCAGATCGTCTTCAGCACCTGCCGTTTCATAGTACTGCTGAAGTTTCCGCCGTAACCGCCCCGCATCCACACGAACAACGTTAATGTGGCCGTCATCACTGGCAAAACTCTTGAAGTAAACATCCTGAGCGATTGTTTTGCCAAGAATAGCCTCGGATCTACCCGCAATGGCCTCTTCGACAACGTAGCTCAGAAAATTCCGAAGGCGTTCCGCCTTGCCAAACATGTCACTCGCCAATACCTGGTCCAGCGCGTACTTCACACGGGTCGCGTGACGTTCCGGATCAAGGGTCAATTCTCTGTCGGGCATCTGAAACTTCAAGTTTCTCTGTATTTTCAACTCCATACTGTCAAATGAATATTTGAATGTCACCCTAATTTCACGGTGTAACCCTTCCGCGCTGCGCGATGTGCCCTCAGCCTGGTGCCTAGAGATGGACTAGGCGCCAGGGCAATGACGGACATCAACTTACTAGAGCTCGCTTTTCCGGACCAAATCAGCCGCATCCGAGTCATGCGAAAGAACCATCATGGATTCGAGGCACTTTGCGGTGACTTCGAGTTGCTCTCAACCGAGTTGGAGAGGGCCCGGAAGGTCAATGAGCAGACGTCACCATGTCTGATCGATCCTGTCACCGAAAGCCTAGACGGGCTAGCCGAGGAAATCGCCGAGCATCTCTCTCGATTTACCAATTCAGAGATTGTCCCGAAAGCCATTTCAGAAGTGGTTCCCATATTCACCCAGGCTCGAACAAAGGACTGAAAATATGCTGCAAAACAGACAGAGGAAGTCAATTAAGTCACTCAGCGCACTCGCCGTCGCAGCGACATTGTTCGCCACAAATGCGTTCGGTCAGGCTCCTCCGGTACAGGAGCCCTCATCCCAAGAAGATATTGAGGCCGCACTGACTGGCGGCGTCCCAATGGGACGTTGGAAAGAGGGTCTGACCTTTGAGGGCATCTCTCCTCAACCGTGGTTGAAAAGTGCGGCAAACTGGTTCCCACGCACCGAAGATGTACAGCCCAACGAGATGAGAATTATCTTCATGGGATCTGCTCCGTTCATTCGCCCTGGGCAAATGAACACGGCGATTCTTGTTGAGCTGGGTAACGGTAAGATTTTCATGTTTGACATTGGTGAGGGCTCACCAGCGAACATCATTGCCAGTGGATATGCACTGAATGAAATTACCGATGTATTCATCACGCACCTGCACGTAGACCACTTTGGTGGGCTGCCGTATCTGTGGATGTTCGGAACCTGGGCAGGTGGATGGCACGAGCAGTTGACGGTCCATGGCCCATCCGGCCGCACCAAGGAGTACGGCACTGCAACGATGGTAGAAGGCATGAAAATGATGACCGGCTGGCACCGGGATGCGTTCAGCGTCTTTCCCGTTGGCAAAGGTTGGGACATAGAAGTCAACGAATTTGATTTCCGTGACAATGGCGGCGTGATCTATGATGAAGACGGGGTCAAAGTCACACACTGGCAAAGAAGCCATGCCAAGGACGGTGCGTCTGGATACCGGATGGATTGGAATGGCATGTGCTTCATCTGGACAGGTGACGGTCGACCCAACATGATCGATATTCCTTTTGCCAAAGGCTGTGATGTCTTCGTCACGGAACAGCAGCAGGAAATCATCGAAATCTCATCTGGTGTTCAGGGCGTGCCGCCATTTCTGGGGCGTTACACAGTCGATACTCATCACACACCCAGCTATGCTGCTGGCTACATTGCCAATCTGGTGCAACCCCGGCTTTTGATGAATACGCACATGAGCTATGACCCCTATCAGATTGAAGAAACCGTCGCGGAAATCCGCGAGCACTGGAAGGGTCCCTATCACTTTGGCGCGCCAGACGGCATCGTAGTGAATGTGACCAAAGATCAGATATGGGTTCGCGAAGGCATATTGCCCGAGTTTCCAAACTCACGTGCGCCGCAGTTTGACTTTAGCAATGGTCAATTGATCGTGCCGAAGCCACCCCATCGGCGCGAAGACATTCAAGAACCCTACGTGCGCAATATGGAGATCGATCCTAAGCTGTACTATCCCGAGGGATATCATCCTGAGCTGCTGACCGAGTGGCCAGTTGATGACGATCTTGTTGTTCCTCTGGAAGCGCTTCCCGAAAACCTGAAGGAGAGTATGGGCGCGGCGTGGCGCCATCGTGAAGCCAACCGCAAAGTGTTGGAAGAGCAAGGTGACAACTAAGTCATCATGACAAACAGGGCGATCACTCGTAAGTTCGGGTGGTCGTTCGAGCTTTTCTGGAAACATCACGAAGGAATGAAGTCTTGTTAATCGTACTTGGCCTCTACTTTGGAATAGTCTGGCTGGTCTTTTCCAAGTTTCACCTTCTCCCCTGGAATGGATTCTGGAAAACTCTAGTTTACGGTGTAGCCGCTGTTATCGCTCTGGTGGTCATCGGTGCGCTGAACCACACAACTCCGACTGGCCCGGTATCCATTCAGGGTGTTTCAACGAATATTGCTCCGAACGTGGCGGGCACGATTACAGAAGTCGTTGTGGAGCCAAACCAGGAAGTCGCAAAGGGCGAGACCCTATTTCGGATAGATAATGAGGTTTTCAAAGCCGAGGTTTCCCGGCTCGAAGCTGTCTTGGAAACTGCAAAGTCATCTGCCGACCAACTGGTATCAGATTTATCAGCTGCCGAGGCCGAGATTGAATCCTTGACTGCTCAGTTGACTTTCGGAATTCAGCGTCGTGATGACATCATCCTTTTGGAAGAACGCGGGGCATCAACCACGTTCCAACTGCAAGAAGCTGTCTCAACCATCGACCAGTTGACCGCGAATATCCGCGCAGCAGAAGCCCGGAAGACAAGCCTTGAGCGGCGTATCGCCGCGAAGATCGACGGGCGTGACGCAGGTGTCGTGGAGGCCGAGCAGACACTTGCGCAAGCTCTTTGGGATTTAGAGCAAACAGTTGTAAAAGCGCCGGGAAACGGCGTTGTCACGGCTGTATCACTACGGCCAGGTAACCGCGCCACTCCGCTACAAGGGGCAATAACTTTTGTCAAACCTGGGGACTATGCAGTAATTGCTACTCTGCCCCAATCTAGTCGCGCTAATGTTTCGGTCGGTGATGAAATCCGGCTTGCTTTTAGAACGGAACCCGGTGGAGAAATTACCGGCCGTATTTCCGATTTTCCGGTCGGAACTGTCGAAGGTACTGTTGATCTAAGATCAGGTCTTCCCTCATTGCGCGAACTAGCCGGGATATCCAGCTACATCGTATTGGTTGAACTACCTGCAGATGCAGAAAGTAATTCCTTGCAATTTGGAACGTCAGGAACAGCTTTGGTCAAGACAGACAAAGCCGGAGCCATTGGTGTTTTGGCAGAGATCCTTTTCTGGATCACTAAAAAGCTCAATTATCTTTGAAAAACCAAGCCAAAGCATCTGTGTCATCAATGAAAACTGTCGAACTCAAATCCTTGGTGTTTCGGTGGCCCGGTCAACCTGACCCGGTTCTCTCAGTCGATAGCTTCGATCTTGAGGCTGGGGAAAGCGTGTTTATGAGAGGCCCCAGTGGCAGCGGTAAGACCACGTTGCTCTCGGCAATTGCTGGCGTGATCGATGTACCGCAAAGCGCGGTTCGCGTTGCAGGCACGGATGTCGGGGCTTTGGCCGGAGGTGATCGTGACCGTTTTCGCGTGGATCATTTGGGGATTGTTTTCCAGGTCTTTAATCTCTTGCCTTGGCTCAGTGCGCTTGAAAACACGTTGCTGCCCTGCCGGTTTTCAGCGCAACGGCGCAATCGGTCGGGGCCAGACCCCAAAGCTACCGCAACACGGTTGCTAAGTGAGCTGGGTCTCGAGGATGCTG
Source organism: Ruegeria sp. CDSC002 (assembly GCF_059610905.1). Taxonomy (NCBI): domain Bacteria; kingdom Pseudomonadati; phylum Pseudomonadota; class Alphaproteobacteria; order Rhodobacterales; family Roseobacteraceae; genus Ruegeria; species Ruegeria sp. CDSC002. Next base: position 131,802 of record NZ_JBXWOM010000004.1, read on the forward strand.
AGCTGATCAATCGACCTGCCAGCGCACTGAGTGTTGGGCAGCAACAACGCGTTGCGGCGGCGCGTGCTCTGATAGGGGCGCCTGAAGTAGTTTTGGCGGATGAACCCACCTCGGCTTTGGATGAGGAAGCGAAAGACACGTTTGTCCAGTTGTTGTTGAAGGAATGCAAAGCATCAGGGGCGAGTTTGTTATTTGTCAGCCATGATCGCAGCCTGGAAAAACACTTCGATCGGAGCGTTGACTTGCCGATGCTGAACGCAGGTAAAACGTGATGTTCAATCTTTGTTATAAAAGCCTTCTCAATCGCCGCTTTATCGCTGCGTTGACTGTTCTTAGCATTGCCTTGAGCGTGGCTTTGATTGTTGGCGTTGAACGACTGCGAACAGAGGCACGAGCGGGTTTTGCCAACTCTGCATCAGGTATCGACCTGATCATTGCGGCACGCGGAAACGATGTGCAGATCCTGATGGCAACGGTTTTTGGTGTAGGCACAACAGGCGCTGGTATCAGCTGGGACAGCTACGAGATGATCGAAGATCTGCCCCAGGTAAGCTGGACAGTGCCGATCATGATGGGTGACAACCACCGTGGATATCCCGTGATCGGAACGTCCGAGCAATATTTTGACCACTTTCGTCATAGTGGCGGCCAGCAGCTGATATTTGCTGAAGGTGTTCCGTTTAAGTCTCCAGATGGCGCAGTGATTGGAGCAAAAGTTGCTCAGGCTTTCGGGTACACGTCAGGTACTGAAATCGTGAATGCCCATGGCTCAGGGGAAGTCGCCTTTGATGTTCACGACGAAGCGCCTTTCACAGTGACCGGCGTGCTGGGGCATACCGGGACGGCCGTTGACCGAATGGTTTTTGTCTCGCTCGAGGGTTTTGACGCCTTACACGAAGAACCTGCATCAGAGGGTGCGGACCCGTTTGTTTTGGTCGATGCACCTGAAGTCGCCGAAGAACACGAAGGCCATGACACCGAGCATTCCCCTAGCGAAGATCACGCAGACAGCGAATTTGCGGACGGGCATGTGGATCACGGCGACGGCCATGGACAAGACGATGACTATGCGGAGCACGGCGAGCCTGACGAGCACGAAGAAGGGCATCAGGATCATGACGACAGTGATGTCCATGAAAGCGACCATGAAGACGAGGCGGAAGCTGCCAGGACCTCTGGCGGGCACGATCACGGTGGCCATGATCATGAACCAGGGACCATCAACGCGATTTTTGCCGGACTTGAGGAGAAGACGGCGGTGCTTTCAATTCAACGGCAACTGGCAGATCATCGCGACGAGGCACTGACCGCTGTTCTTCCTAATGTTGCGCTGTTGCAGCTTTGGTCGATTACCAGTACGGCCGAGACTGCTCTGCGTCTGATGGCAGGCGCTGTGGCAGTGGCTGGAATGATCGGCATGGTGGTCATGTTGTCTGCTTCACTCGACAACCGGCGGCGTGAATTTACGATCCTTCGATCCGTGGGCGCAGCACCAGCCGGCGTCTTTTCCCTGATCTTGCTTGAAGCCGTTTTATTGTTGTCGGCCGGCATCGTGCTTGGAGTAATCGCGCTCAGCGCTCTCACGCTCGTGATAGATCCGCTTCTTGCCGCAAATTTTGGGCTTCGCATCGGTGTTGGCCTGCCGAGTTTTCGCGAGGTTCTTCTCATAGCCCTAGTTTTCTGCTCTGGTCTTCTTGCCAGTATTATACCTGCGTTAAGGGTGTACCGTATGACGCTATCAGACGGACTGTCGGTGCGGCTTTGAATAAAAGGATCCGCTGAAATGAAGACCATTGCGCATTTTCTGAATATCTTATTCGCCTTTGCGATTGCGGGGCCTCTTCTAGCAGCGGATCCGCGCAACATAAGTTGGCAGGATCTCCTTCCTGAAGAGCGGCCTTACCACGATCCTTTTGCCACCCTAGAATATTCTCAGGTCAATGCGTTGGCCATGCTTTATCGGATTGAGATTCTGCATGCGGACACTGCGGATGACGAGAAGCGCGCCGAAGCGTTTCAGATCCGCGAAGACCTCGTATCTCAAGGCCTTGACCCAGATTGGTTGTTTGAACAACGCGAAATTGTGATGAACCAACGGTTGATTGCCGCGCGCGAACCGAACCTTGACCTTTTGGGCGAGAACGTGCGTCTTCCCGGCTATCTCCTTCCCCTGGATATTGTCGACCAGAAGGCGGTCGAATTCCTTCTGGTTCCTACAGTTGGAGCCTGCATTCACACACCACCACCTCCAGCCAATCAGATGGTTTATGTGCGATACGAACAAGGCTTCGAAATCGACGAGTTATATAAGCCTGTCTGGATAAGCGGGGAAATGCGGGCACTGAGCAGGTCCCAGTCACTCAATTACGTGGACGGCCAGGCAAATATCGAAACCTCATATGCGATGGATGCGCTGTCGGTAGAAATCTATGACTGATCAGTCAGACTAGAGGTCCGTTCTATGGCTTCACCGGGATAAATCTTTGCACCGCACCCCTGTATCAGGATCTTTGGTTCGTGAAGATGTGACGCTGCAAATCTCATCCGAAGCTCCTTGATGATCAATAGGGCGATTTTTTTGTCACGATCCGCCATTTCGTGACCACACCAATCCGCGCGTACGGGTTTCACAAATACACCCGGCAACCCTCGCTGGTTAATCAGCTTTTCATAAGTAGCGAGACTCTTTTTCATTGCTCTTGATCGATCATGTTGTCTCTTTGACCTATTGATCAGAGTTATTAATCGCATCGCATACCGCGCTTGTAAGCCGCCTTTCGTGCGTGTAGCAGCATCCGTTAGTTTGGGCTCACAACAGACCTTAGCCGCAACGTGAATGAATGGTGGCTAGGGAAAACCCGCTGCCTCGGTCCATTTGGCATCAGGAGCCAAATGCGCCTGAAGGTTGCGACCGTTATCTTCGGAGGTTTCGCCCTCATAGGTGCTTTTGACAATTTCCAATGGAGTCATGTTTTGCTCCTGAGCATTGACGGCAAATGTTGTCGCCGAAACGAACGCAAACAGGACAGCACCAATGATGCCGTATTGCGTAATCTTGGTATTCGTGAACTTGCAAGACATGAAATTTCTTCTCTTCGTCGCGGCAAATGCGGTGTAGTTCACAGCAAACTGAGTTTTGAACTGTTGGTGATTGGGCGCCGGATTTGGTGGGCCAGCGCCCCTTTCGTAATACAGAGACCGAATTGGACGGCCTCTGATGCCGGTTTAGACTTACGGCCAGGAATGCTCTCCTTCGATAACCTGGGCGCTTAGCTCCAGATCGCTCACGTTCTCAAAGTCGGGATAGGCAGCCTGCATCGCGGCGATCAATTCTGCGGAATCTCCCGCCTTGTCCGCGGCCGCCTCGAACGCGGCAATATATTCTTTGGTGAAGTCAACGATGCTTGCGTTTTCTGCGCTGCCCCCAATGACATGACCCGGGATGATCCGTTCGGGGTTCAGCGCAAGAAGCTGATCCAACGTTGCACGCCAGCTGTCGCGGCTTTCCGGGGTTTGGTTGTCGGCCATCCAGACATGCACGTTTTCATAAAGGACAACGCCGCCCAGCACAGTTTTTTCCGAAGGCACCCACAGGAATGTATGAACCGGATCGTGCCCATCGAGGCCGATCACCTGCACGGTTTCACCATCGACCGTCAGGCTGTCGCCTTCCAGAACCTCAGGTACAATCAATTCGGATGGGGCGTTCGCGTCCAAGATCGGGCCCCAGAAATCGTATTTGAGCTGGATGGTTTTCTCGATGCCTTTGACGGTCTCAGGTGTCGCGACGATTTTGACATCCGGGTAAGCTGCACGGATCGTATCCAACCCGAAATAGAAGTCAGGATCCTTGTGGCTGATAAAGACGGTCGTCAGGGATTTACCCGTCGCATTGATCATATCAACCAGTTGCTGGGCATCGTCCTTTTCAAACTGGGCGTCCACCAGGATCACCTCATTCGGACCTTCGATCAGGTTCGATGAGACCGGGAACAGGCTGCCTTCATTCGGGCTGAAGGCCGTGATGGTGAGATCAGCCGCAAAGGCTGCGGTGGACAGCAGCATGACTGCTGCAGAAGTGAGGATCGTCTTCATAGGGATGCTCCTTGCATTTATGCGGCCAATGCCGCGATCTCTTCAGGAAAGTGGTAGTAGGTTGAGACGTCGACTTGGGTTGTTCCGCCGTCGATTTGCATCACCAGAGTCGGGACACCTTGCGACCCGAACCGTGATTGCAAATTTGCAGCGTCCGTACTGATCTGCCGGGCGAGGCTTCTGCCTTCGTCCAACGAACGGTTCACGCTGAATTCAATCAGGGCACTACGAACCGCTTCGCTGTTACCTGCGGAAACACCGGCGACATAACGCGCCCGTTGCAAAACATTTGCCAGCTTCATCTCAGCGCTAGCGCCCTGATCATGAACCAAAGCTGCGGCGTATGCGGTCAGGCTGGAATCCAGCATTTCGTCCGGGTTTCCCAGAATGTTCTGCACATAAGCATCACTGAACGCTTGGCCGGTTAGCTGTTCGATACGCCGATCGTATTCCAAAGCCATTCGACCAAAGCCATCGCCCATTCGATATGCATGTGCGCCCTGGAACAAATGGCGATGCATGACGGTAACTTCAGCACCGCTCTCTATCAGCGCATCAATCACCGGGGCGGCACCATAGCACCAGCCGCAATAGGTATCATAGATATAGGTGAAGCGCGTCATTGCAGTCTCCGTTTTGGTAAACCACAAGTAGTGCGCCGCTAATGTTGACTAAAGGCAATATCTGTAGACACAATGTCAGTTAAAAAGTGACGAATGATGAAAAAATCGAACTTAAATCGCCTGGAGTATTTTGTTGCCATCGCGGAAGAAGGAACGATTACAGCGGCCGCTGATCGCATGCGTATTAGCAAGGCGGTCGTCAGCAAGCAGCTTCAGCTTTTGGAGGAAGAGCTTGGTGCAACTCTTGTTATTCGCAACTCTCGCCATCTAAATCTCACGGAAACCGGACAATCCTTCTATGAGGCCGCACGTGCATCAGTGGCGCAGGCCGAAGAAGCTTATGAAATGGCAAAGCAAGGGCGCGCAGAACCGACTGGAAACCTGCGCATCACCGCCCCTCTCGATATGGGCGTAACATACGTTTCACCGGTCGTGGCCGAGTTTCGCATCGCCTATCCGGCTGTCACGATTGACTTGACGCTAAGTGATACGCGGTTCGATCCGGTCGAGGCACGATTTGACATTGCATATCGGGTAGGCTGGCTTGCCGATTCCGCCAACGTTGCGCGCAAGTTGGCCGACTTTCAGCAAATCGTAGTGGCGTCGCCTGATTTGGTTGAGCAACTTGGACAGCCAAACCATCCGGAACGATTGGCAGCGTTTCCGTTCGTCGAACACAGAGCCCTGCCAAACCCACTGAGTTGGAAGTTTAGTAAAGCTACCGGTGAAACCTGTGACGTAAAAATGAACCCCGCGTTGCGAGCAGACGTAACACCAGCGATCAAGGTAATGGCAGTCGAAGGGGCCGGGATCTCTATTCTGCCGGATTTTTTTGCTAAGAGAGAAATCGAAAACGGTGGACTGATCCGGCTTGTACCGGACTGGGCGCTTCCAACAGGAGGTATCTATGCTGTCTACCCCCCCACGCAGTTCCGATCAGCTGCGACGAAACAGTTTGCGGAATTGTTTGCAGAAAGACTTCGCAACAGTCTGGCGTAAGAGAAGAGTGGTGAAACTCAGTTAACGTTCGTGTCCGTCTGACATTGAAACGAGTGAATGCTTAGCAGCCCTTAGCGCGGTTGCCGCGAAAGTCGGCTTTGTCCGCGAGGCAGCCTTTCGTACTCGTACCATTGAACGGCCATCACTCAACCAGAAATCGCTTCACATTAAACCGCTTCAGCGACGTTCGTGGTTTGTTATGACGCTGCAATTCATGCGGCGGTCCCGAAATCTGCCATTCGAGATGCCTTTCCGCGACAAGCGCAACGCGGACAAAGCTGATTTCTTTCGGACCGGATAAATCAAATAAATGTGGTCACGCTGGAAACTTTACTTCTTTCAGAACCATGCCACATCGCAATTGACTTCATTGAGCCGTCTGGCGCTCTTTTTCCGGCCAGAATTCATCCACCACGACATATGCGATGATTACAAAAAAAGCGGCGCTGGCAACTTGCAAAACTCGAGTGATGCTTTTGACGTCAGCCTCGTCTGAAAACGGTGCAACCGACCCGCCGTATACAATCAGAGCCGTTGTAATAGCGGAGCCGGCGGCGGCAGCGAGCGGAACTTGAGATTTTCCGAGTGCTCCGAGTGTCAAGCAGAAGAAAAAACACAGCAAAATGGGGGTGAGAATAACCGGAGCTATTACGTTTATTTCATAACAAATGATGGATACTGCCGCCCCAAGAAGGTTTGCCGTCAGCATTGCTTTTGCAACTGTTTTGCCTGCAGCGGGCATTGCCGCAAGTTGCTGGCTTAGTAGCGCGACAAAGAACAGAACCAACAACGCAGACGCGCCAGAAATAAAAAACGCCATAGCAAAAGGCACTGTGACAAGCGACATCCGGACAATTCGGCGATGTGGATCGAAATTCGCCTGCGCCGCAGCTTTTTTTTGAGCCGCCGTTTGTGGTTCAGCGGGTATCAACACAAACATCAACGTCGATACGAAGCCTGCGAATAGAAGGTTCAACGGTATCCAATACACGAGTACCAAAGCCAGGTCCTGTGATTGCAGAACCAGGTTCGGAATCATCAATGCCCCCATAAGAGCTATGACACCCGGTAAAACTCCGGCGCCTGAAACTGACCATATGAAAGACAAGATTATTCCAATTGCCACCAAAATTAAAAACACAAGCGGATATGGTGAGAAGATTGACGACAACAGGAACGAAATGAACATCAATCCAATAGAGAAAACAAACAGCTTAGCAAATGCTGCCAGAGGCAATGCGGCAGGTGCTTGTAGGAAAAGAGCGGCGAACACCGCCCCAATGACGGCGAGTGGCCAGCCAAGAAACAGGCCCAATGAAAAGACGCCGGTAACACCCAGCGCAAGCCGGGTGACAGAGCGTTGGTCCTCAGTACGCATAGGACAGAATTGAAACCACGCGGATGTAGGTTCGACCTACAAGGTTCAGCAACGAGTTGTCACTTAGGTACATGATCACATCGGCTTGCCCATTCAGCTGGAAGCGAAGGTCATCTTCGGTGCTTCCTGCTTCATAGCCAGGTAAAACGATCCTGACCGGGAATCTCTCAGGCTCCCGCAAAAAACCTTTAGTGCTTGGCGGGCTCGCCAATTGCCCGGGCACATCACCGCCACTTAGGGAAACAGCCGCACTAAAGCTCTCAATGACGCCCGGAATAATCTGACCTGGATGCATATCCAACACCACGTCAACCGGAGAACCTATCGAGGCTCTTCCTAGGTTGTTCTCGGTAAAATACGCCTCGATCCAGACGTCAGTTGCGTCCAGAAACGTCAATAGATCCTGGCCGGACCGCGCATATGTTCCGGGGGCTATAAGCAAGTTAGAAATGACACCCGTCGCCGGAGCACGTAGTACAGTCCACTCAAGGTTTAGCTCTGCATCTGCCAAGGCGGCCAACGCGCGCTGGATTTTCGGGTTTTCAATCCCATCTTCACCAAGCCTCTGTTTTGCTTTTTCCAGATCCGCTTTTGCGTTCTCATAGTTTGCCTCAGACTCTGCCAGTTGCCCTCGCGCATCATCGGCCTTTGTGACGGCAATCAACCCTTTCTTTTCGAGCGCAAATACGCGTTCCGTCTGAATACGCATCGTATCCAGATCGCTTTGCGCCCTTGCTAGTTTAGCCTGTGCCGCTCTCACCTCTGCCGAAGATGCACCCACTTCTTGAGTGGCTGCTTCGAGATCAGCTTCAGCCTTGTCGCGCTGAATCTCGTAGGGTCGGGGGTCGATCCGGACAAGGACATCTCCGGCCGAGACAATCTCACCATTTTCGACCAAGACTTCAGTCACAGTGCCGGTTACCTGCGGGACGATTTGGGTCGCCACGGCTTTTACTCTGGCGTTCCCAGTAAATGGCGTTTTCCGATCAGCGACCAGGTACCAAACAAGAAAAATCAGAATGACGGCCAGGGTTGTCCATATTGTCTTCCTCATTTCGCCGCACCTTCAGCAGTGCCTTCGGCTTCGGGCGAGGTATCAATCCAAACCTTGAAAAGCTCATAGAAAACAGCGAAGAGAACGGGGCCCATAAAGACGCCGATTAAACCGTACGCCATCATACCTCCGAGAACACCGATGAGGATGACCAACATCGGAGTCTCAAGGCCTTTTGAAATGAACACGGGTCTTAGGAAACTGTCCATTATCATGACGGGAACGGCCAATATGGTGAAGATCAAAGCAGTTCCGCCGGACATGGAACTCCATGCGTAGATAATAACCGGTATTAGAACCAATCCGGGCCCGATTTGGATAATCGAGAGTATCAGGCAGATAAATGCCAGAGTAGCGGCCGAAGAAATCCCGAACAAAGCCAACAGTATCCAAACGAAGACCGCCTGAATGGCTGCTACGCCAATTACGCCTTTTGTCACGTTCCGGATCGTTGCGCCTGCCAGTGTTACGAATTCACCGCCGCGTGGTGCGAAAACACGGTTGGCAAAGCGCTGAAGACCCTGGACCAAACTTGGCCCGGGGCTGAACAAAGCCCCCATAATCAATACGGACAGAGCTAAGCCAAGAAGCCCGATTCCGATGCCCAGCACCTTCCCAAAAAGCGATTTGGTGATCTCAAGGATTTGCGTGCCATATTTTGCAAGCGCGCCGTCAAGATTGCGCTCAAACATTCCCCAGACATCGGCTATTTTGTCTCCCACCAAGGGCAACTCCTTGAGACCCTCTGGCGCAGGTGGGACTTTCAAGTCACCTTTGTCTGCTTGTTCCGCGAATTCAGACCCAAGTTCTGCGGCACCAGACACCGCGGTAGCGACTGGCCCGAGGGTCAGAACAAGGCCCAGCAAAACCAAGATCGTCGTGGCAAGTTTTTTCCGCCCTCCCAGCTTGGACTGAAGCCAATCAAATGCCGGGTAAAGCGCCACACAGAGGATCGTTGCCCAGATAACCACACTTGCAAGCGGGGCCACCATGACAAGGGCGCTATAGAGGAATAGTCCGAGAAAGAGCAATCGTATTGCCAGATCGACAATCTTCGCGTCCTGAGTCTTTTCCATTCCATCCCTCCATGTGTTTTTCGAATGTTACACTCAAAAAACATAATATGTATATTTTTTTGAATTTTAGTGATCATCTATCAGCTTGAAGACACAAATGAATCCGGGCCACGGCTTGATGGGCCCAGTCAAACCAATGCCTGGGCATGAACTCGATTTGGCCAAATTGGGATAATCTACTTGTCCGCTTTTTTGTCGTCCTGGGACAAGATTGTATCCGCCACTGTGGTCGCCGCGGTCACGAAGACACCGAGGCCCACGACGATGTAAATCATTGTGAAGATCTTCCCTGCCGCGGTTTCAGGTGAGAAGTCACCAAACCCCACAGTCGAAATCGTCACGACAGAAAAGTAGATTGAGTCGAGCCAACTCCAACCTTCGACAAAGTGGTAAAAGACCGAGGCCCATAAAATCATTCCGACTGTGAAGGCAAGAATGCCTTTCACTCTACCGTCTTTGAAAGCGACGCCTATCCCACGTGTTATTCTGGTTAGTGAATTCATCATGTCCTCATCGTTTGATGAATTCACACATAGCAGTAATTAGATAAATATGGAAAATCGGAGGAACTTGGCAGCCTGTCGATTGAAGCTTACGTCGTTCCGCCATGTTCAAAGCTCATGCAGCGCATCCGTTTTGGCTGGTAAAACTCTCTTCGAGCCAGCTGTTTAGTAACCGGGCGTGCAGCACTAGCCGAACGTTTGTCATTTACCCGCTTCTTAGCGGTTCGACTAAATAGGCGAGAAATTCAGCAATTTGGTCAAGGTAATTCAGATTTCAGATCATTTACCGACCATATATTCCATTAACTTGATGATTAAATGGTCTAGGCTGCCCATTGGATGAATCGGAATTTTAGGAGAAGAACGTGCGATACGTTGCAAAAGGTATATTGATTTGTTGCGCTGTCGCGTTTGTCGCTGTGTTAGCAGCTTGGCTTTTCCTGTCTTCTGCGTTGTTTTCCTCGGTCAGGACTACTTTCGTCGAAAACCTGATCTCTAAGAAACTTGGCCAAGAGGTTAGAATTGAAGATGAAGTGCGTCTGGGGTTTGGTCGGCAATTGCAGGTGTCAGCGGCAGGGCTGGAACTACCTGGTTCTCCGAATGCTGATGTGAAACTTGCAGCAATAGATGAGATCGAGTTTGAGGTTTCCGCGCGCGACCTTTGGAACAGTAAACTGTCACTGAGTGGTCTTTCGCTCTCAGGTGTTCATCTGAACCTAATCACAGACAAAGACGGCTTCGGAAACTGGCAGTCCATTTCCCAAACGGAAGCCGAAGCCGGGAAACCTGAAAATTCCCCGACGCCGCTGTTAGCTGGAATTCTTACGGACCGCAAAATTGATCTGACTGATATCGCCATTCTTTATCAGAACGAGTTAAACGGACTTGAGTTGGATCTGCAGCTTCCTGAGCTGCTTTTAAAGCGCGATACGGAAACCGACGTCGCGACGGCAGTCGGGGCCGGTTCGCTGAACGGAGAGAGGTTTGATCTGAACGCGACATTCCCCGCGGAAGACCCGTTTCAAGTGGCGGTAAACTTTGAACAGATTTCTATTGTCGCCGAGGAAGTCCCTCAAGAAAACGGTCTGCAAGTGGCAACGACCGTGGAGATTGCCGAACTTGGCCAGCTTCTCGATATCTTGAAGCTCAATCGCGTTTTGGAAGGTACAGGGAATATTGGTGCAACGTTCACATCAGTCGACGGTGTAGCACGAATTGACGACCTATCTGTATTGGCTGAATTGGAAGGCGGACAAAGCCTTTCGTTGACGGGGCAGATCGGGGAATTGGGAAATCCGGAAGACGTATCATTGACAACCCGCATTCGGTTGTACCCTGAAGACGCTGAACCAGCCCCAGCCGCCTCGCGGTATGATCTTAAACTTATCGCGGTCGACATGGTTATCGACAGCGTGCCCGGGCAGGTACCGCAGCGACAAATGGTCATTAAGACCAACGGTTTCACGTTGGACACGTCCGGCGAAGGCCCGCCCCCGATTAAGTTCTCCGAGCTTTCCAGGACACCAGAAGGCGCTTTAAGGGTCGGAAGCATCAACCTGAGAATTGGGAACCCCGCCGATCCGTTTGTCATTTTGAACGGTTCGGTCTATGACGCGCTTCAGTTGCAAGGCATATCAGCAGAAGGCCTAATGGATATACCGGCAAGCAGTTTGATCTCGCCAGAATTGGCGGGACCAGACGACCAGCTTGGCAGGTTTGCCGGTGACTTCCATTTGAACGGTGACATCAATCAGCTTTCGCTGACGAACTTGGATGGAAAGACAAGCGATACGGACGTCTGGAACCTTGAGGTGCATGGCACTGTCAAGAATGTACTCAAATTCGAGGATCTGGATTTAGCAATTGATGTCACAGTCCCATCCGGAGCGGACCTTTTGGAGGCGCTATCGCTTGAACGTGTGGAAACCGGGCAGGCTCGCCTTGAAATCAACCTCGTTAGCGAAGGCACCGACTGGAACGCGAATGCGAATGTCGAAGTTGCTGAATCTGTCCTGGAAATTGTCGCCGATCTTGATGATGCAACAAGTGACCCTGTGCTGAAGGGTTCCATTGAGAGTGACCTAATAAAGATAGATCATATTCGAACTATCATTCAGGCCGCTGCACAGTTGCGGAAGCTAGGCGGTGCGGAGCCCAACGAGGAAGACGTCAATCAAGAAGCAAGTGACACTGGCCCTTTAACTGATGTGACGCTTAAACCTATTGGGCGTTCAGTTCTCTTGTCCGGTATGGATATGGATGTCGACATTGACCTTCGGCACATAGAGGGTGCCAAAGGCATCAGCAGTTTGCAAAGCGAACTGACGCTCAACAAGAATGAGCTTAAGGCTGGGCCTTTGAAATTTGAATACGGAGGCGCTCATTTCGACGTCACCGGGCAAATGGATTTATCGAACGACGCGCATCTGCTCACGCTGACCGGCAAGGCAGGCGGCTGGCAGCTGGATGAAATTCTTCACAGTCTGAACTTCAAAAAAGGCGCAAGCGGTACGATCTATGCAGATTTTTCGGTGACCGGAGGAACCGATTCACCCAAACACTTTGCCAAAAGCATGAGTGGCAACGCCACAGTTTCATTGCGTGATGGCTCGATCGAGACCCAGCTCTTAGATCTGGCAGGACTAGGGGTGCTACCTTGGGTGTTTACCAAAGAGAAGCAAAAGGTTGCTCCAATCGTATGTTTGCGTGCGCCGATTAGTATTTCCAATGGAAGTATTTCGACGAAACAAACCACATTGGAGACAGATCATGTCCAAGTCGTCGTCTTTGGCGGTGTTAATGTAGCGGGCAAGGTTTTGGATTTAAATCTACAGCCCCGCAAGATTGGCGAACCTCTTTCGAAGAGCCCCTGGCCCGTGACCTTGAAGGGCCCAATAGCAAAGCCGAAGATCAAAGTCAAAGACGGTCCGAAGCGACTTAAACGATCAGATGGTGCGGACAAAATGCCTGCCAAAAGAAAACTCTGCGTTCCGGACATTTTACAACTGCGGTAGTGGCGGAGGCAGTCGATAAAAGAACACTTTTAGAGTGCAAACGGAATGACATCGCTTTCTGCAAGCGTTTTTTGCATTGGGTTTTCTCTCGTTGTATTCCGCACTCTAGGCGAATGGAAACTCTCGTGGAGTTCAGCCGACACGACGGAAAACCTTTGAGACGCAAATGGAAAAACGTGTGCACTATTGAAATGGAAGATAAAACGAAACCAATAGCTTAGTTGAGCGTGAGTGGTAAAACTATGTATCGCCCGACACTCTGATTTGATTGAAGAAATTGGCGGTATCAGCCAGCTACCCGCCATAGCTAGAATGGCTCATACACAAGAAAAACTGTTCCAAGGTGATACCTCGTCAGAGAACTCCTCTTAAGAATAGGGGCATGACGCAGCAACCGGTATTTCGAAAGCACGCTGATAACGAAATTATTGAGAACTAGTGTGCGTGAGCTCAGAAGAACTCACGCGCAGAAACATTGGATCGTGGGTCTTTGTCACGTCGTCTTTTTTGTTTTCAGCAACTGGACCTTTTCGGTTGAAGCGCACATTAAAACTCGCTTCCTGACCTAACTTAAATTTGTCGTAGTCTAAACTGCTACCGGTTTCCTGAATCGAAAATGAATTCGCCTTGCTCATCAATCACCTGCTTTGCCTTCGTGAGGCTGAAGCTCTCGGCCTGATCCCGGCTGTCAAAGACATCCGCCCGGACCATCGCATGAGTTTTGCGCTCTCCATCGATTGTCTTTTCGATACGTGCCGAAAGGCGGTACTTTCCACCCTCGGCAATCAGGTCGGGGAAGATGTCGAACCCTTTGTATGCGACCGGCTCAGGATCCGACTTTTTTCCGCCGCCGAAGAGTTTTGAGAAGAGTGACATGGACCGGCTCCTTTCAGCGTTGCTCGGATCGGAGACTAACGCTGCTCGGGGCGGGTTTGAAGTGCCCTGTGTGGTCGATTCACTGGTTCCTCGACCCAATTGCACTCTCGCTGTCTACCGGAAGCTAGAGTGCGCCCACTCAATACGGGAAGCCGCCCTGAACGACAAATGCTGCGCTCATCACCTAAGTCGTCTCTGGACTCGTAGCGTATATTCGAAGTCAACACTAAGGAGCGTTTGGTTTCGGGTATGCGCAACAAAGCTGTCACACAATCGAGATGCCTTTAACTCGATCTGATGCCAGCCTTCATTTCAGCATTTGGTTTGCGGCCGCCTGAAATGCAGGCATTGCGTTTTCTATCATTTCGTCAGTAGCTGTAAGGCAAATACGAAAATCCGTTGGGCGGTCGAAAACTGTTCCTGGCATCACATAAACGCCTTGCTTTTGAAGACATTCAGCAAAGGCATCGCTATCACCGCCCGGGGCTCTCCCCCATAGATAAAAGGTGCCTTCTGGTCTTGTCATCCTGTATCCCCACTGACCCAAAGCACCAAGCATTCGTTCGCGTCGGCGAGCCAGGGCGGCAATGTCGATTGAGACGTTTTCAAGGTCCGGCAGCGCATAGATCAACGGAGCATCCGGGACATTCCAACCATCCGCCATCTGCACGGCAAACCGCAGAGTCTGAAGTTCTTTTCGTTCCGCTGCAGGCAAGGTTGGTGAGATCGCAAGGTAGCCAAGGCGCAGGCCGGGCGCGAGGAGAATTTTCCCGTAAGAATAGTCGATCAGTGTGTGCGGATAGACGGCTGCTGGTGTCGTAAAGCCAATGCCGTCGAACCGAATGCGGCGGTAGGGTTCGTCAGACAATATCCAAATTCGATGGCCGATCTCAGCTGACTTAGCCTCGAGCAGGTCGGCAAGCTGTTGCAGATCAGAACGCGAGTATATGCGACCAGTCGGGTTGTGCGGCGTATTAACAACCACGATTTTGGTGCGAGGGGTTATGGCGCTGGCAATAGCCTCCAGGTCAAGGTCAAAATTGTCTGGATCCAGAGGCACCTGAACCTCTTTGGCATCGGCTGCGGCTAGCATTGGCCCATAGCAGAACCAGCCCGGCAGCGGCACGATGCATTCGTCTCCGGGCTCAAGAAGCATGGTGAAACACATCTTGATGGCCCCAAAAGCGCCTTTGGTCAGCGCAATGTCATCCGCCTCGAATGGAAGCCCCAACTCTTTGGATAAGGCATCTGCCAGAAACGCGCAGGGGTCCGCTTCGTTGGTCTTATACGCAAACCAATCCACACTCTGAGGTTCGGCGTGGGTTTTCAGCGCATCGACGACACTGGGCAAAGGCATTTCGTGGGGATTGCCAAACGTGAAATCTGCGACAGCTGGCGTTTCCTTCACCGCAGCATTGTAGGTTGTAAAGAAGGCTTCGACTTTCTGGATGGAATGCGCAGCAGTGTTTGCACGGCGGGCCGTCATGGACATTGAACTCTCCCTACTAAGATGTCGGCATTGCGAGCACTGAAGGAATACTGGTGTGTCGAACAACATATAGATACCCGATCCACAATATTTTGCAGCCTTTTTCGCTATTTGACTTGTGCGACTTCGAAGCCAATGACGAAAAACCAATTCCATATTTGTCTCGGACCCGGCATCCATTTCTTTGAACGGTAACTTCTGTTGCCGGACAAACTTGGCATCATCTATGCGGAGATCTTTACCGGTGAAGCTCTAACCTTTCGAAAATAGCCAGGGAGTTTTTGTTAGGTTGAAGGTTGTGTTCACCAATTCCAATTGAGCCTAGGGCTCATTTGTGAAACTCACTTCTGATGGTCGTCCTGTTGCAAATTCAACCGACGCAAACGGTGGTTCTAGCTCAAAAAGGGCGTCAAATGTCTGCAATGAGATCCGAACCTGACGAATGCAGACGTAGCGATCACATAGCTCTGAAACGGCAGGTAAGGGCTCAAATCGGGCTAACGACAGCGTAGCAGCCGGACGTGCCGCATTGGGGTGGCAAATGGAGGCAACCAGGACAAAGCGCTTTTTCAACGCAAATAAGCGTTAGTTCGAAATCCGGCGAAATTCGACCAGAACATTTAAAGGTTGTTGAACCGAAGCTACCCGTCTGGTAGCTTGCGGGACTGGAAACCCTGACAAAGGAGAGATCAGATATGCTGAATCGTCAGACTTCAATGCTTCGCGCGGAAGGCGCAGTAGCCCGTTAAAGCGGTCTGACAGGTTTCCGATCTGAAGGCCGCCTCGTGAGCGGCCTTTTTTGTGTTTTTTCACGTGGCGGCTTTCCATCATTCATGGAGAGAACAATGCCAACCTTATCACTATATATCCCCCTCAAACGGTCGCGTGGCCTCTTGCTACGGCTGGATGCTGTATTTGCCTTGCAATCCGGCAGGGAACGGCCGGTTCTGCGCAAGTTAGCTGAATTGCCGGATTACCTTAGGGAGGACGTCGGCCTCCCGCCACAGATTGAACGCCCTCCGCCTTCGCACCACCGGGCGCCATTCTGAACAGCCGACCGAGCAGGGGCAGTTCGCTGCCCTTGCTCTCAACAATCGCGCAATGTCGGGTACTCGTCTATTCGTACATAGATTAATCGCCCAATGGCTGTGGGCCGGTTCTGCCGTGGTAAGCCGTCAATGATGCGCGAATTCGCCGGAGATTCTCTTTCGTTTCGTCGGTCATCTCTTGCGCCACGGTCATGGCTAATGCGTCAACAATGGCGAGGTGGGCATATCGCGAGGCTGTAGGCTTGTAGATGTCACTGTCCTCAGGCAACTCCGTGAGAAGAGCAATTTTAGATATGTCGGACAGCCTTGTATTGGGCTTTGTGATACAGATTGTGGTCGCGCCATAACCATTAGCGACTTCGGTCGCACTTACGATAGCGTCGGCCTCACCACTCGCCGAAACAAGGAAGAGTACGTCTTCGGTTCCGAGCGCGGCAGCACGCATTTGTAGAGCATAGCTGTCATTTACAAAGAATGACGGAATCCCAAGTCTAAAAAACCGGTTGGAAGCTTCCTGGGCGACGAGCGAAGAGCCCCCGCCTATTCCTGAGAACAGGATTTGTCGTCGACCCAGGCAAGCGTTCTTCGCTTCTTCGAGTTTCGCCGTATCGATTTGACCGCGCATAACATCCAGGGTCGCAAACAAAGCCCCAAGAACTTGGTCAATCGCGGTATCTGCGTCAGGGCTTTCGTCATCGGCGTTTCTATACAGATATTGTGCGCTGACAGCGACGTTCTGGGCTAGGCGGAGTTTGAAATCTCGAAATCCTTCGCAGCCGAGGCTGCGGCAGAATCGAACCACGGTTGGCTTGCTGACCGAGCAGCGTTGCGCGAGATCCCCGATGGTCATGGCGCTGATTTCGTTGAGGTGGTCCTTTACATAATCGGCGACCTTCTGCTCCTGAACTGCCAGTTTGGTTTCTGAATTGTGCAGTGCCGGAATCAAATCGACTGCTCCAATTCTGCCCTTAAGTGGAGGGGCACTACCATCTGATATGGGGCGAGATTCGTTCGGCAAGCCGGTAGATTCCTTATGACTGGTCATGAAACTTAGTTACATGCATTGATGTATGTGGGCAAGAAATTCGTCGTGAGATCCCCTCTTCGCGGCGCTTAACGAAACTAAGTTACATTTTTTCGTTGATATCTCATCAAACATCACGCATTGTGTAACCAAGTTACAGATTCGGATCCTGGGGAGGAATACGAATGTCGGACTGGTTCGCCAGCGCAAGTTCAAGGATAAATTCAGTCGTTGAAGGCATTGTCGCAGCTTTGATGCTGTCTCTGGTTCTGGATGTCTGGCTTGGCGTAATTGACCGTTATTATTTTCACTGGCAACTTCCGTGGCCAGAAGTGTTGGCCCGCTATCTGATGATCTGGGCCGCGTTGCTCGCGGTCTCATCTGGTATTGCGCGCAGAGATCACATCGGTCTCACGGCATTCGTCATGATGCTCCCAATTCGCTTGCGGCGAACTCTTCTTATCGCGATGGATGTATTGGCGTTGGCTCTATTTTTATATGTTGCGTTCTTTGGTATCAGTTTCGTGGAAAGCGGAGCGCCAAGGCAGGCAATGATATTTGGGGCAAGCCTTGCTCCGTTCTACGCAGCCATTCCCGTCGCAGCGGCCTTGTCATCTGTGCAGCTGATGCTTGTCCTGTTTCGTGACTTGGGTACGCACATTGACGAACCGCCCTTTGCTGTAAAGGCGGAGGAAACACTGTGATTGTCGCAATCGTATTTGTTGCACTCATCCTGTTTGGAATGCCTATTGGTTTTGCTATTGGCCTTGCTGGCGTTGTTGGGTTGATCGATATGGGAGGAACGCAGTTTCTTGCGATTGGTCCCAGTAAGATATTCAACGGCCTCAACATCTTTCCCTTTCTCGCCATGCCGTTCTTCATTTTGGCCAGTGAGATCATGAATGATATCGGGATCACCAGTCGTTTGGTGAAA
This sequence comes from Ruegeria sp. CDSC002, assembly GCF_059610905.1. Lineage (NCBI taxonomy): Bacteria > Pseudomonadati > Pseudomonadota > Alphaproteobacteria > Rhodobacterales > Roseobacteraceae > Ruegeria > Ruegeria sp. CDSC002. Next base: position 149,916 of record NZ_JBXWOM010000004.1, read on the forward strand.
CTTGCGCAGGTTTTGGTCGGACGGTTTCGGGGTGGGCTGGCCCATACTAACATGTTGGCGTCAGTGTTCTTTGCCGGATTAACAGGCTCGGCGACAGCGGACGCGGCGGCCTTTGGCCGGACGCTTGTGCCAGCAATGGTGAAAGAGGGCTACAAGCGCGACTATGCCTGCGCGGTCACGGCCGCGGGGTCCATCATCGGCCCGACCATTCCGCCATCGGGGCTAATGGTTGTCTACGGGTCTCTAATGGGCGTTTCCATTGCCGGCCTGTTCGCGGCCGGAGTTCTGCCAGGCCTGGTGATCTGCATGGTCTGCATGGCGGTGATCGCAATTGGCGGCAAACGGGAAAACCTACCCAAAGCGTTGCGCGGAGCGACCCCGCGCGAGATCTGGGAAACGTTCGTTTCCTCTCTGACCGCCCTGGCGATGCCTGTGATCATTCTGGGTGGCATCCTGGGCGGTATCGTCACCCCGACGGAGGCAGCATCGATTGCCGTGGCCTATGCCATGTTCATCGGGGTTTTCGTCTATCGTTCCCTGACCTTCAAAAGTTTCTACGCGATGCTTGTGCGTACCGCGCGTATCACCGGGGTAATCTTCGTAATAATCGCCTTTGCCGGAATCCTTGGTTGGTGGATGAGCTTTGAACGCATTCCGCAACTGATTGCCGAAACCGTTCTTGGGCTTTCTGACAACCGGTATGCCGTAATCGCGATCATCATTGGTTTGCTTCTGATTGTCGGCATGGTGATGGACATCACAGCCATTCTGATCATCCTTGCACCTGTCCTAGTGCCGCTGACAGAGCAAGTCGGACTGGAGCCGATCCACGCCGGCATCATATTTGTGCTGGCTCTGAACATCTCACTGATGACGCCACCGGTGGGTGCTTGCCTGTTTGTTCTGTCCTCCGTGACCGGCGAAAAGCTGGAACGGATTTCAATCAAACTGTTCCCGTTTCTAATAGCAGAAATTGCGATCCTTTTCGTCTTTGCTTTCTGGGAGAACGCAGCGCTTTGGCTTCCCCGGATGTTGGGCTTTGCCCAGTAGTTTCGCCACAAAAACCAAACCAACAGGAGAACTATTATGAAAAAAATTCTGACAGGTGCGGCGCTGACCGCGACCATGCTTGCTGGCAGCGCATTGGCCGAAGATGGGGTGATAAAATTTGGCCACGACAACAAAACTGACCCGTTTGAAAACCCAGCTCATGCCTGCACGGCAGTATTTGCAAATCTTGTTAACTCAGGCACCAATGGCAGTGTTTCGGTTGAGGTCTTCGGGTCCAACCAATTAGGCTCCGCAGCAGAACACGTTCAACAGATGCGGGACGGGATCATTCAAGCAACCTTGACCTCAACTGGTGCGTTGGCCAGCTACTACCCGCGTATCGATGTGCTAAACCTGCCCTTTGCCTTTAACGGCAACGCATCAACTTACGAGGTCTTTGATGGCGAATTCGGTGAGGCGCTGGCCGCTGATATCGAGGCAGAGATGGGCGATGTTGTGGTTCTGGGCTTCCCGGACACCGGTGGTTTCTTTGCGGTAACCAACTCGCAACGCCCCATCGCGGACCTGAAGGATTTTGATGGCATTCGCATTCGCACAATGACCTTGCCGTCACATCAGAAGATTATTCAGGCGTTGGGTGCGGAAGCCTATCCACTGTCTTGGGGTGAAGTGTATTCCGGGCTGCAAACCGGAGTGATTGACGGTCAGATGAATCCTGTACCGATCATTTCGTTCGCTAATTTTGCAGAGGTTCAGCAATACATGACGCTGACCAATCACTTGTTCTCACCCTACACCTTCATGATAAATCGTGCCTTCTATGAAAGCCTGTCAGAGGCAGAGCAAGCGACGATCCGCACAGCCGCCGAAAACTGCGTGACGGCCAGCCGTGGCTTGTCGCGTATCATTGAGGCGTCAGATCGCGGCCTTGCGGGTTTGATGGATCAGATTGAGGTCACTGCTCTAACTGACGAACAGAGAAGCTCCATGGCAGCTGCAACGCAGCCTGCATTTGAAGCACATGTTCAGGAGAACCTGGATGAAAAGGCGGCAGAGCTACTGACAAGCTTCAAAGCTGCGGTGGAGAACGCCAACAACGCGTCCTACCTCGATTGATCCTCCCTGACTGCTAGAACCAACTGGCAGCACAACTCGTCGGAGGCCAACTTTTGGTCTCCGACCCAAGCAACAAATTGGATTGAACATGCGGGTCTTCTGTGCGTCCCTCGCAACCGAAACGAACACTTTTTCTCCCCTGCGCACGGACTTTTCCGATTTTGAGCAGAGCTTTTATGCACCTCCCGGCAAGCACCCCGAAACCCCAACGCTTTGCAGTGCCGTATTTCCTGCATTGAGGAAAAGGGCGCAGTCGAATGAGCTGGAGTTGATTGAGGGAACCGCCACATGGGCAGAGCCAGGCGGATTGTTGAATCGCGAGACATGGGCACGCTTGAAACAAGAGGTGCTGGACCAGGTGACAGCCGCAATGCCTCTGGATGGTGTTGTTCTAGGTCTGCATGGGGCGATGATCTCCGAGGATTGTCTGGATTGCGAAGGCGATTTGATCGAAGCAATTCGAGCAATTGTCGGGCCGGAATCTGTTATCGGAGCGAGCTTCGATCCTCACAGCCACCTCAGCGACAGACGAGTAACCAATGCTGACGTGATCACTGTGTTTAAAGAGTTTCCACATACTGATTTTGTTGAAGCAGGAGAAGCCTGTGTCGACCTGACGTTGCGAACTATCAAGGGCGAAATCCGGCCCGTCACTTCGGTTTTTGACGTGCGCATGTTGGATATTCTGCCGACCAGTCAGGAACCTATGCGCGGGTTTGTCGATCAACTGAAGCAGATGGAAGCAAATGGCGAGGTTCTCTCTGCTTCCGTCATTCATGGATTTATGGCCGGAGATTCTCCGGACCTTGGCGCTAAGATTGTCGTTCTGACCGACGATGACCAGCCCAAGGCGGATTGCTTGGCTCAGAAACTGGGGGCTGAACTGTTTTCCTTCCGCGGGCAGACAAAGCCAAATTACCTGTCGCCCAGTGCAGCACTGAGAGAGGCAAACAAAGCAATACATGGGCCAGTGGTCGTAGCGGACGTTTGGGACAATCCCGGCGGAGGCGTAGCGGGGGATTCAACGCTCATTATTGAGGAAGCTATTGCTCAGAAGCTCACATCCGTAGCATTCGGCACGATTTGGGATCCTATGGCGGTTCGCCTTTGCCATGCAGCCGGTGAAGGCGCAGTGTTCGACCTTCGCTTTGGCGGTAAAACATCAGCTCTGGCGGGGAAGCCAATTGACGCTACGGTTACGGTGGTTCGAAACCAGCGCAATGCGGTTCAGAGTTTTGGTGCATCCGTTGTTCCGATGGGGGACTGCTCTGTCATACGTTTGGGTGGGATAGAGGTTGTTCTGAATTCAAACCGAAGTCAGGCATTTTCGCCAGACCTGTTCACGAACCTTGGCATCGACATCACCGACAAGAAGATATTGGTCGTAAAGTCCACAAACCACTTCCACGGCGCGTTCTCCGACGTTGCTTCCAAAATTATCTATGCCGCCGTCGAAGGCCCCTATCCGAATGATCCCACCAAAACACCCTACAAAAACCTGACACGTCCAATTTGGCCCATCGTCAATAACCCTCACAAGGAGGTTGTGGAATGATTTTTCCCGATATCGACACACCGGCTGTCCTGGTCGATCTGGATATCACCGAGGCGAACATCGACCGTTTTCAGGGGTATTGTGCGAAACACGGACTTAGCGTTCGACCGCACATCAAAACACACAAACTTCCCATGCTGGCGCGACGGCAGTTAGAGGCTGGTGCCATTGGCATTACCTGCCAGAAAATTAGTGAGGCTGAGGCAATGATTGCCGAAGGTGGCATTGATGATGTGCTGATCACCTTTAACATCTTCGGTAAGGCCAAGCTGGCTCGTTTGCGTGCCCTCTCGGAAAAGGTGAGATTGTCTGTTGTAGCGGACAACACCGATATTGTTGACGGCTTAGCACGGTTTTTTGCGGATGCACCTAACCCGCTCGGAGTGTTGGTTGAATGTGACACGGGCGCGGAACGATGTGGCGTAACCACACCTGAGCAGGCAAGGGACCTCGCGCGCTACATCGATGCCCAGCCGGGCGTCTCGTTTCTTGGTCTCATGACCTACCCGCCTGTAGGACAGGAGGTGAAGGTTCAAGAATGGCTCACCCAGGCCAAACATGAAATTGAAGAGATCGGGCTGCCAGTACACGTCGTATCCCATGGTGGTTCACCGGGCATGTGGAAGGCCCAAGATGTTCCGATTGCAACAGAATATCGGATTGGTACCTACATCTATAACGACCGTTCCTTACAGGCACGGGGTATCTGTACCTGGGAGGATTGTGCGTTGAGCGTTCTTGCTACGGTGATCTCAGTCCCTGCCGACAATCGTGCCGTAATAGATGCGGGATCAAAAGTGCTGACTTCAGACTTGTTGGGATTGGAAGGCCACGGACACGTGTTAGGTAGACCGGACATTTTGGTCCAGGGCCTATCAGAAGAACATGGTGTGCTGAAGGCTGCCAAAATCGATCTGAGGGTCGGAGATCGTATCCGGATCATTCCAAACCATGCCTGTGTAGTCACCAATATGGTGGATCAGATCGAAACCACTCGCGGAGACAGCGCGCTGGGGTCCGTGCCCGTCGCAGCACGGGGCAAGATTCAGTAAACAGCGTAGACTTCGCCAATGACTGATGACGGCGACGGGTATCAACAAGGTGCGATATGACTGACCTCATATGTTTAGGGGAACCCCTGTTCGAGTTAACCGCTTGCCCGGATGGTTCGTTTAAAGGCGGGTTCGGTGGTGACGTTTCTAACGTCGCCGTCGCGGCAGCGAGACAAGGGACGAAAGTTGCTTTGATCACCCGCATCGGTGGCGATCAATTTGGTAAAAAGCTCAGGAGCCTGTGGTCCAAGGAAGGTGTAAACCACGAACATGTGGTAACGGCCTCTGGCGAAGATACTGGGCTGTACTTTGTTTTTCATAATGATGACGGTCACCATTTCGTCTATCGCAGGAAAGGCTCCGCTGCGAGCCGGATGCTCCCAAATCAGTCTCCGGATGATGCGATTTCCGGCGCAAGAATGTTCTATACTTCCGGCATCAGCCTTGGAGTAAGTCCTGAGCTACGGTCAACAACTCTACATTCAATCCAAACAGCGTATAGGTCCGGCACACCATTTGCCTTCGATCCCAATTTACGCACAGCCCTTTGGCCATTGGACAAGGCACGACAGGTTACCCACGATGTAATGAAGAGGTGCAATATTGCGTTACCAGGGCTCGATGATGCCCGCCAGTTGACGGGTCTTCAAAGCCCTGGGGAAATCATCAGCTTCTACCACAATCTGGGCGCAGATATTGTGGCACTTTCACTGGGCGCGGACGGCGTATCCGTGTCTGAAGGGCAAGGCATACACACTATCCCCGGCGTGATGGTTAAAGCGGTTGATGCCACCGGTGCCGGAGATTGTTTCAACGGAATATTTCTGTCTGCCTACCTGAAAAGCAAAGATGTCCTGAAATCAGCTGAGCTTGCGAACCAGGGAGCAGCCCGATCAACCACAGGCTATGGCGCCGTGGATCCAATTCCTTACGGAAAAACCTAACAGAAGGAAATCACTTCAATGACAGAGAAAAAGATCGCGCGTTTGGGCGATGACAGAACCGGAGCAGGCGGGCAACCGCTTCCCTTTGCACCTGCGGTAAGAGCCGGAGATTTTGTGTTCATTTCCGGACAGGTTGCGATGAAAGAAAACGGCGAAATCGAAGCGGGTGGTATTGAGGCGCAAACCCGGAAAACGATGGAAAACCTGATAACAGCTCTTGCACTGGCTGACTGCACCCTGGATGATATAGCAAAAGTTGGTGTCTGGCTGGATGATCCCCGCGACTTTTGGACTTTCAACCGGGTCTATGCGGACTATTTTCCCAACGGAGGCCCGGCGCGCTCCACAGTCCGTTCACAAATCATGGTAGACGCCAAGGTCGAGATTGATGCGGTCGTATTCAAACCGCTTGGGTAATCCACACGATCCTCACACCAATTGTATAGAGCTGGCGTTTTTCGCCAGCCTATTTTGTTTTAATTGAACAGATCAACATTTTAGAGATGCGTTTCTGAGACGCTCAGGGGCAATGGGGACATTTGAAGTTGAGAAAGTAATGACCGGCTTTTTGCGCATACTGTGAGTGCGGTTAGCTACTGAGTTTGCGTTGCAGCGAGTGTCTGGAATGCGGGTGCAACCGCAGCATTGATGGGCACCGGTCAACGGCAGCTCAGAGCCGTCTTTGGAGACGGCCTTGTACCTAATTCTCATGACGTTTGAGCACAGTTTTGAGGTACTGGGTCGAATGCCAGGTTTGATGTGCACAGAATACTCCAGCGCAGCCTTTAAGTGTCAACTGGTGCTTGGCCGATTGCCGGATGGATCCACGATATGTCCGTCCTGTTTCTGGATCGCGTAGTGCCCCTTCCCATACCGTGCCGTCAAAGACCAATTCGGTCAGGATCATATCACCAATCTGCGCATGAGGCGTATCGTCCTTGTTCCAAACCCAAACAAGACGTCCACACTTCATTGCTTCATTCGATGCGCAGTCTTCAAAAGCGACAATCACGCCGAGCCCGGGGGATGCGTAGTGGCCTTTAAGGTCAAAGGCATGTCCTTGGCTGGCCAACATACCGACGCCAACCACAATCACCAAAAAAGCTGTTTTGACAATTCGGACGGGCAAACGCGGTGCGACGCGGGCGAATTCGGTCAAGTATCTTGGATGCTCCGTCTTCATAAGCCGATCCCACCAAGAAAAATAGAGCCCGTGGTTATAGCGCGCATGCGCATGATGCATATCGTGATGAGTAACGCTCGTGAGCCAGCCAAAGACCGGCTTGCCTTTTGCGTTGGCGGGGAAGATTTCGATCCCGCAGTGCCCGATTGCATTGCGCAGCATCATATGGGTCACAAAGATGAACAGAGCGACTGGGTGTGTTGGCAGAATGATCAGAACCAAAGGCAAGTAGACAGCGTTCACCACGGCTTCGCCAACGTCAAAGCTGTAGGAGGTGAAGGGAGTTGGTTGGTGTGATTTGTGATGCAAGCGGTGAAACCGGCGAAACAGGGGCGGGTAGTGCAGGGCACGGTGCGTCCAATAGAACCACGCATCATGAAGGGTAATCAACACCGCGATACTGAACGCGAAATAGGTCCAGCCAAATGCGGCTATGTCTTGGTAGATTGTGATGACACCTGCCCTTGCACCAAGCACGATGGATGTCCCTGCGGCAGTAAAAATAAGCACTGTGCGCAGGCTTGTCAGTATCTCGCGGAGGATTTGACCTTGTGGCACTGCAGAGAGTCGAATTTTCTGTGCAAAAAGATGCCGTGCCAGCATGATATTGATCAATAGATACGTGCCGCCGGCGCCAAAAATATAGCGTAAGAGGTCTCCGCCGAAGACATCCGTGTAGATGGACAGGAGTGTGGCTAACTGAGTCATTGTCTGCTCCGAATGCGAATTGACATGTGGCGGACAGTGGCCAGCGAAGCAAATCAGAGCACGCTGAGTTTGAAAGCCGACCCGTTTCTTGCAAAATCGGCGAGGATTTTTCAGTTTCAGCATGGCTATACCGTTGACCGGCGGGGTAAATCCGACTTCGATTGCGCATGTGATGTCAGACCCAATGATTTTGGATATCTTCCTGCGCGGCAGTGCCATCGGCACGCTCGTGCTATGCGCCGCTGTCTTCATGAGAAACGGGGGATTCCAGCGGAAAAGCATGGCAGTAGTCTTGCTGTGCCTCAGTTTTGGCCCCTACTTGATTGTGTCCTCGCCAAGCATTGATCTAACCGACGGCCCGGTTCGGATTGTGCTTGTGATGATCGCAGGTGTGATCCCTGTCTTGCTCTATTGGGCCGTGATTGAGCTGTTCCAGGATGACGTTTTTGTTCGACCTTGGCAGATCTTGATCGCTGTGTTGATAGTCGGATTGGCATGGCTTTCTCAACTACAGCTGCAACTCGGTGTAGTTCGCGGTATCTGCGTACTGATCTTCTTTTTCCATAGCCTGTGGATCGTAGTTTCAGGTCAGGCAGGGGATCTGATCGAGGCCCGTCGCCGGTTTCGGCGTTGGTTTCTGATCTGGATCCTCAGTTTGGGAATTCTCATTACCGGATTTGAAATCACCCATCTGGATAAAGCGCTTCCTGTCTGGGTATTTGCACTACAGGCAAGTACGTTTTTCCTGTCTGCAAGTGCGTTCCTGCTGTGGTCGGTTCGCGTGGTTCCAGACATCTGGATACCGCGCCCGCCAAAGCGGGGTGACCAAGCCAACCCAGCGCAGTCCGCGCTCATGACACGTATTGAAACCGCGATGTCTGAGGGGCTGTGGCGATGCGAAAGGTTGACCGTTGCCCAAGTGGCCGCACATCTTGGGACACAGGAACACCGCATTAGGTCCGCAATCAATCAAGGCTTGGGGCACCGGAATTTTGCGAGCTTCGTGAACGCGTTCCGCATTCAAGAGGCGCAATCCATGTTGTCATCGCCCGAGTTGGCAGAGCGTTCGGTCCTGAGCATCGCTTACGATGTGGGATTTTCCTCACTGGGGCCATTCAACCGCGCCTTTCGCGCTCAAACTGGGATGACACCTTCGGAATTTCGAAAAACGCATTTACATGAAACGACAAGGTCACGTTTGTAATATTTCCGCAAAGCCGCCTTCTAAGCCTTCTTTCGTTCGGGCTTGGGAGTGCGCAATAATTTGAGCCAATTTGTTGCGCTTGATCGCGTTGGTCAGCCTTTAGTTCACCCAAAGAATTTGAACCCCCACGCATCTGTGTCGCCAATTCTAACAGGATGTGCGCTCTGACCGACGGTCCCACGCAGCTAAACCGTTTGCATTGGGTTGTGGGACCGATGTTGGCGATCCCCGTGTTTGTCTTTGCCGCCAAGACGATGAAAATGTTTGTTCTTGAGGGGTATGGAACTCCTGCGCCGTGGGACCCACCTCAAAGAATTGTGGTCAGCGGACCTTATCGCTATGTGCGCGACACCATGCTTTCATCGGCCATTCGAATGACACTGGCGGAAGCAGTGGCATCGAGTTGCCACTCCTGCAGCTTTGGGCGATAGTCTTCTTTCTCCTCAACACACTTTATTTCAATTTGGTAGAAGAGCCGGGGCTGGAACGACGCTTTGGACGGACAACTTGCAGTACAAGGCAAGGGTTTCGCGATGGACTCCCATGTTTCGGCCGAATACCCCCCCAAGCACCAACGACAGTTGAATAGCGGGCTTTTTTGCGACGTGTGAGTTTGCATAGGCGTGATTTCGCTGTTGTCGCGAATTCCTATCAAGACAAGCCTCGCCGAGGAAGCAACAGCCTTGCCATGCATGGAACTATCCTGTGGCCTCAGTCAGGTTTGACACTAAGGGTTTTGCCACCAATCTGTAGGCTTGGCGCGCTTGCCGCGGTTCCGGTCAAGCCAGAGAGCAAATTTGCGAAACCGCGAGAACGCCATCTTCAACCAAAGACGGTGGTGCCATTGCGTGAAGTCGCGGTTAAATGGGCAGACGCGCATGCAGATGGCACAATCAGAGGACAGTTTAGCCCAGAATCCGAAGCACTTGGCTGCGTCGGAAGTCCACTTGCGCACACCTTTTATGGCCGATGGGTCCTCGGAGGTCTCAGGCGGGCCGTAGGGGAGCGCTTTGACTGGACAAGCATCAGCGCATTTGGTGCAGATGTTACAGAACGCACGCACGCCTAAGGGTTTGGGTGGATCATGGACTAATGGGAGGTTGGTGAAAACCTTGGAGAACCGTAAGCGCGGCCCGTATTCAGGTGTTATCACCATTTGATTGCGGGCATATTCGCCCAGACCCGCCTTGATCGCATAGGGGATCACGAGGCCGGTGTCGTTCATAGAGGCTGTGGCCTGATAGCCCAGGTTTCGGACATAGGCCGCAAGCTGCATCACGATGCTGGCCTCGTGGGAATATTCACGTCCGGTGGCGGCCCCCGCGAGCGCGGAAGGATAAGTGGCGACGAGGTTCTCATCCATCTGATGGCCCAACACAATGACAGATGTCATGCCTTCTGGCAGGTCGTTGGGCGCGTCGGAGAAATCACGGGTGTCAACGCGGGTTGCGTAAATCCAACGGTCATCCAGATCAGTGATGCCGCAGAGATCGGCACCAAAGAATTTGGCGATGCGTTTGATTTCCTTGGCCATCGCGGCTGGATCGTCAATCGGTTGCTGTGTCGGGGCGACGGGTGTGTCGTTGTCGATGGGGGCCTGGAAGCCCTCGCGCTTACCGGATTCGCCAGCCCTTTCCGAGATCAAGTCCGAAATTAGCCAAGAGGCGTTTCTAAGCGCGAAGTCGCGCTGGGTGAATCCGTCACCACGACGAGGGATGGCCTCCATCCGGTACGAGGCAAAGAGCGCGTCGGTCTGTTTGCTGCGGATACGCTCATCCCAGAAGGCGCGGGTAAAAATGTCATTACGTTGGTTGAAACGTTCGAATTCGTCCGTGACATCGATGCCTGCAGCAGCGTCGTCCGCTCGTTGGGGTTTGTTGGAGGGGTAGGCCATGATGAGACGATGCGGTGAGGTGAAGCCGTTGTCAAAGGTTAGCGTGCGCGAAAGGTCGGTGTTGGGGATCGGCTGAATGTTGATAGTCTCTGGCAAAGCCGCTTCGGAGCAGCGAAAGCGGCTGACGACGGTCACTTGTTCAAAATGATCCAAACGTTTTTAGGGGCAGTCCTTTCGTAAGCACTCATGTCGGTCACCAGCGAATTCTTTGGGAAGGTGTGAAGATTCGACCTCAAATAGAAGATTCGATCTCAAACAAGTGAGCGGCTTTGAGTTTTGAAAACAGAAATTGATGGCGCGGTAGCGAAATCACACTCTGTCCAGCGCTGCTGACTTCTAGCAACGTTGGAACGGTGCACTTGCAGCGAATGGCGGCAATGCGGACTGCAAGCGCAGCATGGCAAGACCCCAACGAATGACCGCTATGTGCCGGCTTTGTTTGAGCAATTTGTCAGTGGACACGAGTTGCTGCGCCGCATCCAAGGTCGGCTGAGCACTGGCCTGTCTTTATTGCTGCGGATTTTTGAACACGTTGCGATCCGCAGTGAAAGCCAGCAATCGATCTACAAAAAACCTGTCCAACCGACTGTTTCTTGGCATTTGACATCATCATCGGTTGGTGAGTGAAACTCCGGCAATCACTAGCGCACCGCCCACCAGCATGGAAACCTCAACCGGTTCGCGCAAAATAGCAGCCCCAAGGGCTACCCCGAAGACGGGGACGAGATTGGTGAACACCGCCGCACGCTCAGGCCCAAGCGAATGTACCCCTCGATAGTACCAAACAAATGGCACGACTGTTCCACCAATGGCCAGGTAGATGATGGCCAAGGTGCAGGTGAACGTGGGCAACTGAGGCACTTGCACGGGACCGGCCAACGGCAACCCCAATGCCAGAAGTAAAAACCCGATCAGCGCAGCCCAAGTGGTTGCCGCCAGTGGCGAGAGGCTTCCTAGAGCTTTGCGTCCAAGAAGCGTATAGCCCACCCAACTACCCACCGCTGCCAGCATGAACAGTTCTCCCTGCCCAAAACTCTGCCGGACGTCAGTCATCAGTCCGGCAACGTCCCCTCCGCTAATCACGATCACGGCCCCGGCTAGTGCCACACAAATCCCGGCAACTTGCCCAATCGGTAGGAGCCGTTGCGCGATCAGTACCCCGACTAGAGCCACGGCTATCGGATTGAAGGCAACAAACAGTGCCGTTCGCGAAGCTGGCATCTCAGCCAGAGCGGCAAAGAAGAACAGGTTGTAAAGGCAGACGCCGGACAGTCCGAGAAGCCCCATCAACAGGCTCTGCCGCCAAGTGAGGCGAGGCAAACCACCTTCCGCTTTCCAGACAAGATAAAGCAATACCAGAGTTGCCAGGCCAAACCGAGCGGTTGCCGCGACCAGAGGGGGCATTTCACCCGAAACGACGCGGCCGGCAACAAATGTGCCGCCCCACAGGAAGGCCACCATTGAGAGCCGGACGTAAAGCAAAGCGTTCTGCGACGCTATGGGATATGACAGGGCTTGGGACATGGAAACACCTAAAACATCGGATTGCCCATGCCGAATTTCAGTTATACTATGTTATAGTCAAATGAGTATTTACTTATGACTTTTGGTCAGCTTGATATTTTTGTCACTCTTGCCGAAACGCGCGGGTTTACGGCTGCTGCATTGCGACTTGGGATAAGTCAGCCCGCAGTGTCTCATGCCCTCAAGAGTCTTGAGGATGAGCTTGGCATCACGCTTTTTAATCGCACCGTATCCCCAATCGAACTGACCCCGTTGGGCGAACGACTTCTATCCCGCGCACGCGAAATTCTTGGGCTAGCTGACGCTATGCATCAGGAGGCCTCGGAATATCGTGGAGTGCAGACCGGCAGACTGCGCATTGGGTCTTTTGGTGCAACGTCATCATTGCAGATATTGCCGCGCCTTCTCGAAGCATTTCATGCAGCCCATCCTGGTATCGAAGTGCTGATTGAAGAAGCCGCTGACGATGAGATTATCCGTTGGATCGAAGACCGGCGCATTGATCTTGGTTTTGTCGTGTTACCAGATGAACGCTTCCGGACCTGGCCTGTGGCACAGGACCAGTTTGTCGCCTTGGTTGCCGCTGACAGTACTTTGGCCATGCAATCTTCAATCCGATTGGAGCAACTGTGCGAAATGCCATTCATCATGCCGGAATCTGGTTCTGCCCGGATCATTCGCCGTTTGTTCACGCAGGCCCGTCTTAGTCCAAATGTGCGGTATCGGACATCGCAGATGCTAAGTACTTTGACCATGGTGGCACGCAACCAAGGCGTCTCGGTCGTGGCCGAGATGGCCTTGCCGCCAACGAATGGTAAAGAGGGCTGGGTCAGCAAACCGCTGAATTCAGTCAGGACACGAAAAATTGGTCTCGCGATGCATCCGCACGCAACGCCACCCCCTGCGGCGGTCGCTTTTGTTGAGGTCGTAGAAAAAAGTAGAGACGATTTTTGACGACGTGTACAAAAGAAAGAAGCGACGTCGCGATTTTAACTTTTGAGTTCAAATCGGATATTAGAAATCACTAAGTGGGCGGCAGCAATGCCCGCTTAAGGCCTTTCCACTGCGCCCGAAAACGTTCATTCAAGCTACGCACACTCGAACCTCAGCACGGCCACACCTCATGCCTCTTCCTACTCCCCAAGCCGTCGTCTTCGATATGGATGGCCTGTTGCTCGACACCGAGCGGGTATACTTCGAAGGCTTCCGCACCACGCTTGACGCACTCGGATTGCCGCAAGACGACGACCTGTTCCGGCGGCTAGTCGGCACGAACCGTGTGCTAGGACGTCGACTTTTGACCGAAGGGCTAGCGGGGCGCGTCAATCTGGAAGAGTTTGATGCCGTCTGGGACGCCGAAATCGCGCAACGGCTGGCGGATTACATCCCCGTCAAACCGGGTGCGCGCGCGATGGCAGAACACCTGCGCGAGCGGGATATACCTTACATCATTGCCACCAGCACCCAGACGAAAAAGGCGCATTTGCATCTCGAGCGAGCGGGTCTCGGCGCGCTTTTTCGCGACGTCGTAGGCGGTGATCAGGTCGCTGCCAGCAAGCCCGCGCCAGATATCTACCTACATGCCACGGCACGTCTGGGTCACGATCCGTCAAACTGCGTTGCGTTCGAGGATTCGCCCAACGGCGTCCGCGCGGCCCACGCGGCGGGCCTCATAACGGTGCAGGTCCCCGATATCGTCGCCCCCGACGCCGAACTGCGTGCGCTCGGGCATCACATCGCCAGCAACATCATCGCCGGCGCCCACGCGGTTGGTCTGATGGTAGTTCCGGAATAGAAAGCTGACTTTCACGCAACTGCAGCGAACGCGCAGTTTGTCTGCGATCTGTGAATTCGCATGGCGAACGATCTTGCGAGCGCTGCGAAAGGCCGGTTTCTCTAATCACGAAAGTCAGAGTGCTCGGACTTCACGGGATTTGTTCTCGGAGAACTGTGGGCGTCCGCAAAGCGATACCAACGCAAGGTCGGCTTCGTAGCCCGCCGCAGTTACTTCAGATAGGTATTAAACCAATCAATGGTTCGGTCCCAAGCCAGGTTTGCCATCTCTTCATCGTAACGTGGCGTGCTGTCATTGTGAAAGCCGTGGTTGGCATTTTCGTAGATATAGGCTTCGTAAACCTTATCGTTGGCTTTTAGAGCAGTCTCAAAATCTGGCCAGCCCGCGTTGATGCGTTCGTCAAGCTCTCCCATTTGAACAAGCAACGGCGCCTGAATTTTGGCCACATCTTCGGCCGCTGGCTGGCGCCCGTAGAACGGGACACCAGCGGCCAGTTCGGGATAAGCCACGGCAATTGCGCTGACCACACCGCCGCCGTAGCAGAAACCAACAGCGCCGACCTTCCCAGTGCAATCATCCCGGTTCAACAAGTATTCGAACCCATTAAAGAAATCGTTCATCAACTCGACCCGGCCCACTGTCTTTTGCAGCTCGCGCCCATCGGCGTCATTGCCTGGGTATCCGCCCACCGACGTCAAGCCGTCTGGAGCCAGAGCCATGAACCCGGCTTTCGCCAATCTGCGCGCCACATCTTCGATGTAGGGATTCAAGCCGCGATTTTCGTGGATGACCAGCACTGCTGGCAGGGGCTCTTCAACGCCTGCAGGCCGAACAAGGTAGCCCCGAACGTCGCCGGTTCCATTTGGTGAAGGATAGGTGATGTAGTCTGCATGGATATCGGGATCGTTGAAGGATACCTGCTCGGCCGAAGCATAATTCGGGCTGAGCATGTTCAGCAACGCGACCGCAGATAAACCACCAACCGCGAACTTACCGGCGCGGTCCAGGAACTGGCGCTTGGTGATTTTGCCGTGCGCGTAAAAGTCGTACAGGTCCAGAAGTTCCTGGTCGAAGTCCTTTGCCGTCATGCGAGTCATAGTGAATCTCCTGATGAATAGGCAGTTCGAAGTGAGAGGTTGTCAGATCAAAGGGTCGTGGTTGGTTTGAGTTTTTCAGCGGGCTGCTAGGACACACCCATTGGCAGTTCTTTTTGCGCGTACTGTTCGCGCAGCACGTTCTTTTGGACCTTTCCCATTGTATTGCGCGGCAGGCCCGGGACGATTTCGTAGCGACGCGGATGTTTGAAGCGAGACAGCTTGTCTCTGATGGTCACCGCGATTTGTTCCATGTCAAGTTGCGCGCTAGGCTCGGCAACCAGAGTGGCAATGATAGCTTCTCCAAATTCGGTGTCGGGAATGCCAAAAACTGCCGATTCCAGGATGCCGTTGATGTCGTTCAAGACGTCTTCAATTTCTTTGGGATAGACGTTGTAACCACCAGTGATGATCAGGTCTTTTGACCGACCAACAATCGACAGATAACCATCCTCGCTGCATTGACCCAGATCTCCGGTGATGAAGAACCCGTTTTCCCGCAGCTCTTCGGCGGTTTTCTCGGGCATCTGCCAATAGCCTTGGAACACATTGGGCCCTCGTACTTCGATCATTCCAACTTCGCCCCGGGGCAGCGGTTCTCCAGTTTCGGGATTGGTAACGATCACCTCGGTGCCGGGAAGCGCCAAGCCGACAGTTCCTGCGCGACGCTCACCGCCATAGGGGTTCGAGGTGTTCATGTTCGTCTCGGTCATTCCATAGCGCTCAAGGATGCGGTGGCCGGTGCGCGTTTCGAACGCTAGGTGGGTCTCGGCTAGCAATGGGGCCGAACCAGAAATGAATAAACGCATGCTCTCTGTGACCTCTTTGGTGAAACCGTCATCCGCAAGCAATCTGGTGTAGAAAGTGGGGACACCCATTAGAAGGGTCGAGTGGGGCAACTCTTCCAGGATCATGCCAATGTCGAACTTTTCCATAAGCCGAACTTTGGCACCTGCGAGCAATGACGTATTCATCGCCACGAAAAGCCCATGTGTGTGAAAGACTGGCAGCGCATGAAGCAGGCGATCGGCGCTGGTGATGGCCCACAAATCCACAAGAGCTTGGGCATTGGACAGCAGGTTTCGCTGACTTAGCATTGCACCCTTCGAACGGCCCGTAGTGCCTGATGTATATAGCAAAGCCGCAAAGTCGTCCGGTGCGCGATCCACGGTTTCGAATACGCAGGGTTGTGCGTCAGCCTCTACGCTTAGGCTTGGACTATCGCCGCCGAGGGTCAGCAGCTTTGCGCCCGATTGGGCTGCCAATTTTTTGATTTTAGCTTCATCGTTGCTGTCGCAAATGATCATCGCCGGTTGAGCATCAGAGATGAAGTAGTCCAACTCTGCCATGGTGTAGGCAGTGTTAAGTGGCAGGTAGACAGCACCTGCCTGAACCGAAGCAGCATAGAGCGCAATCGTATCAGCCAGCTTGGGGGCCTGCACTACGATGCGATCCCCAGGAGAAACTCCGCTGTTCTGCAAAACATGCGCGATCTGTGCGGCGCGCTTCAGAAACGCGTCATAGGAAACCACCTTGCCATCATCGAGTTGCAGGAATGGAGCCTTGTTGCCCTCGTGGCGGGCAAACAAGCTGTCGTAGAGGGTATTGGTCACGCTGTATTTTCCCTTGGTTTGATCGCAAGCGCCGCAGTTGAAGCCGCACGAACTGAACGCGAGGCTTGGATCGTGGCACGTGTCGCGAATTCTTCGTGGTGACGTTCGGTTTTGTTCAAATCGTAAAGGTAGTTGACCATCACGCCTCCGGACTGGGCGCGCCCATTTGGCGACTGATCTGCGTCAGCGTGCAGCTCATGAAGTTCAGCACCATTGCCCAGATGAAAGCGGGCCACGGGATCTAACGGCATCCCATCTTTGCGCTTCGCAAGCAACAAATACCGGGCGGCCATCGCGCACACGTCCTGCGCTGAGGCCGTTGCTGCCAGTACGGCCTCGGCGGTATGGCCATGCTCTGGATGTTCTGTTTCGCCGGCCAGCCAACGGCTAAGGCCCGGTATAGGCGATAAGGTCACAAAGGTATCAAGCCCTCTTAGCTCTCGCGAAAGTTCTGTCACAACCTGTTTGATCAACAGGTTCCCAAAACTGATTCCTGCTAAACCCTTTTGGCAGTTTGAAATGGAGTAGAACGCCGCGACTTTTGCCTGCTCTGCTTCAATCGGTTCTCGAGCTTCAGACAAAAGCGTATCGATCGCGCCCGGGATTTCAGTTGTAAGGGCCACCTCGACAAAAATCAGCGGCTCATCGGGCATCGAAGGGTGGAAGAACGCAAAACAACGACGGTCAGGTGGGTAGAGCCTGCGCCTCAAGTCGTCCAGATCGTTGATCTGGTGAACCGCCTCATATGCGACGATCTTGTCCAGAACGCGGGCAGGCGTATCCCAGCTGATTTGCTTGAGAACAAGAAAGCCTCGATTGAACCAGCTTCGCAACAAATGGACAAAATCAATATCGGTTCGCTTGAGTTCGGCATCAGATTTGAGAAATCGCAGTAGATCAACGCGCATAGCCACAAGTTCTTGCGTCGCACCAGACGGCTGGTTCAGCCGACGCAATAACTCTTGCCGCCTGGGTTCTGCGGATTCACTAAGCTTTTGATACAGATCGACACTTCGATCATTGGCATAGAGGCGCGCCGTGTCAGCGAGTTTTTCTGCGTCTAACTCAAGCTGGTCATTCAAGTAGACAAAAAAGTCCAGTTTTCCCGCGTCATCCAGGGTCTGGTAGCGGTCAAGTATGGTGGACGCGAGCGTGAAGCCCGATACCTCACCTTCTGTGGACAAAAGCGCCTCGCAAAGTTCAGCAATGGATCGTTTGTCATCCTTGCCACGCCTTTTGTCAGGACGGTCCAGCAATTGGTTTAATAGATCGCCCAGAAACCAATTCCGTTGCATTTCAGGAATCCATCTGGCTGCTCAGGTACTCACCCGTTCGACGGTAGTGATCGATCAAGTGCTTGGTCGCGCTGTCTGCGTCATGATCTAATGCGGCGTCCAGAATGTGATGATGCTCGGCGGCGATGTCCCGCTTTTTATAGCTCGAACCGCCCGCCGCCAGGTAGCGGTAGCGAATGTTCAGGTCGTAGAGCTGCGAACAATATCGCAGTAGCAACGGCAGTTTCGAATTGTCCAACAACGCCATGTGGAACGCTTTATGAGCGTCTTCAAAGTCGTGCGCCCCATTTTGGCCGGCCTTTTTCATATGGTGGTGACGCAAAACAAGTCGATCCTCCCATGCGGCATCCGCGTTGGCGATGGAAGCGCGCAACGCGGTTTCCTCGAGGTTGCAGCGCAACAGAAGAATTTCCTCGAAGTTACACTTGCTCACTGGCGCAGCCCTAAACCCGCGCTGGTCAATCCGTTCGACCAACATGTCTGAGGTCAAAAGGCTAAGAGCCTCGCGAACCGGACTTGCGCCAGTGTTCAGAAGGCTGCGGAGTTGCTCGATCTTAAGTTTTTGTCCGGGTGGCAATTCGCCGGTCAGGATCATTTCGCGTAACCTTCGATACGCGCCATGAGTGGCGGATGTCTCTTTGCCCTCGGTATCAAGCATGGCGTCCATATCCGACTATTCCTTTTTGGCGGCAAAAACTCTTGAGTGTTCTTAACTGAGGGCGCTCGTGCCAGTCGATAGACCAACTGAAAGGTTCAGCGAACCTTCGTTGATCAACCAGCGCCGAAGTATAAAACTACGTGCCCCGCTTTTGTGCATCGGATCGTCCTCGGCCATCTTCCGCGCGGCCTCAAGACTATCAGCGCGATAGATGATCATGCCAATGCCCTGCATATGCTCACCGGTCTCATCCGACATAGGCCCGGCAAAAGCCAACTTCCCCGCGCGTTCAAGATCCGACTGATACGCCAAGTGATCCGGAAGGGATGCTTTTACGTCTTCTGGCGCTTTGGTCGGTGTGCTGAGTGCGACATAAAGCTCCAGTGCCAGTGCGCCACGGCTTTTCGCTTCTGATTTATAATCTGCCCAAGCAACCATCGTGGATCTCCAAAAATATCGATATTATTTGACATATTGCAAAATAGTCGGCAAAAATCAAGCGAACTGACATGGATGGTGAAAATGAAATACCTGGTGGGAGAAACCTCGGAAGGCACTGCGGTCTTTGCTGTGAACGGTGAAAACGCAGTGAATTTAACGGCTTTGGACGCTACCGTCGGTTCCGATCTGATGGGTTTAATAGCCAAGCCTGAGCTGGCCGACTCACTGTCTGACCAAATCGCCGCCGCAGACAGTGTGCCTGTGTCGTCTATCAAGCCAGCATTGCCGGTGGTCGCGCCTGGCACGATCATTTGTATGGGTTTGAACTACACGGACCACATCAAGGAAGGCGGATATGATATTCCGGAGTATCCGACGCTTTTCATGCGCGGGAAAAACTCGATCATGGCGGCGGGGCAGCCCATGGTGCGGCCTACCTGTTCTGAGAAGCTAGACTACGAAGCCGAGCTTATGCTGATCGTTGGAAAAAGAGGTCGGCATATCTCGGAAGAGGACGCACTGGATTATGTCTTTGGCTACACCGTGTTCAACGACGGGTCGCTGCGGGACTATCAGCGCAAAACCGTTCAATGGACGCCTGGCAAAAACTTCGATGATACGGGAGCAATCGGTCCGTTCACCGTAACGCCGGACGAACTGCCCGAAGGGGCTTCCGGTCTGAAGATCGAAAGCCGCGTGGGCGATGAAATCCTACAAAGCTCGAACACGGCCAACATGATCTGGGGCGTTCGTCAGGTCATTGCGACGATTTCGGAATACACCACTCTTGAGCCCGGAGACCTGATTGCGTTGGGCACACCACCGGGTGTCGGTCATGCCAAAAAGCCCAATCCCCGTTGGCTGAAGCCGGGTGAAACCGTCGAAGTCGAAATTGAAGGCATCGGAATCTGCGCCAGCCCGATCATCGACGAAAAGGACTCCAAGTCAAAGGTGGCCGCAGCATGAGCGCACCAACCGGGGCAGAGCTGGAGGCACTTCGCGCCAAGGCGCAGCAGGATCATCGCGATCTGCGCGATCGCATTCCACGTTTGTCGGATGACGCGATTGCCTTGATCCTGCGCGAATCCAGATCGCACTACGCGTGGACCGACAAGCCTGTTTCCGACGACCTACTTGAAGAGATCTACGACATCACGATCAATGGTGCGACCAGCATGAACACGTTGCCCGCGCGCTTTATTTTCGTGAAAAGCGCAGAGGGAAAAGAGCGGCTTGCCAAGTCGCTAAAGCCTAAAAACGTGCCAAAGATGATGGATGCACCGGTCACGGCGATCATAGCCTACGACTTGGACTTCTGGAAGGAACTGCCGTTTCTTTTCCCGCACGAAGATCGGCGGCCCTTGTTTGAAAACAAACCCGAATACGTAGCGGACACGGCCTACCGAAACGGCACGCTTCAGGGCGCGTACTTCATGATTGCGGCCCGGGCTGTCGGGTTGGACGTCGGCGCCATGTCAGGTTTTTCGAACAAGATCGTCGACGAGGAGTTCTTCGCGGGCACAACTCTCAAGTCCAATTTTCTTTGCAATCTTGGCTACGCGGATGAAACCGGTTTGTTCCAGAAGCTTCCACGTTTTCCATTCGAAAAGGTTTGCTCGTATGCATGAGGAGGTAACACCGTGGCCATGAAAGTAAAACCTGTCGTGACTTACCGAACGACAGCTCAATGCCCGACACATGCGCGTACCGAGATCCCAATTCGCGACCTTGATGTGGTTGTCGACGAACCCGTCGAACGCGGCGGAACAAATCTTGGCCCGTCTCCGACCGAAACCGCAATGGCAGCCTTGATCGCCTGTACGAACGTCATCGGGCACAAGAATGCACACCGGTTGGGAGTTGATCTCGGCGCGGTGACAATCGACGCGAAATGCAGGCTGGATCGGCGCGGTGTCCTGATGGAGGAGGAGATCGATGTTCCGTTTCCGGAAATCGAGCTCACCGTGAAGTGTGACACGCCCGCCAGTCAGGAGGAGCTGACACGGGTGGGCGAAGAGACAGCCAAGTATTGCGCCATCGCAAAACTATTTGAAGCGGCAGGCACGGACCTGACCGTCAACTGGGTCAAAACAAACCAATAAAGACAAAAGGCCCGACTTTCTGGGAGGAGAGAAATGAAAATCTGGACCAAACGCAGCCTTATCGGAGCTGCTCTGGCAAGCGTCATGGCGCTGCCCGCCGCAGCAGAGGAAACTATTTCTGCCGTTGTCATCGATGGCTACCCAGACCGGGCATTATGGGTGAAGGAGTTCACCAACTTCTTCATTCCGGAGGTGGACAAACGACTGGCCGACGCCGGCAACTACAAGATGAACTGGCAGGAAAACTATGGCGGTTCAATCGTAAAGCCGAAAGGCGTTCTGGAAGGGATCCAGCTGGGCCTTGGTGACATCGGTATCGTGACAACGATCTTCCATTCCTCGAAGCTGCCCAGCCAGGGTATTTCGGGATCGACACCCTTTGTGGCATCGGATTCCCGTGCGGTCGCCAAGGCCGTAGATGAAATCGCACGCGAATACCCGGCGATGCAGAACGAGTTTGCCGCACAGAACCAGGTGTATCTGGCCACGGGTGTTGTTCTGGATACGTATCAGATTTTCTGCACGGAACCGGTTGCTTCCGTTTCGGACCTAGAGGGTCGCAAAATTGCAGGTGCTGGCCTCAACTTGCGGTATCTCGAAGGCATCAAGGATGCGGCAGGTGTGCGCGGTGGGCTGACCGATTTCTACAACATGCTTCAGACGGGTCTGGTTGATTGTGGAATGCTGTGGCCCGAAGCGGCGAAGACGTTCAAGATCGCTGAAGTTGCCCCGTATATGCTCAAGGCCGATCTGGGTGCTGTGAACTCAAAAACCATCACGGTTAATGCAGACTATTGGGCAAGCCTGCCGGACGAAGTCAAAGAGGTGTTGACGGCGGTTGCCATCGATTACCGTGACCATGTCGCCGGTATCGCGATGGACAGGGCTGCTGCTTCGCGGGATGCTTACGTTGAAGCCGGTGGAACGATCGTTGAGGTTTCGGACGAAGACCGCGCCGCATGGGCAAACGCCATGCCGAATGTCGCGCAGGAATGGGCCGCGACGCTGAATGACAACGGCGAACAAGGAACTGAAATGCTGGCCGCCTACCTTGGCAAGCTTCAAGACGCCGGTTTCACCGGAGTGCGTGACTGGACGGCCGAATAACCGTCCGGCGATCCACGAAAGGGGCCTTTCATGCTGAAGACCGCAGTTGCTGGCCTGTCGCGGGTCGCCAATTCACTTGCAATCGCCGCCAACGCTTTGGGTACGCTCGTCGTCCTAGCGTTGGTGGTTGTTCTGAATGTCGACGTTATTGCTCGTGGTCTGTTTTCAGCCCCATTGCGTGGCACTTATGAGATGGTGCAGTTTTCGGTCGTGATGATCGTCTTTCTGCAGTTGGCGGACGTGGTCAGAGTAGATCGGTTAACACGCTCGGACGGGTTCCTGAACCTGCTACACCATCGTCGCCCGGGCCTGACAGCCAACCTGAGGCGCATCATCAATGCCATCTCGGCGATCTTCATGGCATTGATTGCCTATGTGACATTCCCTGAATTCCTACACATGTGGCAGACACAGGACTACTTCGGAGTGCCCGGTCTTTTCACATTGCCATGGTGGCCGGTCAAACTGGTCATCGCGTGCGGTACTGCGCTTGCCTGCGTGATCTTCCTGCTCAAGGTCGTCACGGCGCAGGACCGTCCGCAACTTATTCGCACCCCAGAACATGACGAGGCCGCAGAATGACGCCGATTGAGATTGGCCTGATCTCGGTCGTTGCCATTGTTTTTCTGATTTACGCGGGTGTTTATATTCCCATCGCCTTGGGCGTCGTCTCGTTCGTGTCGATCTGGTTGATGCGGGACAACTTCACACTAGCGCTGAACCTGCTGAAAGTGGCGGTCGGCGACAGCGCGATGGAATATAGCTTCGCGACTATCCCGCTGTTTACCTTCATGGGGCTCATCGTTTCAAAGGCTGGGTTGGGCAGGGACATTTACGAAGTCATGACCATGCGGTTTCGCAAGGTCAAAGGCGGCATTGGAATGGCCACAGTCGGAGCCAACGCCGTCTTTGCCGCCGTGACCGGGTCGTCCATTGCATCCGCATCGGTGTTCACCAAAGTTTCGGTGCCGCAGATGATGGCGCAGGAGTACAACCCACGCTTTGCTGTTGGCGTGGTGGCCGGGTCCTCGGTTCTGGGTATGATCATCCCGCCTTCCGCGATGCTGATCATCTATTCCTTTGTCGCCGAACAATCGGTGGGGGACATGTTCCTGGCGGGGATTATTCCGGGGATCATGCTGGCGATCGCCTATGTCGGCGCGATCTGGGCCATGGGCCGATTCACACCGGCGTTCGTCGGTGGCCGCATCGTGGCAGATACCGAATGGATGTCCGGGCGCGAGATCGCATCCAAAACCCTGCCGACATTGTGCATCATCACTATCGTTCTTGGCGGGATCTACACCGGCTGGCTTACTGCGGTCGAGGCAGGAGCAGCCGGTGCCTTCGTGGCTTTGATCATCGCTGTCCTACGTAGATCCATGTCCCCAAAAGCGTTCTGGGACGCGCTGCTGGAAACCGGTCATATCACAGCGGCGATCCTGTTCCTGATCACTGCGGCTTCGATCTACAGCCGCATGCTGGGACTGGCGGGGCTGCCCAACCAGTTACAGGACCTGCTTGCGGGGAATTCCGCGTCCTTTTGGTCGATCATGCTGCTTTACGTGCTTCTTATGCTGTTTTTGGGAACACTGCTGGATACGGCGTCCATCATCCTGATCGTTGTCCCGTTGTTCCTGCCTATGGCCGAAGCGCTGGATATGTCGCTGATCTGGTTTGGGATCATCACCGTGGTCGGAGCCGAAATCGGCCTTTTGACTCCGCCTTTAGGCATATCGTGCTTTGTTATCAAATCCACGATCAACGACGACCGCATCTCGTTGAAGGACGTGTTTATGGGCGCGCTGCCCTTTGCGTTTGTGATGCTAATCGTTCTGTTCATTCTGATCGAGTTCCCGATCCTCAGCCTTGCCCTGATTTAAGGAGGCCAAGATGCGCTCTGTCACCAAAGACAATATCACCGACGTGTTCATGGGATACCTGTCCAAGGACACTGATCCGCGGATGCGTGAAATCATGGGGTCTCTGGTCAAGCACCTCCACGATTTCGCCCGTGAAACCAACCTGACGCATGACGAATGGCGCACGGGAATTGCATTTCTGGAGGGGTGCGCCGCTGTGGAAACCGAAGATAGGCATGAGTTTGTCTTGGCCTCGGACGTGTTGGGACTGTCATCGCTGGTGGATATGCTCCATTCAACTCCAGATGCCACAAGCTCGTCTGTTCTTGGGCCTTTTCACGTTTCTGGCGCACCGCCACTGCCATTCGGTGGTGATATGAAGCGTCACTACGGTGGGCCGGTTTTGCTGGCCGAGGGCGTTATCTGGGATGCAGAGGGTAATCCGATTGGCGGTGCAGAGCTCGACATCTGGCAAACGGCGCCAAATGGAATGTATGCAAGCCAGGATGAAGAACAGGACACCTTTTCTTTTCATGGCCTGATGACAACTGGTGAGGACGGTAAGTATGCATTCACGACCGTCAAGCCAGTCGAATACACCGTGCCGTCAGACGGGCCTGTCGGGGACATTCTGCGCGCCTGCGGTCGCCATCCTTGGCGACCGTCGCACCTGCACTATATCGTTAAGGCACCCGGGCACCGTTCCTTAGTTACCGAGATTTTCCCCGACGACGATCCCTACCTGGATCAGGATACAGTGTTTGGTGTTCGGGATGACCTGGTAATGACTTATGTTGAAAGGCCGGCTTCAGAATTTCCCGAAGGCATGGAACTTTCTGGCAAGATCACTGAACCTTTCTTGCACGTAAAGTTTGATGTGAAGCTTGCAAGAGTTTGAATGCTATTGAGGGTGGTGCGGTGCTGAAACATACCTTAATTTTAGGTGCAACGCTTCTTTGTGGTACTGCCATCGCAGAAGAGCGACCGATCTTCGATGCGCATATTCATTACAGCCATGATGCCGTCAAACAGGTTCCTCCCGAACAAGTTGCCAAAATCCTTCGGGACGCAGGCGTGCGCAAAGCACTGGTTTCCAGCTCGGATGACAACGGTACCCAATTACTGTTGGCCGCAGCGCCGGACATTGTTGTTCCAGCCCTTCGCCCCTACCGTCGCCGCGGTGAGATCAACACCTGGATGCACGATGAAACGGTAATCGGTTATCTGGAAGCAAATCTGGCGAAGAACGAATACAAAGCCATCGGCGAGTTTCACGCTTATGGTGATGATATCAAAACACCGGTCATCCAGCATATGATCTCGCTGGCAAAAGAACGGAACCTAATTCTGCATCACCACGGCGATCGAGAGGCCGTTGACCTGATTTTTGAGGCCTGGCCCGAAGCTCGGGTATTGTGGGCCCACTCTGGCTTTGACGACCCGGCCAGTGTGACTGATGCCTTGGAAACCTATCCAAGGCTTTGGGCCGATCTTGCGTTTCGCTCTGATATGGTCTCGCGGGGCCGTGTTGACCCAGATTGGAAGGCTGCGTTCGAAGCGCACCCGGATCGGTTTATGGTTGGTACGGATACGTTCGCTCCAGAGCGTTGGTACTACGTAGGCCCTCATGCTGATTTTTCACGGGAGTGGTTGGATTTGCTTCCGGACCAGATCGCAGACAACATCGCATACGCAAACGCAGAACGTTTACTGGCATCAGAATGATCCGCTGGGTTGTCTGGTTTCTAGTATCATCTGGCGCGGCCGTCGCTTGTGAAACGGCAGGGCAACGCATGAGTTCGGAAATTCAAAACGCACCCAAGGTGCATGTGGCGCTCGACGAAATTCGATTGTCCCAACCGTTTTCTATTCTTCTGACAGTCTGTGATGATGTTGCCGTGAGTGAGGTGCGCGTCGATGCAATAATGCCTGCTCACCAACACGGGCTAAACTACGCCCCCAAAATCACCGCATTAGGCGATAGGGTGTTTCGTGCAGATAACATGCTGTTTCACATGCCGGGGCTGTGGGAACTGCGAGTTGACACCAACTTTGGCAGGCGATCGATATCCTACACTTCCGATGTCGTTCTAAAATGAAGGTGCTGGTGACAGCGGCG
Source organism: Ruegeria sp. CDSC002 (assembly GCF_059610905.1). Lineage (NCBI taxonomy): Bacteria > Pseudomonadati > Pseudomonadota > Alphaproteobacteria > Rhodobacterales > Roseobacteraceae > Ruegeria > Ruegeria sp. CDSC002. The sequence continues at coordinate 176,193 of NZ_JBXWOM010000004.1, forward strand.
TTTGTAGTCCTAGCAGGGGCCGTTCGTTCTGAAGTCCTGTTGTCTGATGACGAAATTCAGCAAACGTTGTCCTTCGGACCATGGCCAATTTCGTTTCAGTCGGATCCAAGCAACAGGGTTTCAAACGATACAGGAGCGATTGCGCTGGGAGCGGCCTTATTCAACGATCCGGTGTTGTCAGCCGACGGAGCATTTACTTGTGCAAGTTGTCATGACCCTGAACAGGCATTTACCACGTCCGACGCGCGAGCATTTGGTCGCGTCCTGGTAGATCGAAACACTCCATCCCTGCGGAACCTTGCTGGTCTCCGCTGGTACGGTTGGGGCGGTAAGAGCGATAGCCTGTGGGCAGCTAGCTTGCATCCGATCATCGAAGAGCAAGAGATGGCGCACAGTAAAGAAAGCCTAAAGGCAGCTATCTCGGAAAGTATCTACATTGATGATTTTGAAGCCATATTTGGCGACATCCAGATTCAAGATCCAGAACTTGTGCTGGTGAACACTGCCAAAACGCTATCCGCTTACTTGGAAACATTGGCAACCGGCCGGACGCAATTTGACGATTTTCGCGATGCATTGGAGAACCAAGATTTAGCAGCCGCTGCGAACTACCCCGAAGCTGCCCAGCGAGGTCTTCAGCTGTTCATAGGGCGTGGAAACTGTGTTTTTTGCCACAATGGTCCGAGATTTTCCAACAATGAGTTCCATGACGCAGGCGTTCCATATTTTCTGAGCGAAACCGAGGTCGACGACGGGCGGTTCGGTGGATTGAACTTTTTGCTTTCAAATGCTTACACATTGGACGGCAACTGGAGCGACGATGCAGAAAAGCAAGGTGCATGGGTGGTTCGCAGTGTCCGCAGGAGCCACTCAGATTTTGGGACCTTTCGTACGCCAAGCCTACGGGGCGTGGCCGAAACCGCGCCTTATATGCATGACGGCAGCCTGATCGACTTGGATGCGGTGATCAGGCACTACAGCGAAATTGATACAGAAAGGTTGCACGCCGACGGTGAAGCCATTCTTTCGGAGTTGAGTTTGTCTGAGCAGGAGATTGCAGACTTAACTGCATTTTTGGAGTCACTGTCCAAAGTGCCTTAACACAGCGCTTGTGTTAACGGCTTGGAAATGGGCTATCTGGCTTGCGGTTTTGGAGACCGTTGTAGACCTTGGTGTCTGAGCATTTTCTCTTCAAGAAAGTGCTCTCCCGAGTCTATTCCAATTATAGTGTACGATTGAGTCAGTCGGGGTACACGGTTCAACCGAACCCAAACTTCGCTTGTCAGATCACTGAAAAGTTTGGTGGATATTGGCGGCTGTCTCAAGAAGCGCTTGTTCAATAGTTTCTTTTTGTCGTGAAAACCGTGTCGTTGGCACCGGGATGGAGATTGCGTGCAAATCTCCAACCCAATCGACGAAGGAAAATCCTATTGCCGACACACCGGCAGAATGCTCGTCCATGTCATAGGCAAGGCCTTGTTCTCGGATCATGGCCAGTTCGGACAAAAACTCATCTAAGTTCCTCTGGATTCCGTTCCGGTCCCATTCGTTTCGAATTAGCTTGATCGCATCTTCTTTACTGAGTCTGGCAAGACATGCTTTGCCATTCGCCGTGGTGGTCAAAGGAAAAACCTCGCCCACTTGCGAAACTGTAGTCAAACGGTATACGCCGGGAACCTGATCCAGAAAAACCATACCGATACCGCGCATAACCGCTAGGTCAGTTGTTTCTCCGGTCTTTTGTGTCAGTTCAGTCAAGAGAAGCCGGCAGTGCTCGACAATGCTATATTGGGCCGCTCCGGCAAGGGCGTTCAGTTCAGGGCCGAGCCGCAGACCGCCTCCATTCGCATCGGAAATAACAAACTTCTCTTCCGCAAGGGCACTAGTGATTCTCTGTACCGTAGAGCGGGGCAGGTCAACGCGTTCGGCAATTTTCCCCAGGCTCATTCCGGACTGGCTTTCCTTCAGGACACGCAGAATCGAAGCTGCTCTCGAAATGACCTGAATGCCACCTTTGTCATTTTTATCAGGCATTTACACCTCCTCTTCGTTTCTTGGTTCTGCCGCTGCGGGTGTCAGGCGCACTGGCAAGCTGTACCACTATGCGGTGCAAGTCAACCGTAATGTGAGTTTTAAGTTGACCGCATCGCGGTGCGTATGCATCATGATACGGGACAGGTGGGGAGGCCACCCATTCAATTCAAATCGACCAACGCCGCTTCGTCGGCGAACAGAGGAGATATGCCCAATGGTTGAAATCCGCGGCATCGAGTTCCAGGGCAACACCGACAATGATATGGGGCTGGAGTTCTATAACCTGAGTCACAGATACGGGTTTCAATGCCCTAACTGGCCCTATTTCAAAGACGTCCAGATCGACCGAAAACACTACATGGCCAAGTCGGGCGTATTGTCGCAAACGATTACCACGACCATGCACGTGACCACGCATATCGATGCGCCGGCGCATGTTGTTCAGGGAACGCCGTTCATCGACGAGGTGCCGCTGCCGCATTTCTTCGGTTCGGGTCTAGTGGTTTCTGTCCCCAAGAAAAAGTGGGAGCAAATCACAGGCGATGATCTGGAAAAGGCTTGCGGGCATGCGATCCGCAAGGGTGACGTTCTGATCATCAATACCGGTTGGCACAAGCAGTACGAAGATGGTGACTACTTCGCCTATTGCCCGGGTCTTGTTCCTTCAGCCGCCGAGTGGATGATCGAAAAAGGTGTGAAAGTGGTCGGGCATGACACCCAGGCAAACGACCACCCGCTGGCAACAGCCATTGGCCCGCAGCGAAACGGTCCGATCATGCCGCATCTTGAGAAGGAATATCTTGAGTGGTCAGGTGGAACTCCTTGGGAAGTTGACTTCCCTGAGTGGGAACCGGTGCACAATATGCTGTTCTCCAGAGGTATTCTTGGAATTGAAAATGTTGGCGGTGACCTTGATGCGGTGACCGGCAAGCGATGCACCTTCGCATTCTTCCCTTGGAACTGGGACCGTGGCGATGGCTGCATCATCCGCCTGGTGGCGATGATCGACAAGAACCAGTCCTATCGCATCGAAGCTGGCGAAGAATTCTGAACACTCACGGACCGGTCGCCGGTTCGCCGGCGGCCACCATTACTATAATCCTGAGCGGGGACGAACATGCATCTAAAGCGGTTTAAAGACGCCCAACCCTACGAAGCACCGAACCACTTTGGATGCCACGGGCTTCGTTTGCAGGGGTTCGAGGAAGGCGGGCCGACAAATCAATGGATCGGCTTCAGTCAGTTCCTGCCGGGTGGAGGCGCGGGGCCGGACTCTACGCCGTTCGAGAAGGTCTACGTGGTTTTGGACGGCGAAATGACCGTCATCGTTGATGGAGTGGAAACCACCCTGGGTCCCATGGACAGCTGCACGATCGCGCCGGGCGAAGTTCGTAAAATTGAAAACCGTTCGAACCACACCTGCAAGATGCTTGTCGTCATTCCGTACCCGCCAGAAAGCTGAGGACGAATAGTATGTCTAATCCACTCAAGATGTTTGATGTTAAGGACAATGTCGCACTGATCACGGGGGCCTCTGGGGCTTTTGGCATGGTGGCCGCACGTGTTCTTGCCGGGGCCGGTTGCAACTTGGTTTTGGCAGCAGGCAACCAACAAGCGCTCGATGAGATTGCCAAAGAGTGCGAGGAACTCGGAGCTGCTGTTGTAACAGTGAACACACGCCCAAACGATGAAGCGTCATGCGACGCGTTGGTCGATGAAGCGGTCAACAGTTTTGGCAAGCTGGACATTCTCGTCGTCGCGTCCGGTATGAACAAAGTCGCTCCAATCAACGAAATGGCTCCCGAAACCTTTGATGCGGTGATGGATGCCAACGTCAATCAAAGCTGGTTACTTGCGCGTTCGGCTGCGAAACAGATGAAGGTCAGCGAATATGGCAAGATCATCTTCGTCAGTTCCGCTCGTAGTATCCTTGGCCACCCGGCTGGCTATACTGCGTATTGCGCATCAAAGGCTGCAGTAAACGGGATCACTAAAGCCTTGGGGTGTGAGCTCGGGCCGACTGGAATTACCGTCAACGCGATCGCGCCGACAGTGTTTAGGTCTCCTTTGACAGCTTGGATGTTCGAAGAAACCGACGAGGCCAAAGCGGTGCGCGATGGCTTCCTTACCCGTGTTCCCAAGGGGCGACTGGGTGAGCCAGAAGACCTTGCCGGTCCTCTACTGTTTCTCGCGTCGCGCGCATCTGATTTCTACACCGGGCATATCCTTCATGCCGACGGTGGATATACGGCGGGCTAAATGATGGTGCGTAAAAAACAGCAGATGGCAGTGATTGGCGCAGGCCTGATGGGCCATGGCATTGCCCTGACTTTAGCGAAGGCCGGTCAATACGTCGCCATCACGGATCCGGTGAAAGGAGCCCGGGATACGGTGTCAGAGCGCATTCGCGCCAGCATGGCGGCGATGGGGGATGACGAGGATAAAATCACAAAGACCCTCAAGATGATTGAGATCTTTGCGACAACGGAAAGCGCGGTCCGAAATGCGGACGCGGTTTTCGAAGCGGCGCCGGAAAAATTGGAACTTAAGCAAGCGATATTTGCTGAAATCGAGGCGCACGCACCAGAGACTTGCATTCTCGCATCCAATACTTCGGTCATGCCGATCACTCAGATCATGTCTGGTTTGCGGCTGAAAAACCGGGCCATCGGAACGCATTGGTGGAACCCGCCGCATATGATCCCGTTGGTCGAGGTCATCAAGACTGAGTGGACAGACCCAGAGACTGCACAGACAATGTACGATCTATTGAAGGATGCCGGAAAAACTCCGGTGATGGTCGAAAAGGATGTGCCCGGCTTTATCGGTAATCGCCTTCAACACGCGTTGTGGCGGGAAGCGGTCAGTCTGGTGGAAAACGGTATCTGCGACGCAGAGGCGGTTGATACCGTGATCAAGTCCAGTTTTGGCCGCCGGTTGGCAGTGCTTGGACCTTTAGAGAACGCTGACCTTGTTGGCACCGATCTGACGCTCGATATCCATGAAAACGTGCTGCACGATCTTGAGGCGCACAAGGGCCCCTCAACCTATCTCAAGGCGCTCGTCGATGCGGGCAAGTTGGGCATGAAATCCGGCGAAGGGTTCAGAAAGTGGGCCGAAGGCGAGGCAGATGAAGTTCGCCAGCGTGTCGCAACGCATCTGAAAAATCTCGAGAAGACTTTGTAAGATCAATCAAACACTGGCGGGAGGCCGGTGAAGGGAGGACGCAATGACAAGGACTTTCAAAACAGCCACAAGGCGTGGTTTCATAGCCGGTGCCACAGCGGCGATTGCTGCGCCGGCCATCCTTCGGGCAACGCGGGCCTATGCCGCGAACCCGACGCTGCGGATCGGTAATGTCAGCCCGCGCACCGGACCACTGGCCGGTTTTGCCGAGGCCGATGAATATGTGCTGCAAGCCATTCAGCAGGTCTTTTCGGCGGGCTTGGACAACAATGGCAAGACCTGGAATGTGGAGATCATTTCAAAGGACAGCCAGTCGAACCCGAACCGCGCAGCAGAGGTCGCCGCTGACCTGATCCTGGGTGATGAGGTCGATATCATCGTTGCGGCTTCAACGCCCAACACTGTAAACCCTGTCGCTGATCAGGCAGAGATTAGTGAAGTTCCCTGTATCACAACCGACTGCCCATGGCAGCCGTACTTCTTTGGCCGCAACGGTGTTCCGGGCGAAGGGTTTGAAACGACCTATCACTTCTTCTGGGGTCTTGAAGACGTTATCGCCGCGTTCCTCGACATGTGGGACAAGACAGGCGTGGCCAAGACCGTGGGCGGTCTATTCCCCAATGATGCCGATGGCAATGCCTGGGGTGATGCGGAACTGGGTCTGCCCAAACCGCTTGCTGCTGCAGGATACACGCTGACCGATCCCGGTCGCTATCAGCCGTTGTCTGACGACTTCTCAAACCAGATCGCAGCGTTTAAGGCGGCTGGATGTGAAATCGTTACCGGCAACATGATCCCGCCGGATTTCGCAACGTTCTGGAGCCAGGCCGCACAGCAGGGGTTCAACCCCAAGGTTGTCACGATCGGCAAGGCGCTGTTGTTCCCGTCTGTCATTGAATCGCTCGGCGATCGTGGCGATGGATTGTCGACCGAGGTCTGGTGGTCTCCACATCACCCGTTCTCGTCCTCGCTGACCGGCATTTCGTCGAAACAACTGGCAGAAGGGTACACAGCAGGGTCGGGACGTCCATGGACGCAACCGCTTGGCTTCAAACACGCTCTGTTCGAGGTCGTCGCCGATGTGATCAAACGGGCTGATGATCTGGAAGACCCCACTTCGATCATCTCGGCAATCACATCCACCAACCTGAACACCATCGTCGGGCCGGTGAACTGGGGTGATGGGCCGATGAACAATGTCACTAAAACACCATTGGTCGGTGGTCAGTGGCAAAGGTCCGGGGACGCGTATGAGTTGCAGATCGTTGCAAACAGCACCGCGCCCGAGGTTCCGGTGACGGCAGACATGAAGCTGCTGGGCTGAAAAATTGTTCGGCGCCGATCTTGGCGCCGAACCCTTCATCCGAGAGAAGCATGACAACAATCCTGAGTCTCCAAGACCTGAGCAAAGCATTTGGCGCAGTCACTGTCGCCGATGCGCTGAACTATCAGGTCCAACAAGGTCAGGCACTTGGGGTGATTGGCCCCAATGGTGCCGGTAAAACCTCGATGTTCAATCTGATTACAGGGACGCTGAAACCGAATTCCGGACGTATCGACTTTGATGGTCAGAACGTCACCAAATGGAGCGCGGCAAGACGCAGCCATGCAGGGATCGCCCGTTCGTTTCAGGTCCCGCAGCCATTTTCGGGCATGACCGTTTTCGAAAACGCCATGATCGCCGCCACGCAATCGGCTGGGCTGCGTGGGCACCAAGCTGAACGGTTTTGTCTGGAAGTACTGGATCAAACGGAGCTGCTGCCAAAGGCAAACACTGTTGCAGGTAGCCTGACATTGCTGGAACGAAAACGCCTGGAACTGACACGCGCGCTTTGCGCCAAGCCAAGATTGCTGCTGCTGGACGAAATCGCCGGTGGGCTGACCGAAGCTGAGTGCAAGTCACTGGTTAAAACCATCAAGGACATTCATGCCTCCGGCGTCACCATCATCTGGATCGAACACGTCGTGCATGCGCTTCTGGCTGTTGTGGACCGCCTGATCGTTATCGATTTCGGAAAGAAGATCGCCGAGGGCGAGCCGCAAACAATCATGGAAAGCACTGAAGTCAAAGAGATCTATCTGGGGATCGAAGCCGATGCATGATCCAATTCTCCAGACTCGCGGTTTGAACTCATACTACGGCGACTTCCAAGCACTCTACGACGTCGAGCTGGACGTGGGCGAGGGCGAAGTCCTTGCCATTATTGGTGCAAATGGTGCGGGAAAAACCACCTTGATGCGGTCCATCACAGGGTTGCTGACGAACGGACCGGGTCAGATCCACTACCGGGGGCAGGATGTCAGCCGACTTCGAGCGGACGAGGTTGCCGAACTTGGCCTCGCCATGGTTCCAGAAGGTCGTCAATTGTTCCCCTCTTTGTCAGTCAAAGAAAACCTGATGATAGGTGCGCAAGTTGGCCGCAAAGGCCCCTGGGATCTGAAAGCCGTCTATGATCTATTTCCAATTCTTGAAGAGAGAAAAGATCAGGCCTCGACTTCGCTCTCTGGCGGTCAACAGCAGATGGTTGCTATCGGGCGCGCTCTCATGGCCAATCCCGATTTGATCCTCTTTGACGAAGTTAGCCTCGGGCTGGCGCCGATAATCATCAAAGACATCTACGAAGCGCTGCCCGGCATCATTGGCGAGGGTATGAGCGCGATCATCGTTGAACAGGACATCACCAAGGCACTGTCGGTCTCGAGCCGGGTCTACTGCCTGCAAGAGGGACGCGTTTCGCTGGAAAGCGCGTCTGACACCGTTTCGCGCGAAGACATCTCGCGCGCTTATTTCGGGATCGAATAACATGGAATGGCTGAACGCTATCGTGCAGGGAACTCTACTCGGCGGGCTATACGCCCTGTTCGCGGCAGGGTTGTCATTGATCTTTGGAGTCATGCGGCTGGTCAATATTGCCCATGGTGACCTGATTGTGCTGGCCGCATATCTCGGGCTGACGGTTACGACCGCGACGGGAATGCATCCGATGGCCGCGTTGGTGATCGTTGTTCCCGCCATGGCGTTGATCGGATATGCCCTTCAGCGCGGCCTTCTGAACCAAACTTTGGGCGACGATATTCTTCCGCCCTTGCTTGTCACCTTCGGCCTGAGCGTGATCATCCAGAACGGGTTGCTGGAGGTCTACACCGCAGACCCCCAAACATTGAATGCCGGTGCGCTGGAAACAGCAAGCGTTGCCGTGGGCGGTGTGGCACTCGGAATCTTACCGCTTCTCACTTTCGGTATCGCCATCGCGGTGATCTGGGGGCTGCAATGGACCTTCTATCATACCGCTTTGGGGCGCGCGTTCCGTGCCGTTTCGGACAATCAGGACATCGCCCAGCTCATGGGCCTTAATCGTCGGCACATCTTTGGTCTGGCCATGGCTCTGGCCCTGGGTGTGACTGCGATTGCCGGTATCCTGCTTGGGATACGGACTAGCTTTGATCCCTCAATCGGCGGCGGTCGTCTGATCTTTGGCTTCGAGGCCGTCATTATCGGGGGGCTCGGTAACCTTTGGGGTACACTGGTCGGCGGCGTGATCCTTGGTGTTGCGCAGACCATCGGTGCCAAGATTGATCCGGGTTGGCAGGTGCTTGCTGGCCATATCGCCTTTCTTGTCATTCTTGCCGTTCGTCCGAACGGCCTCTTCCCGAGGATTTCAGGATGAATCTGCAGGACTATTCCGTATCTCGATCGTCAAAAGCAGCCCGGATTGCTGCGATCCTTGCGGCGGTCACTCTACTCGTTCTGATAGCAGCGCCCTGGTGGGCGGGCCGGGCTGACATGCGTCTGATGGGCGAGTTGTTTCTCTACCTATCCCTCGCCACCCTTTGGAACCTCATGGCGGGTTACGCCGGTCTCGTCTCGGTTGGTCAGCAGGCCTATGTGGGCTTCGGTGGTTATATGCTCTTTGCGTTGACGATGTTGGGCGCGCTGCACCCGTTGGCCGCCATCGCAGCGGCGGGAGTGCTGGGGGCTTTGATCTCAATCCCGGTTGCTGTTCTGATCTTCAGGCTAAGGGGCGCCTATTTCGCCATAGGTACCTGGGTCATCGCCGAAGTCTTCCGACTTAGCTTCGCGCAAATCTCAGCGCTTGGCGGAGGATCAGGATCTTCGCTCCCCGTTGCCATCGTGAAATCGCTGGCTTCGGGTCGTGCGATGCGAGAAGCGCTGAGCTATTGGCTGGCGCTCGGGGCCGCTGTTCTGGTGGTGACAGCCGTGTATCTCTTCCTACGCTCGCGGCAAGGGTTGGCGCTGACGGCAATTCGCGACAACGAACTGGCTGCCGGTAGTCTTGGCATTGATATCTGGCGCACAAAGTTCATCGTTTATGTTGTCACCTCAGCGTTTACAGCAATGATCGGTGCGCTCATCTTCCTGCAAAAGCTACGCATCTCGCCGGATGCGGCGTTCAGCGTCAATGACTGGACCGCCTTTGTCATATTCATCGTGGTGATCGGCGGCATCGGCACCATCGAAGGGCCGATTATCGGTACGCTGGTTTTCTTCGCCCTGCGCGAAACACTCGCAGACCTCGGTACAACTTACCTGATTGTTCTCGGCGTTGTCGCAATCGTTGTCATGCTCAAGGCGCCAAAAGGCATCTGGGGCGTTATCCGCAGCCGTTATGACCTGCAACTTTTCCCGCTGGGCTATCGCGTCAAGCACATCGGACAATCCAAGGAAAACTGAACCCATGGCCCGTCAGAAAAAAACGATCATCACATGCGCCGTAACCGGCGCTATCCACACGCCAACCATGTCGGATGCACTTCCGTACACCTATGATGATATCGCGCGTCAGGCGATTGACGCTGCCGAGGCCGGCGCGTCGATCCTGCACCTGCATGCGCGCAACCCCGAGAACGGCTCACCATCGGTCGACCCGAATGACTTCGCACCTTTCCTGCCGCGCATCAAACAAGCGACAGATGCTGTCGTGAACCTGTCGACCGGTGGATCGCTGACTTTGTCTATTCAGGACCGGATCAATCCGGCCAAGGCCTTCAGCCCCGAAATGTGCTCGATGAACATGGGTTCGATGAACTTCTCGTTTCATCCGCTGGCTAACCGGTATGGCGATGACGATTGGAAGTTTGATTGGGAGAAGGACTATGTCGCAAATTCCGATCAGAACATATTTCGCAATACATTCCGGGACATTCGCGAAGCGGCAGAAACCCTGGCCCCACATGACATCAAATTCGAACACGAATGTTACGATGTCGGCCACTTGTACAACCTGAAATTCTGCATGGATATCGGGTTGTTCAAGGCACCCATATTCATTCAATTTATCTTTGGCATCCTCGGCGGCATTGGACCCGAAGTCGACAATCTGATCTTCATGAAACGCACTGCCGACAGGCTGTTCGGTGACGACTATCGGTGGTCAGTCTTGGGGGCTGGCGGGGCGCAGATGTCGCTTGCCACGACGGCGAGCCAGATGGGTGGCAATATTCGTGTGGGACTGGAGGACAGCCTGTTCATCTCTCGTGGAAAACTGGCTGAAAACAACGCTCAGCAAGTCGCAAAAATTCGCCGCATCGTAGAGGACTTGGGCAGTCAGGTAGCTTCGCCCGACGAAGCCAGGGAAATTCTGGATTTGAAGGGTGGCGATCAGGTAGCGTTTTAGCAGGAAAGGCGCTTGCTACTTTGCAATACTAAACTGGGGATTGGTTCAATTCTGGGTTTCGACATTAGCAGCAGATTCGGTGAGAGGCCGTTGGTCGATCTGGGTGAGAATTGCTTGACGCCTGGGTCAGAATTATCTGACGTTATTTGCTGGTTTTTTGAGGTTTTTGCCGTCGATTGAGATCAAGAATCTGTGACATTCCACAGTAAATGTTGAACGTCACACGAGCCTGACCCAACCGTCACAGTTGGACCAAAACTGTCTGATCGTTCGACACAGGAAGGTACCCTAAGTCAAACGCCTAAGGTGCGGGGAATCTTAACTCAGCGCTGTTTACTAGTTGTTGGCAATCGGTTGTGGCGTTGCCTCTCAGGTTGTCGGCTAGTCGCCATTTTAGGCCTACTCCAGAACTTGACCCTACCTTCAAGATGCTGCGGGCGAGCCCGCTTTCCCGACATTCGCTGCACGCGCAAGATCAGGAACTACTCAAACGGACACATTGCGGGACATTTCTGCCATCCAAATTGATGCCAGCCGTTTTGTTTTGGCGCAACTAGAGTTGGTAGATTTTGCTGAGAACGACTTGTAGACGTGGCCAAATTAGCCTGATCATGTGCTCTATTCGCTCACTCTGGTAAACTCGGAATTTAAGGCCCCGAAAGAATAGACAGTTGAAATGTGCGTTACTTTTTCAGTCGATTTGTCTCGGTCAATATAAACATTGAGACACTGTTCACGATTAACGTGGATGGCAGGTGTGCGTACACAGAACTGGTCCCCCTCGATCGACCAGTGACCGGAAATCGGTTGCCCTTTCATCCAGGCGAAGTTCATAGTGAGCGTGCCGTCAGTGCTGCGGTCTTGAGAATATGGCATTCCAAAGGGACCCAGCGTGTGCGTCTCCTGATAAATATCGGAAAAGAGTTCAATCAAATTGTCGTGCTGTAAACGGTCGGCCTCCCGCCCGGCTTCGAAATCGAAGGGTGATTCCGGTAATCCCGCGGCTCGCATTGCCTCACTCCAACGATCGTACAGAGCGGGGTCGGCATACCGACCGAAATAGCCTCGCTGCCAGGCCAGATTGTTCCACACGGTCTCCTTGAGAAACTTTGCCATGTAAAATTTGGCTTCTTCCAGTTCGCCACGTCGGGCATAAGCATTCGCCAGTTGGGAGTACTGATCGATCTTGGCGGACTCTTCGGGAGGGATCTGTTTAAGCAGTCCCAAGGCCTGCTCTACATCATCAAGCAGAAGGAAGGAGAAAGACAGGTCCCTCGTTTCGCCGGAATTCAGCCGCGGCGACAACGACTGGTATTTGTCGAGTTCCTGTCGTGATTCTTCATAGTTGCCGGCTGCTAGCGACGACAGGCCAAGAACAAATCGTAGCCAAGGCTCGTCAGGTTGGAGGAATACGGCCGCCCTCGCTTTCGCTAATGCCTGCTCGTGGTTTGACAGTTCAATCTCAATTCGAACCTGCAGACCAATCGCATAGACATTCGCGTCTTGTGCTTGGAGGATTGTTTCGATGCTTTCTCTCGCTGCATCTAGTGCATCAAGGGTGTAGCGTATGGTGTTGTAGCCCATACTCCAGATGGTAAAATTGGCTTCCGCGTATCCGACATGTGCGGCGATAAATCCGGGATCGAGGTTAATCGATTTCTCGTAGAGAGGCAGAGATTTTTCTAGATCGAAGAAGTTTCCGCTGTACCGAAACAACTCAGCCTGGGCAAATGCGAGGTAGGCCTCGAAACTGGTGGTAGGCTTGGATTCGAGTATCGCCCGCTCCGTCTGGTTGAGCCTGACCTTCATGGCGGTCGTAGCGCCCAGTTTCAGCATAGCCAAAACGCCAAATAGCTCGTCAGTCTTCCCGACCTCTTTCTGCTCCCAGACAACGTCCTCACCCGAGGCACTGATGTCGCGCAGACGCGCCGAGATCTCGACGGAATCGGCTTGGGATATCGCTGTGCCGTCGAGGATGTAGCGCACGTCCAGATCATCCGGCACGTCGCTGGCAGCAAGTTCGATACCCTTGTATTGCATCGACACGTCGCGAGGTGCGATAGTCAGCCCCTTCAGCCGGGCAAAAGACGCTAGCAAGTTCTCCGTCGCGGCCTCGGCAATCAGTCGGCTGCCAGCATCGGCGGCGGCCAGCGGCAACACCAGCAGCTTCGGTGGTCCGGTACTTGTCGGTGCAAACATCCGGTCGCGGGCGTAGAGTCCGGCGGCGATAGCCACCACCAGCGCGATCATCGCCAACGCCCCGTAGCGCACCAGCGGCAGTCGGGTCAGCGTCGCTTTTACCAACTTGCCAGCGTCACTTGGGTCGAGAAGCACTTGGAAAGTCTGGACTGGTTCCGAGATGTTTTTGACCTTTTGCGGACCAAGATCGGCAAATCCCAAGTCGAGCTTACCTTTTACATTGTTAAACACGGCTTCCGAGATCCGTATACCACCCGCCTCTGCCAATCCCTCCAGTCGCGAGGCAACGTTGACGCCATCGCCAAAAATATCGTCGCCATCGATTATGATGTCCCCGAGGTTTACGCCAATTCGGTAGGCAATTCGTCGGTCTTCTGGGTTGTCCTTTTCGCGATCAGCCATCCACTCACGCTTGCTTTGGGCTTGGGTCGTGTGGAACTCTGACCGATGGGCGAAATACGCCAAAGCCACCCATTATTTGCATTCTCTCGCGCTACCTAGAGAGCCTATGCACAGGTGCGGCATTGCCAAGTTATCTGAGGTGGATTGGAATATGCGTGAGACCGTGCAATCAGGCCGATAGCTCCGCCACATACCCTCCCACAGCTCGGACACGTCGGCTCTGGCCTGGCGGTAGGAGTGATTGGAAGGACGATAGCGGCCGGGACGAGAGATCGTACTGATTTGGTCGTGGACGACGAGAAGTCGTTGCGCTTGGCGTAGTGAGTTGAACCGACCCATCTTCTTTTCCTGTTTTCGCGTCGGCCGGTGTGATCCTTCGATCCGGATGTCGAGCCCCCTTGTGCGCCGGATGGTCGGTGCCCAGCGCGATGGCCTTGGTCGGGGGAAGAAGCATTAGGGGTAGCTGTGCTGAAGTTCGAGCGTGCGTAGCTTGAATGAACGTTTTTGGGCGAATTGGAAGGGCCTCATGGCGGACAAATCCGCCTTTCTTATCAATTGCGCAACGGTACGCTTTCAGAAAAGGGCGTGACACTGTTGTTCAAACTTGGGTCCGGCACATATCCAGAAATGCTGTTACCGGATCCGTTTGTTGCACGGCCCTTGCCAGAGCAATGGTGACCTCGAACTGGCCAATCTCTTGCGCGAGCGGACGCGTGACGACAGCATCGCCTTCAATCGTCAGATTCCGGCCAGGCGGGAAGCCAACAAGAGTAAAGCCCAATCCTTTTCCCACATATGCTTGAACCATTTCGCGCGATTGCGAGGTCAGCGGCACCTCCGGATCAAGACCGGCAGCCCGCAACAAGTCAAGATAGCTGGGGCCGGGACCAGCGCGCGATACGGCAATGTAGGGAATGTCGGACAGGGCCTCGAGCTTCACGCTGTCTGCCTTTGCCAAAGGGTGCGATGCGGGCAGCAAAACCAAGGGCGGCAACGCCTTCAGGATTTCGACATCGAAGCGCGTATTATCAAAGCCCTGATTAAAAACAACAAGCGCATCGACCTCTCCAGCATCAAGTGCAGCAACGAGGCTTGGAAAATCATCTTCCACGACTTCGATACGTACACGGGCATAGTGGTTGCGGAACGTCAGAACCGCGGGCAAAACGATCCGTTGGGCAATGGCGTAGTGTGTTCCGATTCGGATCGTTCCGGTTTCCCCTTTGGCCATTTCGGCGGCACGTCGGTCCAGGGCCTTCGCCCGCATTAGCAGAGCTTCTGCATCGGCTAGGAACTCCGTACCCGCGCTGGTCAGCCGCATACCCCGTGCGGGAAAACGATCAAACAAGGTCAAGCCAGTGACCGCTTCGAGTTTATCAAGCGCCGAGGAGATCGCCGGAGCGGAGACGTTCAGTTTTCGCGCCGCAGGCGCTATACCACCGCAACGGGCGATTTCCGACAAAAAGGCAAGTTGACGTAGTGAAAACCGAACCATCAGTAAAATCATCCTTTGAGCCAGATTAATTCAGTTTTTCCGATCTTAAGCAATATCCTACTCTTCTCGCTAGAAAACAGGGAGAGAACCGATGGACATCAGACCTTTGACAGGCAGCTTGGGGGCAGAAGTTTTCGGAGCCGACGTAAGAGACGGTGCGCAGTTTGCACAAATCCAGGCAGCCTTCGCCAAATACTCCGTCGTTGTTCTCAGAGGGCAAAACATTGCTTCGGAAGACCACCTCGACTTCGCGCGCCGCTTCGGTCCGATCAACGTGAACCGCTTTTTCAAACCTGTCGACGGGCACCCTGAAATTGCAACCGTCCTGAAGGAAAAGGACCAGAAAGAAGCGGTGGGCGAAGGCTGGCACACCGATCATTCCTACGACCAGGTCCCGGCGATGGGATCAATCCTGCATGCCATCGAAATGCCCCCCTACGGCGGTGATACGCTTTTCGTTTCGATGGGCGCGGCCTATGAGGCTCTGTCGGAACCCATGCGCCGGTTTCTTGATGGGCTGACGGCCGTGCATTCGTCGCGCCACGTCTTTGGCGAGGCCACGTTGGATAGTGAAGCGGCCAAAAGCGGAAGGTTGGCTAATGCCGAGGCAGCGACGCAAGATGCGCGCCATCCTGTCGTCATCAAACATCCACTCAGCGGGCGCCGCGGATTGTTCGTAAACCCTGTCTTTACTACGCACATTGAAGGCCTGACGTTCGATGAATCCGCGGCCGTCCTCAATATGATCTATGAGCATTGCAGACAGCCCGAATTTCAGGCCCGAGTCCGTTGGCAGGAAGGCGACATCACCATGTGGGACAATCGCGCCACCTGGCACAAGGCGATCAACGATTATCACGGATTCCGGCGTCTCATGCACAGGATCACTGTGGATGGCGTAGCCTTATCGCGTTAGAAGCCCGATGTTGGTCGAGCAAGCGCAAAAGGAATGTGATGCGCGAAGCGGTCATTCATATGCCGCGTAGAATCTGACATTTTGGGCGCGGAGCCAATTTGGACCGCAAGGCCCGTCAAAGTCGGAAAGGCGGACAAAGCTGCCGTTGGTCTTCCGGCCTGCAATGACCACTTTGGTGTTTTGACCTCCGTAATCAGCCACAATATTGCAGCTCAGGCTTTCGCGAACGTGGGCAGGGCTATAGAGGTAACCGCATGTACTTCCAACTTTCAGCTTTTCTTGCATCAACCCTGCGACAGGTAAGACACGCGTATCTTTGGGTCACAGGAAGGTTTTTAAGGCTTGTATTCGTGGTTTGGGCCTTGGCTTTTGGAACAGCAATTGCGTCTATTATTGTGCTGAATCTTGGTGGAAGTGTTTTCTGGCAGCTTGGGGTGTTTGGGTTGGGATCTGGCTCGACGTTACATTTTGCAATGAAAGTAAAAAAGTTTATGATCACAGACAAATAGACAATGCTTAAGCTGCCATTGCTTTTGGGTGCTCAGTAGTATTGATAGCGTTTAGTTTCGCACAAACTTCCATGCTGCGAAACCAAGCATGGCTATGCCAAAAAGACCAAGCGGCGCTGCAGTCCTCAAATCGGTCATGAGGCAACAGTCCCTAAATGTTGCCCAAAACGTATCATCCCATTCTTCGAAGCCGCTATGGGTGAAGCGAACACCTCTACCAACCTGAACAATCAGCCAAGCCGCAATAATGAATGCAATTCCAATAATGAGGGCAATCCACTTCATGATTGCTGTATAGCCGTACTGCGGAGATGAGCAAGTTTGGGCTCTTCTCAAACCTTAGCTGCAGGGCAATCTAACAGCAGCTTCACCGTCTAGGTCAGAAATGCTTGATGTTTGAGTCAGAATTTAAATACGCGAATTTTGCTTTTCTTGAGGTTTTGACAACCGATTGAGTCAAAGATTTGTGACAATCTCTTCCGGTTTGTGTCCCATATCCAATCCTCCGTTTCCTAACTGTTGGGGTGGACCAATTCGGTGGCGGAGGTTCATCATTGAGAGTTCGATGCTGTGGGGGTTATGATCCACGACGATCAATTGTCCTGTCTAAATGCCAAAAATTGTGGGCTCGACGCTCGCTTCAAGCCTCGTAAAGGTGTTTTCGAACAGTTGGATCGATCCTGTTGCTTTGGGCAGGGTAGATCCCGCAAGCGGCAATAGCCTCACGGGCTGTCACACGCTCATGCAAGCGTTTCCAGATTGTCTTGGCAGCATAAGGATGCGGGTATGGTCGCCATGCGACACCCATTGTCATGCCCCGCAGGTACTTCAGCTGCTGACGGTGTGCCGAATACAATATGGTGGTGGCAACGCTACCTTCGCGCGCAAGCTCGTGCTCGGTCACGAATATCCTGTTCCCACGCATTGTCACCAAACCCGCATAGCGCGAAATCTGGTGCGTGCTCTTGTCTGGCGATATGGCAATTTCCCTGGATCGGATTGTGAACAACCCATCAACTTCCTGAATCCGGATCAATGAGCAGAAAATCTTTCCTTCCCAAGAAGGCGTGCAGAAATAGGAATGATAGAAGCCTACATATCGCCTCAGGTTTTTCTGTTGGCTCCGAAATGGATCCAGAAATGCGTCCGTGGGCGCTGTCCCGGATTGGGGCAGGGTGCCTTTCAGCATTCGTTCAAAAGCATCGGTTTCAGCAAACAACTCTGCTTCTGTCAGGCCGAAATGACGCGCGATGCGACGCATGTTGTGGGCAGAGGGCAGACTGGAGCCATTCAGGTAGCGATTGAATTGCTGTCTGTTGACGCCGATATCGCGGCAAATCTGTGAAATGTTCCCATGCTCTGCGCACAGCGACCGCAGGTTGGCAGAAAAATTCTCTGACACAGGCAAAACCTTTCGCGTTCTGACGCTATATCACTGCAAAATGCGTCAGTTCGCGTAAGATCGCACAATTTGTTTTATCTGCAAATCGGTTTCTTCTTCGGCATCAACTCGCAACAGACAAGCGCCCAGATGCCAATTGAAACCATCGAGAACACATGGATCACGCTCGCCGATGGGCGACGGCTGGCTGCGCGCATCTGGTTGCCCGAAACCGGTCCTGCCCCCGCAATTCTGGAATATTTACCGTACCGCAAACGTGACGGCACTGCGCCAAGAGATGAAACGACACACACGGTTTTTGCCGAGGCAGGCTATGTCTGCATCCGCGTTGACATAGCAGGAACCGGGGACAGCGAAGGGCAATTCGACGACGAGTACTCTGAGCAGGAACTGCATGATGGTGAGGAAGTCATAGCCTGGATCGCCGCGCAGGATTGGTGTGACGGCCATATCGGGATGATCGGGATATCGTGGGGTGGGTTTAACGGCTTGCAGCTAGCCTTTCGACAACCACCAGCATTAAAGGCCGTCGTCAGCGTCGCCTCGACCGTGGATCGCTATGCGGATGACATCCATTTTATGGGTGGATGCCTTTTAAGTGATAATATGAACTGGGGCAGTCAAATGTTTGCCTATCTGACCCGACCCGCTGATCCGGACCTTTGTGCAGATTGGCGTGAGGATTGGCTAACCCGACTGCAAAGCGTCCCATTTTCTGCTGCGGATTGGCTGCGCCATCAGACACGTGACGCGTTTTGGAAACATGGCTCGGTTTGCGAGGATTGGTCTGCGATCCAAACGCCTGTTTTGGCTATCACCGGATGGGCAGATGCTTATGTCAATGCGCCCACGGCATTGGCAGCCAACCTAACCGTGCCTACCAAGGCCGTCATTGGGCCTTGGGAACACCGCTATCCTCACATCTCGAAACTCGATCCTGCAGACTTTCACTCCGAAGTGATCGGCTGGTTTGACCGCTGGCTGAAAGGACAGGAAAATGGGGCCGAGGACTTGCCTGCGTACAGGACTTACATGCAGGAACACTTCAATCCGACGGCGCACAACTCTGCTCGGCAAGGTCGTTGGATTGCGGAAACCACGTGGCCGTCGCCGCATGTGTCTGACCAGGCTTGGCATTTGACGCAAGGGGGGTTTTCTCGGGAACCGGCTACAGGCACGGTCGCTGTCACATCACCCAGTCATGTCGGTAGGGAAGGCGGATATTTCTGTGCGGGCATGCGGATCGACAATGAACTTGCAGGGGATCAGGCAAGGGATGATGCCCTGTCGGTTTGTTTTGACAGCGCGCCGCTGCAGGCCCCGCTGGAGCTGCTGGGCCGAGCAAAGCTGAAGTTTAGGTTTTCGGTAGATCGACCTGTTGCCCAACTTGTCGCGCGGTTATGCGATGTCTCGCCCGTAGGTGTATCGCAGCGCATCAGCTATCGTCCGCTGAACCTGTGCCACTACCGCAGCCATGAAACGCCCGAAAGTCTGCGGCCGGGTGAAATCTATGAAGCCGAAATTGTTCTGAACGAATGTGCGCATTATTTGCGCGAGGGTCACGTGTTGCGACTGGCGCTGTCGACGTCATACTGGCCGATCGTCTGGCCAGCACCGCGCTCGGCCGAGGTGACAATGCACTTGCAGGATTGCACCCTGCATTTGCCGGTGCGGGAAGTCACGCATGAGGTCCAAGCTTCTGAACCTGGCCCGGCACAGAACTATCCAGTTCTTGCCGGTGAACAATTGCGTCCACCATCCGAGCAATCCGAACGCACCGTGACCAAAAATGGTCAGGTGGTTCTGGAGACGTTTGATGACTACGGAAAATCGCGCGACCCGTATCATGATCTGATTGTCGGCAGTGACGTTCGTATGCGCTACTGCATTCACCCCGATGATCCGACAACCGCACATTTCGAGACCGCTTGGAGTTTTTCGTTCGAGCGCGAAGATTGGCAAGTCGCCATCTCAACCGAATGCCGGATGACCTGCGACGCGCAAAATTTCTATCTCTACCGCAAACTACGCGCCACTGAAGGTGCAGATGAAATCGAAGTTTTGACGAAGGAATGGTCCGAAACCGTTCCGCGCGGACTTCTCTGAATTAATCCAAGGGAGGATACTATGAAGATCGAATGGACAAAGGCCAATGTAGGTCGGCGGAGGTTCCTGAAAGGTGCAACCGCGCTAGGGGCCGCCACGGCGCTTCCGATGGGATGGGCGAACCGTGCGTTTGCAGCAGATGACGGCGTGCTGCGGGTGCGGGCCTATGGAGATGCGCAGAACATGGATCCGGCCCATTCCGTTGGTGTCGTTGAAGAAGAGGTTCATGCCTCGATCTACAACAAGCTGATCCAGTACAAACCAGGCGAGGAATGGGGCTGGCAGATGGATGCCGCCACGATGATCGAGCAGGTTGATCCGACCCATATCAAGTTCGCATTGCGTGACGATATCGGGTTCACCAATGGATTTGGCGCCATGACCGCAGAGGACGTCAAGTTCAGCATGGAACGGATCGTGGACGACGCAACCGACAGTCCGAACAAGCCCGATCTGGGGCCATTCAGCCACGTGGACGTGACCAGCGAACGCGAAGGCACGATCGTGCTGAACAAACCGTTCGCACCGATCTGGTCGATCGCTCTTCCGTACATTACCGGCAACATTGTCTCGAAAGCCGCAGTCGAAGCCGCTGGTGGCCGGATCGGCGCTGATCCGGTTGCGGAATCCGGTCCTTACCTGCGCGACAGCTGGTCGCCCAAGGAAAAGACTGTTCTTAAGCGCAACCCCGACTGGAAAGGGGACGCGCCCACTTGGGACACCGTCGAGATCTATCCGATTGACGATGAAAACACTGCCGAGATTGCGTTCGAGGCGGGTGAACTGGATGTAACCCGTGTGTCGCTGGGCTCGGTCGAGCGTTACCGCGCCGGGGTGCCCAATGGCGGATCGTTGGTTGAAAAGCCGTCGCTCTACTATGTCTGGATGGGCATGAACGTCGAGCATCCGAAGCTGCAAAATCAAAAACTGCGGCAGGCGATTCAGCACGCGGTGGATGTACCCAGCATTCTGGAGGCCGCATATTTTGGTGCTGCCGAACCAGCGACCGGCATCATCGCACCGGGCCTCGCCGGGCATCGGGCTTCTTCGCTGGTGCCACCGGCGGCGGATTTTGAGAAGGCGGCACAGCTGCTGGCGGAATCCGGTGAAACCAATGTCACGCTGACCCTCGACACGCTGAACAAAACGACCTTCACGACAACGGCTCAGATCATTCAGGCGACGCTCGCGCAAATTGGGATCACGGTTGAAGTCAACGTTCTGGAATCCGGTGCATTCTGGGCGTCCGGCGACAATGAAAACCTGCAGCTCGTTTTGAACCGTTTTTCGATGACCCCAGATCCGTATTATGCGACGTCGTGGTTCACGCCTGAACAGATAGGAAAATGGAACTGGGAACGCTTTAACAGCCCTGAATTCAACGAGATTCACGAAACTGCGGCTGCTGAAACGGATATCGCAAAGCGGGCGGAAATGTATCAGCGTGCGCAGGATCTGATGGAAGAAAGCGGCGCCTATCGCTTCATTACGCACGAGGCGACACCGGTCATTCACAGCGCCCGGGTCATTCCTGCATTGCGGCCAGATGGCCTGTCGTTGCTTCGCTATTTCGGCAAGGCGACCTGACCTCCCCAGGTCGACCGGGTACGGCGAGCGCGTGACGCTCGCCGTGCCAAATTGAACGCCATCAAGCCACAAGGAGCCAGTTGGCCATGCTAAGTTTTGCAACCCGTCGCTTCGGGCTGTCGCTGCTCATCCTGTTCGTGGCGGTCACGGTCATGTTCCTGATGATCCGCGCCGTGCCTGGCGATCCGGTCCAGATCATGCTGGGCCCGCGTGCCACGCCCGAACTTCAGGCCCAACTCACAGCGGCGCTGGGGCTTGATCAACCGATCTGGAAACAGCTTTTGATCTTCTATGGGAATCTGCTGCAAGGAGACCTGGGAACCGATGTATTTTCGGGTCGGTCCGTGACGGACATCGTGTTCCAGCAATTGCCATTCACTCTGGAACTGATTTTTGCGTCAATCCTTTGGTCTGCAAGCCTGGGCATCGCACTTGGTGCCTATGCTGCGGCACATCCCAACACGCTGATCGATCGGATCGCCGCAGCAATTTCCGTCAGCTTCGTGGCTGCCCCGGCCTTTGTTGTCGCACTTTTGGCGCTGCTGGTATTCGCCGTGCATTTGCAGCGGTTTCCCGCCATCGGCGCCGGAGAGGGGTTCTGGGATCGCCTCGACCATCTGGTTCTGCCCGCCTTTGCCATCGGCCTCAGCTGGGTTGGCTATATTGCCCGGCTGGTACGCGCCTCGATGCTCGAGGTTATGGGCGAAAGCCATGTGCGCACGGCGCGCGCCTTTGGCATCGCCGAGCGTCGCGTGGTCATGGTTTATGCACTGCGGATCGCCATTCTGCCGGTCGTTACGGTGATCGGGGTAGGGATGGGCTTTCTTCTCAGCTCCGCCGTTTTTGCTGAAATCGTCTTTGCCCGTCCGGGTTTGGGTAAGTTGGTTATCGATAGCATTACCACCCGAAACTACCCGATTGTTATGGGCTCCGTCCTTATATCAACGGCGTTGTTCGTGGTGTCGACCGCATTGGCAGATCTGATCAATGCGTTGCTCGACCCACGTGCGCGCACGGCTCATTGAGGAGGGAGCGTTATGGAAAAATCTCGTTCCGAACTTGGCCTGATCATCATCGGCGTCGCCCGCGACCCGCTTGGTCTTATGGGCTTGATCATCGTCGGTGTCATCGTGTTCTGTGCCATCTTCGCCTATTGGATTGTACCCTATGATCCGATTGCGATGGATATCAAATCCCGCTTGCAAGGGCCGTCCGCCGCACACCTGCTTGGTACAGATCAATTAGGGCGCGATACGTTTTCGCGGGTTATCGCCGGGGGGCAAGTTGCGCTCAAGGTGGCATTGCCTGCCGTGTTCGGCGCAATGGCAATTGGCCTGACGCTGGGCATGATAGCCGGGTATGGGCCGAAATGGCTTGATAACCTTCTGATGCTGTTCTTCGATACCATCCGGTCCTTTCCAACAGTGATGTTTGCGCTTGCCGTTGTGGCCCTGATCGGACCCAGCCTTCAAACCGTGGTCTTCGTCGTCATGGCGACCTCAATCCCAACCTACGGTCGCGTTGCGCGAACCCAGACTCTGACGCTGCGCAACTCTGAATTCATTTTGGCAGAACGCTCGATGGGGGCCAGCATGGCGCGCATTCTGGGCGTGCATATGCTGCCCAACATCATCGGCGTTCTGGCTGTGCTGGCGGCCATGGATATCCCCACGGTTATCGCGCTGGAGGCGGGGCTGTCCTTTCTGGGGCTGGGCGTGAAACCACCGACCCCCAGCTGGGGTGCCTTGCTGAAGGACGGGTATTCATTGATCCGCCAAACCCCCTGGTTGGTGGTCGGTGGTGGGCTCCCGATCATTCTGGCGACGCTCGGATTTACCTTCCTGGGTGAAAGCCTGCGCGATGTGGTTGACCCGAAACTGAGGAAACAGCGATGACCGACACACTTCTGGAAATCGACCACCTCAGCGTCGATTACGAAACAGGCCGTGGTGACCTCAAGGCTCTGAGGGACATCACATTCGACGTCAACAAAGGCGAAATAGTTGGCATTGTCGGGGAATCCGGCTGCGGTAAGTCCACTCTGATCTCGTCCATCCTGCGTTTGACAGCGCCTAATACGCGGTTCCGCGAAGGAGAGATCAGGTTCAAAGGACAGGATCTGCTGCGGGCCTCCGAACGACATATGCGCGACTTGCGTGGGTCGGACATATCCATCGTCTTTCAGGACCCGATGCAAACGCACAATCCGGTTCTGACCATCGGGCAGCAGATGCTGGACATTCAGCACCGCTCCAAACAGTCAAAGGCGGACAAGCTGGCCCACGCAGCCAAGATGTTAGGCGCCGTTGGCATTCCCGATCCCGAAGCTCGCCTGAAACAGTATCCACATGAATTTTCTGGCGGGATGCGTCAACGGATCGCCATTGCGATGGCGTTGATGTCCGAACCTGACCTTTTGATCGCGGATGAGCCGACAACTGCGCTGGATGCAACGCTAGAGGTGCAGATCATCGAACGCCTGCAAGAGCTGCAGCGCGAGTTTCACTGTGCCATCCTGTTTATTTCACACCATCTGGGTGTGATTGCGGAGCTCTGTGATCGGGTGGTGGTGATGTATGCCGGTGCGGTGGTCGAAAGTGGGGACGTGCGAGAGATTTTCCACAATCCCAAACATCCCTACACACGCCGCCTGATCGAATGCGACCCCGGCCACATCAAGGAACGCGCCCGCGTATTGCCAACCATTCCAGGAGAAGTGCCCGATCTGGCGAACCTGCCAGGGGGCTGCATATTCCGGGATCGGTGCGATCAGGCGATGGCGCGCTGTGCCAGCGAGGTGCCCCCCTTGGATCAACTGAAGCAAGGCCACCACGCCGCGTGCTGGCTGAATCATGAGGAGGCCACAACATGAGCTTGCTGAACGTTGTGGACCTGCACACCAGTTACGGGCCGGTCAATGTGCTGGCAGGTGTCAGCTTTACCGTGCAACCCGGCGAGACCTACGCGCTGGTTGGCGAAAGCGGTTCCGGCAAAACGACCGTGATACGC
Organism: Ruegeria sp. CDSC002; assembly: GCF_059610905.1. Lineage (NCBI taxonomy): Bacteria > Pseudomonadati > Pseudomonadota > Alphaproteobacteria > Rhodobacterales > Roseobacteraceae > Ruegeria > Ruegeria sp. CDSC002. The sequence continues at coordinate 200,674 of NZ_JBXWOM010000004.1, forward strand.
GCCATTGCGGGGCTTGCGCCCGCACAGGACGGTTCGGTCACATTTGAGGGGCAGGAAATTCGCGGCGCGCCGGAACGTGTCATGCGTCCGCTGCGCAAGGATATGGCGATGATGTTTCAGGATCCGGTCGGCAGTCTGTCACCGCGCCTGACCATCCGTAGCCTGATCACCGAGCCTTATCGCATTCAGGGCATGAAAGACCGCGATCTGGATGCCGAGGCCAAGCGCCTGTTGGAAATGGTGAACCTGCCGACGCATTTCGCCGATCGCTATCCTTATCAGTTGTCGGGTGGTCAGGCACGGCGCGTGGGCGTGGCGCGCGCATTGGCGCTGGAACCCAAGCTGATCCTTGCGGATGAGCCGACCGCGGGCCTCGATGTGTCGGTACAGGGTGAGCTTTTGAACCTGCTCAACGATCTGCGTGAAAGATTGGGGCTGGCGATGGTGATCATCACCCATAACCTCAGCGTCGTGCGCCACGTGGCCGACAGAATGGGCATCATGTATCTGGGCCGGTTGGTCGAGGAAGGCACGACCGAGACGATCTTCGACGACCCGCGCCATCCCTATACACGCTGCCTTCTGAGCGCCAACCCAGAGCCCGACCCGGATGCACGATTGGAACGGATCGCCCTAAAAGGTGAACCCCCCAGCCTGCTCAAACGCCCTTCGGGATGTGAATTCCGTGAACGCTGTCCTTTTGCAAAGGAAATTTGCACCCAGACCCCGGAATGGGAAGTGGACGGCGGTCACGGGCTGCGTTGTCTGGCGCCGTTGTCGTAGAAGGAAATCCAATGCTAAGTACACTTTTCTTCAACGGCACAATCCTGACTATGGATGCGCAGAATTCTTCGCCGGAGGCGGTTCTGACCGAAGGACACAGGATTAAGGACGTTGGAACCGAGGCCGATCTGCGCGCTTGCATGCCGCCGGATACTCAGGAACGCAACCTGCGGGGGCGCACTCTGATGCCCGCGTTTATTGACCCACACGGGCATTTTCCGGATCCCGGGTTCATCCGGCTGTTCCGTGTTGACCTGTCGTCGCCTCCTCTAGGGGATTGCCGGACCATGGCGCAGGCGTTGGACAGGCTTCGGGAAAAGGCTAGTGCAACGCCCGAGGGTGAATGGATCATGGGGGTGTCGATTGACAATACCTCTATTCTCGAAGGTCGCATGCCCACGCGGGCCGAGTTGGACAAGGTATCACAGCGTCATCCAATCTGGGTTATTCATGCATCGGGTCACAACGGCACGGCAAATTCTCTTGCGCTTGAGAGGCGTGGGGTTACCCGTCACACACCAGACCCGGACGGCGGCCGTTTTGGCCGCGACCCTGAAACCGGAGCCCTAACGGGATTGATCGAAGGTCTTTCGGCCATGGGAGAGATGGGCGATACCGATTTCCTGATCGACCGCGAAAGGTTCTGGCAGGGCTTTGATGCCTGCCGTGACGAATATCTGACCCATGGGGTGACCTATGCCCAAAATGCCTGGACGTCGCAAACCATGCTGGATCACTTCGCCAGCCTGCCCGCAGACCAGGATCCGGGAATTGATATCGAGCTGTTACCCGTCGGGAGTCTGGAGCCAGAACTAAGTACCCAATGGATCGGCACGAACTGGCCCTGCAACCCGCATTTCACACTAGGTCCGCGCAAACTGTTCACGGATGGGGCCTTTCAACTGCAGACCGCGTATCTGACTGCCCCGTATTTCAAGCCGGCTGATCCAGAACATCCACGTGGGATGACTTACACCTCGCAAGAGCAGCTGGATGCTGATGTCAGCAAACTCCATAGCAAGGGACTACAGATTCATTGCCACTGTAACGGCGATGCCGGCGCCGAGATGTTCATTGATGCGGTTGAAAAAGTACTGCGAGCGTCCCCTCGTACAGATCATCGTCACACCATTATTCATGGCCAGGCCCTGCGAGATGATCAGTTAGAGCGTATGGCCCAACTTGGCCTTACCGTTAGCTTCTTTCCCGCCCATGTTTATTTTTGGGGGGATCGCCACTACGACACCTTCTTGGGCCCCGAGCGGTCCGAGAGGATATCCCCGGCAGCATCAGCCGAGCGTTTTGGCGTACGTTATACGATCCACAACGATGCGTCGGTCACGCCAACACGTCCAATCCACCTGGCCCATTGTGCAGTAAATCGGAAAACCTCTTCAGGCCGTGTGCTTGGCGAGGATCAAAAGATCAACGTTCTGTCAGCTTTGCGTGCCCAAACCATCGACGCCGCTTGGCAAGTTTTCAAGGAGGATCGGCGCGGATCAATCGAACCGAGTAAAGTTGCAGACTTCGTTGTCCTTTCGCGCAATCCCCTTCACGATCCGAACCGTCTGAAGGATACACAGGTGCTCGAAACGATCCGAGCCGGTCAAAGTGTTTTTGCCGCAACGCATGCCAAAAAAGAAATCGAGCACACCTAATGAAGACCAAGCGTATTGCGATTGCGGGGTTTCAGCATGAAACAAATTGCTTTGGTGTGACAAAGGCCGGTCTCCCCGAGTTTGAGATGGCAGATTCCTGGCCCGGCATGTTGCGCGGTGAAAAGGTCTTGTTGGAAACGGAGGGCATGAACTTACCCGTCGCAGGTTTTGCTGCGGCTGCTCAAGCCGCAGGGGTTGAGGTTGTTCCAATCCTTTGGTGTTCTGCTGAGCCGTCTGCGCATGTAACCGATCATGCATTCGAAACGATTTGCGGGATGTTGTTCAATGGAATCCGAGATGCCGGCCACATTGACGGCGTTTATCTGGATCTCCACGGGGCAATGGTCACTGAAAGCTTTGCTGACGGTGAAGGAGAGCTTCTGCGCCGTATTCGAGAGCTTGTGGGTCCCGGAACTCCAGTGGTCGCAAGTTTGGATCTGCACGCCAATATCTCTGCTCAGATGGTCGAATATACGGACTATTTGTCTGTTTTTAGAACCTATCCTCATTTGGATATGGCGGAAACCGGCGCACGATGCGTTCCTGTCCTGCAGCAATTGCTGGCGGGCGAAACACTATACAAAGTGTTCCAGCCGGTGCCATATCTCATCCCTTTGCATGCGCAACATACGGGCTCTGCGCCATTCGACGAAATCTACCAGTTACCAGTTAGACTTGAGCGGCAGGAAACCTTGGCCGACATTGCTTTGGGCTTCACGGCGGCGGACTTCCCTGACACCGGCCCGGCCTGCCTTGCCTACTCAGCCACAGCCCAGAAAGCCGCCGCCGCCGCCGAAGAAATCGTCAACTTGTTTATATCCCGGGAAGCCGATCTTGATTGTTCGATGCTGTCGTTGGAGGAAGCTGTTTCGACATGCCGCGAAAGACGGGAAAAACCCGTTGTTCTCGCAGATGTTCAGGACAACGCTGGCGCGGGCGGGACGTCTGATACCACAGGCTTGCTGGCCGCACTGATTGAGGGTGGGGTAAAGAGTGTTGTGATGGGTCTTTTCCATGATCCGGACAGCGCAATGCAAGCCCATGAGGCAGGAGAGGGTGCACTGATTGAGTTGGCAATCGGTGCAAAGTCCAACCTGGCTGGACACGTTCCGGTCAAAGCAGAGTTTGAGGTCCTGGCTTTGGGTGATGGCACTTGCCGCTATACCGGAGAAATGTATCGCGGTGGCGTGGCAACGCTGGGCAAAACAGCTGCTCTGCGATTGGTTGGGCACGAGGCCGATATTGACCTTGTCGTCACAAGCATACGCAATCAATGCCTGGATCGTGCACATTTTACTCATATCGGGCTAAACCCTGCGAATTATTCAGTGGTTTGCGTGAAGAGCACCACCCACTTTCGAGCTGACTTCGAACAGATTGCAGGGAGTGTTTTTGCGGTCTCTTCTCCAGGCGCCTTTCTCTGCGATTTGGAAGAAGTCCCTTACGCTTGTATCACTAGAAGGCTTCCTAAGGCCCGTGAAGCTGATTTCGATGTTCGTGGAGTTGTAGGCACTAGGAAACTGCCCACTCTATGAAATGTGCCTGTTTGGCTACTCAGCAAACCACATTCCATTAGGATCCATCATATCTTCAGATCGAGGCGGGGCTTCCAAAACGGCCGGAAGAGTTCAATCTTCGGACATCGATTCATCACAACTTTGAGGCCCGCATCCTCGGCGAGCTGTGCTGCTTTGTCGTCGTAGACGCCGATCTGTCCCCAAAGAACTTTGGCTCCGATCGCGATGGCCTTTTCGGCGAAGCCAAAGAGTTCTTCCTTGGGACGGAAGACATCCACCATATCAACGGGTTTGTCGATTTCTTCGAGTGAATGATAGACCTTCAGGCCCCTGATTTCCTTGACGTTCGGGTTAGGGTTTACCGGCAGAATGTCGTAGCCAATTTCGCTGAGTTGTCGCAGAACGCCGTAGCTAAATTTCGTTTTGTCGGCGCTTGCACCAACCATTGCAATGGTTTTGACCGACTTCAGGATCTCGGCGAGATACTTGGGGTCGTAATCATACATACGGTCGATATCTGCTTCGGGCATCGGTTAACCTTCCTTCGGCGTCGCAATGTCTGCTTTGAGTTCGTGGGGTTTGAGTGGATCGAGGAACGGATTGCGGTAAAGCTTGTCATGGCTCTCAACCCCGATCTCCAAGGTGATGTTTGACGTCGCGCGTGCCACGCAGAGGATTACGTAGCCATTGGCGATCTGCCTATTGTTCAGCGCGACCTGTCGGCGCTGATCCACCGTGCCTGTTTTAAGTTTCGCGGCGCAGGTAATGCAGCCGCCGTATTTGCAGCCGAAGGGCAGATCAACACCCTGTTCGCGTAACGTATCCAGTAGTGGGCGTCGTGCGTCCACCTCATATGTCGCGCCATCCCTGTTGGCGATCGTCACAGTATGCGTTGTCATAGCCAAATGTCGCTTGTGCAATCACCGCCTGGATACCGGCTCTCGTGGCAGCGCGAGGGGCCATTTGGCTCTTTCCCAAAGTCCACGATGAAGTCCTCGTTGATCTTCATGCCGCCGTTTTCAGGATCGCAATCTATCATGACCATCACACCGCCTTTTTCGCGGATCTCGGGATAGAACTGGTTGTCCCAAGTCGAGAACAACGAGGTGGTGACATAGAGTCTGCGCCCGTCGAGAGAGAGTTGGAACATCTGCGGCCCACCGGCGACTTCAACCCCATTAACGGTTGGCGCTTTGCCCAAAAGCCCACCCATGAACACCTGGCCGGTCAGTTTGGGATTATGCGGGTCGGTGATGTCGTATTGGCGCATGTCGCCATGAAGCCAATTGTTGAGATAGAGGTATTTGTCATCCATCGAGATCAGGATCGCCGACATCACTCCTGGCAGCGGGATCGGCCATTCAGGGTGCATCTCATTCTCGACGTCGATGATCTTTGCCCATTGCCACTTATTCGCGTCGTCCTTCCACCAGTGAATGACGTTGGTCGACAGCGCGGCCCCACAAAACCCATGCGTGCTGTCTGGGTCATGGTGGAATTTGACTTCCAACGGCAACAGCCCGTCTTCGCCTAGATAGAAGCTTTCAACAGGCTCGCGTTTTTCGAAATCCCAAAAATGCAACTCGCGCCCGTATTTCAGGTGACCCACTTCTTCCAGATCGAAACCCGGCATAAAGGTGTTGGGCGCGGCCCATTCGGAACTCACCATCACGTTGTGACGGGGCTGATACCAGAAATCATAACCGAACTTGATGCCGCCCATCGAGTTCTCCCAGCGGCCGACGATGTTGAATTCTTTATCGAGATGCAGATAGCCGCCCGGAGCTTCACCCTTGGCGTCTCCAAGGAAGGAAATGATGATCTCCGAACCCAGACAATGCACTGTATGCGGCCCTGACAGATCGGCCTTGGCCTTAATCTCGGCCCCGTCGATAATCTTGTGCAGCCGTGGTGCGCGTGGGTCAGTGGCCGTGTCGACGATATGTAGGTTGTTGGAACGCACACCGGGCAGGATCAGGTATTTTCGCGACATTGAGCCGTCGTCGTGGCAGGACGAACAAGCATTCCAGCCCATGTGATGAAGTTCATCCCCGATCCCCGGCATTTCCAGCCGGTGGATCACCTGAGAATAAGTTGGGCTTTCCGGGTCTACATCCACTGTCGCAAGATAGTCGGGCTTCTGAATGCCCGTGCCTGTATAAATGGCAATCGTGTAAAGAAGCTTCTCACGGGGGGCTTGGATTGCCTCTTGCGGGCTGGCGTAGCCCGGTCCGCAACATGCACCATCCATCGTTGAACCCTCCCTTGATCACGATTACGGTATCGTATATCGAAAATACTATTATCGTATAGTGAGAAAAATGCATCTAGAACGCTTAGCGCTGATATTGGAAGTCGTAGGTCAAAAAGGGCATGCGACTGTCGCGGAAATTTGTGCACAATCCGATCTCCCTAAGCCAACAGCCTATAGGTTGGTTCAGGATCTTGTTTCGTCCGGACTGTTGCAGACATCTGCGAGAGGGGAGTTTGCCATTGGAACCCGATTGAAGCGTATCACCCGGAGTGATCATTCTGATCCTGCGCTTCTGGAAGTGATTGCGCCGATCCTGGCCACCGGCGCCAGAGACTACGGGGCTGCGTTCTTTCTTTCCCGACTGCGCGGCAACTGGGTCGAGATCATTCACGTGGCCACGCCAGAAACGGGCGTGTCATATCTTCACCCGGGTGTGGGCAAACGGCCTATGCACGCGTGCTCTTGCGCCAAGGCAATTGCCGCCGTTTCTCCAGAGCTGCTGTCTCATGGCGAATTGAACGGGCAGCTCAAGCGGTACACCGAGCACACCATTACCAGCGGAAAAGATCTGGCAAAAGAACTCGATGTCATTCGGGCCAAAGGATACGCCGAATGTGTCGAGGAGCTGGAAAGAGGTATAAGTTCTGTTGCAACAACACTGGGCAAAACAGGTGTTGGTTCGACGTTGTCCATTGGCGCCACAGCTTCCGTTCGGGTGTTTACGCCTCCAATGCGGGTCAAAATCGGCCAAGCACTCATCGAAATGTCGCATGAGTTATCATCTGCCCTAGGATGGGATGGCGCAGACGCGAATATGAAATCCGCCTAGGTTAGTGTTGGCTAAAGCAGTGGAGAAGGTTCACGCCATCCGGCGGCGTCGAAACGTTTGATACCATTAGACGGGTTTACGGGCGGCCAAGGAGGCTAAGTATGGACGATGGAATGCGCGGGGGATTCTTCGCAGTTAATGTCAAACCTGAGCACCGGCAGTCTTTTTTGAACGCTAGCATCTTTGAAGCGCAAAGTGTTGTCAGCGAAGCGGCAGAGGTTTTCCAGTTTCAGATCATGGTGGACATGGCAAATCCCAATCGGTTCTATTTCTACGAAGTGTTCCGGGACGAAGCAGCCATTCAGGATCACTGGGACTCTGAAGCTTTTAAGAACTGGTTGAACACGGTCCAAACAATGCTGGATGGTGACATCGAAATTATTGCTCGGATGCGCTCGCTTTTCCCAACGACAAAAGGCTTCGAGGCCCAAAAACCAAGCCTGCTGCAGTGGTGAAACCGACCGGACGTTTGAAATTTTGGTCGCTGTGAGAAAGCGACCGGATGTAGCGCTTGCCGGCTTTGGGCACGTTGCAAAAACACAATAAAATATGCTCTGCGGACGCCGCCGCCGTTCGCTGCACGTACTACCCAATCGGATATTTCGGCAAGGTTGCACAGGTACCTACTTTTGCAAAGTCGTGGCATAGTAGCCCAAGGGGTATACACACGCGATCTACACCGGACCTTACCAGGCTAGGACGGACCGATCTCCGGATAGTGTTCGAGAAGGTTAGGGTAGTCTGGGGAGCCGCACGTCGGCCAACAATGCGCAGTGGGGTAAGCAAGCTGGTGCCCCAGTTCAGATGATATTACATTGTCCAAGAGTTTTTGCACCGTCACAAGGGTCTACGGTGGTTCGCGGATGCTTGTCGATTGAAAAGCAACCTCAAGCATCCGACATCAATTTTCGACGCTCTTAGGACCAAGCACTAGTGCATGCATCATTGCAATTTTCGTCAACCGAATACTCTGATATCAAACCGTAACCAGCGCCAGATTCTTTAGCAGTTTGGTAGATTTTGTTTCAGTATGATCGCGTGCTTTCGAACTTGCGTGGATTTGCGTTTGCGATACAGATGTTCGAACATCGTGCGCGTGCCCGGGGTTGTCGTGGGCACGCAACGGACCTGCTCTAGACATTCCCGCACTGCCGACAAGTGCGAATACCGTAGCAGATGCAATCATTATTTTTTTCGTTTTTGGTTCCTTTCGGTCGAGCATGTTTGAAGCGCTGTGTGTGTCTTTTATTTTACAATCTGCGGCTCAGATTTATTGCGCTGGCAGACCATGGTTTTAGGAAAAGGTATTAAGCTAATGCCTGAAACCCATTTCGCTTCAGACCAAACGCAAGACACTTTAGAACTGGACCTCTACGCCGATGTTCCAGCCGAAGGGGTGGTCGTTCGAGCTGCTTCCCAATCCGGTTTCACTGGTGATCTCACCATATAGCCATGAGCGATCCGAAAGCGCGACATCGCCACCTATGCTCAGGGCCGCTGTGTTCTGACCTCGCTCCGTGAACACTGCGCTTTGCCCAAACACCACCGAGGTCGCGTTGTCGAACGCATGATAAAAGTCGATTTGACCGTACAGCATCGAATTGTTTGCAAAGGCACGTTCAGCACGCAATCCGGCCCGGGCGGTCAACGTGTCACTATCCACCAGAGATCCGATCTGACTACCCGCGACTCGATCAGGGACATCGTCCATGTCGATATCGCTGTACATGACCTGCGCTTGCGGGATGAGCGTCCATTCGTTCGGAAGCGTGAAGGGCTTGCCAACCTCAATAGATATCTCATACCCACTGCCATCGGCATCCACTGCGCCCCCTCCATTCGGACGTACCTGGCTGTCGAAAAACCCATAGCGAAGCTGCCCGTTGATATAGAACATACTATCCGCAACCCAAAGCGCGCTCAGGGTTGCATCATAGGCGTTGGTAGAGATATTGGCGTTGGCCGAGCTGGTGCCGATGTTCGATGACAGGCTGCCGATGCCAAATTCCAGTCCGCCAAACAGCTGTCCGCCCCCGACCTCACCCAAAGGCAAATTCGCGCCATACCGCAGACTGCCGCTGTTCGTCGTCATCTCGCCGTCACCGACATCATAGCTGTCGCGTTCACCTTGGGACTCAACCCAGAACAATGGTCCTGCGGTTGTCGTCAAGTCAGTCAGCGCCAAGCTACTAGTGAATGGTTTGGAACCGTTGCTTTCCGCTGCAGTGTGGTTGCGTACTTGCGAAATAGATGAGCGCACATCCTTTGCATAGCCGCGTTGGCCGAGGCCATGCGACGGGCCGGCCATGCAGATTCCAGCACTTGCAACAATCGCGAACACTGTAATGGATGTAATCATGACCTTTTTCATCTTTTTGCGCCTTTCAGCTAAGCGTGTTTGGTACGCTGTGGGTGCAATAAAGATGGCAATCTGCGGCTCAGATTGATTGCGCTGGCAGGTCAAGGTTTTGAGAAAAGGCATCAAGTTAACGCCCGGCCGGGCGTCTTTCGCAGTGGGCGTTAACTGTCAGGCAAACACTGGTTTTGCGGCAACCGCTCGCCGGATTGATCACGTAGAAGCCGACAAGTGCACCCATTCCGCTGTTGGTTTAGTTTGAAAGAATGGTCACTGGCTACGCGTAATGGCAAAGTAATTGATCGGTTTGTGACCTAAGAATTTAGCGGGTCAATGAAGCTCCGTCACATCACAGCGTTTAGCCAGCAAAAGGGGCTAACCGGCTGGAGTTAATCACCGGCATATCTCGCCCTGCTGTTCACACAGCCGGGTCTCTTGCGGCATCGTAGGCTCAGCGCCGCATTCGTTTGATCACTATACCAGCATCAATGTCAAAAACGTTCTTTAGCCTTCTTGCATCAATGTCCACCTCAGGCAATTCAAGGAAATAAAAGGTCACGCCGCCGATAAGCTCTGTCCCGTGGCTGCCCGCTTCCCTGCATTCTTTACATACTACAGGAGATTTCCCATAACCCCCCGAAGATGACATCGTGTTCTGCAATTGCGTTTGTGACGTCGCGGGGCTTACGTCAAATGTGTCCGCAAATGTCACCCCAGACAATGCTGCAATAACAAGCGAGACAACGGGAGCAATCACTACTTTTTTCATCTTCTGGCTCCTTTTTTGTTCAGCATATTTGAAACGCTGCGTGTGCACTCAATTTGGCAGCCCGCTATCCAAATTGATTGTGTCGGCACGTCAGAGCATTGTGAAAAGGCATCAAGATAGCGTCCGTTTGCGATGGCCTCTGAAACAGGCGCGGCCCCTGGCACGTAGACACAGAATTTTCGACGGCCTCCCACAAAACTGAACCGATGGCAGCGTAAGCTTAGAGAGAATCTGGCTCATCTATTTTGTTTGATTGTGCGGTGAAGCAAACGTCGCGTTTCGGTAGTCTTTTGTTTGATCCTTTGTCGTCGTTTTAGGATGGATTACTCGCGCCCGAAATAGACATCTGCGGGCGTTAAGATTTGCAGGTTCTTGCATTTGGGTTTGTGATTGTAGTGATCGACAAATGCATTGATCTGATGGTGAAGTTCACCAGGTATGTCGCCGTTTTCAGCAGGGTGCGGGTCTTCAGAGTTTGGTGTCAGCGCTTGATCTTGCCTTGGGTTTGCGGGTGTTTCGGCGTGCCCTTGACGTGTTTCATCTGTTGATCACCTTGCCACTCGGCAAGCTTGTCCGAGACGTCGCTTGACCCGTAATCACCTAGCAGTTTTGGCTTGTGCAGGACCATTGCCTGATCGCATCCTGAGGCTTGCAACGCTAGGCCGAGCGTGTTGGTCACATCCTCGGCCTTCATCGTCGCGCAGAACTTCCAGGCGATGATGTACGGCTGTAGTCGTCGAGAGTAGTAAGCAACCCCAGCCAGCCGATCACTTTCAGATACGTGAAGTCTGTCTGCCACAGCTGGTTCGGCTGTGTGGTCTTGTTACGGAGCTCGTCTGCGACAGACAGAACCACCTCGGCCGGGCTGATGATCAGGCCAAATTACTTGAGGATGCGATAGACCGAAAACAAGAGCATTCAGAAGACTCATCTTTCCCGAACGAGATTGGGTGTTTCAGGGCGGAGAGCGGAGGTTCGCAGCAGCCGCGAGTTAGTGAGGTTGCGAAATCGGAAGCAGATATTGAGCACGCCTCAAACTATGTTTTTCTTGGCACTTCGTCATAGAGTCCCTCGCTGCTGAAGGTGTCGACAATCGTAACTAGTATCGCTGCGAATGGGTTCCTTTGTTTGACCCTGCTTACCCAACTTTGGACCCATTCTTGGGTATTGCTCCTAAGAATAGGCGAGCCGTTCGGCTATCCAATATGTAGCCATGTAGCCAATGGCATGTTCCGTTGCGGAAGTGAGGTGGCTGAGGGTATATTGCCATTGGCGAAAGAGGAATGGAACGCACGGTGGATTACAGATCCTGTCGCGATGATGTTCACGACAAACGCAATCCGACCTGCCTCGACCCCAGGCTGAATGCGACAAGCGTAGTTGGAGCATCACTTCCAGGCGCTTCGATATCCCGCAGATCACCGGCGAAACCGAGTCCGCGTAATAGGCCAAAGCCAAACGCGATGAGCCATGGTGAACGCTCGAAAAAACGCACCTGTTTTTCGTCCCGCTTGAGCACTTCAACGGCCTGGAATACAATAGACAGTGCTATGATCGCTCCAACTGGGGGCGGGTATTGAAACATGACGTAGTGCGGCAAGCGGCATTCATTGGCGACTTCACAACCAAGAAATCGGCGCAGGATCATTGTAGCAACTTTTCACCCAGATTTTCCGGAGTGAGCATGGAGATGTCGATTTTGCATTTCAACGCATTTATCGGAGCGGCGGGAGGCTCGGATTTCAAATCGCGGTGCCAGTCAAATAGAACCTCATCACGAATGTCCTCAAACGCGCGCAAGGCGGGCTGTTGGAGCGTATCTACCCACACAATATTGGCGCAATATCCCCAGGGCATCGGGCCGGGCCTTTGTCCAGGCGGCAAGCTGCTGATCGATTCAATATAATGCACCCAAACGTACCGGCGACTTGTTGGCCAGGAGTTATCGCAATAATTGCCGGTAGCAGACTAAGTGTGCCAAAATCATCCAGGTTCGCCCCGGAACTCAACGCAGCGATTGTTGTCTCAGTGGTTTCTGGGTCGGGATCAGGCCCAAATCAGATTTGATGAAACGCAATTGCCACTGGACTCAGGAAACGCTCAGAGCTCTTGTTAAGGTTCTCTTTCAGTGCCGCATCGTCAGGTTCCGTCGGTTGCACCACCTACAGTGTCAAAAAGTCCGTCTTTTTCGCCAATCTGCGGCGAATGGCACTTTCGCCACGATCAAGGGCTGGTGCGCGCGCCTCGCGCACCAGCCCGTTTGGACGCGAAGTCAGTTAATCTAAGGTTGGAGGTCGCTGCGAGGGTGTCTGAAATTGTTGGATCCACCGATTAATATCCACGTCATCAATGACAATCTGGCTCAGATCAACTCGGGATGGAGGAACGAATACCAGCCAAATATTGCTAGCCCAAGAAGAAAGAAATGTAACAGCGGTCCTTTGCGAAATAGCTTGTGTATTCCGGAGTTTGGTAAGTTTGTTGGCTGCTACAAAGCTGATCACAAAACCGGAAGAGCGCTCCTTTGCCTGGGACCATTATTGCGGGACGACCACAAGCGAGCCGTATTTTCGCTGAACCAACCCGTCGGCCTCCAGCTCTGCCACCAGCTTGGCGAAGGCACTTCGGGACAAGCGACAAATCTCAGCCAAATGCTGTTGGGTCAGGGGTATGGCGCGGGTCGGTGCAAAAGCGTCGGATATCCTGGTCAGGATTGTAAGGCTGCGCAGTTTGGAATCCGCCAGCATAAGATCACGGGCAACGCGAATGGCAAGTGCGCCATTTGTGACGGCCAGTGCCCCAAGTGCACGCCATATCGGTTGGTCGTCCTGCTCTAGTTGGATCAAAGCCTCGTACGGGACCCGAAGCAGCTGGCAATCTGTCAGAGCAATCGCGCCAATCTGACGGGGCAAGCCGGTGATTGCCGCCGCTTCTCCAAACCAGGCACCGGGCCCGAACACATGGCCCAACACGATCCCTGATTGGCCATCGTCCAACTGAATTCCAACAGCGCCTGACACCACGGCAAAGACGGATTGATCGTGATCAGAGAGTGCATAAATTCCCGCACCACTTTCGACACTCACACTGCGACCTGAATTTACCAGGCTGTTAGCCAGACGTGTATCTATCGCACGAAGCCAGGGAGATGCCGCCACTAAGGCCTGAATCTCGTTTGTTCTGGGTGGTTTCTGCATCAAATATCCAATTTAAGACAATCTCCGCACGCGTTTTGGATTATCATATCTGAAAGCGTGCGAACAAGCGCTCTGTATCTGGGAGAGTGAATTTGAAGACAACAATAGTGCTACTTGCGTTGTCTGCTTCGGTGTTCTTGTGCGCGCAAAAGGTGCAAGCCGCAGAGGGAGGTATCGAGACCTATCTTCTTGGCAGCCGTGACAGCATGTCGGGCATCCTACCGCCTCCCGGAACATACCTAAATAATGATTTCGTGTATTTCAGCGGCACCGCTCCCAGCATGGCTTCGGGCGGTGTGGTCGTGACGGACCCTGATGTAGAGGTGTTTACTTATAAATTCAATTTCACACATGTTTTTGACGCGCAGTGGGGCAATGCGCGATTGGGCCTCAATTTCAATTTGCCCTACGTTTCGGCAAACGGGCAGTATTCTGGCGACCTCAGCTCGGGGTTTTCCGGAACCCTCAACGATGACGGCGAACATGCCTTTGGTGATATCGTTCTTTCGCCTCTCTTCAACTGGAGCAAAGGCAAGTTACACACAACATTGGCCTTACAGTTCTTTCTGCCCACTGGCCACTATCAGACGACGCAAATCAACGTCGCAAACCGGTCGATTGACGCCCTGAATGCCGGAAAAAACCGATTTGCATTTGACCCAACCCTGTCGATGACCTGGTTCGACCCGACCACGGGATGGGAGTATTCAGGATCGTTTGGCGTCACCTTCAGCGCCGAGAACGACGCAACCGACTATCAGACTGCGCCCGAGGCGCATTTTGAAGGCACGGTCATGCGGCATTTACCCAACAAGCTTGCCCTTGGTGTGACCGGCTATGCGTATCATCAAATTGGCGATGACAGCGGCAGCGGGGCGGATGGGATCAAACAATTGCTTGGCGCTGATAGTTTGGAGGCCAGTGTTTATGGGCTGGGCCCGATCGTCACCTGGTCAACCCAGGTCGGCCAGACACCGATTTCAATCAAGGCAAAGTACATCAAGGAGTTTGGGGCCAAACGTAGATTTGAAAGCGACAAGGTCTGGATGACCGTTGGATTGGTGTTCTGATGAGGTGTGTTCCGTCTATTGTCCTGATGGCTGTCATTCCGGCCTCTGCGATTGCACAGCAGGACAATCAGACATTGGCCAGCCAAGCCAGCGACCCGACCGCGTCCTTGATGTCGTTTCAACTGCAGAATTTCTATTCACCTTCTTTGCATAACGCGAACGGGGCACTGAACGTTACCCAGTTTCGCGCCGCCATTCCGCTTCAGCTGGGGGGGATCAATAATATTGCCCGCCTGACACTGCCCTCGGTTACGTATAACTCAAATGGCGACACCGGGATCGGCGATGCCACCCTATTCAATCTGGCAGCTTTTGACCGTTCGTGGGGCCGTTACGGGATCGGCGTCGTGGCCCTGCTGCCAACGGGTGCTGATGGTGTCAGCGCCGATAAATGGGGGTTGGGGCCAGCGCTTGGTTTCGTGGCGCGGCCCGGGTGGGGGCTTGCAGGGCTATTCAATCAGAACATTCTGACTGTTGCCGGCGACAACACGCGACCGGACGTTAACATTTCGACTCTGCAACCCATCGTCAGTTACACGCTTGGTCAGGGCTGGTCGGTCGGCACATCTGACATGACTGTTGTATACAGTTGGGACCGATCAGAATTCACCAGCCTGCCGATTGGGCTGAAAGTCTCGAAGTTGAGCAAACTCAGCGGTGTCCCGGTTCAGTGGCAGCTGAGTTATGAGCGTAATTTCTATAATACCGGCACCGGGCCACAAGACACGATTGGCCTGACAGCAAAGCTGTTGGTGCCGAAATGACGATGGGCGGATATTTGAACGAAAGGGTTTGAGATGACCATGCATTTGACTCTGGCAACTGCACTTGCGGTGTCACTTACGTTACCCGCGCTGGCGCAGGATACGGCCTCGGCTGACAATGCGGCTGGGGACCTCAAGGGGCAACCTTATTCTCCCAATGCCAACCGGGGATTTCCGACCAGGGTCCTGTTCGGTGATACGCATGTCCATTCGGCATTGTCCGCGGATGCAGGTGGCGGCGGCACGACTTTGATGCCGCGAGACATGTACCGGTTCGCCCGGGGCGAGCAGGTGACGTCGAACACGGGACAACCCGTCATGCTTGAGCGTCCTTTCGACTTTTACATGCTGACTGAACACACCGATGGCATGGGGGTGATTACCGACATCAAAAAAGGTGCGCCAAACATCATGGCGGATGCACAGGGCAAGAAGTTTCACGAGGCGTTCGCGAAGGGCGGTGACGACGCCAAACAGGCCAGCATCGACCTGATCGCGCAATTCAGTCAGGGCACGCTGAGCCAAGCGTTGCTGTATCAACCCGGGATGCCAGGCTATGACAATACCTGGCGCGATCTGGTACAGGCCGCAGAGGAATTCAACGACCCGCATGTCTTTACTGCGATGATCGCTTATGAATGGACCTCGTTGACCGAAGGCAACAACCTGCATCGCAATGTCATCTTTCGCGATGGACCTGAGAGGGCGTTGCAAGTGGTTCCCTTCCTGATGGCGCCTCCAATGGGCAGCCCTGATCCCCGCGATTTGTGGAAATGGATGCAAAGCTATGAGGACAAGACCGGAGGGGACGTGCTTGCTATTCCGCACAATCCGAACCTCAGCAACGGTATCATGTTTGCGCTGAATGACACGTTGAACGACAATGCGCCTTTCGATCGAGAGTATCTGCAAACCCGGCAGCAATGGGAAAAGCTGGTTGAAATTGGCCAGACTAAAGGAGACAGCGAAACCCATCCGATGCTGTCCCCGACAGATGAATTTGCCGAATACGAACGGTGGGATTGGGCCAATCTGGATATCTCCGAAGCCAAGACGCCTGAGATGCTCGCCACGGAAATGGTGCGCAATACGCTAAGAAACGGCCTAGTTTTTGAGCAATCCGATGGGATGAACCCCTTCAAGCTGGGCTTTGTGGGTGGTTCGGATATCCACACCGGGCTGACTACGCAGCTCGACAACAACTTCTTTGGCGCCTTTACTTGGATGGAGCCGTCAAAAACCCGCGCCACCTCGGTGGCCAAGGGGAATGCGGATTTGGGAATTTCCTATAAGGGTTGGCAATATGCCACTCCGGGTCCGACGGCCGTCTGGGCCACTGAAAACACCCGGGCAGGTATCTTTGACGCGATGGAACGGCGCGAGGTCTATGCGACCACGGGCCCACGCATCACAGTGCGGTTCTTCGGCGGAGACTTCGTGGCCGACGACATCAAACACCGCGAGTTGGCACGGATCGGCTATTCAAAAGGTGTCCCGATGGGTGGTGACCTGGCGGGGACCGATGCACCGTCTTTCCTTGTTTACGCCCTGCGTGATCCGATTGGTGCTAACCTGGACCGCATCCAGATTATCAAGGGCTGGGTTGATACAAACGGCGAGACCCATGAAAAAATCCACGACGTGGTTTGGGCCGGTGATCGAACGCCCGGTGATGACGATAAATTACCACCCGTCGGAAATACCGTCGATCTGAGCATCCCAAGCTGGACCAATGATATTGGCCGGGCTGAACTGGGTACCGTGTGGACTGATCCGGAGTTCGACCCCTCGCAGCACGCATTCTACTATGCCCGTGTTATCGAAATCCCGACGCCACGCTGGACCGCCTATGATGCGGTTCGCTTTGATGTCGACATGCCCGATGAAGTCAAGATGATCACGCAAGAGCGCGCCTACACCTCGCCAATTTGGTACACACCTGAAGGATGAAGCCGATGAAAACACTTATTATTGCGACATCCACCTTGGCGCTTTCGACTATGGCGTTGGCGGAACCCAACCCAATGCGTAACGCATACTTTGGCGAGACTCATATGCATACGGCACTGTCGCTGGATGCATATATCGGTGGTGCACGACTGATGCCGTCTGACAGCCTGCGCTTTGCCAAGGGCGAGTCAGTCTTGGTAAATGGACGTCACAAACAATTGTCGCGCCCGCTCGATTTTGCAGCGGTCAGCGATCACGTGGAATATTTGGGCGAGATGTATTCGACGATATTCCCCGAGGCACCAGGATACGAGCAAGAAGATCTGCAACAACTACGCAGCTTGGAAACGCTGAAAGACAAACAGGATTGGTTCTACAAGTACGTCATCGCCAACAATCGCAGTGAAAATCCTACCCACCCACCTTTCTATCAGGGGCCTGAGACCACCAAATCCGGTTGGCAGATCATCATCGATGCCGCCGAGGAACACAATGATCCGGGCAGTTTTACCGCCTTGATTGCCTTTGAATGGTCCGCAGCGCCGAACGGTGGCAACATGCATCGCAACGTGATCTTCCGCGATAGCGTGGTCCCGGACCTTCCGATGTCCAGCTATGATTCCAACAAGGTCGAAGACCTCTGGGACTGGCTGCAAAACGCGCAAGACAACGGATCAACACTTTTGGCGATCCCGCATAATTCGAATGCGTCGAAGCAGCAGATGTTTCCCGAACTCAACAGTTTTGGTGAAGCACCGGACAAGGACTGGGCCAGCACCCGGCAGGCTTGGGAGCCTCTGATCGAAATGATGCAGATCAAGGGTAATTCTGAAGTACACGAAGCATTCTGGCAGGCGGATGAGTTCGCCGGTTTCGAAAACGCAAATTCCATCCAGAAAAACTCAAACCGGTATTTCCACAAGCGCGACTTTGTGCGCGAAGGGTTGAAACTGGGACTGGCGGCCCAACAGGAGTTGGGCGTAAATCCCTACAAATACGGGTTCATCGGCGGCACTGACAACCATAATGGCCTGATGTCGGATGTGACCGAAGACGACTTTATCGGTGGTCACGGTCCCGAAGATGGTAGTGTTGATCGACGTCGCAAGGGTGGGGTTGGCGGCTGGATCGACGGGATCGACCTTTCGATTGGTTCACTTGCTGGTGTCTGGGCCGAAGAAAACACCCGAGCCTCGATCTGGGACGCGATGAAACGACGTGAAACTTTCGCTACATCCGGGCCTCGGGTCAAAGTGCGGATGTTCGGTGGCTCGGACCTTGCGGACAATCCGACCGATCCCGTTGCAATGGTGGAAGATGGCTATGAAAACGGCGTACCGATGGGTGGTGATTTGATTGGAGACAAAGCGCCCACTTTCAACGTATATGCGCAAAAAGACCCGGACGGCGCCAATCTGGATCGCATCCAGATCATCAAGGGCTGGGTCGACGCAACGGGCGAGATCCACGAAGAGATCATCGACGTGGCCTGGTCCGGTGATCGCGAGATCGCCGCAGATGGCAAACTTCCTTCGGTGGGCAATACTGTCGATCTGAAAACTGCACTGTATACGAACGACATTGGCGCCCCAACATTGATGGGCAGTTGGACTGACCCCGGTTTCGACCCAGAGCAAGGCGCGTTCTATTATGCACGTGCTATCGAGATTCCAACACCAAGGTGGTCGACGTATGATGCCGTTCGTTCTGGCCTTCCTTTGTTGGAAGAAGTCCCCGCCACAATTCAGGAACGCGCCTGGGGCTCGCCGATCTGGTATTCACCCACCGGATAATCAGAGAATTCAACTTGGGCAACAGTTGCGTTTTCAAGTCGTACAACATGCGGAAAGCAACGCCGGGTCCAAATCCTGAAGAAGTGCGGTAGCCCTTACCGGTAACGCATGTAGCTCGCAACTAACGGTTTCTTCCCGCGTTGTGTCCGAGATCAACTGCAGGCCCAGTGTGACGGCCGGAACAATATCCTTTGTATCAATCTATCAAAGCTCGGGCTGCGCTGGCGCCTCATCGTCGACTGGTGTTTGCTGATGTGACACGAGCTTCCAAATACCTGCATCGTTCAAATAGGTCGACGCACATAGCGCATGGTAAATCGGAGCGTCAGGACGCTCGGCTGAAACCCGATATGCGAGAACAGCAATCTCACCTTTTTGATTGAAATGTCGGTCACTCATTCGAACCGTCCGCCATCCTGCCGTACCTTGCGCACCAGTCGTACCGCGTTGAATTTTCGCTGGGTACGGGAAGATCATCACGGCATCTTCAGATATTTCTGAATGTGCGGAATCGAAACCGTTTAACCACAGCCGCTCTTCTGTTGCCCAAAGTTGGTCTTCAGTGGTCATTTCCCTCTCCCTTATTGCGTACGCCTCAATAGAAAATGGCGCTTTTTGAAATCTGTTTCTGAATTGACCCCAAGAAACTGGAAACAAGAACAATTTCTTTCATAGGTTAGGCGTTCTGCACCTAGCCGTCACCTCAATTGGTATTCTGGGCGCTATCGGGTCAAATTTCCAGGGTCTGCGAACCATTAACGCCACTTCAGTTGATCTAAGCGAGGAGGCAAAGTCGGCTTCGTTCGGACATAACCGAGTGTTGAAAGCGTTCGGTTTTCCATTCCTTGGTGCAATCCTATTCAACCAGCGGGAACCCCAAAAATAAAAACCGCTCCGGAAACAACACTTAGCGCCAAAAAGGCAGCGGCTTTTTTCTCGTCACCCATACGCTTACGTGCAGCTTCAAATGCGACCAGGCATTGAAGGGCATAAAACAAGGCAAAGGCACGGCTTGCCAAGGCAATCACCTGGTCAACATCAGTCGACCACAGAATGCCGATTCCAACCAGCGCAATTAAACCATAGGCGTGGCTGGGGTTTACGCGATCATGAGTGATCTCGCCGATCAGGCCGGCATCCCCAATACTGTCTGCAACAGATGCGCTAAATTGGCTGGCTGTCGCAGCAATTGTCAAAGAAATCGGCAGTATGCCCGCGACCAAAGCCGAGACAGATATAACAGCAGCAACTCCCTCTCCCTGAGACAGATCTATCAGCAGCGGCGAAAGGAGTATGAAGAAGACAATGTAAATAACCCCGGAGAGCAACTGCGCATTCCACATCGCCTTAATTCTGGTCTGCGCATCAAATTCCTCGCCCATGAACCTTGTCGTTTCAAATCCCTGCACAACAATCAGCAACCCGAGAAGAACAGGAAGTGACTTAAGCTCGAATTTGCCAGCAGCTGACAGAAAGTCGCCTGGCCCGACGATCTTCCCGAATGCAAAAACCGCAAGAGCCGCAAGAAAACCAGCTATCACTGATAGATTTAAAGCTGTCGCATAGCGTTCAACGCGGGCAACTTTTTGCGCTCCACCGCTCCAACCTAATAGCCCAATTGCTATCAAAAGACTTATCGCGATGGGTTTTGCTAACTCTGGCCGGTCGATATTTGCGCCCTGTAGGACAAAGTGCCCGAGAAGGGCAAGATAATAGGAAACGGAAATGAAGTAGGCAAATGCGAGAACAATATGACTGAGTTGCTCAATCGAATGCAGAACATGATCCTTGTCAGCTGCCAATTGTGGTTCGACAACTCTGATGTTGTAGCGAATTGTCCATCCAATCAGCATTGCCACGAGAATTAACAGCGCCATCGCAAGCGCAGCAAAGCCCCCGAACTCCCGGGCAAGCAGAGGGGCGGAAACCAGAAAACCACTCCCGATGATTGAGGCGAGTGGGGTAACTGTGGCGCGCCAAATCGCGGTTTGTGAAAACGGAGCGAACAGTAATCCTAAAAGAACGACTGCTCCAATGGCCACAAAGGTAATTGTCGGTATCAAATCAACAGACCTATCCGGTTCGGGCGTGTTCTTCGCCTCTTGAGAAATTCTATCCGATTTAACTACTTCTAACTGTGTTTCGGCCCTTTCCCTATGTTTAATCTAAGCATTGATTATTTTGCTGTTGTTGAGAAAATTTCCTGACAGGCTCCGTTGCGTGTTGCTGCCATCCATAGGGATGCGACACTCGGGCGTGCACCGAGTAAGTGGTTTGGCGAAGCCGCACCGCAGCACTTGCGATCAATATGAAGGTCCGCTTTGGGCCGAAACCAAACGCCGGATTTTAGTTCAGGATCAAATCATATGTCTCATCACCGAAGTATAGGTCCGTGCAAAGCTATCCCATTCGTCAGATCGCAGCAAAAGACCTTCCTGTTGCTTGGCGGGTTGCAGGCAGCCTTCGCTGGCGCTCCTATCACTTTCGAGCAGCGGCGGAGCGCGACGCAAACTCCATGAGGCGTTTGAACTTCGGGCAGTCCATATGGGTCTCTGCCGGGCAATCTGCCACATGACGGAGCGCATCCCGAAGCCGGGTCAGGCCTCGGATTTGTTCGTCGAGAGTGTCTGCCCGTAGGTGTAATTCGGGGCGAGGCAATTTCGGTGTTCCATCTTTGGCGAACATGCCTCTGATCTCAGCAAGCGAGAACCCCGCCATTTTCCCTAAAGAGATCAAGGCGAGTTGCGTCAACACCAAGGTCTCAAACTGCCGCCGCAGGCCATTCCTCGCAGCTGATTGGATCAGTCCAATTTCCTCATAATAGCGCAGTGTTGAGGGCGGGACGCCGCTCCTTTTAGACAAGACACCGATATCAAGAAGTTTCATGGTTGACCTCAAGTTGACTTGAAGTGGCAGAGTAACTTCTCACTGGTACACGAGACAAGAGAATTTACGATGACCGATGCGATACAGGCACAAAATCCCACTCCCATCCTGATTGCCCTCGCTGCGGCGACACTGACCGCCTCATTGGGAATCAGTATAGCGGCGGTACTGCTTCCGACACTGGCACACAGCTTCTCCGCGACAGTGTCGGAGGTGCAATGGGTCATGCTGGCTTATCTCACATCAGTGACCATCGCCGTTGTATCGGCCGGACGGCTTGGCGATCTATTCGGCCATCGTCGCTTGCTGGTTTTAGGTCTCATCGTTTTTATAGCAGCGTCAGTATTAAGCGCGACGGCTCCGAGCCTCAGCGTGTTGATCGCTGGACGTGCGTTGCAGGGGCTTGGCGGAGCGATCCTGATCGCGCTTCCGATGTCTATCGCACGTGATCTCGTCCCGACAGAGAGGTTGGGCACAGCGATGGGGTTGCTCGGGACGACTTCCGCTGCCGGGACTGCATTGGGCCCCTCGCTGGGTGGTGTGCTACTTGCTATGGGCAACTGGCGCATGGCATTCTGGTTTCTTGCCGGGTTCGCCAGTGTCACGCTTTGTCTGTCTGTCGCCTCTATCACGCGCGATTGCGAACGGAGGACCGTATCTTTCCGAGAGTTGGATTTTCCGGGAACCTTTGTGTTGGTGATAGCTCTCTCAGCCTACGCGGTGGCAACCAGCGGTGGGGCATCAAGCATTCCGTTGTCTCCGGGCGCGCTTATTTTCACTGTTTTGATCGCAATCGTCGTGTTTGGGATGGTCGAAGCCCGTGTGGCCTCTCCACTGGTGCCCATGAAATTGCTCCGCGACCAGAGAACAAGTATCGGGCTTTTGATGAACCTGCTGGTCAGTGCAATCATGATGTCAACTTTGGTTGTTGGTCCGTTCTATCTAGCTTTTTCTCTGGGGTTGAACGATGCAGCCATTGGTTTGGTTTTGGCGGCGGGGCCAACGGTCGCCGCGCTCTTCGGTGTTCCGGCCGGTTGGGTAACAGATCGGGTTGGCGCAGATCGCGCGATGATCATCGGCCTTGTGCAGACCACGTTTGGTCTGCTGTGCTTGGCATACCTGCCGCGATACTTCGGAGTCGGCGGCTATTTGATCTCACTCATCATGCTGACGCCTGGCTTTCAACTTTTTCTTGCCGCCAACAACACAGCAGTTCTGATCCACGCTGCCAAGGAACAGCGTGGCCGACTCTCTGGCCTCCTCGGGCTCTCGCGGAATTTGGGTCTGATGACGGGTGCTTCTGCTATATCCACACTGTTTGTTGCCATAGTCGGGACGGGAGATACTGCGAATGCTCCGGTTGCGGATATTGCACATGCTTTTTCGATGACCTTTACAGCCACTGCATGTTTGGCCCTGATCGCCATGGGATTGGCGATTTGCGGCCAAGTTCGGCACGCCCGCGAGGCACCTAACCCAGCTGAGTAAGATGGTTGAGGAAAGCGGGGCCGCTAACTGTGGGGCGATTGTGGAAAAACCGGAAATCACACTCTTTGATGAGAACGGGCTTTGAAACGGCAATGGTTAGGGGCCAACGGGAGTAATAAGTGCCGTGTCTGGACAGTGAGAGATACGCATGCTGCTTCATTTTGTGTCACACCTGTGTGTCACACCGCTCGAATGCTTGCATCTAGTTGTGTTGTTAGAGTTTGGTGGAGCCTAGGGCCACCATACCCTCATTGAAAACGCTGCGTTTTCCACCAGTTGGGACATCTCACCCCCACATAGAACCCCACATATTACTGAATTCTCCTGACTTCAACTGCTGTCAATTGGGCTAATGAAACCAATTTGGCAGTCCAAAACCTTGCTGTCGCGCGGTGCTATCTCCTTCATCCAGACAACTTGGCCAACGTGCGTTCAACACTGAGGAATGGAAATTGAGAATTGAGTGGGAGCATCCTAGGTGTGTTGCATGTCTTGTAACTAAGGAATTGAGCGTTGAGCATGTGATGCCAGATGGCCTTGGAGGCATCCTCACGTCTTGATTTCTTTGTGGGAATGCAACAGCCGATTTGGTTTTTCACTCGAAGGAGCGGATCACCTCGCTCTCGAACTCCGTAACCCACGGGTCAATCCCAAGACAGTGACAAGAACGCAAAGTTAAGCTATTATGTCAGTAATATTGACGTATAAATGACGAGATTGACGGTTCTATGCCCCATGACGAGCAACAAGCTAAACGCGGCCCGGATGGCAAGTTCCTGCCCGGGCACAAACCGCCAAAGTCAACCGGCCGACCGCGGGGTGCAAATGGCATTAAAGCACGTGCAGCACGGCTTGCGGGAGAACGGCTTGAAGAGATGCTCGGGCGCGCCACTGACGTAATTTCCGACGAGCTTGATAACGGCAATCCAACCGTAGCCCAATGGCTCGTTGATCGGGTTCGGCCTCCTGCACGCTCTGACTTCGTTCAATTGGCTGACAGGAACAAATTGAGCTCAATTGAAGATATCCTTGTCGCTTCAGAGCGGACCACAAATGCAGCATCGCGGGGCGAAATCAGCTTGCAACAGGCAAGGCTTCTTCAGGATGTCTTGGGTCGTCATGCCCAGCTCAAAGGGCTTGAAGAACTGTCCGCACTCCGTGCAGAGGTCGAGGAAATGCGACGTACGGATAGAACGACCGCCGCAATTGATAAGTCACTGCTACCAAAATGGGGCCGCCTGAGCGAGGAACAAAAATGAAGAGAGGGTCATGGACAGACAGCGGAGGAATGGCTGGAACTCGCCTGCCCATTTCTGA
This sequence comes from Ruegeria sp. CDSC002, assembly GCF_059610905.1. Taxonomy (NCBI): domain Bacteria; kingdom Pseudomonadati; phylum Pseudomonadota; class Alphaproteobacteria; order Rhodobacterales; family Roseobacteraceae; genus Ruegeria; species Ruegeria sp. CDSC002. The sequence goes on from NZ_JBXWOM010000004.1 coordinate 225,305, forward strand.
TAGGACCGCCATCAAGGCTGCACTAAAAGAAGCAATCGAAGCGGCTGATAGGTTAGAGATATCGATCAAGCATTCTGAAAAGATAGGTGCTCTGCCTCCAAACCTGATGTCTGGCCAGCGTGAACTCTACGAGGCGAGACGACTACTGGCTTCGGGTATCGCGCACCTAGTAGAAAAGCGTTCTTAGCAACACTTGTACGGGCTGAAGCAAGAAGACGCATTTCCCGCTTCAGTAAAAATTTTCCGCAAAGCAGTCGTTCAAGCAAGTTGCAGCGAATGACTGCACTGAGGCCTTTGTGACAGATGCTGCGGCATACACATTTTGGCAGTAACGGCGGATTGCGGCCATTCGCTGCGGTTTGCACCAAGGTCCGCTCTGCGGATGCCGTAGGCTGGATCACTTGGCTGACGCCAGCATCGTGGCAAAGACAGGTCTTCACTCTACCTGACGTGTGACAGGCCCACTTTCCAGAATTGGGAGTCCGTCCTGAATTTACAGGTTCAGCGGTAGGGCAAGCTGAAGAACGAGAAGCTGTTCGTCTGGGTGACTATGCGTGATCCCGTCTCAGCCATAAGCGTTTGCATTGCTGAGCTGCCCGTCGGACACGCTACAAGATCGGCGGCATCATCAAGAAAGTCTACGGTGAATGCGCTTTCGCCGACAAGTTGGCATTCATCCGACGGGCTGCGGTAGCCGCGAACAAAGACGAGATCGGGGTCCGGTTCGCTGACCGCAACCTCAACCGGCGCCTCAATACATCCAGTGAGTAAAAGCGTCGCTGGCAAGATAAAGAAGGATGCCAATAGCTGCTTCAAGTGAATAGTTGTTGCCATTCTACTTCTCCCATTCCGCGGCTGTGCTACGCCAAATGCCATCTTCTGCGTCCCAGGCGCTTGCAGTGACACATGGGGTTGGATTGATCCCGCCGCATTGCGACCCGTGAACATCGGTGAGAAGAACACGGTTGGGACCAAGATCTACGACATCCCAACCTTGGTTGAGGATAGAGCTAATGACATCACCCACAAGGAAGTGCGACATGCATCCGCCAGTTCCGCAATACAGGGACGCGGCCGACGAGCAGGCAAAGAACACCTCGTTCAACACCCAGTCAGTTTTCAGATCTCCGTCCAGATCCACGCGCACAATAGCGCCCCATTCCAATGCAAATTCACCGTTCTCAAAGTCAGAGCAGGCTTGTTGCGCCTGATTGATCTTTTCTTGAAGCTGCGCCGGGAGCTCAGATATCTCTGAAGCACTGGCAGGCTGCGGCAATGTTAAAGCCGTCGCAAGCAACGCGCAGAAATGCATCCTGACAATCGAAACAAGGCTGGATTCGGCGCTCGATCTCGGCATCAGTTGCATTGGTCGTACCGATAATCGCCGAACTCCAGCCAGTTTTTCCTCTGGTTCCGGAAGATCAGAAATTCGGCCCGATCCTCCGCCAGTAGGGCAACAACGAAGTCCTTGACCAATTCGGAGTTGCCGAAATAGCTGTATGAGGTCATTGCCCGCTGGGTTTCGCCGTTCACGGTGACGCGCGCGTCCCACTCATCATTGGCATCATCGAGGATCACGAACTCGATTTGCCGTTTGACCCCACCGCCGCCGCAATAGACCACGCCTTCTGGTGCCTCCATAGGCGCGGAGGTTTGGTCCAATGCCCGACATTCGGCCCGGAGTGACTGGATGGCTGTACCTGATCCCTTAAGATCAAAAATGCCGTAGCTGACGTCTTGATCTACCATCGACAGGTTCAGGGTGGCGTTTGCGGCAATCTGGTCGAGGACGAACGCATAATCCGCCTCGTCAGTGAACTGGATCTCGACAGGATAGTTGTCGACGATCTGGACGAACGAGTTTTCGCGTCCCATCTGAAAAGCAGCAACTTCTTGCGATCCGTTTATCAGAAAACGAAAAGAAAGGCCGTTCTTTCGTACGATATCCTGCGAATCCTCATACCCGGCCGGGGCGAACCTGATCCTGTCGCACTGCAACTCCAGCGTCATGTTGTTTGTCTGAATAAATGCATTTGGCAACGGGCTGCCGCTGAAGCCCCATTCGGCCAGTGCAGGGGCCGCCGACAGACAACACATCAGACACGCAGACCAGAAAGTGTTTTTCATTTTTAACTCCCAAAGTTCCTCGTACGAGGAGGCAATAATGGTTCTCCAGCATTGAGGTGCCAGTGAGTGGTCATGTAATGCTATGACGGTGCGCCATATTCATTCGTTCCTTCCTGTGAGGGTCGCGAAAGCCACCAGATCATCAAGAGAGAAAGGACAAGTTGAATCGCGTACATGACCATCAAACCGGTTGCAACGAGAAAGGCTGCTGGTTCTCTCAAAGTCTCAGGGTCTTCAACGCCAGTTTCGAGCGCTGAAAAAACTGCAACCCCGGTCAGCAGCATGAACATCGTTGCGATACTGAAGGCCATTGGAAGGAGAAGATACCATCCAGGACGACCTGTATCATGTAATCGACGCCACCCCGCGGCGAGCATCGGAAGCAACATCGCCAGTTGGAAAACGGAGTTCAACAAGTTCGATCCCTCTTCTGTTTCCGGATCAGTGCCAAAAAGGACCGAACTGAGTACCGCCAACCCAACGCTGACCAGGACGACGAACAGAACAAACCACCAATATTCTGATCTCTGCGCGCGGCCCGAAAACACGACATATTTGGACAGGCAGGTCATGACCGATTGCGTGAAACCCATTGTAAAACCCCTCGTTTTGCTCTGGCAGTCCTATATTTACATCTTGAAAGGCTTACGAAAAACAGCGGCAGTGCAAGTTTCATGTGCAAGTGGAAAAATTCAGACTGGGAAACTGCGCGGAAAATGATTTACTTCAAGCTGCGTGCCCCCAAGCCGGGACGTGTCCCCTGACAACCCAAATCGCGCTCTTAAGCCAAAGGTAACCAATGTCACAGCCCGCATATCTACATCTGGTTTTGGGAGGAAGTGCCGGAGGTTGTCTACGCGCGGCAGTTGCAACTTACGGCCTGACAGGGCACGTGGATGTGTTCGATGATGATCTGAGCCACGGGCCTTTGAACGACAAACAATCGCGGGCGGCATATTTCAGAGAGCTTTTCCAAAACTATGGCCAGTTGCCTGACGATCCCTTTCCGTCACTAGTCGATTTCGACCGGATCTCGGCCCATTTGACGCAGGATCTCACGCCGGAAGTTTGCATATGGGCGGGTGAGAATGCATCAGAGCGGACGTTTTTGGAGATGGCATGTCATGGCCTGCGCCTTTTCAAAGGTTCGGTGACCCGAGTTGGAACGACTGGCTTAAAGTCACTGCCGTATATAGGTCCGCAAACTCCGGCTTTACTGGCGAGCCTTTTTGATCAACGCGAAGCGGTAGACCCGGTCACAAGAGCAACGCTTTCTTCTGATTTTCTGCGCCTGCGAGACAGTGGTGCTACACTGCGTATATGGGAAGCAGGCAAGATCGTCGATGTTTCCGACAATCTCTATGACAGTCTACTTTTATCATGCTGTGCAACAAACTGGACACCTGCTGCGCGCGTTGTCGGTACGGCCATGGGGCGATGCGACGAACACAACTTGTTGGGTGATGTGTTCTTATCTGGGAGGCTTCAGCATCTGATCATGCAAGGTATGATTGAGGCATCTGGCCCTCAAACAAGCCTGCGAGACTTTGACGTGCGACGTAGATAACGTTGCCGAACGTTACAGCAATACTTACGTTCAAAGAGGCGGAGGCTAATTGACTGGAGTTAGGGGGAATTGAGCATTCTTTGGAGCCTAGGGCCGTCTTTCAAAAAGCGACCCTTACTGCGCGCTGCGATCATATTTCCGCGTCCTTTAGGCTGAACCGATCTGCATTTGCTTTGCCGGTTCCGGTGGCAATGGGATCAGAGGTTCCACTCGAACCCAACTGCTTTTTCGGACACCTCCCAGAGACGCGACATAACAGCCTTGTCATGGGCATGCGCGTTCAGTGTGCCTTTGCCGACCGGGCCGACCGCTTCCAGACGGCCCGTCGGTCCATAAAGGGCGCGCTGCGCGCTCAGAGCCTCTTCGGTGGCACACATGACCTCAGGGTATGAGCCTTGTTCTGCGGTCTGGACCATCGGCGTCTTGGTCATCAGCCACCAGATGAAACGCATTGTGCGGCTGCCGCTTGTTGTGATCAGAGACGTCGCCGATGAGCCGGGATGGCAAACGTAGACCTCAACATAGGTGCGCCGCGCCGCGGCCAGACGGTCCTGCAGTTCGTAGGCGAACATCATCTGCGCCAGCTTGCTCTGCGAATATGCGGCGTTTGCGCCGTAGCCCTCACCCCAGTTCATGTCATCGAACTTGATTGTTTTGAGACCCATGTTGTAGCCGAGGCTCGCAACGACCACGATCCGGCCCTTGCATTCCGCGATGCGGTCAAAGAGCAGACCATTGAGCAGAAAATGTCCGTAGTGGTTGGTGCCAAGCTGGCTTTCGAACCCGTCGACGGTCAGCTTGCGCGTCGGCACCTGAGCGATGGCCGCATTGTTGATCAGCGCGTCGATCCGAGGCACCGTCTTCAGAACTTCTTCGGAAGCCTCGCGCACGTTATCCAAAACGGACAGGTCCATGCGGATGAAGCTCACATCTGCTTTCGCGCCGAATTCCTGTTTCAGGTCCGCGATTGCCGCCTCTGATTTCTCGGTAGAGCGGTTCAGCATGACCACCTTGGCGTTTTTCTTGAGAAGGATGCGCGCGGCCTGAAAGCCTGCGCCAGCGTTTGCACCGGTGATGATGTAGGTTCTGCCCGACTGGTCGCCGAGGCGCTCGGGTGTCCAACCTTTAGGTCCGAATGTCGTATCTGCCATATTCTATCTCCTTCCAGCCTTGGCCGGCGGTTGTGGTGTTATTGCTTGAACGCACAGATAGAATCTGACTGGGTACAGATACAGGCGATATCCTCTCGATTATTTGCCCAATCGTCTCAACCCCGTTGCAAAGAAGAAAGTTCCCTGCCAGCTTTAGTGCATGAGCAAAGACCAGATCAAAAACCTTGTCGAGCGCCGTCTGCCAGATGCAGGCCTTGTTGATACCGCACTAAGGGGCGTCCAGCTTTTCCGGGTGACCGAGGCGGTGCCTTGTGTTCCTGCCGTCTATGAGCCCACGGTCGTGGCCATTCTCAGTGGCGCCAAGGAAGCCGTACTGGACGGACAGCATTACGTGTACGGAAGCGACAAATACCTGCTTTGCCCCATGACTTTGCCGGTCGAAGCAGGCGCACCACGAGCTTCTGAAAGGGACCCGCTACTGGGAGTCATGATCACATTAGATCGACGCATGATGCGAGAGCTTACGATGGAGATCGAGGCCGCCACTGGAGGACGTAGACAGCCGCAAGGGAATGCGCCTTCGGCTTTGGAACTAGCGTCCTGGGATGTCGGTTTCACGCAGGCACTGTGGCGGCTTCTCGAGTTGCTCGACAATCCGGTTGACCTGGAGGTGCTCGGACATGGGCGACTGCGCGAGTTGTATTACGCGGTTCTCATGGGCGAAGCTGGGGCGGCGGCAAGACGGGCCTATGGCGTCGGCAACGAAATCGCGCGAACAATCGACTACCTTTCAACCCACTTGAACGAACAGGTCACCATTGACGACATGGCCGACCACGTTGGTATGAGCCGCGCGGTCTTCCATCGGCGCTTCAAGGAAGCCACGACAATGTCTCCGATCCAGTTTGTCAAATCGATGCGGCTGAACAACGCTGCGATGAAGATTGCGGAAGGAAAGACCGTGTCGGAGGCGGCATGGGATGTGGGGTATCAAAGCTCCTCTCAATTCAGCCGCGAATTTAAGCGGATGTACGGCCAGTCGCCCCGGCAATGGAGCAACGCGACGCAGGTGCCTCAACGATTGAACTGAGGGGCGCCTGTCACTGCAGGCTTGCAGCGAATGTCCGGAAAGCGGGCTGCGACTACAGCAATCTAGTCCATAGTTGAGCGACCGGTTTGGGCCGAAAGCGCCAGTTGGGCTGAACAGTGCGAACGGCAGAAAAGTCCGCGTTGCAGACATTCGCGACAACTTGCTTGAACGTCTACTTTCGCGGGAAGCTGCATCGGATGTGGGGCGATTAAATCACGGTGCGCATCCCAAACCCGATGATCCGCATTCTATCCATGAACAAAGACCACCGACTCTCCCTCGACGTCTTGGGCGTAGGAGAGCCTGACTGCATTTATCGCAACTCTGTGTTCCATTAATCTGGCGAAGTACTCTTGTTGCATTTGTTTTGAGAGAAATAGCGCCAGACCCGAAGGCACTTGGAGCAATAATTCAGCTGTGTTCAGCCAAGAAAGCCAAGGCGTCCCTCTCAAAACGCGGCCATTCCAGGTCGTTGTCAGGGATGGTATGGTTCGAGCTTTCGTAGGCGATGAACTTCGCGTTGGGTAATCCTTTTGCAAACAACCGTCCTTGTTCGACCGGCTGCATCCTGTCACTCGTCCCATGACAAACAAGGCACGGCACTTCGACCTCGGACAATATCGGTGTGATATCGATGTTATCAATCACGCCGCGATACCGCCCCATGTTTTCGGGTGAAATCATCTTGCGCATATCTTCGGCATATTGCCGCCGTTCTTCTTGGCTCGCGCCCGGCACGATGATTTGCGCCATTAAATCACGCAGAGACGGATAGTCATCATCCCACCCGGCAGTCATCATTTGCTTAATTGCGTTGGCGCGTTCCACATCTTTTTGCGACGTTCTTTTTGCCCGACCAATAGGGAACCCACCTATCATTACGATCGCAGACACACGGTCAGGTCGGCGCGCTGCGAAGGCAGCTGCCACTGCGGACCCCTGCGATATCGCAAGGATCGGCGCGCGTTTGATACCCGCTGCGTCGAAAACGGTTTCCAAGTCATCAACGAACCGTTCGAACGTGCAAGTTTCTGCATCCCAGTCGGATAGACCGTTGAGCCTGGCATCAAAACGGACCAAACGATGTCGTTGAGCGATGGAAGTGTAAATTGGAGCTTTCCCCGGATTGCGCCAGTCAAGTTCCAAGTGTCCAATCCAACTTGGCGCCTTTACGACCGGAGGACCGTCCCCAACTGAGCTCCAGGCCAGACTAATGTTGTCGTTAGTTTTGCAATAACGAATTTCCTGTGTTTTGGCGAAGTTAGCGCGCGATTTGGACACATGTTCATCGGTGAAGTTGATCGACAAAACTTCGATCGGCTGTTCAATGCCTTTGAACGTGTGAAGCCCTTCTCGGCGCAAACGTTTGGCATAGTCCGCTCCGGCAAGATCACAAAGTACCTTTGAGACCAGAATGCCCCCGGGTTCAGCTGCCGATTGGAGCCGCGCAGCGATGTTGACGCCGTCTCCGAAGATATCGTCGCCATCGACGGTGACGTCGCCGACATGCAAACCCGCTCTAAGCTGGATACGTTCCGGAACCAAATAGGGATGGTCTGGCTCTCTTAGCTCGGTTTGGATCGCAATTGCCGCTTCTAGGGCGTTTCCTGCTGACGGAAATTCAATCAATGCTCCGTCGCCCAACAGTTTGACCACCCGGCCAGATTTTTGCTCAACGATCGGCGTTACCAAATCGCGGTACAAGGTGTTCAGTGTTTTGAGAAGTAGCTTGGAGCCGCCCTGCATCATCCGACTGAAGCCGACGACATCGAGAGACACAATTGCAGCAAGACGACGTTGACTCATGGTTACTTCCCGCAAGTTGGCTCGAAAACACTACCACGTTCATAGACTGTTAGAACCGGCAACATGCCTAATAACTGTAAACGTGCAGTGGAATGATCGGTAACTAAGATCTCGAATTGACCAAAGACCGTGGAAGCGATCATTAAAAAGGTATGCCTATCCGTTTTCTCAGGGAACGGCGGGTTTGTCCGCATACCGGTCGTTTGCTGCAACTTGCTTGAATGTCCACTGTGCGGACGAAGCTGCCGGATGCTGTCGCCGCAAACATCGCGCCTCCTCACCAACAAAATCACCGGAGAGTTCGCGGCACTGCAGCGCGATTTCCCGAAAGCGGACGTTCAAGTCTACCAAATCGGGGCAACTCAAAATCGGTCGTTCGCTGCGCGAGCATCGAGCGTCTGAGTTGCGGACAGACCTGCCGTTAAGTTTTTCGCTCTCAATGACCGCTTCATGTGCTTTGCACCCGCAGCGAAAAGCACGTCGGGCTAAAGTGGCCTTTCGCTGCGAGGGCGATGGGCAACTATCGAGCCACCGAAGCCGACGTTCGCCTTTTTATTCATAGCTTGGGAAATTCCCACTAGGGTAGTCCAAACCCACCTCTATAGTTTGGGCGAGGTCATTGCACGCCTTGGTTTGATCGCGTGCAGATCGCGTCTGCTCAAACACCGGCAGGGTTCTCTACGTCGCGCCCCAAGGCTGCAAGATCAGAATATCGATCTCCGATACGATGATGCGGACGTCCTCGGGTCGCGGCCCCCAATGCGACGACAAGTTCATTCACATCAGGTGCGTCATAGATGGAAAACTGAACGGTCAGATAATGCGAGCGCCGACCCGTATCATGTTTGTCCATCAACGGGATCTGGATCTGGGTGTTTGCCGGTCCGCGCGTGTTAGTGAAACCAAGATAGCTTTTGGCATCAACGGCCTCGCGGTAGAAATTGCCAAACTGCAAAGTGTGGATCAGCGCCGAAGCGTGCTCCACTTCGCAGCTGGTTCCGGCGATGCAGGCTTTTCCGTAGGCCTCTATTGCGTCGCCCGAACCTGCCAATGTAATCAGGCGATCGGTCAGCATTTTGCCCAGAACGGGAGCCATGCGCTGGATCTCTGGCTGCAGGTCTTCGACGAACCCACGCCCCGCCCAGGGGTTTTCCACTACGGCTGCCACTCCGATCATGCGCAAGACAGGGTCAGAGGCACGTCCGCCTTCGGTATGGATGTCTTCGTCAAATGTAATGACTTTGCGCAGTTCGGGTATCATGGGAATTCTCCTGTCAGATGTGATATTTGTGATTTCCGGACAGTCTGTGCACAACGCCTTCGACTTCGGTTCCCTGATATATGCCGAAGGTGCCATGCCGGTGCTCTTGCGCGTATCTGCGCAAGAGAGAACGCTCGGCATCGTCGGACACCCGCGACAGTGGCAAGATATCAAGGGAGAAAAACGTCAACCCGGTATCGGCATCGCCCTGCACGCGCGCGTGATAGACGATGCGTTGCGCACCCGTTTCCGTGACCTGATAGACAGCATAAAGTTGCGTCAATTCTGCCTTCATCAATTCATCGCCCAGAGCCTTGAGTAAGGCCTGTGTCGAGGACGCGGATGGCAGCGTCACACTTCCGTCAGCCTCTTCTTTCAGCAGCAACCCGCCTTCGTGTGCCAAAACAGCCGCGATTGTCACATCACCTTTGGTTGCTGCTTCGGTCACCGCACGGTCCAACCCAAGATCAAAGTATGCGCCCTTGTAGTACCCCAGAGGATCCCCATCGGATGTCTCGAAGTCGAGCACACAACCAATAAGGATCAGATGATCCCCTGCATCCACCAGCCTATGTTGCGCGCAGCCAAAGCTGGCAAGGGCACCATCGATAACGGGCATGTCTTGCGCATTGGGATGCCATTTGACGCTGTTGAACTTCTCTGGCGACTGCGAGGCAAAGAGGCCCGAAACCTCCTTTTGATCATCTGCCAGAATGTTGACCGTGAAATGATCACAGGTTGCGAATGTGTCGCAGGAAAGTGCAGCCTTGCCGATGCAGACCAGCAAGAGTGGTGGGTCGAGCGAGACAGAAGAGAAGGAATTTGCCGTAAAGCCACGCGGCGTGCCGTCAGACTGGCGGGTCGTGACAACCGTGACCCCCGTGGCGAAACGCCCAAAGGCGTCGCGCAGGGTGCGCTTGGTTTCCGGTGCCATGGGTGATGAGGTTGGCGTCAGGGTCTCAAGCACGTCATTGTCCGCCCCCAGAGCGGGTGGCGGGTTCAATGTCCCATGCCCGTGCGCGCCAAAGCGCAGCGGGTTGGCGGCAACCGTCCAGGGCCTCGTTTCAGCATCCGGGCCGTGCACCTGTGTGAGCATTTTACGAGCCTCGATATGGGGGTCGCGGGCAATGTCCTGAATGGTGTTTAATGGGCCAAAGGGAACCTCACCGCCCAGTGTTTTGGTCAGCTCAGCTTTGCTCAGCTTTGAGAACCAGCCTGAGACCAGGCGGTCAACCTCACCCGCGTGGGCAGCCCGTGCGCTGCGCGAGGCAAACCGGGGATCAGTACCAAGGGCAGGCTTCCCCATCAGCTCAGTCAAACGGCGCCAAAACGCATCGTCGACGATGCCAAGCGCCACGTGCCCGTCCGCTGCCGGGTACAATCCGAACGGGCTGAGAAAGGGGTGCCCGTTGCCTTCGGGCCCCGGCACCTTGTCGGTGTAATCATGAAGGTAGACCATGCGCTCGCACAAAGAGATCATGGCGTCGTACATGGCCACGTCGACGAACTGTCCTTTGCCGGTTGCTTCCGCCTCGCGCAAGGCGGCCATGATGCCAAAAGCCATCATCATGCCGGTGAAGATGTCGCCGACGCCGGGGCCGGTCTTGGTGGGGCTGTCGGCGTTCGGCCCGGTGATGGACATCAATCCGCCCATAGCTTGCGCTACCACGTCATAGGACGGCCAGTGCGCATATGGGCTTGTCCCTGTGCGCGGATCGCCAAATCCTCTGATTGCCGCATAGACGATTCTTGGGTTCAGCTCGGCGAGTGTTTCATAAGAAAGGCCCAGGCGATCCATCACGCCGGGCCGAAAGTTTTCGACAATGACATCCGCAGTGGCGGCAAGCGCGCGAAACTGGTTCTTTCCCCCATCTGATTTCAGGTCCAGTTGGATGCTCTTCTTGCCGCGGTTCAAACTGACGAAGTAACCGGCCCAGTTGTGATCGGGATCATCGTCGCGGAATGGGCCATTGCCACGGCTCGTATCGCCCGTACCCGCTTCGATCTTGATCACCTCTGCACCGTGATCCGCAAGGTGCATGGTGCAGTAAGGGCCGGATAACATGCGGCTCAGATCCAGCACGCGCAGACCTTTCAGGATTTGTGTGCTCATATGGCCATTTCCAGACCATCAAGAAAGCCGCGCAGGGGGGCGTTCACGGCGTCGGGGTTTTCGGCCAGCGCCATGTGACGGAGACCCGAAAGGATAACAGCCTTTGATTGCTCAATCTCTGCGGCTATGGCGCGGGTCATTTCGGGGCCGTTGCCATAGTCTTCGTCGCCGGTGATCACCAGTACAGGACAGCTGATGGGCGGCGTTGGGGCCACGATTTCGTCGATGCCATCCGCCAATACACGATAGATCGTGTGATAAATGCTAATGTCGTTTGCCTTTACCCAGCCGCGCACGGTGTCCATCATTGCCGGGTTGGCCTGTCGGAAATTTGCCGTAAACCAGCGTTCCAACGCGGCCTCCACAGTGGCTTGTGGTCCGTCTCGGCGGGCTTGATCGACACGTTTTAGAATAGCAGCCTGAGCCGCATCGGTGCGTTTGTGGGGTGAGTGCAGGATTGCCAGTGCGTCCGCCTTGGCCGGACGGTCCTGCGCAAACCGACGCGCGATCATGCCGCCAAGGGAAAACCCCACCAAGGTCGCTGAGCGGACATCACAGTGATCCAGTAGGGCCGCCAGTTGATCCGAAAACAGCGATAGACTCGGCCTCGCGGGCGGCGGTGTACTTTGTCCATGTCCGAAAAGGTCATAGTGCAGCACGCGGTATTGATCACTCAGCGCGGGGGTCGTCCACTGCCAACAGTCATGGTTCAGACCCAGGCCGTGGATCATCACCACGACCGGCCCAACCCCAGGCCCAGCCCAGCTGTAGGCAGTACCATCAGGCGCCTTAAGCATCGTCTAACGGGCGGTAGGCGACCACCTCGACCTCTACCCGGACATCGACCAGCAGATCGCTGACCACCGCCGACCGAGTGGGCGGTTCTATTGGAAAGTACTCCCCGTAGACCGCATTGAAACCGGGAAAGTCGCTGCGATCCCGCAACCAAACCATCGCTTTGATCACATCATCGCGGGTGCAGTCCGCCAGCGCCAGCGTGGCGGTGATGTCATCCAGCACGGCGCGGGTTTGCTCCTTTACCGTGCCGGTGGTCATAGGCGCGCCATCTTTCATGGGGATTTGCCCGGTCAGATACACAAAATCACCCGCCCGTATGGCACGCGACAGGGACAAGACCCGCCCGCCAATTTCAAGCGGGCCGCCAATCACTTGCTTTTTCTTCGCCATAAATACGGCCTCCCTTGCGGCAAGCCTGCCTTGATCCATCAAAAGCGCTTTCAGATTTTTCGACAACCTTTGTCGTAATTTCGTGCACATGTGACGCAAAAGCGGAGATGAATGAGAGGGTAACAGAGGGGGGATGCAGGCCATGGGTGAAATCACCAACTACCAAATGCTGATCGACGGACAGTGGTGTGATGCAGAGGACGGCGGCACCTTTGACAGCGTGAACCCCGCTGATGGCAACGTCTGGAGCCGTGTGCCCGAAGCGACCGAGGCTGACGTGAACCGTGCAGTTGAGGCCGCACATGCCGCATTCACAACCGGACCCTGGGCAGGCATGACGCCGACGCAACGGGGCAAGTGCCTGCGCAAGCTGGGCGATCTGCTGGCGGAACATTCAGAAGCATTGGGGCGCACGGAATCCATTGATACCGGCAAGATGCTAAAGGAGACCCGCTGGCAGGCGACGTATATCGCCGAGTTCTTTCACTTCTTTGCAGGCTGTGCCGACAAGGTCAGCGGCGAAACACTGCCCATCGACAAACCCGACATGTTCGTCTTCACGAGGCGTGAACCCCTTGGGGTGGTGGCTGCCGTGGTGCCGTGGAATTCGCAACTGTTTCTGGTGGCCGTCAAGATTGGCCCGGCGCTTGCGGCTGGCAATACCGTCGTGCTGAAAGCCTCTGAACATGCCAGTGCGGCGATGCTGGAGTTTGGTAAGCTGATTGAAGAGGCGGGCATTCCCCCCGGCGTCGTCAACATCATCACCGGCCATGGGGAGCCCTGCGGCCGTGCGCTCACAGGTCATCCGCTCGTGGCCCGTGTGTCCTTTACCGGAGGGCCAAATGCCGCGCGGCATGTGCTGGAGAACGTCAAACGAAATTTTGCCGAAGTGTCGTTGGAATTGGGGGGCAAATCCCCGTTCATCGTCTTTGACGATGCCAATATCGAAAGCGCTGTAAACGCCTCTATCGCGGGCATCTTTGGCGCCACGGGGCAAAGCTGTGTGGCTGGGTCACGGCTTTACCTGCACGAAGACATTGCCGATCAATTCCTTGAGCAGATGACCGCGCTGGCCCGCCAGATCGTGATTGGGGACCCGCTGGCGGATGAGACCCAGATGGGGCCATTGTGCACCACCGGACAGTTAGAGCATATCCAACGAGAAGTGGCGCATGCCCAAACAGAAGGCGGCAAAGTGCTGGTCGGCGGCAAGCAGCCAAAGGGGATGTCTGGCCTGTTCTATGAACCCACGATCATCGAAGTCCCTCGTCAGGATCTGCGCATTGTCGACACTGAATTGTTTGGCCCGGTTCTGTCGGTGCAGCGGTTCAAAACCGAGGAAGAGGTGCTCGCATTGGCCAATGATAGCGAACATGGGCTGGCAGCAGGTATCTTTACCCGCGACAGCGCGCGCTCCCTGCGCATGGCGGGGGCAGTGCGTGCCGGTATCGTCTGGGTGAACACCTATCGGGTGGTGTCTCCGATTGCGGAGTTCGGGGGCAACAAAGGATCGGGATATGGCCGCGAAAGCGGGTTCCAGGCGATCTACGACTATACCCGCCCAAAGACGATCTGGATGAACACGTCTGATGAACCGATGGCCAATCCGTTTGTAATGCGTTGAGGGAGAGAACAATGAAATTCCAACTTGCCGTGAACATGGAGCGGATCGACGACAATCTGGACATGCAGGATGTCGCCCGTCACACGCTGGAGATGGTGCAGATCGCCGAAGAGGGTGGGTTTGATATCGTCTGGGCCGCCGAGCACCACGCGTTGGAAATGACCATCGCGCCAAACCCTTTCCAGATCCTTACTTGGTGGGCTGCCGAAACCAGCCGCATCCGTCTGGGCACGGCCGTTGCGACGGCGGCCTATTGGCACCCGATCAACCTGGCGGGCGAAGCGGCGTTCACCGATCTGATCACCGGCGGGCGGTTGGAATTCGGCATCGGTTCGGGGGCCTATCAGCGCGAGTTTGACCGAATGAGACCGGGGCTCAAGCAATCTGATGCCTGGCGTTACATGCAGGAAATGCTGCCTGCGGTGCGTGAGCTTTGGAAGGGCGACTACGAACACAACGGGGAATACTGGCAATTCCCGACCTCGACCTCAGTGCCAAAGCCGCTTCAGAAGGAGGTGCCGGTCTGGGTCTCTGCGCGCTCACCCATCACCTATGACTACGCTATGCGGGAAAGGTGCCATGTGAACTGCTGGCCGTTCACACGTCCCTTTGCAGAGGCCGAACTCTACAAGAAACAACTGGATGAGGCGATTGAAAAGGCCGACAACGGCTGGGTGCCACGCTTCGCCTTGATGCGCCATTCATGCGTTTATGACAACGCAGCCGATGGTGAAAACGCGATGCGGGCGATCCGCCGCCTGCTGAGCCAGTTCGAAAACCTGTTTCGCAATCTGGGCGATGTGAAGGACGGCTTCCCCGCCTCCATCCCGCTGGATGAACTGGAGGGACGGGAACAATACGACCCCGTGATGTTGGAGGAGAACTTGATGTTCGGTTCTCCCGACCGGGTCATCGAAAAGCTGAAGCGCTATCAGGCGCTGGGTGTGAATGAGTACATCTATTACGCCTCCATGGGGCTCGATCACGCTTCACAACAGAAATCCCTGCGCATGTTCGTCAACGAAGTAATGCCAGAATTCAAAGAGGGATAAGCAGATGTCAGACGGCGTTAAGGTTCACCGCGAGGGTCATGTTCTGGAAGTCACGCTGGAGCGCGACAAGGTGAATGCCATTGATGTGCCCACGTCACAGGCGCTGGCTGCAGCCTTTCAGGAGCTGCACGAAGACAAGGATCTGCGCTGCGCGATCCTGACCGGTGGTGGAGAGAAGATATTCTCGGCTGGGTGGGACCTAAAGGCGCTCAATGACGGAGAGATGCAGCTCGATAATTGGTGGGAGACCGATGACTACGGCTTTGGCGGCTTCACCGGGCTCACTGAAAACTGGGCGCTGAACAAGCCCGTAATTGCTGCGATCAATGGGTTGGCCATTGGTGGCGGGTTCGAGATGGCGTTGGGGTGCGACCTGCTGATCGCCGCCGATCACGTGGAATTCGGGCTGCCGGAAATGCCCCTAGGCATCGTGCCGGACGCGGGCGCGCTGCAACGATTGCCGCGCCGCATTCCGCACAACATTGCGATGGAGATGTTCTTGCTGGGCCGCCGCATGACCGCGCAGGAAGCAGCGCACTATGGGCTGGTCAACAAGGTGGTGCCGAAAGAGCAGTTGATGGATGCTACGCGCGAATGGGCGGCTTCGATTGCCTGGTCGGCACCGCTTGCGATGCAATCCGTCAAAGAGGTGCAGCGCGAAATCGAATGCGTGCCACTGGAGCAGGCGTTTCACAAGATGCGCACGGACCCGATGCCGATCTATCGCAAGATGCTCAAATCAGATGATGCTGCCGAAGGGGTGGCGGCTTTCGTGGAAAAGCGCGAACCCAACTTCAAAGGTGAATGATGTATCCTGATCCTATCAGCGTCACCCGCATCACCAGCATTGGCGCGGGCCCAATTGGCGGCGGCTGGGCGGCGCATTTTCTGGCCCGTGGCTATGATGTGACGGCCTATCTGCATGACACCAGTGAAACTGAAGCATTCCATTCGATCCTCAACACCGCCTGGGGCAGTCTGACGGATCTGGGGCTGGCTGAGGGCGCGTCTTTGGACCGTCTCCGCATTGTCACCGACCTTGAACAGGCGCTGGAGGGTGCGCAGTTCGTGCAGGAAAGTGCACCGGAGCGGTTGGAGATCAAACAATCGCTTTACGCACAGATGGGAGAGGTGCTGCCGCCTGACGTTGTCATCGGCTCCTCAACCTCCGGTCTGACAATGAGCGAGATCCAAGCCAAATGCGCGACCCCTGAACGCTGCGTGATCGGACACCCGTTCAATCCGCCCTACCTGCTGCCGCTGGTCGAGATTGTGGGCGGTGACAAAACTGCGCCGGATGCCGTGGTATGGGCCGGGAAGTTTTACGAAATTGCGGGCAAAGCGCCGCTGTTGATGAAAAAAGAAATCCCCGGCTTCGTCGCGACGCGCCTGCAAGAAGCGCTCTGGCGCGAGGCCTTGCACATGGTTGCCAATGGCGAGGCGACGCCGGAAGACATCGACATTGCCTTGATGAATGGGCCTGCGCCGCGCATGGTGTCCCAAGGTCAGTGTATGGCCTTTCACGTGGCCTGTGGCGCGGGCGGCATGGCGACCAATCTGGATCAGTTTGGCCCCGCGCTAAAGCTGCCCTGGACTCGGCTGGAGGCACCAGAACTCACCCGAGAGCTGCGTGGCCGCATGGTCGATGGTTGCAATGACATCGCCGGAGATCGCCACTTTGAGGATATGGCCGCGCAGCGCGATCGAGAGATTGTCGCAGTGTTGCGCGCGTTGCGCGAGGCGCGGTTGGATTAGGGACGGCCCGGAATCTCCTTAAGCGTTGAAAGGAAATCTGACAGGGAACCGGGCCAACTCGGCGCCGGTTCATTTGCAGGCCATGCCTCTCGGTATTCCGAAGGGCGGCGACCAAAGAATTTGCCAAAGGAATAGGCAAAATGGGACAGGGTGTTGAACCCTGACGCGGTGGCAATCTCGCGCACGCTGAGATCGGTGGAGATCAGCAGCAACCGCGCATTCTGCAACCGTCGCAACAAACCGAACTGCACCACAGTGCAACCGACGTGTTTCTTGAATTTCCGCTCTAGCTGTCGCTGCGAGACATCCAGCTTATCAGCGATCTCCGGCACGCTGAGCGGTTCTTCTATGTTCCCTTCGATCAGCGTCATCGCCTCACGCACCAGCGGCAGCATGGTCTCCGTGCTGCGCCCCATGGTGGACCGCTGTGACGCACCCGCGTTGCGGATCGGGTGATGCAACATTTGATCGGCAATTTCGCCCGAAAAGCCACTGCCATGGGTGCGCTCGATCAAACGAAGCATTAGATCCACGCCCGCGAGCCCACCCGAGCAGGTCATGATCTTGCCCTCGATGGTGAACAGGCATTCCTGCACATCCACCCGGTTAAAGCTTTCGCGAAAACCGCTGAGCCAGGACCAGTGGATCGTCGCCGGCTTTCCGTCCAACAGACCCGCCCGCGCGACAATATAGCAGCCAAGCTCAACCCCGCAGATACTGCTCCCCGCCCGCGCGCGCTTGCGCAGCCAAGCGGTAAGCGCGCGGTTATCGTAATGCTCCGTCCCCCAGCTGCCCAAAACAAAAATGTAATCCGCTGGCGGCAGGTTGTCCTGCTCTGCTGAAACGCGGGTTGTCATGCCATTGCTGGCCACGATTTCAGTGCCGTCAAAGGACACGATGTCCCAAGAAAACAGGGGCTCTGCCGAAAGATAATTCGCGATCCGCATCGTTTCGGTCATGGTGATCAATGTGGTTATGTTGAACCGTGGGACCACCACAAAAATGGCATGATGCACAGCGCGGGGCGTCTGCTGGGTCATGTCGATTTGCATGAGCTAAAGTCCAGATTGCATAGTGCGATTTTTCGCCAGCATAGCCGAAAGACTGTCGGATAATCGACATCTTTCTTACCCTTTCCCGCGTCAAGCTGAAAAAAATAGGGGGTTTGCCAGATGAACTATGAGGTTGTCCTGACTTGCGCCGTGACTGGCGCGGGCGATACCACGGGCAAAAGTCCGCATGTGCCCGTCACGCCGAAAGAGATCGCTAATGCGGCGATTGAGGCGGCCAAGGCAGGGGCCTCCGCCGCGCATATTCACGCGCGTGATCCCGAGACGGGCCAAGGCTCACGCGACCCGAAGCTTTTCAAGGAAATCGTGGACCGGGTGCGCGACAGTGACACCGATGTGGTGATCAATGTGACCGCCGGGATGGGCGGCGACTGGATCTCGGACCCGGCCAACCCAGCGATGCCGGGCCCCGGCACGGACATGATCGGCCCCGAGGAACGGCTCGCTCACATCAAGGAATGCTTGCCCGATATATGTTCACTGGATTGCGGGACACTGAATTTCTCTGACACGGACATGATCTATATCTCTACCCCGCCAACTCTGCGGCGTATGGCGGCATTGGTGCAGGAATGGGGGGTGAAGCCGGAACTGGAAGTCTTTGACCTTGGCCATATCCGCTTCGCCAAGGCGATGGTGGATGAGGGGCTGATTGATGCGCCTCCCATGTTCCAGCTTTGTCTGGGCATTCCCTGGGGCGCGGATCAGACCGTCGAAACCATGGCTGCCATGAAAGCGCAACTGCCTGCCGGGGCCAGCTGGGCCAGCTTCGGGATTGGACGCGGTCAAATGCCCATGGCAGCGGCCTCTGTCGCGTTGGGTGGCAATGTGCGCGTAGGGCTGGAGGACAACATCTATTTGGAGCGCGGGGTTCTGGCGACCAACGGCCAGCTTGTCACCCGTGCCCGCGAGATCATTGAGCGCATGGGGGGGCGTGTGCTGACCCCGCAAGAGGCGCGCAACAAGCTGAAGTTGAGAGGCGCGGATGGCTGACCTCGCCGATACAGGCAGTTTGCAGGTGCGTAATGTCTCGAAACTGTTCGGGACATTCCGGGCAGTCAACAACATCAGTCTGGATATTCAGAAAGGTGAGTTTCTGACTCTGCTGGGCCCCTCGGGGTCGGGCAAGACCACGCTGTTGATGATGATCGCGGGGTTCCTCGATATCTCTGAAGGGGACATTGCGCTGGATGGGTCCTCCATCGCGCAAACCCCCGCGGAAAAACGCAATTTTGGCATGGTGTTTCAGGGCTACGCGCTGTTCCCCCATATGAGCGTGCGAGACAACATCGGATACGCCTTGAGTGTGCGCAAACGTCCCACGTCAGAGATTAGGGCGCGGGTCGACGAGATGCTGGAATTGGTTCAGCTGCAGGATTTCGCGGACCGCAAGCCGGGGCAGCTGTCCGGCGGGCAGCAACAGCGCGTCGCGCTGGCACGTGCGCTGTGTTTTGCGCCACCGGTGTTGCTGTTGGACGAACCGCTTGGCGCGCTTGACAAGAAACTGCGGGTCGAGGTGCAGGAGCAACTCAAGGATATTCACCGCCGAGTTGGCACGACCTTCATCTACGTCACCCATGATCAGGAAGAAGCGCTGTCCATGTCGGACCGCATCGTGATCATGCGCGACGGGGCGATTGAACAGATTGGTACGCCTCAGGAGCTCTATGAGCGGCCAGTGAACCAGTTCACGGCCAGTTTCTTGGGCAAATCCAACTTCATTCAGCAAGACGGCAAAACTTACGCCCTGCGTCCCGAAAAAATCGACCTGCGCAAAGGCGCGGGCCATGCGGAGGCACAGACGAGTGGGGTGGTGCGCTCTATTACCTACTTTGGTTCAATGCAGCGCGTCATCGTGGATGCCAGCGATGGTACCGAAATCGAAGTGGACATCGATGTCTGGCGCAACAGCGAAGCCTTGAACGAAGGCGATACCGTGGACCTGTTGTGGAAAGACGAAGCTGCTGTGGAATTACAAACGGGCTAAAGCCCCAAAAACGTGTGCCGCCAAAAGGTGCCATTGAGCAAAAGTCCGGGAACTCCCGAACCCAATAGGAGGATGAAAATGCACGATAGACAATTCAAGAAAGAGATGCTGCAAGACAGCGCGCAGGCCTACAAGAAAGGCCGCATGGATCGCCGCACGTTCCTGGCGCTTTGTGGTGCCTCGGGCGTGGCGATGAGCGCCGTGATGGCAGGTGATGCCGAAGCCGCTGCTGATCACGTGGTGATGTGGAACTGGGGTGGCCAGTCTGAAGAATGCCACGGCTCCGCCATTGGCGATGCCTTCACCGCCAAGACTGGCAAGGGACTGAAATTTGACACCTCCGGCCCTCTGGAAGGCAAGATCAAGGAAATGGTCGACAGCGGCAATGTCACTGCCGACGTTGCGGACGCAGACCTTTTCAATGCCGTGTCCCTTGGGCCAACAGGCCATCTGGAACCAATTGATTACTCTGTTGTTTCCAAGGAAAAGACCCTGCCAGGCTATGCGCTGGAATATGGGGTTTCGATCATCCTTTATGGCTATGCCTTTGTCTATGACACCGAAGCCTATGGCGATAATCCCCCGCAGAACTGGGCGGATTTCTTTGATACCGCCAAATTCCCGGGCATGCGCTCGCTGTACAAATGGGCCAATGGCTCGCTCGAAGCAGCACTTATGGCGGATGGCGTTGCGGGCGATGCGCTTTACCCGTTGGACATGGATCGCGCCCTCGCCAAGATCAAATCGATCAAGGACAACAGCCTTTACTGGGGCTCAGGGTCCGAGGCGCATTCCATGGTAGTGAATGGCGAAGTCTCGCTCGGCATGGTCTGGCAGAACCGGGGACGTAACATCGAAAATGACACCGATGGGCGCTACAAGCTGGTGAACAATCAGGCCATGGCGATGCCGGGGGCCTATATCGTGCCCAAGGGCAACCCCGCAGGTGCGGCCGTAATGGACTTCATCGCCACAGCGCAAGAGGTGCCT
This sequence comes from Ruegeria sp. CDSC002, assembly GCF_059610905.1. Lineage (NCBI taxonomy): Bacteria > Pseudomonadati > Pseudomonadota > Alphaproteobacteria > Rhodobacterales > Roseobacteraceae > Ruegeria > Ruegeria sp. CDSC002. Next base: position 246,047 of record NZ_JBXWOM010000004.1, read on the forward strand.
GCACAGCTGGCGCTGCTTGATTGCCTTGGTATGACGCCCTCTAACCCCGAAGCCTTCGGCCAGATCCCCGAAGATCAGCAGCCTTATGCGATCACCTCGGCAATGAACATCGACAAAATCGTTTATAACGATCCCGACTGGTGGGGGAAAAACGGCGGTGATGCGGTGAACGCCTTCCTTGAGGCGATCAGCTAAACACGCCTGATAGCCGCCCGTGTCTTCCTGCGGGCGGCCATCGATTTGGCCCAGGACATTTCATGCAAGCCTTCACCCGACATATCCACCCCGGCTGGCTGATCATCGCACCTTTGATGCTGATGGTCATAGCGCTCTATCTGGGGCCGATCCTGAACATCCTGTGGCTCAGCGTCACGGACCCGGAACCTGGATTGAGTAATTACGCCAAACTGGCGGAAAGCGATGCGCTGATCCGCATTGTCTGGACTACGGTGCGCATCTGCATCATCACCACGATGTTCAGTGTCACGCTGGGCTATTCCATCGCCTATGCCATGGTGCACTGCCACCAACGCCAGAAGAACTATATGCTGACGTTGCTTCTTGTGTCCTTTTGGATTTCCATCCTTGTGCGCACTTTTAGCTGGCTGATGCTGCTGGGGCGCAAAGGGTTGGTGAACGGTACGCTGGAAAACATTGGACTGATTGCCGAGCCCATCGCCTTTATGCGCAATGAGTTGGGCGTGCTGATCGGCATGGTGCATTACATGATCCCCTATGCGGTACTGCCACTGCTGGTCTCGATGCAATCGCTTGATACGCGTGTGATGGATGCCTCGCGCAATCTGGGCGCCAGCAGCACGCAGACCTTCTGGCGCATTTACCTGCCACTGACCCTGCCAGGGTTGGTGGCTTCGACCCTGCTGGTCTTCATCCTGAGCCTTGGGTTTTACGTCACCCCTGCCGTATTAGGCGGTGGCAAAGTGCTCATGGTGGCAGAGTACATTTCTGTGCAATTGCTGGTCACCCTGAAGTGGGGCACAGCCGCGATGCTGGCGGCAATCATGCTGACGGGCGTTCTGGCGATGCTGTGGATCATGTCGCGTTTCATGAAGCTCAGCACCGTGTTTGGGGGGGCTGCACGATGACATCAGGTCTGTTCTCCAAGTTCAACCGCGTGGGCGCATGGGTTTTGTTGCTGTTTCTGGTGACGCCCGCGCTGATCGCCATTCCCGTATCACTGACGCCAAAGCGTTTTCTGTCTATGCCAAAGGGCGAATTGTCCCTGCGCCATTTTCAAAAGCTGTTCACTTCCGAGGAATGGCTGTCGAGCTTTTTCCAAAGTGGCGTGATCGCAGTCTCGACCTCACTGCTGGCAACATTCCTTGGCACGCTCTGTGCCATTGGCCTGTGGCGGGTATCCTCAAAGTATTCCGAGCTGATGCGCGCCTTCCTGCTGCTGCCGCTGATCATCCCGCAGATCATTTCTGCCATGGCGTTCTATCGACTGTGGATCCCGCTTGGCCTGTTGGACAGCTACGCCGGGCTGATCCTCGCGCATACGATCTTGGCAGCCCCCATGGTGCTGATCACAGTCAGCGCCTCGCTGGCGACCTTTGATCCCAAATTGGAACAAGCCTCCAAGAACCTTGGTGCTTCGAACTGGACCACAATGCGCCTGGTGATCCTGCCCTCAATCAAACCGGGGGTCTTTGCCGGAGCGCTTTTTGCCTTCATTCTCAGCTGGGATGAAATTGTCGTGACGCTGTTCATCTCCAAATACACCGTCTACACCCTGCCGCGCCGCATGTGGAACGGCATCCGCGAAAACACCGATCCGACGGTAGCCGCCGCCGCTGTGGTGTTGATCGCCATCACGCTTATTGCCTTCGTGATCTTTTCGATCATGTCCCGTCGTAACGACAAGTCCGAAGCCCCATAAAGGAGGCGCCTTATGAACATGGAAGCCAGTGTTGAAACCGACCTGCTGATCAGCACCGTCCGCCGCTTTGTGGAAACAGAAATGTATCCACACGAGGAGGAAGTGGACCAGATGGGCTATGTCCCCGAAGAGATTGGCCGTCAGATTGAGGCGAAGGCCCAGGAGTTGGGACTGTTTGCCTGCAACTTGCCCGAAGAGGTCGGGGGCGGAGGCCTTGGTTACGGGCCTATGTCCTTGATTGAACGCGAGTACGGCAAGACCAGCCATGCCCTGCAAAGCTGGGCTGCGCGTCCCACGGAACTGCTCATGGCTTGCGAGGGCGATCAGCGCGAACGTTACCTTTTCCCCGCGGTGCGCGGTGAAAAACGAGAGTTGTTCGCCCTGACGGAACCGGACGCGGGGTCGGACGTAATGGGTATGAAAACCAACGCCCGGCGGGATGGAGATGACTGGATCCTGAATGGTTCAAAGCATTTCATCTCTGGCCCCTGTATGCCCGATTTTGCGATCGTTTTTGCTGCGACGGGTGCTGACGAAACGCCACGTGGACCGCGCAAACGGGTGACGGCCTTTTTGGTGGACGTTGGCACACCGGGCTTTGACTGCCGCGAAGGCACCAAATGTGTCAGCTATCGCGGCTACAAGACGTTTGAACTGCACTTCGATAATGTGCGCCTTGGTCCGGGGCAGGTGCTGGGGGAAGAAGGGCGTGGTCTTGAACTCTCTGGCAAATGGCTGGGCATGGGGCGCATCTGGGTGGGGGCGACCTGTTGTGGCAAGGCGGAGCGCATACTGGAGATGGCCACCGAATGGGCCGCGTCCCGAAAGCAGTTTGGCAAACCCATCGGGGCGTTTCAGGCCACCGGTTTCCGGCTTGCAGATGGCGCTATTGGATTGCGCGCAGCCGACCTAATGGTCAAAGACGCCGTGGCGCGTGCCGAACAGGGCGTGATGAGCGATGCGGATGCGGCGATGATCAAGGTCTTTTGTTCAGAAATGCTGGGCAAGATCGCCGATGATGCGGTGCAGATCTACGGTGGCATGGGGCTGATGGAGGAAATGCCGATCCAACGCTTCTGGCGCGACAGCCGACTTGAGCGGATCTGGGACGGCACCTCTGAAATTCAACGCCACATCATCACACGCTCCATCCTGCGGCCCCTGGGTGCATGACCCCAAAGAGACGCGCCAACTTTGAGCGGCTTCTCAAGCCGCGCTCCATCGCTTTTATCGGCGGGCGGGATGCGACCATTGCCGTAAGAGAGGCGCGCAGGCGTGGGTTTGCAGGGCAAATGTGGGCGGTGAACCCCAGGCGAACAGATCTGAAGGGGGTGCCTTGCGTGCCCTGTATCGCTGATCTGCCTGAAGCGCCTGATGCTGTCTATCTGGCCATTCCCGCAGGTGGTATTGTCGCCGCATTGGGCGAATTGGCTGAGATGGGCGTCGGTGGCGTGGTCTGTTTTTCTGCAGGATTCAAGGAAACCGGCGATGCGGCGGCAGAACAGGCGCTGATCGAGGCAACCGGTGACATGGCCCTCATCGGTCCCAATTGTTACGGTTTGATCAACTACATCGACAACGCAGCACTTTGGTCTTTCGAACACGGTGGCTGGTCACCCGGTTACGGTGCAGCGATTGTCACCCAATCGGGCATGTTTTCCTCTGACATCACCATGTCTGCGCGCTCCTTGCCACTGGCATATATGGTATCGGCAGGCAATCAGGCGGTTCTGGGGTTAGAGGACTTTCTTGACGCCTTCGCTGATGACCCGGCAGTGCGTGCTATCGGGCTGCATATTGAGGGCCTTCAAGATATTCCCGCCTTTGAACGCGCCGCCCTGAAAGCCATTGAGCGAGGCGTGGCTGTGGTTGCGCTCAAGACAGGCAGCTCTTCAATCGGCGCAGCTCTGACTGTCAGTCACACGGGATCGCTGTCGGGGTCAGACGCGCTCTATGAGGCGTTGTTTGCGCGCACGGGCGTGATCAGTGTCACCAGCCCCGCGCAGTTTCTGGAAACGCTGAAGTACCTTTGTGTGGTCGGCGCGCCCAAGGGGCCAAGCGTTGCGGGTTTCACCTGTTCGGGGGGCGGCGCGACGATGCTGGCCGATCACGCGGAAAAGATCGGGCTCACGTTCTCGGCTGTCCGCGCAACGGAGCATGCGACCCTGGTGGATCTGCTGCCAGACATCGCAACAGTGTCAAACCCGCTGGATTACACCACACCGATCTGGGGGCAGGCCGAATTGACCTATCCGGTCTTCGTCAAAGCGATGGACGCCGTAGGGGCCGAAGCGGCAGTTCTGGTGCAGGACTATCCTGCAGAAGGGCTAGATGCCTCCAAGATCTATTACCAAAACGATGCCAGCGCCTTTGCACAGGCTGCCTGCGATCGCGGAATCCCGGCAGCGATTTGTGCGACCCTGCCGGAGAATCTGGACAAGGTCACCCGCCGTTATCTGATCTCGATCGGAGTCGCGCCGATGCAGGGCATTCACGAAACGCTCAACGCCATGCAAAGCGCCAGCATTTGGGCCGCGCGACGTAATCGCATTCTGGCGACAAGGCCGGAGCCACTGATTGCCGGAACCCCGCCTGGCTCACTCGGCATGCTGACTGAGGACGCGGGCAAGGCCTGGCTTGCAGAGCGCGGTTTCACGGTCCCTTCGGGCCGGACAACGACGGCCCAAAAAGCCGAGGTGGCCGCAAAAAAGATCGGCTATCCGGTCGCGCTCAAGATGATGTCTACCCGGCTGGCCCACAAGAGTGAGGCAGGCGCGGTTGCTCTGGGCATTGCCGATGGCGCCGCGTTAAAGCAAGCACTTGATCAAATGAACACGGCTGTCACTGCCTATGATAAGCAGGCCGTGAGCGATAGCTACCTGATTGAGGCCATGTCGCCCACGCCTGTTGCAGAGATGATTGTCACCTTGCGCAATGACCCGCAGTTTGGCGCAGCACTGGTGCTGGGCAGTGGCGGAGTTTTGACCGAACTGGTTGGGGATGCCACAACGGTCCTTCTGCCCTCCACGCAGGACGATATCGCCAGTGCTCTGAAATCGCTCAAGATTTTTCACCTGTTGGAAGGCTTTCGAGGCCGTCCACGCGCCGATATAAACAAGGTGGTCACCGTGCTGAACGACCTTTGTGATGCTTTCCTGCAGGCCCGCGAAAAGGTCAGCGAAATTGAGATCAATCCGATGTTTGTCTATGCTGACCACGTTGTCGCCGTCGACGCGTTGATCCACGAGAATTGCACATGAGCAGGTTGAAGGTAGCCCCCAACCCCGATCTGACCGTGGGGCCAGACAACAAGCAGCGTTGGAATCAGCCTGCCCACCGCCGCCATGGATTTCACAACGCGCACCGCCTGTTCCGACGCACCCTGATGGTGCGTTCGCGAAATGTGTTGATGCTCGAAGAGGCCCACCAGGACCTGACAGCAACCGTGCCCGCGTTGGCGGACCTTCTGGCACATCCCGCCTTCTCTGCGTTTTGCTGCCTACGGGACGGGCAGGTGATCATGGAACAGGCCGCACCAGATTTTGGGACAGACCGACCGCATTCGATCCAATCCATTACAAAACTGCACATTCACCTGATTATGGGACAGTTGATCGGCCAAGGGTTCGTCTCGCCTGACGCAAAGGTTGCACAGTATTTGCCCGATATTGGATCTGGCTACCGCGAGGTTAACGTTCAGGCTCTCCTGGATATGGCAGTCAGCAATGATTTTACCGAAGACTATGATGACCCGCATGCGGATTGCTATGATGAAGAGATTGCCCTGGGCTGGCGCCTACCCACCGAGGATCAGGAGGAAATCTCGCTCAAGGACTTTGCTTCCAGAATTAGGGGGTTCAGAGAGACAGAGGCGCGAACAGTAGCGGAGTACAAGTCGGCCAACACAGATGTGCTGACATTGATCGCAGCGCAGGTTTGCCCCGTCCCACTTACAGCACAAATTGAACGGATTGCAGATGCCGTTGGTTACGAGGGCGCCTTTCACATCAGCCTGAGCAAAGATGGTTTCCCTGCCTTTTCCGGTGGGGGTTGCCTGAGTGCTCGGGATCTCGCACGGTTTGGCCTATTTCTTGCGCGCGGCGGTCTTGATCTGTCTGGAAACGCATGTGCCAATGCAAATTTCCTCCGCCAAAGCCTGACCCGCTCAGCACCATCTCTGACACCGCCAAAAGAATGGCTGCGCTACTCCAACCATATCATGACCGACGGACGGGTGGTTGCGCATGCCGGTTACGGTGGCCAGTTCCTGATGGTGGACACGGTCACTGGCACGTCATGCGCGTTCCTGAGCGTTCTCGAAAACGACGCCGGGTATGATGACACCTTCATGAGCAACGTCGCGCAGGTTCTGCGACACGTCTGCTGCGCCGAAACCGCATAGGATTCAGGTATAGTAGCAAATGTCTCGCGCCATCTTTTCCAAGTTCGCCCGTTATCATAAATGACATCTGGAAGAACACTTTTCCTGACGCAGCGCGTGTGTATCCTTCTGTTTTCAGGCTACCTCTTGCGAAGCTCTGAGATTCATGAACGAACGACCGGTTCGTTGAAATCAGAAATTTTTTGGGCATCACAAATGAATGCCCGGTAATGTGCCGCCTTGATTGGAGCCAATGTCGGCTTTCCGCGATTCCAAGCCATTGGTGCGAGGTGCAGCATCCGGTATTCTTGGGCTCTGAGCCGTCGATCAGCCCGGTTTGTGCGAAGGGTGGCTTGTGGAAGACGAATGTCAGCACGATTGGCCAAGCCGATGAAATCGCCGGGTCATCTCGTTTTTCCTAAAGTCTGCTTACGGGAACAGGCTCAACCTTCGACCGCTGCACTGCCGCATGTCTGCTTCGAGCCCAATCTGCTCATTCATGAAAGGTGCGGCATCCGTCACGAAGGGCGGGAAGCGGTTCTCTGATCGCGGTATTGTCAAGGGCGTTGGATTTGTTGTCCGCCGGGGTCTTGGTTCTCTCCGAAGTCAGGTGATGCTGCTTCATGATGGCGTCCGGGGCTGATCGTCTGGAATGTCATTCACGAGGTTGATGCTGGTTGCGCCACCTCGACCGCTTTACGCGAGATCGATCTGCCTCCGTCCCGGAGGACGCCAAACCCACCCTATCCTCGGGCGGGCTTTCTGGTTGTCAGCTTGCAGGCTCCTTTGTCCAATTGAAATCTGTCCCGTCGCGCCAGATCGCGTGGAGGATCACCGCGATTTTGCGCGCGGTGGCCACAGCGGCCTTCTTGAAGCCTTTTCGCGTACTGAGCCGGATTGCCCAGGATTTGAGGGCTGAGAACCGCCTGACCTGTGTCATCAAGGACGTGGCGGCGGAAACAAGCAATCGACGCATCTCGGCATCCCCGCACTTGGAGATGCGGCCTGTTCTGTCGATCTCACCGGATTGATATCGTCTTGGTGTCAGCCCCAGGAACGCGCCGACATCGCGCGACCGGCGGAACCGGCTTGCATCATCTATTGTCGCAATGAAATTCAACGCAACCAGCGGCCCCACACCCGGCACGGTCATGAGGCGCCGCGCCAGTGGGTTCTGTTTGGCGACATGTATCAATTCATCACCCAGCATTTCCGCCGAGGCGCAAAGCTTTTTGTGGATCGGGATCATCGTTTGCGCCAGCAGCTCCAACATTGGATCACAAGAACCAGCCTCGGCCAGCTGGTCGCGGAACCCTTGTCGATAGTGCGCGCGCAGGACAGGCCCCATGCGGATGCCGAAAGTCTTCAGGACGCCCCGGATATGAGCTTCAAGATCCTTGCGCATGCGGATCAATCTCTCCCGCGCTGCAACCAGTGCTCGCACGCGGTCCGACGCTTCACTGCGAATGTGGACCTCGGTGAACCAGCCGGTCCGCGCCAACTGTGCCAACCCTTCCGCGTCTGCCTTGTCTGACTTGTTGAGGCGCGCCGACAGAGCCTTATGCGCCATGCGCGCGTCGATACAGGTGATCGGCACAGCTCGGCGCGCAAGTTCACGCGTCAGCCAAGTGGCCATTATCCCGCTTTCATGCACGACGCGCTCCACATCGGGGGCTCTCCGCGAAATGTATTCCGCAATGGTATCTGGTTCGGTCGGAATAGACGCGCGATGCAAGACCGTGCCTTCCGCATCCACAACGCAAACCGAGACCTCTTTCAATGAAACGTCGAGACCAACATAATGGCTCATGGTCGTTCTCCTCACGGCTTTTGATTGGTGAGGCTGATAATATCAGGCCTCGTTTGCCCAAGGAGAGCGACCACCGCGATCACACCATGTCATTCGCTGCAGGCGCATGAAATGCAAGCCAAAATAGAAAAGCGGTCACTCGAGATGGATGAATGAGGCCTCAGGAGGCGTCCCGTTCGAATATGGAGCATGCTTTCTTCACACCCCACAGAACACTCAGACGTTTTTATGTTTTGCAGGGGCTCTGCCTCGCCTTCACCGTTCGTGAAAAGAAGTTGGAGCAAGTACGCTCCAAGGCGATCGGCTTCAGTTAGCGTTCAGTGATTTGGACGACAACGATGAGTGTCCGCCCGAAACCAATTCATCTATGAACTTCGAAAACAACTCACCTTGAGATCGGATCTGCAGTTTTGAATAAACATTCCTTCGGTGGATACGCACAGTGCCGGGGGAAATTTCGAGGATGCGCCCCACAGCGTCTGCGGAATGACCTTTGAGCGTGTATTCGACGACCTGGCGTTCTCTTGGTGTCAGGGCACCCTGTCCGAAATTGGTAAAAGCAAGGGCCACGCTTTGATAAAGATCATCATCTGCTACCTCGCCTTCAACAGATCCAAACCGGTTGGCAAGATCGTCCCAGTGTCTTTTGCATGTCGCCTGCACAATGGGCCAAAACTCATTGAGTTGTCGGAAATCCTTGGCTGAAAAAGCCTTTTGCTCACGCATCACGGAAACAACCACACTGGCGGATTCAGGAAGCCGGATCACAAAGCCCATTTCTTCCGCAAGCCCGGTTCGGGCATAATAGCTGCGATAGTATTCGCCCTGAAAAAACCTGTCCGGTGCCAGATCGCGAATTCGATGCAGTCCGGGAACGAAATCGGTCTCGCAAACAAGATAAAATGGGTCAAGCAAGTATGGGCCTTCCTGATAGTCCTCAACAAAGACCTTGCGCTTATTTTTTGGGAAATCGTCATACAAATCCAAAGGGCGGGCTTGGCCAAAATATCCAAATACAACAGTGTAATCGAACGGGGTGATCTGCCTCAGCGTATCAGACAAGGTTTGTGCAAAGCTCTCTGAGCCGATAGCGTCAATGAGCGTGCCGGTTGCTTCGTACAAAGCTTTCATGATCCTCCTCCGCGCCCTGCTATTCAGATTGATATACTAAAAACATGGTATATACACTGAAACAAGTTTTTCTTACAGTTTTTCCAATATAGATAGTAGTCAACAAATCGGAAAAAGATAGAAATAAATGGAAAACGGGGGATATGTTGGCGAGGTTGAGCCAGCTGGCAAAAAACCGATCGCAGAACTGCGTGGAGTGACAAAGCGCTTTGGCGAAGTGTTGGCCGCCAGTGATTTGAACCTTTCGATTGCCGAGGGCGAGTTCCTTTCCTTTCTAGGCCCGTCCGGATGCGGCAAGACAACAGCTTTGAGGATGCTGGCAGGTTTCGAAACCCCCACCGAAGGGGATGTGTTGCTGGATGGAAAGGTGGTGAACACGCTCGAAGCGCACCACCGTCCGGTGAACATGGTGTTTCAGCAATATGCATTGTTCCCACATATGACCGTGGCGCAAAATATCGGGTACGGGTTACGCCAGATCCGCCCGCGCATACCAAAGGCAGAGATTTCGGAACGGGTGAGCAAAGCCCTTGATGTGGTGCAACTGGCAGGCTTTGAGGATCGCAAGATCTGGGAGATGTCAGGCGGCCAGCAACAGCGCGTGGCCCTGGCCCGCGCTATCATCAATGAGCCCAAACTCCTGTTGCTGGACGAACCCATGGCCGCGCTTGATCGCAAGTTGCGTAAGGAGATGCAGATCGAACTGCAGGATCTGCAACGCCAGTTGGGTATCACCTTTGTACTGGTGACACACGACCAGGAAGAGGCACTATCGATGAGCGATCGCATTTGCATCATGCGGGACGGCAGAATTGTGCAGATCGGTAGCCCGCAAGAGTTGTATGATCGCCCAAATTCTCGCTATGTCGCTGATTTTGTAGGCACGTCCAACTTCTTTAATGGCAAACTTCAGCGTTCGACGGACGGCTTGTCTGAGGTGCTTCTGGACAATGGAATGCGGATACAGGGCATGCCCGGTGATGGTCTTGTCGACGGGCAGGAGGTGTGCGTTAGCGTGCGCCCTGAACAAATGAAACTGCGCCGTCAGGGCAAAGGTCTTGAGGTCGAAGTCCACAACCGAATTTTTCTTGGCGAACACACTGAATACCTGGTGACGCACGAAACCCTTGGTGACTTCCTCGTACTCGCTCCGCGTCAGGCGGACCTTAGCGAAGGTGCTTTTGCCGTCCGCGACAAAGCCCTGGTCTCGTGGGAGACATCGGCGGCGCTCATTCTCGACCGAAATTAACGACGTCCACAACAACCATGCAAAAGGGAGTAAAGAAAATGACAAAGACCATCGACCATATCTCCAAGAAGGAGTTCATGGAGAAGCTGGAAAGCTACCGGAAAGGCTCAATCACGCGGCGCCATTTCCTGAATGTAACCGGCCTTGGTGCGGCAGCGGCTGTGATGGGGGCCTCGGTGCCCGGTTTGCGCCCACAACCTGCATATGCTGGCGATATTGGTGATCGCGTGGTTCTGGCTACATGGCCGAACTATCATGATCTGGCCAACTTTGACGCCTTTACTGAGGCGACCGGCGCACATGTGCAGGTCAACGTCTTTGGCTCGAACGAAGAAATGCTAGCCAAGTTGCAGGCCGGTGCCACCGGTTGGGATGTCTATGTGCCCACCAACTACACGTTTGAAGATTACGTCAAAGAGGATCTGATCGAACCGTTGGATACGTCGATGTTGCCGAACTATGATGCGTCGGCCTTTGATGCGCGCTACGCCGAGGCAGGTTCAGTCAACGGTAAGCTCTATGGTGTTCCCAAGAACTGGGGATCGACCGGCATGGCCGTCAACACTAAGCACAATGGTGGAAATGCGATTTCATCATGGCGAGAGTTCTTTGATATCACCATGGGCAAGTTCTCGGGTCGTACCATCGTGCACGACTATCAGCTGACCACGATTGGCAGCGCCCTGAACGCCTTTGGCTATTCGTTCAATTCGGTTGACGAGAAAGAGCTGGCCGATGCCGAGAAACTGCTGATTGACGTGAAGCCACATCTGTTTGCCATTACGTCGGACTATCAGCCGGGTATGCGTAATGGGGATGCCTGGTTGACCATCTGCTGGTCCGGCGACGGCAAGCAGCTGAACACCGACATACCCGAGATCGCCTATGTGCTTGGCAAAGAGGGCGGCGAAATCTGGAGCGATTACTGGGCGATCCCCAAAAGCTCCGAGCGCAAGGCAGCGGCCTATGCGTTGATCAACTTCATGCTGGATCCGAATGTTAACGTCAAAGAAGTGCTGGCGCACGGCTATCCGACGGCAGATTCCCGAACATATGATCAACTGCCCGAAGAGTTGAAGAATGATCCGATCATCTTCCCGGCTCAGGAGCTTTTGAGCCCACTGGAATTCGGGGCCGCAGTCACTCTGACCGATCCGAACCGCGCCGAGCTGATGGCTCGGTTCAAGTCGGCCTGATCTGAACTAAGGTGAAGACAACATGACGAATAGAACACGCAACTGGTTGTTGTTGGCACCTGCGGGAACTTGGTTCCTCGTGATGCTGATCATTCCGTTAACAGTTGTCTTCATCTTTAGCTTTGGAGAGCGAGCCTCGTCAGGTGGCGTTGAGCTCGCTCTCACTTTGGAACAATACACCAACCTTCCTGCACGCTGGGCAGCGTTCAAAAATACGATGACGTTGGCGCCGTTAGGAACCATGGCGGCGCTGCTTATCGCCTATCCCCTGGCTTACTTTCTCGCTGTCAAAACGACTCCGAGGTGGAAAACCATCCTGTTGGTTCTGGTGATCGTGCCATTCTGGACGTCGATCCTGATCCGCAGTTACGCTTGGATTTTCCTGCTGGGTGGACGCGGGATACCTGCCTTGTTCGAATGGGTCGGAATTGAGGGACTACGCCTAATCAACACGCCGTTTGCGGTGCTGGTTGGGATTATCTATGGGTATCTACCGCTGATGGTGTTCCCAATCTATGTCAGCCTCGACAAACTCGACAAACGCCTGCTCGAGGCGTCGTCTGATCTGGGCGCAAAGCCGTGGAAGACCTTTCTTCAGATCACGCTCCCGCTTTCGGTGCCCGGCATTGCGACTGGTTGCATGCTCGTCTTTATCCTGTTGATGGGCGAATACCTGATCCCGGCTCTGCTGGGCGGTGGCAAAGTGTTCTTTGTTGGCAATGCACTGGTCGACCTGTTCCTGCAGTCACGCAACTGGGCCTATGGGTCGGCGGTTGCTGTCACCCTTGTGGTCGTCATGCTGATTACCGTCACGATCTACATGCGGCTGATTAGCCGCCTCGGCGCAAGCCGTGAAGACGTATCGATTATGTGAGGCTATGCGATGAGACTGTATGCAATCTGCGTTTACCTTTTTCTCTACATTCCTATCGGTGTCATCGCCCTGTTCAGCTTTAACGCCGGTCGACACGCGAGCCAGCTTCAGGGGTTCTCAACCAAATGGTATGGCAAGGCGCTGTCCAATCCGTTCGTGATGGACGCGCTGGAAACCAGCCTGATCGTGGCATTTTGTTCGGCGCTGTTTGCCAGCGTCTTTGGCACCATGGCCGCCGTCGCCCTGCAGGGCATTCGTGGTCCCGTGCGAGCTACCTTTGATCTGCTGATCTATGTTGCGGTGATGATCCCCGGCATTGTAATTGGGATCGCCACTTTGATCGGGCTGGTCACCGTATTTGACCAACTGAACCCGCTGATTGCGGCGATTTGGCCGGACGGGTTCAAGCCGCCAAAGCTGCGCATGGGCATCGGCTCGCTGATCGCCGCCCACACGATGTTCCTGATGGCGCTTGTGGTAATTATCGTACGGGCACGGCTCGCGGGGATGGATCGCGCGCTGACCGAGGCCTCTTCGGATCTCTACGCCACGCCGATGGGAACGTTCCGACAGGTGACATTGCCGATGATCTTTCCGGCCATCCTGGCGGGTTTTTTGCTGAGCTTCACCTTTAGCTTCGACGACTTCATCATCGCGTTCTTTGTGGCGGGCTCAGAAACGACGCTGCCGATCTATGTGTTCTCATCCATCCGACGCGGTGTGACACCTGAAATCAACGCGATTGGAACGATGGTGATGGGCGTGTCTCTGTTACTGCTGATTACCGCCCAGTTGTTGCTGCAACGCGGAGGTAAAAAGTCCCGATGACCCTTGCAGAAAAATCTCTTAAGGCCCGACCTTTTCCGATACTCGGCGGCAAGGTTGTTCTGGTGACAGGCGCCGGATCAGGAATTGGCCGGGCAGGGGCAATGGCCATGGCCCGTCATGGCGCCAAAGTTATTGTGACAGATCTGGACGCCGACAAGGCTGCGCATGTGGTCGAAGACTTACATGGCGAGGGGCTGGTGGCGGCCTCGAGAGGGCTAGATGTCACCGACGATCAGGCAGTCAAAGCCGAGGTCGACAGAGTCGTCAAAGCTTACGGGCGCCTTGATGTCCTGCACTCTCACGCTGGCTATCAGGTTGAAGGCAACCTTGAGCAGGTGCCCGTTGAAGGTTTGGACATGTCCTGGCGATTGAACGTGCGGTCGCATTTTATCGCGGCTCGCGCTGCGGTGGGTCCCATGCGCGAGCAGGGAGGTGGCAGTGTAATCATCACTTCGTCAAACTCGGGTGTGCAATACGACCGCGAAATGATTGCCTATGCCACTACCAAGCATGCAGTGGTCGCCATGACCCGTCAGATGGCCGCAGATTATGCCAAACACAATGTTCGTTTTAACGCCCTGTGTCCGGGTTTTATCGACACGCCGTTTAACGCCGGTTTCGAAGTGCAAATGGGCGGGCGCGAAAAGCTAGAAAACTACGTGTCTGAAACCATTCCGATGGGACGCTGGGGCACGACCGAAGAAATGGCCGATTCAATCCTGTTTCTGGCCTCCGACATGTCCACCTTTATGACGGGCCATGCGCTGGTCATCGATGGCGGAGAATGCATCTGAACTTCTGTACGGAGCACCAATATGACCAATAGCCTCAAGACACCCAATGGCCGCCTCGCGGGAAAAGTTGCCGTGATTACAGGGGGAGCCACTGGAATGGGGCGGGCCACCGCGCTGATGTTTGCCGAAGAAGGTGCCAAGGTCAGCATCTTTGATATCAAGAATGAAGAGGGTCGGAAAACAGTCGACATGATCCGCGACACAGGTGGTGAGGCGGCATTTTTTCATGCTGATGTCACCAAGGACGCCGAGATCAATGCTGCCTTTGACGCTGCCCTTGAAGCCTTTGGACCCTATAATGTCCTGTTCAATCACGCAGGAACCATCATCGTCAAAGCGATGCATGAAACCAGCGAAGAAGAATATGACTGGTTGATGGATGTAAACGTGAAATCGGCCTTTCTGACCTGCCGTCGTGCGGTTCAGGACATGAGCGCAAATGGCGGCGGCTCAATCGTGATTACTTCGTCTATTGCGGCTGAACTGGGCTATGCGTTGGAGTCAGTCTACTGCATGTCAAAAGGCGCGGTTCTTCAACTGGCGCGCACGATCTCAACCGAATATCGCGATGCGGGCATCCGGTGTAACGCGGTCTGCCCTGGGTTTGTTGAAACGGCGCATGGCCTCAAGGAAATAGCAGAGTTGGACGCCGCCGGACAGGAATGGGAAGACTCTGGGATGGCGGCAACGCAGGGACGCATTTGCTATCCAGAGGAAGTGGCCGCGGCGGTGGTTTTTCTTGCATCTGATGAGGCCAGCTTTGTGAACGGCAATGCAACCTATGTTGACAACGGCTGGTACGCAAAAGGTTAAATGCCAAGCGAATAGGACAATCATGACCATCGGACTTTGAGTTGCACGATCACTTTGGCGGCGCAGCGAATGGCTGGATCGGTGGAGCCGCAATGCGGCGAGAACTTTCACGACGAATGACTGCAATGGGCCGGATGCGGCTTCTGGAGCATTTCAGCAGAAGGTCGGGAAAGTCCGCAACTCAGACATCGACGTACCAAAGTTCGCTGCGCTTTGAATGAATGGCCGCTTTTCTTTCTGCGACGCAGCTGGTGACTTCGGCGAATAGTTTGTTGCGCCTGCTTGGTTCAGAGATGGAGCACTTCCGCTTTGGGCTCGAAGCGGTCGTTCGCTGCACTTGGCATGAGCGGCTGATTTTGAGCGCGAAGCAGGCGTTGTTCTTTTTAAACGACGTAGCCGCTTTTTTGTTTTGTCCGCGCTACGCCGCCCGCTCCTTGAAGCTGACAGACTTAGCGATTACATACCAATCGCGGGCGGACAGCCCGCAATTCCCCCAAACATGATAACGCTCGTCTGCCGAGCCTTGCCCGTAAGTCGCGGAAGACCGCCGGGGTATGGACCGCCCGAGACATGCTTGCGACCGGTGCGAATGGTCTGGGTCTAGCGCCGATCCACTGATGAGCCTAAGGCAGGGCGAAACCAACAGCATCCAGAGCGTCACGAAAATTGTGATCACCAACCCCGCCTTGGGGTGGTCGCCGGTGGCAACAGCCAACGGGATGCGCATCAACATGATGAATAGGAGAAATCACATGGAGCAAGATATCCAACTTGAAGCTGCCGCAGCAAGGCACATCGTCTTGATCGCTATGGCCTACTGTGAAGCCCAAACAGCAACGAGCGGCGAGGAAAGCCCGATTGTGCATGACCGGCAGTGGCAGGCCTGCTGTGGTGTCGCTGCGCGTTTCCTGAGCGATCCTGAAGCTATGACACCGCAACTCTGCCACCATGAATGGCGGCTCAGCCAAATGCGGCACAGTCATCCGCAGTTCTGGCCTGCTGCCGCATCTCGCACTTGGGATGAACTCGACCCGATGGACCAGTATGTCGAACGGGCTGGTTTGGCAGCAATGCGTCAGGCACTGGACGAAACTCGGAGGTTCTCGCGGGGTCGCACCGCGGCGCTGCAATGAACGTCGGACGTTGAAAAGCAGCATTATGCTTGATGTGCGCAACAGAACATATACCGACGGACGAGACATAAAACCTCCCAACCTCCCAACCAAACGCCCGACGGGGAAGTTGGGAGGTTTGATTACTTGTCCGCCCATAAAGAACTGGCCGGCCTAGCTCGTTTGGCCTCTTTACAAGCTGTCCCACTTAAATCAGACCGTCTTGAGGATAGCATTTTCGAACCGAGCGCCTTTGCTATTGGGTCCTGGAACGAGACGGGGCTCTACTTGACGCAAGCGTCGCGCGAAACTGTTACGTGCGGGGATGCGGCCTTCTGGAACACCTTCGGCAGCGCACCATTGGCGAAAATCCAGATATAGGTCTGCAACGGTGACGACCTTGTTTGCCCTGATGGATAGTCTTTCTGCCGCCCACGCACGAACTCGGTCCGCATCCCTCATCCACGCCTCCTTGGCGATGCGTGATGTCATGGGATCCGCCATGCGCCGCGTGGTCAAAAGTTCCGCAGCCGCAACCACGACAAGATGTAGTAGAAGATCCGCCTCGTATTCGATTATGCGATCTGCCAATCCCTCGTCGGCCTGCTCTTCAGAATACGCTTTGTCGAAGACCAGAACCTTGAAGCGGCGCTCAACGCCGCTGTCGATCCCCCCGCTAAATGCGGGCAGCTCATTGCAGATGAACACATGCTGCGCCTTGGGACTGAAATAGAACGGTATGCCGTATGGCAGCCGGGCATGACAGATGTCCCCGGTGATGACCTTTTTTAGCGCGTCGCCTGAAAGATCACGATCCGACGTCTCCTCCGCAACGTTCAGCGCGCACCCGCGCAAAACTGAGACGAAGTAGTCTTGTCCCATCTTGGCTGGCGGCACCGACTGAAGTGCATCCGCTGCGATCAATGATGAGATGACCTTGCGCGTGGTACTTTTTCCTGCGCCGCCCGGCCCAATCCAAATAAGGGCCTGCGGGTGTTTCATTTGCGTGCCGATACCAAGTGCCGCTGCGGCGGCTGTCTGCAGGATCAGCTCAATCCGCGCGCTTTTGTCTTGTTCAGCCCTGTCCAAGTCGAACTCAAGGTTTGGAGCCTCGTGCTGCAGCCGCCTCAAAGTCGTTTTAGCTGAGAACAAACCCGTGAGCAGCTTCATCACGTCGCTTCCCAAAAGTCGCTTCTCAGCATCCTGCACTGGCCATACACCACGTACAGCATGCCGAGCCCGGTGCTTGCGAGCATGTGGTTCGAGCCGTGGGACATATTCACCTGTTGCAACGTCTTGTTCGAACAAAACGAACCCGCTTTCACAGGTGATGCCAACAGGCGCACCTTCAAAAAACCCATTGTCATCGCGTTTGGACATGAGAAGCGACTTGACACTCTGCGCCTTACTGGACGTGATCTTGACCTCGCCAATGCCGTTGGACGGCGTAGGGTAAGTGGCACCGTCAAAGCGCGCGATGGCACGCGTAAGCCGATTGTCGTTGAGAGCAGTCCAAAGCTTGCCATCGTAAATCCAAACTGTGCCCTCAGTGATGACAATGCGACCAAAGAGATCTTCTAGGTTTTCCAGCACACGATCGGCAATCTCTTCGTCGCTACCGCGGAGCAGCTGCTCAACGTTGGACCTTCGCTGCCGCGCGTGGATGCGGTCGGCATCATCCACGGCGGCGGCAACAGCCCGACGTCCCATATCCTGGAGCAGATCGTTCAAATCGGCCTTTTCACCAAGGTTTGACGGTACTGTGACGACATGGACCCGTGCATTTGGGTTTTCTGCCGCCAATTCACGCGCGATCTGGCGGCAGTCCTGCGCTTTGTCGCTGTCGGCAATGATCTCAATCCGACCGGCGTTTGCTCCTATCGTTTCGGGGCGGATGGACCCGAGGCACACCCTGATCTCTGCTGGCCCAGCAAACAATCGGGTTAATCCGGTTTCGATACCTTCGGCGATCGCAATTGTGCCTGTACCCAGTTTGTTTTTGATCCGAACTGAACCATCCCCGATGTAGCCTGCGCTCAGTTTGGTCTTCTTGCCGTTCTCGTCGCGTATCGGTTGCCCATTGCGGTTCAGGATTGTGCCCTGCATGCCAACAATATTTCCATCGTCATCCGTAGCCACCGCCACTAGAGCCGGGTTTTTCTTACCACCCGGTTTGCATTGGAAATCTGGAGCATATCGCAAAGCGTCGTGTTCAAGATCGACCCCAACCAATCCACGGATGTTGCGCAAGTATTCTTCGCCGGGTGAGCCGGCTAAAGGACGTGTCTTCGCAACCTGCTCCTGCACCCATGCGATCTTAGCAGCCTTTTCATCAGATGCCGCGCCGGAGCGTGCTCTTTCCTCCGCTTCTCGCTGCACGGCTTGTTCATCAGTTTCTTCACGGTTCTCCGAGGCCGCCTGTTCTCCCGGTTCCGATTGCTTCTGCTTCCGCCGTCCTTCAAAAACCTTTTCGCCAGTTACGGCTTCAATCTCGCGTACAGCAGCGTTGAAGTCGGCAAGGCCTCGTACCTTCATTAGCGCATCGGTCAGCGAAACCCCTTTTTCGGGCAGGCACGTGCAAAAAATACGATTAGCGTCTGCATCGTAGCGAAATGAAGGGTTCTTATCTTCATGGTCAGGAAACGGGCAGCGCTGATGCTTTTTTCCAGTTTGTGGTTTGGCACCAATGGCGGCGAGGATTTTGTCCGCGTGTGATTCCTCGACGATGCGGAGACGCTCGGTCAAATTTTTCATTGGTCCCCTCATTACCGCCACCGCTGTGTTTCGGTCCGGTATGCTGCAGATTTTGCCTGCATACTTTGTTCCTTTCCTTGGTCTAGGGAGAGCAACAATCATCACTGGCCCCGTTGCGCTCTCCGTGCGGCGGGGTTTCTCCATTCCTATTCCGCTGCCAGATCGGGCGTGTCGATCTTCACAAGCCGCCAGTCGATACCCGCCGCAATTGCGCGGACATGTTCAGCGCGCCAAAAATGCTGGCGACCAATCTGGATGGGTTCCGGCGCATCGCCGCTGTCCACCATACGCAACCACGTGCTTGGCGATCCGGGGAACATGCCCAACGCACCGCTGTGGGTGGAAAGCTGTTTCAGTGTGACGTTCCCTGTTTTCGGGAAGCTGTCGGGGTGGATAGGCATACGGGCGACACTCATGCGGACGCCTGCGTCTGAGGTTCTTCGCCATTGGCTTTTTCAATTGCAGCCCGTGACCGCTTGAAGAAACCTTTCTCCATCATTTCCTGGCCCAGCTTCTCTGCCTTCTTGGCCTCAAGGCCTTCGTAGCTACGAATGATGTCACGGGGATCGTGATCGCCACCAGCTTCTATCCAATTGGTGATGTCGCTGCCGAGATACCGGATTTGTCCCGTGGGAAGGTTCATGAATTTCGGGCCGAGATGGTACTCGCGCCAGTGGTCCAACAGATAGAACTCGTCGTCGCTGAGACCGAGCAGCGCCGCCAGATACCGCTGATCATAAAGACGGTGTGGAACGGGCACTTCGATGTGATCTGACATTGCTAGCCTCCTACAAAAAGATACTGGCAATTCAGATAATGAAAGCAGGGGGGTAAGAACAAACGTTCTAATTTACCCCCCTGATCAGGTGGGTGAGAACACCCCAAGAATGACGTCTTCAACCGTCATTTGGTTGTGTATTCGAGACACTCTTTCAGTGAGTTTCCGGATCATTTCCTGCGCGGCAAAGTTCAGATTGAGGCGGTAGTTCTGATCACTGATATCTGGAGCTTTCAGCGTGGCTTTATGCCACTTGACTACATCGTCACGATCAATCTGCATTACATTTGCAATCAGAGTTCGCGCTTTTTCCACGTTATAGCCTTGCTGATCGATCAGGTACATGACGCCACCCGCAACGCCGCCTTGAAAACCGATTTCCATCGGGTCTTTCGCAGCATTGCCAGCATTCGCTTTGTGCATTGCAGTTGTGCGATCTCTCAGGTGCTTGTCCAGCGCTGGTGACACTATTTCTTCCTGCTCGCGCAAAACATCCAGAATGTCATGCAAGTCGAGAACGTAGGACCATTCGCCAGATTTCACGCGCTCGTTTAAACGTCCACGCAACCAGTCGAAATCTTTTAATACCGTGTCACTCACAACTTTGCCCCCGCAATCAACGGCACCACGATAGCACCGCCCTCCTGAAGCTGAACCAGAAACTGCGAATAAGCTTCCATCATAACGCGGCGCTGGGCGAGGAACGATGTGCGGTCATATGCGCGGCCATGCTGTTCCTTCGATGCGTGGGATAACTGTGCCTCTGCCAGTTTCTCGTCGAACCCGAGATGCTCGGTCACCAATGTGCGCAGCGTTGCCCGCAGGCCATGTGCGTCGGTCTCTCCATCAAACCCGATCCTGCGGATCATGTTCATTGTGGCCGGTTCAGAAACAGGTCCGTTCTCGCTGGCGAATACGTACTCGCGGTGGCCATTGAGCTTGTACATCTCGTTGAGGATTTTGATCACCGCGTCCGTCAGGGGTATGGCGAGCGTGATACCTGTCTTGGTGACAGGGTTGTTCCAGACCCGCTCGCCCATGTTGATGTCCGCCCATCGCATTTTGCGCACCTCACCGGCCCTCTGACCTGTATGTGCGATAATCTGCACCAGAGGTTTGCCCAAAGTGTGATGCGGCCAAGCGTCCAGCGCCTGCAGAAACAGCGCCAGACGTTCTGGCTCAACGATGGCTGGGTGGTGCTTCTTCGGCTGGGGCTTGAACCTGTCGATCACGTTTGCTCCCGGCACGACAGAGATCAAGCCTTCGGCCTCCGCATAGCCTAGAACTTGCCGCAGGATGCGAATGACCCGGCGTGCAGTCTCATGCGATCCACGATCCGCGATCTTGAGCGCAACGGCCTTGATATCGACTGCCGTGATATCCGCGACCACTACAGCCCCCAACAGAGGGATGGCATCCTTTTCGATCCGGTTGCGGGCGCGGACATAAGTCTTCTCTGCCCAGTGTGGACGCTCCTCTGCCAGCCATGCGCGTGCGACACCGGCGAAGGTGGTGTCCGTCAGACCTGACCGAGCCTGTACCCCTGCGCGCATCTCCGCCACGTCGGGGTTGATATTGGTGTCAAGCAAGTTCCTCTGCGCCTCGACGCGCTGGCGCGCGTCCTTGAGGCCGACAGAGGGATAGGAGCCCAAGCTCATCTCACGCTGCTTACCATCGACCCTATAGCGCCAGACCCATGTCCTGCCGCCTTTCGGGTGAACGATCAGCGTCAGGCCACCGCCATCTGCCAGCTTGATCTTCTTGTAGCCGGGTTTCGCAGCCTTGATTTGTTTGTCTGTAAGTTTGGTCATCTTGCATACTTTCTCACTGGCGAACCCCACACAGACCCCCACAATGGGTATTCTGGCAGAGCCCAAGTTTCCTTGGGGGTGAGAAAGACTGGCACGTCAAAAGCCTTATTTACAAAGCCGTGTGACTGCGAGTGAATTCGAACTGAGGAGAAAAATGGTGGAGCCTAGGGGAAACGCCGCCGAACGCCTAATGCACTGATAGTAAACACTATTGTGGTGTGTTGGTTTGTAGTGTGTCTCACCTTAGTGTCACACTTATAGGT
Organism: Ruegeria sp. CDSC002; assembly: GCF_059610905.1. Taxonomy (NCBI): domain Bacteria; kingdom Pseudomonadati; phylum Pseudomonadota; class Alphaproteobacteria; order Rhodobacterales; family Roseobacteraceae; genus Ruegeria; species Ruegeria sp. CDSC002. The sequence goes on from NZ_JBXWOM010000004.1 coordinate 267,741, forward strand.
ACGCAATCCTCAGCACCCAATTGACTATGACCTAAACGCAGGACTTCTTCATTGTACTGTTTACATTCGGCACGGTACTCATTGATAGGTGTATTGATATGGAGCGATGCGCATGAAACGGACTGCGACTGCCTTTGGGTTGATGCTTGCGACCACATCACTAGCAAGTGCGGATGAGGGAAAATACCAAACCCTCATGTTGTCCGGTATCTTATTGGTTCAAACCAACACAGAAACTGGTCAAATGCGAATGTGTCGGGTGGACCCTAAGTTAGTGGTCTCTGCAGATCCAGTGGAGTTGTCTGCACCTGAGTGTGGGCAATGGAGTTCACCAGATAAGTAGGAGCAGTCATAGTGGAGACAATTGTTGCTATTGTAGCAAGCGCCTTTGCACTGGCTTTTGTGATTTGGCTCTGGATCATCGTGCCTATGAATATGGCGCAGAACCGAAACCGGTCTGGTCTGATCTGGGTGCTCATCTCCATCGTAGGGTCACCGTTGTTAGCAATTCTTCTATTGTATGCTTTGGGTGATGCACCATCTGCGTAAGAGGCCTAGCATTCAAAACAGACTGTTCTCTATTGGTGTGTAGTTTGAGAGTTAGGCAGTGGTGATGCCCTCTAGAGAGTAAACTGCATCCAGTTTGCGCAAACCAAATTTTGTTTGGCTGAAATTGTTATAACTTTGGCAAGAATTCGAAAGGCGACAGCCTGAGAAATTACTAAGTCCACATTGGTTTTCAAGCCTTTAGATATCAAAGCAATGTAGATCGGAAAAACCCCACGTCGAAGTCACGGCAGAGGTCCTGATCACTACGCTTTGTTCATACCAAGTGTAGGTATCGGAGTGCTCTAGGATGGTTCAAATTCTGACATTCGCAAGAGTTGATCTCACTCAAGGTTTGCAACCCAAGGCCACCATAGAACGCGGCTGAACTTTTTGGGTGCCACGGACAGACAGTTTGTCGTCCGATAAAAAATAGGAAGTTTGGGAATAGAAATGGATGAAATTCTTCGCATCTACTCTTCGATAGTTGAAGATGAGATTGCCTACTTGTTTTCCGCAGCAATTGTTATGTGGCTCGGAGCGGCGATACTTTTTTTGTTTGTGCCTGGCCTGAACAAGAGCCGGTTCGGTGGCAGTCTTGTTGCTATTACACCAAACAGCTTAGCGACATTAGGTGTTTTGGGAACCTTCACGGGTATTCTCATCGGTCTGCTCGATTTTGACGTGCAGAGTATCGATGAAAGCGTTCCTAGCCTGTTGGCTGGTCTCAAGATTGCGTTCACAACGAGTATTGTTGGCATTGCTGCGTCGATCTTGTTCAGGTTAGTCCGAACAGTTGCACCTTCCAAGGCGGAAACAGCTGACGCAACACCGGAAGACATATTCTCAGTTCTGCAAGAAATCCGAGACGACGGCCGTAAGAGTGCCGATGCCTCACGAGAGCAAATGCAACAACTTCGTAATGCCATTTCCTCAGATGGTGACAGCAGCCTCTTGACGCAGGTCCAAAAGCTGAGAACCACGCTTCATGATGGACAGACTGAGCTCATCAAAGAGTTCCGTGAGTTTTCCGAGCACATGGTTGAAAATAACCAAAAAGCCATTGTCCAGGCGCTCGAAGAGGTAATTCGGGATTTCAATCAGAACCTTACTGAGCAGTTTGGTGAGAACTTTAAGGAACTCAACTCTGCCGTCGCTTCCATGGTTGAGTGGCAAAACAAGTATCGGGAACACGTGGACAGTCTTCAAGATCGTCTGGAGGCGGCAGTAAGGTCGATCGAAGCTACTCAACTAGCACTGTCCAAAGTAGAAGAGCATTCAGCCAGCATTCCGCAAGCAATTGAAAAACTAGAGCCTGCGCTTACGGGCATAAATACGCAATCAGAAGTGTTGCAAGTGAACTTAGATGCAGTTTCTCAGCTTAGAGATAAAGCCATCGAAGCGTTCCCGGTAATTGAAGCAAATCTGGAAAAGATAACCTCGGATCTTGGTGCCAGCGTTAGTGATGCTGTCGCAAAGTCTCAGGCTTCGCTTGCAGAAAGCCAGAGTAGCTTTGATAAAATTTCAATTGGGTATGGCACCCTCCTCACGAGTGCGGAGGAGGCGCAAGGGGCAATCTCCAAAGGTGTCAGTGACGCAATGACCCAAATGAACGAAAGGGCTTCGCAAGAGTTCAATCGACATGGGGAACTTATTGAGGCTGCTGCGGGGGAGGCTCAAAAGGCCATTCAAGAGGCATGGACGTCCAGCTCCGAGAAGATCAATCAACAGTTCGCGGATTTTGATCAACAGATGCAGCAAGAACTGCAGAGGTCGTTGGAGTTACTCGGCAGTAATCTCGCTTCGCTGTCCGAGAAGTTCGTTTCTGACTATTCGCCGTTGACTGAGCAACTTCGCACGCTGGTCAACGCAAGCAGAGTTAGCGCATGAACGATTTTTTTGGGATGTCCAAAACGGACGACGAGGGCGACTGGCTTTCTGTCTCAGACTTGATGGCTGGTCTGATGGTGATTTTCCTTTTCATCGCCGTCGTATTCATTCGGCCGCTTCAAGAGCAAAACAACGAACTAGAGTTGCAAAAAGAGCAACTAGAGGAGCAAAAAAGGCAATTAGAGGAACAAAAACAGAGTATCGCTCAAATTGCGCTGACATGGCAGGATACTGAAACCAAAATTTTTGATAAACTGGTCGAAGAATTTAAGACCGATTTGCCGCTATGGAATGCCGAGATTGAGAAAGAAACACTTCTCATTCGGTTCAACGCACCGGAAGTTTTGTTCTCCGAAGGTCAATCAAATATCCGAGCGAAGTTTAGAGAGATCCTTTCCGACTTTTTCCCGCGCTATGTCGAGGTTCTCTCAGAGTTTAGGCCAGCGATCGAAGAGATTCGGATTGAGGGTCACACATCGTCTGAGTGGAATAGTGCGTCACCTGAACAAGCCTACTACAACAACATGGCTCTGTCGCAAGCACGAACCAGAGAAGTTCTTAGCTTTGCTCTGACGCTGCCAAACGTGGCCGAGGAACGAGATTGGTTGCAGTCTCTGCTAACAGCCAATGGTCTTTCTTCAAGCCGACTAGTGCTGGACGAATTCGGCTTGGAAGATCCAAGTCTTTCACGCCGCGTCGAATTTAGGGTCCGAACAAAGGCGCGCTCAGAAATTGTTAAAATACTCGAGGAAGTGCAATGAAGCTCGACTTGGACTTCACAGAGTTAGTTCGCCTTCGCTCAACAATGGGGGCGGGCCAATCTTCTTGGACGCCTAAAACTGGTCCTCTCGATCCCCGAGAAGAGATCAGAATTCAACTCCAGTCTGGGATTGAAATCACACTTGATGACGTGACGCGTGGTCCTGGTGGATTGCTTACTTATAAAGGCGAGCAGGTCATCCTTTACATTAAGGACACTCGAGCCGACCGCTATACGCTGGAACATGAGCCTGAGAAATCGCGCCGTTTTCATGTTGCAGAATGTGAAACGCTGGACACAATGCGGCATGCAGGACGTTTCGAGCGGTATGTGGTCACTAATCGAATGGACGGGCTTTTTCTTGTCGATTGGTTCGAGAAAGATAGTGGTGAAAGAGGCGAGACAGAAGCAGCCCTCAAAGTCTGTAAGAACTGTTTAAAAGCGATCAATTGGCGTGGGTATGAACAACCGAACGATAGGCTCGAGCTGGAGAATGGGGGATCCCAATCAAAGGCTGAAATTTGGCGAGAGTTTCAGATTAGCCAGTTCCTTCTAGAGTTTTCAACTTTCTTTCACGATAAACCTTCGCGAAGGGATTTGACTGCCGAACCCAATGTCTACGTCGACGACTGGGCAGCGATCTCTAAGAGAACTAGGCGTGGGAAAAACTGGACTTGCGAGGCATGCGGCGTAAACCTCAGGTCGGCACCCCATATATTGCACTGCCATCACAAGAGTGGCGTCGTAACCGATAACACATTGGAGAACCTAGAAGTTCTTTGTGCAATCGATCATGCAAAGCAGCCGGGCCACGGGCACATGAAAGTTCCCACAAGGGAAAGGAACGAAATAGCTAAACTACGGCTCGAGCAAGGTCTGCAAGCAGGCTGAACAATGCGCTGGGTCACCTCACTCTTAATCGTAAAGTGGGATGCGCCCGACGGCTGCGTTGCATGCACTTTGAAGTAAAACGTTAGAAGGTTCGATTCTATGGAAGTTTTGTTACTGCTGATTGTCGTCGTAGTGGCTGTACTGCTCATTGCGCGTAGCAAACGACAGCCTGACAAAAGTACTATGCGTACACGACAGGAAACCTCGGACTTGAAGCCAAGGTTGGGTGCGTCGCCTTCCCAGAATACAAGTCGGCCATCACGTTTCGATGCAGGCGATGTAGTACGGAAACCCTCCGCAAACGTATTGGAAGGCTCAGCCTATGTTGTGGACGGTGACACGATAAAAATAAAAAAAACACAGGTGCGTTTGTTTGGCGTGGATGCGCCCGAGATTAACCACCCTTACGGCAAGAAGGCCAAGTGGGCTTTAGTATCGCTATGCAAAGGCCAAAAGGTAAGGGCAGTGGTTACGGCTGAGGATACCCATGGTCGTACGGTGGCGAAGTGCTACCTTGAGGATGGGCGTGACTTGTCTGCTGAAATGGTCAAGCTGGGGATGGCGATAGATTGGCCAAAGTTCTCTGATGGGAAGTACAAAAGCCTAGAGGTGCCGGGTGCGCGTAAGAAGCTCTGGCTGGCTGACGCGCGGCAAAAGGGCCGTATTAAGGTCTGGGAACAATTCGAAGCCAAACAAGCACAACGCAATCAGAACAAGTAAGACCTTGCACTCTCTAGCGGCGTTGGTGTGGGTCGATAGTACGGTCGCTCATCGGTCAGAAAGGCGTTCGCCAGCATCTGGTTTAGATCGTATAGGTTGATAGCCCGAGATGCTCTTTGCAGCCGACAAATGCGTTCAACGCCACACATTACATCTTCACATCTTCCGATAGAAGGTCTCTCAATTGTAGTTCCCAGTGTATAGAACCAGTCGGTGTCAGCAGTGCTGTTCTGTACCCGGTGCAGCCTCTTCGATTTAGTTGTTAGACTACTTATGCTGGTACGTCTTTAACCGCAAAATAAAACCAGATGAAATGACAAAATTAATATAAAGCAGATAGATAAGATTTTCTAGTTAGGTGTATGTACCAAGTATACTAGTCTTTACACTGATACTGACTAACCATCCAGCGCACTAAGCATATCGGTGTATAGTATTACTGTTGGTATGATGTGTTATGTGTATATACACGCTGTATACTGTTACGTATCTACTACTGATGAATATCAAGTGAATATACATATAGTGTGTATTTTAAGTAGAGCCATTTGTGTATTATATGCATATACACAATAACTCGTCTATATAGGTATAGTGCAGTATATACTATGAACTTATTCTACTGATGTATATACAATGTATAATGTACAGCTACTTTTTCTATCATCGGATCATATCTAATCTTTAACCTTGCAGAGGCAGACAGATCACACATTCGGAAACGTGTATCTGTCCTCAATCTTGTGGAAATCTAACGGGTAGACGGATGAGTCATGCAAAACGATGAATGCATCCATCTGTTTGTTCACAAGAGGGAGGGTTAAGCAAAGCGCGAGTATTTCTGTTCCTTCCCTCATAAGAAGAAGGGGCTAGAAATCCCCGAATTGAACCTTAGAAGATTGCCGAATAGCAAAGAAGACAGATGATCCGGCACGAGTGTACATCTACTCCAGTTCAGATTGGCGCCAGTCTAGCCTGCCAACAACTCAGGTAGCAGCGATCAACCTTGGCCAGCATTGAGTATCCGGTAAACCGATGCGCGGCTGATGCCGAGGCCTTGTGCAATCTTGGTAGCGCCGATGCCTTCACCTGCCAGAGCACGCACCTCGTCCGACTTTGCCAATGCGGTTGGTTTGCGTCCTTTGTACTTTCCGGCAGCTTTGGCCTTGGCAATTCCTTCACGCTGACGTTCCAGCATAATCTCACGCTCAAACTCGGCCACGCTTCCCAGCAGGTTCAACATTAGCTTGCCTTGGGCAGTGGAAGTGTCGAGACTTAACCCCAAGATCGTTAGGTGCGCTCCGACGACGTCAAGCTGGCTGCGGATTTCCATCAGGTGGGCCATAGAGCGCGCCAGGCGGTCCAGTTTGGTGACTACTAGGTGATCACCCTCTCGGATGAAGTTGAGCGCATCTGTGAGCTTCTCACGCGCTCTGACATCGACTGAAGATACCTGTTCGGTGAATACCTTCTGGCACCCGGCCTTTTCCAGTTCCCTTAGTTGAGCATCAAGCCCAGCCGTTTGATCCAAAGTGGAAGTCCTAGCATAGCCAACAAACATCATCTGTTCCGTCTCTCAAAGCTCTAGATATTGAGATACATGCTGTCTCAAAAGTCAAAATCAATATTTGTGAGACACAATTTTGCGCATGTGCTAGTTGTGTCGCTGGGGCAGGGCTTAGTGAAACACAGGGATCAAACCAAAAGGTTCTAAATGAATGCTGACCTACCCCTAGGGGGAATTCTACCTGCCTTGAATGATAGATACGGGCTCGGAAAAATTTGCCGAAAATTCGGAAGAAAATTCGGCCGACACAATGGACATTGATGCGATATGGAGCGAATGACTGTCCTGAGTTCAAACTGCCGGTTGCTGCAATACATTCCAACATCGGTTTGAAGCGGTTGCCGAAAGCTGCACTTTTGGCTCTTTGGAATGGATTGGATTGATGCCATTTATATTTGTCGAACTCGGATGTAGCATCTTCGGGGATTTCAAGGCTGGCGATAATGCCGGTTACAACTCTCAGCTTCTGTGTGATTTGGTGGATGCGAACGAAGACGGTAAGTTCAACAAACCTATTCTGCTTCAGGCGGCCTCATTAATTGAGGTCGCTGCCATTCAAGTCTTCTACCGAGCGCGAAACTACAATCTTGAAGGCGTACCGAATGTGTCGGAAGAAGATCGGCAAGAGATTGAAGGTAAGCAAATCGATAAGTTTGCCGTTGTTATCGACAACCTACGAAAATATCGCATCTTGGATGGAATGGGTGCGGACACTTATGACGACCTGCACAAGCTTCGAAAATACCGGAACAAAATCCACATCCAATCGGACGTCAATATTCCGAACGTTCACCGTGACGAATATCGAGTTTTCACGAATGCTAAGACACGTTGGGCGGTAGATTTAAATTGGCGAGTGCTATCGCACCTTGCCGATCACTATTCTCGACCAAAGCATATTCAAGGATTTGTCCAGCCGCTTCGGTTGCCCAAGTTAGCTTGATCTTGACCTTAGCAAAAGGCGAACGAACTACCTTCAGCCCGCGCGATGAAATTAGTCGAGACGCTATATGGATGTTTATATTCTAGCTGCTCTACCTTATGTTGTGAGTAGTCCATACAATTAGAGACAGAGGGATGCTGCGACGCCCCTTGCTATTGGATCGCAACCGGTTTGATGAGGCATTGGAATGACGGACTGCGTAGATAACGTACCAGAGGTGGTAGAGGAGCAGGTGCCGCAACAGCCACCTTTACCAGCGGAACAGCCGGTCCGCGTGCCATTGTATAGACGTGACCTGCACCCGACTAATCTCGTATTGTCGGCGGAGGACTTGAAGGAGTTCTGCGAGCTTCTGGCAGACGCGAACGAGAAATCAAAGCAAATCGAGTTTGGCGCTTTAGATATCAGTGCATTTGAAAGCTCCGAGCACGCTCAGGTTCGCATCAACGAGTTAATGCCTATCGATTATGAATACGTGGCAGGAAATGGCGATTCCGTGCGTGGGCTTGGAATCCCCAAAACTGAGGAACGAACCTTTCCTGATGATCTGGTTTCGCTGTTTGTGTCGAATTCGACTTATGCCCAAAGGGCCATCGACAATCGTCCAATGAATACAGTGAATGCGTTCATCTGTTTTGAGAAACCCAGCTTAAAGATCGACTTGCAAACTCTTCCTTCAAACCCAACCGAGAACCGCAGTGTGATCAATGTTGAAGGACGGGATGAGGATTGGGTGATTTCAACCGCTCAAAAGATCGAGGATTTCTTCAAGTCGCGAAAGGCGACGCGCCCCATCATCCATGGGTCTGGTGCGTACGACTACCTCATTTACCTGCTCGTTCTGCCGGTATTGGTCTGGATTATCTACAAGAACGATAATCTGATCAGCGGTTTAGTTGGTGGCAAGTCCATTTTTTTGAACGTTATTCTCGGGATTTATGGCCTTCTGCTGTCGCTTCTAATTGCGCGATTTGTTTTCCAGTATGCGCGATGGCTGTTTCCCCCAATGGAGTACTACAAACGCAACAGATGGCCGGCATTCGTTCATCGTGGCATCGCAGGGTTTGTGGCACTAACGATTGCGGGCGCCGCGATCACGGATGTTGCTGCTTCGATTTGGTCTTCTATTGCTCCTTAGACCCAAGGACTTGAGGTCGTGGAGTTTGGTGCTGATGTCTCTTAGATCTCGAGCGCCAGTCTCTTTCTCCATGTAGTATCAATTTATCAACGCAGAGAGAGGCTGGATGCCGCCTTTTGGAGAGTTAGTAAGGCGATGCGTCTTGGTTAAGAATTACTGCGCGTAATCAAGCTATCGGTAAACCTTGATGTGCTCTAAACGCAATTCTCTATACCCAATCTTGCGAATAGCCTTGTTCAGCAGTGGCAATGGTACATTCCCGTCGCCATAACGCCCTGCCATACCGGGCAACGCATGACCTAAGAGGATGTCATTGATGTCAGGTTGTACACCAGCATGGCGGCAAGCATCTTTGAAGTTATGGCGGAATGAGTGGAACGAGGTCTTGAGCGTCTTCACGCCAATTCTGTCGATGTAGCGGTTAAAGTCTTTGCTTGCCTGATCTGAGTAGTAGCCTGTCGCTCCCAGCTTTAGTTCATGGAATATCCGCTCGTGGCCTGCCCGTCGCTGAGCCTGTACGAAGCGGAGGAAGCCAAGCCGGACTAACTCGGGGTGTATGGGAACAAGTCTGCTTTTGCCGAACTTGACGCGCTGGTCTTCGTCGCCCTCTTGGATCCGAACTAGGGGTATGCCCTCTTCTTGGTCGATGTCTTCAACGCTCAACTGGCACAACTCGTTCAGTCGTGCGCCAGTCCATAGGCCAAGCAGCGGAAGCCAATACCAACTGGTATTGCTCAGGTCTGTATCTCCCTGCACTGTCCGGAACCGCCTCGATTTACACCCTGTGTATAGGGGGCTGTTGAAGATGGTCTGCAGTTGCTCTTTGCTGAACGGGTCGTGTTGGTTTCTGGCATTGTTGTTGTCAGATATCTTCATCGGCCCAAAGATGTCTGCAACCTCTTCATCCAACTGCTTATCAGCCCACTTCCATATCCCCTGCAGCCTTCCCAAGGCCTTGTTGACTGTACTTACGGATAGCGTTGGCAGGCCGTGGTCTTTAGCTGCTTGTACGGCTTCTCTAGGCGTTAGGCCAATCGTTTGCGGTAGTTTATTCCTGTTGCTTGGAAGCTCAATTAGGACATTCTTAAAGTCGCGTGCGTCTGCTTTCTTGTAATCTAGAACCGCACGGTCGCCTTGCAGTTCTATGAAGAGGTCTGTCCAAGCCTGATAGTCGTTCAGCAGCTTGGCTGACCATTGTCCTGTCTGTTCCGCCTCAGCTTTTCTCTCGGCAAACAGGAGGGACAGTAGCGGGCCAGAAGCCGCCTCTGAAGGCTTCTTTGAAACTTTTACTGAGGTCGCGCCGGAACTAGCTTGAGCGCTTTCAGCGGGGCTCACAGGAGCGCTGGGCGGCTCATCAAAATCGTACTTCTCGAAGGTCTTATTATGTTCCAGCATGGTCTTGGCTAACGCCAATTGAGCTTTCTTGATTTCACCTAAGATAAGAAAAGCGTCTTCACGCGACTTGGGCTGTTTGACTCCTGTGCCGTTACAAAACTTATCAAGTTCTGAACGGGCATGTTCTCTGCCAAGCAATTCCCAGTAGTCTTCATTATCCGCCTCATGAAGACGGATGGCGTCGGCGATGCGTTCCTTCTCTAGCTCGGTATAGGGGCCGAGTTCATACCTACGTGCCTTTGCTTTCTTTAGTACTTCTGTGAAGTGCTCGTGCACCTTTGTGCGCAGTTCGCCGTGGTTCATGCCCGATGCTTCTATGTGCTTTGCTATTGTGTCGCCGCACACTGCAAGACGCCTTGCCAGAGTACCAGCCTCTTTAGGGCATCTTGTACGCAAAGACACCCGAAGGGTCCTACGTGTGGTGCTTGGTCTAGTGTGGGGTTTTGGTTTTGTGTCGGGCAGTGGCCAACGGAAGTAGTAGATGCCATGTCGGGACAGTGAAAGATACGCATGCAGCTTCATTTTGTGTCACACCTGTGTGTCCCACCGCTATAATGCTTGCTATCTAGTTGTATTGTTAGGTTTTGGTGGAGCCTAGGGGAGTCGAACCCCTGACCTCTTGCATGCCATGCAAGCGCTCTCCCAACTGAGCTAAGGCCCCTTCCAGGTACCGCTGTAGCGGTGGACGGACGTTTATGAGACGACGGCAATGAGCGCAAGTCCAAAAATGGATTATGCGGAAAAGATTCTGCCTCGCATCCGGGGGTAGTTTGAGGCGGCGCAACGGCCGCCCCGGACCGGTTTTAGCTTTCTTCTTCTGCTGGCATATCGGTGATTTCGTCCAGCGAAACGTCGTCACTGCTGTCGTCATCATCATCCAGCAGATCATCGTCCAGCTCGACGTCGACACTGTCGTCATCGTCCAGAACCAGATCTTCTTCCGACGCATTTTCGCGTGCTTTTGCCGACGCGGCATCTTCCGCATCTGCGGCGATCATCCGGCTCTTGCCGGTTTCAAGCTCCACGATCTCGCCGGTGTAGGGGCTGACGATCGGGTTCTTGTTCAGGTCGTAAAACCGCTTACCGGTGGTCGGGCAAACGCGTTTTACACCCCATTCTTCCTTGGGCATTTCAGATCCCCTTGATATCAGGTGAGTCGTAGTAATGATTCAGGTCACGTGCCACATGCAGCGGGCACTGTCAAAGCCTTTGAGCAGGAGAAACAGGCACATGGGGGACCACGCATTGCCCGGAAAACCGCCGGTGCCGCTTACGCTGCGCAAATCGGCCAGGGCGCGGCGTATCAGCTTGCGAATTTCTCAATTGGATGGGCGGGTTACACTGACCTACCCTAAAGGTGTCGCAGAATCCGAGGCGCTGAATTTCGCCAAGGTCAAGGAAAACTGGATCCGTGAGCATCTTGAGGACAGACCCAACCCATTGTCCGTGGGATTCGGGCAATCAATCCCCATTGAAGGCAAAGATAGGCGAATCGTACCGGCAGAGGGCCGACGCGTTCTGCTGCGGGACGCAGAGGTTGCAATCCCCAAAGGGGCCGAAGCCCGACGATTGGCACGGTTCCTAAAGGAACTGGCGAGAGATCGCCTGACCGAAGCCTGCGACGATTATGCGGCAATGCTGGGCCGACCTTATTCCAGCCTGACCTTGCGCGATACGCGGTCTCGTTGGGGATCTTGCAGTTCAGCTGGTGGTCTGATGTTTTCGTGGCGCCTGATCCTCGCGCCATCGGACATCCTTCATTATGTCGCCGCGCATGAGGTCGCACATCTGGCCGAAATGAACCATTCCTCCGCGTTCTGGGCGCAGGTCGAGCGCCTGTTTGGTGACTGCAAAGCCCAAAGGCGCTGGCTGCGCGACAACGGGGCGCAGCTTCACCAGTATAGATTTGATAGCGCGACGAGTTGACCGCGCGGCAATTTGTGATCACATGGGGATATGTTAAGCGCTCGCCCAACCGACACCCAACCCGCAGCTCATGATCTGGTCTATCGAGCCCTGCGCTCACGTATTATGCACGGCGACATAGCGCCCGGGCAGGCGTTGACCCTGCGCGGCATCGGCAAGGAATTTGATGTCTCAATGACGCCTGCGCGCGAAGCGGTGCGGCGACTGGTGGCCGAAGGGGCGCTGTTCCTGTCTTCTTCGGGTCGGGTGTCCACGCCCGAGCTGACCAATGACCGTATCGAAGAGCTGGCAGCCCTGCGTGCACTGCTAGAAGTCGAACTGGCCAGTCGCGCATTGCCCCGTGCACATATGGCCCTGATCGACCGATTGCAGAGCATCAACATGACCGTCGCGGAAATGGTCACCAAACGGGATGCCGTCGGTTACATCCGGTCGAACCTGGAATTCCATCGCACGCTGTATCTGCGTGCTCAGGCTCCGGCGATGCTGGCCATTGTGGAAACGGTATGGCTTCAGCTAGGGCCAACAATGCGGGCGCTCTATGGGCGGTTGCGGCGGACAGAACCGCCGCATTATCACAAGCTGATCATCGCTGCGTTGAAGGCGGGGGATGAGCCCGGATTGAGGCTGGCTGTACGGTCGGATGTGACGCAGGGGCTGCGGATGCTGGTCAGTTAAGCGGCTTGTCGCCGAAGTGATCGGGTTGCCGTTTCCAAGCACCGCAGAACTAGCTTGCGCACCTGGTCTGCGATACTCTGACCCAAATCACAACAAGAGCAGATTTCAGACATGATCAATCGACGCCTATTTTCAGTTGGACTTGGGTCAACGTTTTTGGCCGCCTGTTCCGGTGGCACGCCAACCAGCGCCCCGGCAACGCGGATGCGGGCCGTCCCCAACGCAGGCTATGACGCCTGGGTTGCCGGCTTTAAGTCCCGCGCGGCCTCGCAAGGTATTTCTCAAACCACCATCAACCGGGCCTTTCAGGGGGCGGGGTACCTGCCGGGCGTGATCGAACGAGATCGCAATCAGGTCGAATTCAAACGCTCGCTTGAGGATTATCTGGCGATTGCAGCTTCTGATGAAAGGATCGCAACCGGCAAGCAGATGCTGGTGCGCCATGCAGGAACCCTGTCAGAGATCGAGGCAAAGTACGGCGTCGATAAAGAGGTTATCGTTGCCGTCTGGGGCCTGGAAAGCCGTTATGGATCTCGCCGGGGGGACGTGCCGGTGGTGTCGGCAGTGTCGACCCTGGCTTATGACGGCCGTCGCGGCGCGTTTTTTGAAAAACAGCTGATCGCTGCCCTGAAGATCATTCAAGAGGGCGATACAACGCCCGCGAACATGACCGGCAGCTGGGCCGGGGCGATGGGGCATACGCAGTTCATCCCGACGTCTTACTTGGCTTATGCGGTGGATTTCACCGGTGATGGCCGTCGGGACATCTGGTCCGAGGATCCCGCGGACTCTTTGGCCTCGACCGCCGCCTATCTGGCGCGGGCTGGCTGGGTGCGCGGACAGCCATGGGGTGGCGAAGCTGGCACTGTTTCGGGAACACCTGTCGCGGTGTTACAGCCGCAAACGCCGGGGCCGCGCATTGCGGTGTTCCGCAATTTCCAGGTGATCAAGCGCTATAATAACTCGGACAGCTACGCGATCGGCGTTGGACATTTGTCTGACCGGATCGCTGGTGGTGCGCCATTTCAGGCCTCGTTCGGGCCCGATGAGACCGGGTTGACGCTTGAGGATCGCAAAGAGCTGCAGCGCCGCCTGACATCCGCAGGGTACGACACGCAGGGCGCGGATGGGGTTATCGGCAACAACACGAAATCTGCCATCAGCGCGTATCAACGCGCCAGTGGCTTGGCCGTAACCGGGGAACCTTCGGCGGCTTTGTTGCGCCAGCTCGGTGGCTGACGCTTTAGGCCGCCAACCCCTTCGAGCCGATATCCAGGAATTTTTGACGGCGGTCCTTGATAAGGGCTGCCGCATCCTTGCCATCCAGCTCTTTCAGCATAGCAGCAATAGCGCCGCGTACAGAGTCGACCGTTGCGGCGCGGTCGCGATGCGCGCCGCCCTTGGGTTCGGTGATGATGTGATCGCAGACGCCCAGCTTTTGCAGGTCTTGTGCGGTCAGGCGCAGGGCTTCGGCGGCCTCACGCATTTTCTCCGAGTCTTTCCACAAGATCGACGCGCAGCCTTCGGGCGAGATCACCGAATAGACCGAATGTTCCAGCATTGCGACGCGGTTTGCCGTGGCAAACGCTACTGCGCCGCCTGAACCACCTTCGCCGATGATCACAGACACCAAGGGCACGCCGATCTTCAGGCACATCTCGGTCGACCGTGCGATGGCCTCGGACTGGCCGCGTTCCTCGGCACCTTTGCCTGGATATGCGCCGGCCGTGTCGATCAGGGTGATGACAGGCAGACCGAAACGTCCGGCCATTTCCATCAGGCGCACAGCCTTGCGATACCCCTCGGGTCGGGCCATGCCGAAATTTCGTTCAATCCGCGATTTGGTATCCGAGCCTTTTTCGTGTCCGATCACCATGACAGGCTGATCATCGAAACGCGCCAGACCGCCGATCACAGCCAGATCGTCAGCAAAGTTGCGATCACCAGCCAGTGGCGTGAATTCAGTAAACAGCTCGGCTACGTAATCCTGGCAATGGGGGCGTTCGGGGTGACGTGCGACCTGACATTTCCGCCATGGGGTCAGATCGCCATAAAGCTCATCCAGCAACTTGGCGGCCTTGGCATCCAGCGCGGCGGCTTCTTCGGCCACGTCCATCTCTTCGTTGGCGCGGGCCAGCGCGCGCAATTCCTCGGCCTTGCCTTCGATCTCGGCCAGGGGTTTTTCGAAATCCAGATACTGGGTCATGACGCCTCTCAACGCGGAAGTTCATTGCTATATGAACTTGCTGTCAGAGGAATGCAACACAAGGTAAAGCGGGGCGTGGTTCGGGGTCACGCCGGTTTAGGTCACTGGACGGGTACATAGCTGGACGGCAGGCCGTCATCGTCTGCGTTCACCATGTAGTACTGGTTTTCGCCGCCGTCCCAGACCAGAAATGCGTCCGCGCCTTCCGGTTTAGTCTGTTCACCCCATGGCGCTTGGATAGTCAGGGCTTCACCTGTTGCATAACCCAGATCAGACATGCGCAGCATTTCCACCGGGGTCGTTTTGAGCGCTCCGACTATGCCTGGAGTTTGGTCTTCGAACATCGCCTTGACCGCAGGGGCCATATCCAGCCGCTCGATCAAGCGTGTGTTTTTGGCTGCGACATCGTCCAACGAAACAAGCTCGTATGCGGCATCATAAGTGCTCTTGCCGATGATGTAGAAGTCCGGGCCATCCTTGCGGAACTGCAGCGCAATGATCGAGCCGACGTTCTCGGTCAGGTAAGCCTGATCGTAACTGGTGCCATCAACCGAACCGAGGTTTTCGCGGATCGCGTCGGGGATGGCGTCGAAGTCATCGCTGGTCAGCTGCCAACCCAGGATTGGGCGATCCTTGATATAGGCTTCGGGCGCCGGGTTATGCTGGCTGACACGTTCAGAAATCATGGTTTGTGTCTGGACGTCATCGGCCTGCGCAATAGCCGGAATTGTGGCAAGGATGGCGGCAAACAGGACTTGGCGGAGCGGGCGAGATGGATTGTTCATATCGGTCCTCATTTACCATGTTAGAAAGTCTGTTGGTCTCGTGAGTTATACGCCCAGTGTAACATTCTTACGTGTGTGGTCCGATGTGAATTCAGTAAGATTTGTAGCTGCGGAATATGAATCCGCAGGTAGGCAAATAGAAAGGATGCCGATGAAGACCGCGTTCTGAGTGTTTTGGCCCACAGTCATGGAAATCAGGCTGAAGACCTGCCGCTGAAATTGCTCAGTTCGGGTATAGAACCGGGTAGAGCGAGCCGACGAGCAAAGCCGCCATTGTCCAGTTGAACACCATCAACCGGCGCGGGTTCGTCAGGATGCGCGCCATTTGCTGGCCCAGAACGGTCCATGTGCTGACCGAGGGCAGATTGACTGCTCCGAAAACAAGGGCCACCACAATGATCGCCTGAAGGGTCTGATCAGGTGTGTAGGCGGTTGTGGCTGTCAGGGCCATGGCCCAGGCCTTTGGGTTGACCCACTGAAAGGCTGCTGCCTGCAGGAACGTCATCGGCGTGCCTGTCGTGTTTTGCCCCTTCGCCGGGGCGGCATGTGCGATTTTCCAAGCAAGGAACAGAAGATATGCAACAGAGGCGAATTTCAGCACCGTGTAGCTGATCGGATATCTGTCGAATAGCTGCACCAGCCCGGTGCCGACCAATAGTACCATGAAGGTAAACCCAAGCCCGATCCCCAGCATGTGCGGGATGCTCTTGCGAAATCCGAAATTGGCCCCAGACGCCATCAGCATCAGGTTGTTGGGTCCAGGTGTAATGGACGAGACAAAAGCAAAGGCGATCAGGGCCAGAAGGATATCGTAGGTCATAAGTTGGATAATTGCTGCAAACCGAACAAATGAAATTGCGTTTTAATGCGCGATCTCGTTAATATCACAATCAATGGCGAAAATTGACCACATAAATCAGCAAATATTGCGAGAACTTTCGCAAGACGGCCGCATCAGTAATCTGGATCTGGCGGACCGGGTGGGGTTGTCTCCTTCTGCCTGCCTGCGCCGCGTGCAGGAGCTTGAGCGTTCGGGTGTAATCTCGGGCTACCGCGCAGTCCTGAACCCATCCGAGATTGGTGTCGGATTCGTCGCCTATATCGGCGTTGGGCTGGGTGAACACACCAAAGCCGCACAGGAAGGGTTCGAACGCGCCCTTCAACGTGTGCCGGAAGTGGTCGAATGCCACAATATCACGGGGACCATCGAATACCTGTTGCGCGTGGAATGCGCGGACTTACCTTCGTACAAGACATTCCACACCGAAGTTCTGGGAACACTGCCGCATGTGACGTCGATCACGTCTTATGTGGTGATGGATTCACCCAAAGATATGCGCGCCTGACGTTGGAATTGTGATCTTCAACCGGCTTGCCGGGTGAATTTTCACAGCCTAGTGTCTTCTCAAGGACCTGATCGAAGGGGAACAACCCCAACAGGCCACACACAGGGAGAAGATAATGAAATTTGTTCGCATTGGAGCGCTGATAGCAGCTGCGGCGTTTATCGCCAGTTCAGCAGTGGCCGCGCCGCTCAAATTGCAGCCCGCCAGTCCGCAACCCAATCCAAAAGCGGGATTGAATGTAAAATATGTGGGAACTGGTACGCAGCGCAAAATCCGCAACCTCACTCATGCCAAGCAGTTGTTGCCTAAGGCTCAGCCGGGGCAGCCGCTGATCGGTTTGGATTATAGGGATACAAACGAGGGCGAGGATGTTTTGACATTCGACCACCACTATAACGTCGCTGCAGAAATCACCGGTTACATGCGCTTTGACTCACCGGGGGTTTACGAGTTGGAGACATGGTCAAACGATGGAATCGATGCCTGGGTTGGCGGGCAGCAGATCGGCAAAGTCAATAGTATTCAGGGGTGTGAGGCCAATCAACGAACCGAAGTAGAGGTGCCGAAGGCGGGTTGGTATCCGCTGAAGATAATCTATTTTCAGAAGCTCGGTACATCTTGCCTGATGATGAAATCAGGAAAGAAAGGTGAGCGTTTTACATGGACGCCTAACGACGTCTTTGGCCGTTAGGCCCAAATAAGGCGCCCCTAAGGGCGCCTTATTCAATTAGATCAGTTCGCGGCAATCAATTCGGCCTGCGCCACGATCACCTCGGCCTGTTTGATCGAGGCGATGTCGACCAGACGGCCTTTGTAAACGGTTGCGCCTTCGCCATTGGCTTTGGCCTGCTCCATCGCAGCCAGGATTTCGCGTGCCTCGGACACGGCTTCATCCGACGGGGTGAAGACCTGGTTGGCCAACGCGATCTGCTTGGGGTGAATGGCCCATTTTCCGACCATGCCCAGGGTAGCCGAACGTTTTGCCTGGGCGATGTAACCTTCGTCGTCTGAGAAGTCGCCAAAGGGTCCGTCCACGGGCAGAACGCCATGTGTCCGGCATGCAGCAACAATGGCAGCCTGCGCCCAATGCCACGGGTCGGACCAGTGTTTTTCGCCTTCGCGCAGCATGTAATAGTTTTCTTGCGTGCCGCCGATACCGGTGGTCTGCATCCCCATCGAGGCTGCAAAATCTGCTGCACCCAGGCTCATCGCTTGCATGCGCGGAGACGAGGCCGCGATCTCTTCGACATGGGCAACGCCAGCTGCGGATTCGATGATGACCTCAAAGCTTACGGGCTTTGTACGGCCCTTGGCGCGCTCGATGGCGGTGACCAGCGCGTCTACGGCGTAGACATCTGCCGCGCAGCCGACCTTGGGGATCATGATCTGATCCAGCCGGTCGCCGGCTTGTTCCAGCAGGTCCACCACATCGCGGTACCAATAGGGTGTGTCCAGTCCGTTGATGCGCACGGACATGTATTTGTTGCCCCAATCGACGGTCTTCAGCGCTTCGATCACATTTGCGCGCGCGGCGTCCTTGTCCGACGGCGCGACCGAGTCCTCAAGGTCGAGGTTGATTACGTCTGCGGCCGACGCGGCCATTTTCGGGAACAGCTTGGTGTTTGATCCCGGTCCGAACAACTGGCAACGGTTGGGGCGCGCGGGGGCGGCGGGTTGGATGCGAAAGCTCATCTGGACCTCGTGCGAGAAAGGAAATTACGATTTTCTTGCCTCATGGGGTATTAAATTGCGCAAGCCATAGCAAGCATCTTTGTGCAGGTGCGGCAATGCAATCGCAGCAATTGCCGCAATACAGGGTCAAAACAGTGATTAAAGTTTAATCGCTTTGGAAACTTGAAAGATTTGTGCGCCATTTAGGAAGAAGGCGCAAAAATTTCCCACCTGACGGGGCGTTGTCAGACGAAAACGCGAAACACTCGTGGAAATCGTCCCCTAGATTGCGCCAGAATCAAAGGAGTAAACCGCAATGATCGAGACACCGTACCTGCTGTTTTTGGGCGATGCGCCCGACCAATTGGCGGCCAAAGTTGCAATCGGCATCAAGGACTGGCGTCCTGAGAATGCCGTTGGCCAGTACCGTATGGAAGGTTGCAAGGCCGATCTGGGCCTGACCGACATGTCCCTGACCGAGGCGAAAGAAGCCGGCGCCAAGACGCTGGTTATCGGCGTTGCCAACCGTGGTGGCGTGATCAGCCAGGAATGGAAAAAGGTTCTGGTCATGGCGTTGGAGGAAGGCTTTGACCTGGCCTCTGGTCTGCACAACCTGCTATGCGACGAACCCGATCTGGTGGCTGTTGCTGAAGCCACCGGCCGCAAGCTGCACGATGTTCGCGTACCTTCGGTGGAATACCCGATTGCAAACGGCATCAAGCGCAAGGGCAAGCGCTGTCTGGCTGTTGGCACCGATTGCTCTGTCGGCAAAATGTACACGGCGATGGCGATGGATGCCGAGATGCGCGAGCGCGGCATGAAGTCGACCTTCCGCGCAACCGGTCAGACAGGCATTCTGATCACCGGGGACGGTGTGCCGCTGGATGCGGTCATTGCCGATTTCATGGCCGGTTCGGTCGAATGGCTGACGCCTGACAACGATGACGATCACTGGGATCTGATCGAAGGGCAGGGGTCGCTGTTCCACGTGTCTTATTCCGGTGTGACCATGGCGCTGATCCACGGCGGCCAGCCGGATGCGCTGATCCTGAGCCACGAGCCGACCCGCGACCATATGCGTGGTCTGCCGACCTATCAGTTGCCGACCCTGGAAGCGCTGCGCGACACGGCATTGGGTCTGGCCAAGGTTGCCAACCCGGATTGCCAGGTCGTTGGTATTTCGGTCAACACGCAGCACATGTCCGAAGAGGACGCCACCGCATATCTGGCCAAGGTTGAGGCCGATATGGGCCTGCCCGCGACTGACCCGTTCCGCTTTGGTTCGGGCAAGCTGGTGGATGCGCTGGCCGCACTGTGATCTAAGCGGCGCGTCGGAGGCGGGCTTGTCCGCCTTCGGCGAAAGTATTTTGAAAAAGATGAAGGAGCTGGCGCGTGCAGGTAGAAGTCTCTCGTGACGTGTTTCGGCTGGCGCAGGTCTTTACGATCTCGCGCGGGTCTCGGACCGAGGCCAAGGTGCTGACGGTTCGGATTTCTGACGGTACCCATCAGGGGTGGGGCGAATGCGTGCCCTATGCCAGGTATGATGAAACGCTGGACTCGGTCGAGGCCGAGATCGCAGCTTTGCCTGCCGAGTTTACCCGCGACAGCCTAATGGACTTTTTACCTGCCGGGGCGGCGCGGAATGCGGTTGATTGCGCCCTTTGGGACCTTGAGGCCAAGCGCGCAGGAAAGCGGGCCTGGGATCTGGCCGGGCTGCCGGTTCCGGGGCCAGAAATCACAGCGTATACGCTGTCGCTGGACACCCCGGAAAAGATGCAGGCGCAGGCCGCAGCCAATGCGCATCGCCCCTTGCTGAAGATCAAATTGGGCACACCGGATGACATGCCCCGGCTGGAGGCTGTGCGCGCAGGTGCACCAGATGCCACGATCATCGTCGATGCAAACGAAGGCTGGTCAGCTGCGGTCTACGCCGACCTTGCCCCGCATCTGGTGCGTTTGGGTGTGGCCCTGGTCGAGCAGCCTTTGCCCGCCGGGGAAGATGACGCCCTGATTGGAATGGAGCGCCCCGTGCCGGTGTGCGCTGATGAGTCCTGTCATGATCGCACAAGCCTTCCGGGCCTCAAGGGCAAGTACGATGTAGTCAACATCAAGCTCGACAAAACGGGCGGTCTGACTGAGGCGCTGGCCCTACGCCGGCAGGCGCTGGCTGAAGGTTATAGCGTGATGGTCGGCTGCATGGTTGGCAGCTCTCTGGCTATGGCACCTGCGACACTGTTGGCACAAGGTGTGATGGTGACAGACCTTGACGGCCCGCTTCTGCTGGCCGAAGACCGCGACAACCCGCTGATTTTTGATGATGCCGGAGTGCACCCGCCCAAAGCGGACCTCTGGGGCTGAGGAGACAAGACATGACCCGCACCGTTTTTGTAAATGGCGAATACCTGCCCGAGACCGAGGCCAAAGTGTCGATCTTTGACCGTGGTTTTCTGTTCGCAGACGCCGTTTACGAAGTCACCAGCGTTCTGGATGGCAAGCTGATCGATTTCGAAGGTCACGCCGTGCGTCTGAAGCGGTCTCTGGATGAGCTGGAGATGGCTGAGCCCTGCACCAAGGATGAGCTGCTTGAAATTCATCGCAAGTTGGTAGAGCTGAACGGCATCGAAGAAGGGCTTATCTACCTGCAGGTCAGCCGTGGATCGGATGGCGATCGCGATTTTGTATTCCCTTCTGTGGACACCAAGCCGAGCCTCGTGCTGTTCACCCAGAACAAGCCTGGCCTGGCCGATAGCCCAGCCGCCAAGAAGGGTGCTAAGATCATCTCGATCGAAGACATCCGCTGGGGCCGCCGCGACATCAAGACCGTTCAGCTGCTGTACCCGTCCATGGGTAAGATGATGGCCAAGAAGGCTGGCTGTGACGATGCGTGGTTGATAGAGGACGGTTATGTGACCGAAGGCACCAGCAACAACGCCTACTACGTCAAGGACGGCAAGATCGTCACCCGCCCACTGTCGAATGACATTCTGCACGGCATCACCCGCAAGGCCGTGCTACGCATGGCGGCCGAGGCACAGATGGAAGTCGAAGAACGCCTGTTCACCATTGATGAGGCGAAGGAAGCGGATGAGGCTTTCACCACTTCGGCCAGCGCGTTTGTCATGCCCGTGGTTGAGATTGACGGGGTTGCGCTGGGCGACGGTACACCGGGACCAATCGCCAAGCGTTTGCGGGAAATCTATTTGGACGAAAGCCGCAAGGTCGCAATCTAAAGATAAGGCCCGCCAGATTGGCGGGCCTCTTTCGTTTTGGGCGTCAGCCCTTGTTCGTTACATTCTCTTCGAACGCGACTTTGAAGGCGGCCTGTTTTTCCGCGCTGGCGTCGGTCTGGTATTTGGCTTTCCACTCATCCATGGTCATGCCGTAGAAAATTTGACGGGCTTCGTCCTTGCCCATCTGAATACCTTTTTCGTTGGCTGCTTCCTGATACCACCGCGACAGGCAGTTGCGGCAGAATCCGGCGAGATTCATCATATCGATGTTCTGCACATCGGTGCGATCCTCCATCAGATGCTGTTGCAAGCGACGGAATGCGGCGGCCTGAAGTTCTATTTCGGTTTGCTTGTCCATGGTCTGGCTCCGGATGACAGAAATACGTGCTGTAAATGACCTAGCGGCCAAAGGGCGATGTTTCAACGATCAGCGTATCAGGCCAGTTTCAATGCCAGCCAAGGAGTGATGCAGAAGATCAGTGTCAAAACCTTGTAGTTGGCCAGATACCGGAAATATGCCCGTTTCACTGCGGGGCGCTCCATCTGGAACATCTTGCCATGAATGCCTGCGATCCAATCCTGCAAGAGCAAGATCATCACCGTGGTGAACAGCAGAACCGCGATGTTAAGCACAGCCATCCAGCCAAAGACGGACGTTAGAAACTCCTGAGTCATTGTGGCCTCCTTTCCCAATAATATGGGGTCTGGGGCTGGTACTCACAATGACGTGAGGGCTTTTGTCACAAGCCGCTTTCGCCCAGTGCGTCCTGCAGGATAGGGGCTAGCCGCTCGGCCCATTCTCGCTGTCCCGCGTGTTCGGCAATCAGGTCATTGCGCAGTTCGATCAGTGCGTTGGGGCGGCCAAAACTGGTACAGTGTTTGTCAATGGCATCACCGGGCAGCACGCCGGTATAGGGTTCATTAACGCCCACGCAAAGGTCACCCTCGGCCTCTAGACGGCTGATCAACGGGCCCGAGAAACGTTCGTCCGGAGTATGCAAAACCCCAATATGCCACGGGCGGGGATCACGACCCCTTAATTGCCGCGTGAACGAGTGCATCGACACGATCACTGCATGCGGCAACGCGGCCATCTGCGCCAGCGCGTCATGATACGGGCGATAGCACATGTTCAAACGCCGCTCTCGTTCTGCCGCATCGGCGTGCCGGTTGCCGGGAATGATCGACCCGTCATAAAGCTTCATCAACAAGGTCGGATCATCCTCGCCGCGGTTCGGATCAATCACGAGGCGGGAAAAATTGGCTGCGATCACGGGCGCATTCAAAAGCTCACCCAGATGCTTTGACACCTCGTAGGCACCTACATCATAAGCGATGTGGCGTTCCATATCTTCACGAGGCAGGCCAAGGTCGCCACCGTGGATGTCGGGCGGAACCAAGTTGGATGCGTGGTCGCATGTGATCAGCCAACGCGAGGGCCGATCCGCGCCGTGGATAAAAAACGGGGAATACGTCATAAGCCTGTCATCTAGTTTGTCGCAGGTTTAGGGCAGTTGCTTTGAAAAGGGAATTGCGCAATAAGCAGGCGGAGCAATGTTTGCGGTAACATTTGCGCAGAATCAAGAGAAGACGTTAGGAGAGCCAGACCAATGCGACGCCTGAGAAATGTGAAAATCGTGGCGACGCTGGGACCGGCGTCAAATGACTATGACATGATCCGCGCGCTGTACGAGGCAGG
The DNA here is from genome assembly GCF_059610905.1 of Ruegeria sp. CDSC002. Classification (NCBI taxonomy): domain Bacteria; kingdom Pseudomonadati; phylum Pseudomonadota; class Alphaproteobacteria; order Rhodobacterales; family Roseobacteraceae; genus Ruegeria; species Ruegeria sp. CDSC002. The sequence goes on from NZ_JBXWOM010000004.1 coordinate 291,132, forward strand.
CGCAGACGTCTTCCGCCTGAATATGAGCCACGGCAGCCATGATGAGATCCGCGAACGCCACCGGATCATCCGACAGATCGAAAAAGACTTGGACCGGCCAATCGCAATTCTGGCCGACCTTCAAGGACCCAAGTTGCGTGTCGGGGTGTTCGCCAACGACGCAGAAGAACTTGAAGAAGGCGCGGCCTTCCGTCTGGATCTGGACCCTGCGCCCGGAGATATCAACCGCGTTTGCCTGCCGCATCCCGAGATTTTTGCCGCGTTGGAGCAGGGTGCGCGGCTTCTGGTCAACGACGGCAAAATCCGTCTGACCGTGCAGGACTGTGGCCAGGATTTTGCCAATTGCACCGTTGAGGTCGGCGGTACGATCTCGAACCGCAAAGGTGTGAACGTTCCTGATGTGGTGCTGCCACTGGCAGCTCTGTCTGCCAAGGATCGCGACGACCTGGAATTTGTCTGCCAACTGGGTGTGGATTGGCTGGCACTGAGCTTTGTGCAGCGTGCCAAGGATGTGTTTGAAGCGCGCGCGCTGGCCGACGGTCGCGCCTCGATCCTGTCCAAGATCGAAAAGCCTGCAGCGGTCGAGGCATTCGACGACATTCTGGATGCCTCTGACGGGATTATGGTCGCGCGCGGCGATCTGGGTGTTGAGCTTCCTGTGTCGGCGGTGCCGCCGATCCAGAAGCGATTGGTGCGCAAATGCCGTGGGGCGGCTAAGCCTGTGATCGTGGCCACTCAGATGCTGGAAAGCATGATCGAAAGCCCGATGCCAACCCGGGCCGAAGTTTCGGACGTGGCGACAGCAATCTACGAAGGCACGGATGCGATCATGCTCAGCGCGGAATCCGCTGCGGGTACGTACCCAATCGAGGCCGTGCAAACCATGAACAAGGTTGCGATCGAGGTCGAAGCGGACCCGACCTACACGCAGATTATCGCAGCGTCCCGGACGGCAAAGGGGACCACTATTGCCGATGGTATCGTTGCCGCCGCGCGTGAGATTGCAGAAAAAACAGATATCAAGGCGATTTGCTGTTTTACCCAAAGCGGCACCACCGCGCTGCTGACCGCCCGCGAACGTCCAGGCGTTCCGATCATCGCGATGACGCCAGCCACCGGAACCGCGCGACGTCTGTGTCTGAGCTGGGGCTGTCATTGCGTGATGACGCCCGAGCTTGAGCGGTTCAAAGGCGCTGTGGTCAACGCGGCCCGTGCGGCCCGTGCCGGTGGGTTCGCATCCGAAGCCGATCAGATCGTAGTGACTGCCGGTGTGCCTTTCAACGTCCCGGGAACGACCAATATTTTGCGTATCGCGCCTTGCGATGAACGGCTGATCTACAACACTGATCCCGGGTGACAGTTGCGATGCAGGGCCTTGAAAGGCTGGTATCAAACCGATACGCCTAAATTTTAGGCGGAAAAAGTATATAAATTTCAATGACATGCCGAAATAACGGGTGTATTTGGAAGATAACTCTCTGTTTTTGAGGGTTTTTCCGGGATACTCGGGCGCATGGGCGGTCCACTTAATAAGTTCCAGGTTCCGGCTGCCCTGCCGGGGGCACGGGTCCCGGCATAACCAAAATTATTGGAGGAACGTTATGACAACGAAAATTGTCATTGGACTGGACGGGACAGAAACCGGAGAACACGCCATCGCCTTTGCCAAAGATCTGGCTGGCCGAATTGGTACGTGTGAATTGCTGGTTGTTTATGTCATCGAATGGTCCCCATTTACTTTTCAAACCCCTGAAGAGAACGCATTGCGGCACAAGCGGCGAGAAGAAGAAATCGAACTTGCGACGAACCGGATTGTTACCCCGGCTGTCGAAGCCCTGACCGCAGATGGTTACACAGTGCAGGGCATCGTGCGTCATGGCGACGTGGCTGAAACTCTGAACGCAATCACCGTCGAGAATGGCGGTTCGCAGATCATCGTCGGGCGCGCCTCGGCCGATGGGTTCAAGAAACGCTTGTTTGGCAGCTCGACCCAAAATCTGGTCATGCACGCCGATGTGCCAGTCACTGTTGTGAACTGACGGGAGGGATGAGAATGACTATGTTGAAACATCTCTGGCTGGCTGTAATTGCCGCCTTGATCGCCGCACCGGCAATGGCGCAAGACGCGCCTGGACTGGACGACAAGATCAATCAGGCATTTGCCGATTTCACCGGGCCATTTGTCAGCTTTATCTTTGCTCCGTTCCCGGGAACCAGTTTCCCGTGGATCGTGGGTTGGTTGGTCGTCGCGGCGACTGTCTTTACGCTGTACTTTGCCTTTGTACAGCTCAGGTTCTTTGGCCATGCGATCAGCCTTGTCAAAGGTGACTACTCCGACCCCAACGATGCGGGTGAGGTCAGCCACTTTCAGGCTCTGGCCACGGCGCTGTCGGGTACGGTTGGCCTAGGAAACATCGCCGGTGTGGCGGTTGCTGTCGGAATTGGCGGACCGGGTGCCACCTTCTGGATGATTGTCGCGGGCCTTCTGGGCATGGCGTCGAAATTCACCGAATGTACGTTGGGCGTGAAATACCGCAACGAATACGAGGATGGCACCGTTTCCGGTGGCCCGATGTATTATATGTCCAAGGGCTTTGACGAGCTTGGCTTGCCTGGAGGCAAGATTCTGGCCGTCCTGTTCTCGATCTTCTGTATTCTGGGCGCGCTGGGCGGGGGCAATATGTTCCAGGCCAATCAGGCGCATCAACAGATCGCGGGTATCACGGGCGACTATCCCGGATGGATCACAGGGGTTGTCTTTGCAATCATCGTGTTCCTTGTCATTGTGGGTGGACTGAAGTCCATCGCACGGGTGACCGAAAAGGTCGTTCCATTCATGGGCATCCTGTATGTGGCTGCTGCGTTGGTGATCATCATCATGAATGCTGATCAAATCGGCTGGGCGTTCGGCCAGATTTTCGCAGGTGCCTTCACCGGCCTCGGCGTTGCTGGTGGTATGGTCGGGGCGCTGATCCAAGGCTTCCGTCGTGCTGCGTTCTCGAACGAAGCGGGCGTGGGTTCTGCAGCGATCGCACACTCGGCGGTTCGGACCAAAGAGCCGATCACCGAAGGGTTCGTCTCGTTGCTTGAGCCGTTCATCGACACGGTTGTGATCTGTACGATGACTGCGCTGGTGATCATCATCACCCAGCAGCTGATCGTCGATCCGGAAACCGGCAATTACATGCTGAACGAAGCGGGTAATGCCATTGCGACTGTTGATGGCAACTCGGGCGTCAGCCTGACCTCGGCGGCCTTTGGAAGTGCCTTCAGCTGGTTCCCATATGTACTGGCGATTGCGGTGGTCTTGTTTGCCTTCTCAACCATGATCAGCTGGTCCTACTATGGCCTCAAGGCCTGGACTTATCTGTTCGGGGAAGGCCACGCCAAGGAGCTGGTGTTCAAGGTCATCTTCTGCATCTTCGTTGTTATCGGCGCGGCGGCCAATCTTGGCCCTGTCATCGACTTCTCGGATGCGGCAATCTTTGCGATGGCGGTCGTGAACGTGTTTGCGCTCTACTTCCTGATGAAGGTGGTGCGTGAAGAACTGGCCAGCTATGCGAGTCGACTAAAGACTGGCGAAATCCGCAAATTCGAACACTAAATCAAACCACCGGGGCGGCCTTTGTCGCCCCGGTGCCTGATCAGCCTGTAAAAAGCGCAGATTCTGGTCCAAACCCCCTTGCCAGTATAGTCGAACTTGCGTAAACGGCGCTTCTGATCGCGTGACCGGCCGAGATGGCATGCCGAGTCGCGTCTGAAACCGAACCCCGAAAGGAGACGGAAATGCCTAAGATGAAGACAAAGTCGAGCGCCAAAAAGCGCTTTAAGGTGACTGCGACCGGTAAGGTCCTTGCTGGCCAGGCCGGCAAACGTCACGGCATGATCAAGCGGACCAAGAAATTCATCCGCGACGCCCGTGGCAACACCACCCTGTCCGCCCCCGACGCCAAGATCGTCAAGGGCTACATGCCCTACGACCGCTAAGAGGAGATTAAGAGATGTCCCGCGTTAAAGGTGGAACCGTAACTCACGCCCGTCACAAGAAGGTTATCAAGGCCGCCAAAGGTTACTATGGCCGCCGCAAGAGCACCTTCAAGGTTGCCCGTCAGGCCGTCGACAAGGCCAACCAGTATGCAACCCGCGACCGTAAGAACCGCAAGCGCAACTTCCGCGCACTGTGGATCCAGCGTATCAACGCTGCTGTCCGTTCGCATGACGAAGCACTGACATATTCCCGCTTCATCAACGGCCTGACCCTGGCCGGTATCGAAGTGGATCGTAAAGTTCTGGCCGACCTGGCCGTGCACGAACCGGAAGCGTTCGGCACGATCGTCGCCAAAGCTCAGGCCGCTCTGGCTGCCTGATCCTCTCTTAGCAGAGACAGTGAATGAAGGGCCGTCCCGTTTGGGGCGGCCTTTTTTTGATTGAAAAAGAATTAGTTCGAGGCAGTTCAAAAAAACCGAGGTAAGGGAAACCGGTCTGGCCAAAACAGCTTATAGATGCAAGGTTTCCAAAATAACTCTTAATGGTTGAGTTTGGGATTTAGACAAATGGCCTTTATCAAAGAGTTAGCAAAGATTGCCTTCGCGGTTTCGACGGTGTTCGTCAGTTTTTCCACGGAGGGAAAATCACAGGTTCAGGAAATTGATGCCGTTGCACCTGCCACCATCAACGAATCCTTTGATGGAGAGGATCAATCTCTGATGTTGGGCGGTCAGATTTTCTTTAATCCGACGAAATCGCAGTGGGTGATCTATGTCTCTGATGGCGATCTTGTGCTGGAGAACCGAAAGAACCCACAAAGCCTTCATTACAACGATATCGCCTGGGCCAAGTTTCCAGACGCGGAATCCGTTGAAGCAACTCAGAACCTTCTGATTTCTGCAGTTGTTGAAAGTCAGAACGACGCGCATGGTGGCGCGGGTATTCTTGTTGGCAGTGGTAAGTCAGGCCTTTATCTGGCGTTCACTGTTGATGGGCAGGGGCGTTTTCATGTCCTCAAAAAAGACGGCCGCCAACTACGGACTGTGCATAGTGCAAAGCATGAGGCGATCAAAACGGATGGCCCAAATCAACTTAGTTTTCAGGTGCGCGGTGCGCATGTCTTGTTTTTTGCCAATGGCGCAAAGGTTATCCAGGTTCCCTTTTCGAAAAGGGCGGTAAGCTCCCGCAACTCGGATGGCGGTACAGGCATTGGTCTGGCAGCTTTTGGGACCGGTACATTCCGCTTTGAAGAAGTCGAAATATCACGGCCCAATTAAGACACGATAAACACTACTTATCTTCGTTTTTCTTCACCAACTGCGCCGCAAAGGACACGCCCGTTCCCGGCCCGGCATAGGTGACCATGATCACGTCATCCAAATAGACTCCGTTGAATATCCCGGCTGACACATCGTCGCCCGAAATCCCGGCCTCGGCCAGAACAAAGCGGGTGGGCTCGTCCAAAGAAAAGGTGCCCATAGCCTCTTCTACGATCCAATCGGTGTCGCCGATCCGACGCCAGCGATTGGTGGCGGTGATTAGGTTGCCGTCCAGCTTGGTGATCTCCAGCTCCATCTCGGTCTTCAGCAAGCCTTTTGCGTGGTTCGGGTTCGATTTGGCAAAGCCCACCAGATAGGTGCCGTGCCAGGTGCCGACGATCTGGGGAAAGCCGCTGCCTTCATCGGCGCTGGAAGGGGTGGCGACCGCAAGGATGGCCACGGCGGCGAGGCTTCGGATGAGCTTGAGTACCATTGGACACGTCTCCTGCATGGGGTGTGATAACCACAGGGTACTTGAGTTGGCGCATTTGACAAACCCGCGTGTGTAAACACAAAAAAACCGGCGCGGTGGTCGCGCCGGTCTAAGTTCATCTGCCGTGATTGCATGAGTGATGGCAGATATATTCCAGTTAGGTTCAGCCGAATACACGACCCAGTGCGCCGTCGACCGCATCAGTGATCTGGTCGATGTCGTCTGCGGTTGCAATCAGTGCAGGCGAGAAGCACAGCGTGTTGTTGCGACTGGGGATCGAACGGTTGGTGGCCCCGATGATGACGCCCTGCGCCATACAGTCGGCAACAACCGCCTGAACCTTTTTCTCGTCCATGGGCTCTTTGGTGGCCCGGTCGGAAACCAGTTCGGCACCCAGGAACAGACCCTTGCCGCGCACGTCGCCGATAACTTCGTGCTTATCCATCAGCGCCTGCAGGTTGCCCAACATCCGGTCGCCCATATCAATGCAATTCCGCAGCAGGTTCTCGTCTTCGATAATGCGCATGTTTTCGATTGCCGCAGCTGGACCGGCGGTGCAGCCACCAAAAGTCGAGATGTCGCGGAAATAGCTCATCGGGTCCGACATGTCGTCTTTGAACATGTCAAAGACTTCCTCGGTGGTGACCATCACGGCAATCGCCGCATAGCCCGAGGCAACGCCTTTGGCCATGGTCACGAAGTCCGGCTTGATCCCGTACTGCTGATAACCGAACCAGGTGCCGGTACGGCCCACGCCGCAGACAACTTCGTCAATATGCAGCAGGATGTCGTACTTTTTGCAGATTTCCTGCACGCGTTCCCAGTAACCTTCGGGCGCTTCGATGACGCCACCACCGGCGGTCACAGGCTCAAGGCACAGCGCACCAACGGTTTCGGGGCCTTCGCGCAGGATCACCTCTTCGATGGCGTCCGCGGCTGCTTTGCCGAATGCCTCGCCGGACAGCTCTTCCAAGCCCAGCTCGTGCTTGCGGTATTCCATGCAATGCGGAACGCGGACAAAGTCTGGTGCGAACGGGCCGTACTGCGCCGTACGCTCGTCCTGACCGCCTGCAGACATGGTAGCCAGGGTCGAGCCGTGGTAGTCGCGGTCACGGTACAGGATCTTGGTTTTTTTGCCGCCATAGCGCTTGTGCGCGATCTGGCGAACCATCTTGAACGCCTTCTCGTTCGCTTCGGAGCCGGAGTTGGTGTAATAAACGCGGCTCATGCCCGGCATTTTGCTGATCAGCTTTTCAGCAAAGATCGAACCGGGGATAGACCCTGCGGTATTGGCGAAATAGCACAGCTTCATCAGCTGGTCGTGAACCGCCTTACAGATCGATTCGCGGCCATAGCCGACGTTAACGGTCCAGACGCCACCGGACACGGCATCCAGATGCTCTTTGCCGTTCTGGTCCCAGACACGCATGCCTTTGCCTTCGACAATGATCTTCGGATCGTTGCTTTCCAATGGCTTATGCTGCAGCAGGTGGTGCCAGATATGGGCGCGGTCGGCTTCGACCACGTGCGAGAGATCGTTTTCGTTGAACGTGCCGTCCATGACATGTCCTTTCAGAATGGCTGGGGCGCGGGCGGCGAAAAGGGCCGTCCCGGCTTTGTGTTTTCGATGGCTCAGATCACCGCGAAAGCTCTGTCGGAGATAGGGCCAGATTGCACCATCCCGTAAATCCAGTCCATGGCCACGGCGTATTATTACGGGTTTGTCAGAGGAACGACTTTGTGCTCAATTCGCCAGAACCGCAGAGGGAGGGTCAGCAAATGACACAAGCCAGCATCTACGAGCGTCATTTGGACAAATGCCGGGCAAACTATACGCCGTTGTCACCGCTGAGTTTTATCGAGCGGACAGCGCACATTTACCCGGATTATCCTTCCGTGGTTTACGGCGCGCGTCGCTATACATGGGCTGAAACCTATGCCCGCTGCCGCCGGCTGGCAGGCGCATTGTCCGCCCGCGGAATCAGCACGGGCGACACGGTTTCAGTCATCGCGGCCAACATTCCGGAAATGTATGAGGCGCATTTTGGCGTGCCGATGGCAGGTGCTGTTCTGAATGCCATCAACACTCGATTGGACGCACCGATCATTGCCTTCATTTTGAATCACGCGGAATCCAAAGTCCTTCTGGTCGATCCCGAGTTCTCAGGCGTGGTCAAAGAGGCGCTGAAACAGGTGGATCACGATGTACTGATCGTCGATATCGAGGACCCGAGCTTTGACGGTGGTGAGAAGCTCGGCGGCCTGACCTATGACGCCTTACTGGCCGAGGGCGACCCTGAATTCAACTGGTCCTTACCCAAAGATGAGTGGGACGCGATCACGTTGAACTATACCTCGGGGACAACAGGCAATCCCAAGGGCGTCGTGTATCACCACCGGGGCGCTGCGCTGAACGCGCAGTCGGACCTGCTGGACTGGAACATGCCAAAGCATTCGGTCTATTTGTGGACCCTGCCAATGTTCCACTGCAACGGCTGGTGTTTTCCTTGGGCGATGGCCGCGAATGCGGGTGTTTCGGTCTGTCTGCGGGCCGTGCGGGACGAACCGATTTATGCCGCATTCCGGGATGAGAAAGTAACACATTTCTGCGGAGCACCGATTGTTCTTAACATGCTGGCCAATGCGCCCGACCACCTCAAGGATTTCGATCATGAGATCAAGGTGATGACCGCTGGCGCGCCGCCGCCCGCCGCGGTGATCGAAAGTATGGAAAACATGGGCGTCGAGGTTACCCATGTCTATGGATTGACTGAGACTTATGGTCCGTCAGTTGTCTGCGCCTGGAAAGACGAGTGGAACGACAAGGGGGCCGAAGACCGCGCCGCGCTGAAGATCCGTCAGGGTGTGCGCTATACGGCTCTGTCGGGGCTGATGGTTGCGGATCCGGACACGCTGGAACCTGTGCCCTCTGATGGCGAGACGATGGGTGAGATTTTCATGCAGGGCAACGTCGTCATGAAAGGCTATCTGAAGAACGCCGACGCCACGGACAAGGCGTTCCGGGGTGGATGGTTTGCCTCGGGTGATCTGGGGGTGATGCATCCGGACGGCTACATCGCGCTTAAGGACCGGTCCAAGGACATCATCATTTCAGGTGGCGAGAATATTTCGTCGGTCGAGGTTGAGGATATCCTTTACAAACACCCGGCCGTTATGGAGGCAGCCGTGGTCGCGCGCCCGGACGACAAGTGGGGTGAAACACCCTGTGCGTTCATCGAACTTAAGCCAAACGCGCAGGCGAATGAGGCTGATATCATCGCATTCTGCCGCGATAATATGGCCCATTTCAAAGCACCAAAGACGGTAGTGTTCGGACCTTTGCCCAAAACCTCGACCGGAAAGATACAAAAATTCAAACTGCGGGATCAGGCGCGGGCGCTGACCTAAACGCCGATCCTGTCAAAGATCGACAGGTCCAGATCCAACATTTCGCCCATCCAGATCGCCCGGTCCCGGTGGTCCGCCAGGTGATCTCCGGTTTCTGGGTGGGTGAAGATGGTCAGGCCCTGTCGGTTCAGCATTAGCCAAGGCATGACTTGATCGACAAAGCCCAGCTGGCAGCTCCATCGCGGGTGGGGGCCTACATTTTTGGCATGCATGCGCCCCATCTGAACAGGAAACAGGCCGGCGACCTCTTCACAGACCTGCTGGGCAATGGCTTGCGTATTTGCGTCGTAATAGACATGGGCGTGATAGCCGGTGATCTCTGACATTGGGACCTCTTGCATACGTTTCGAACAAGGTACGGCGCTGCAATTGATATTGCCACTTGCGCCGTCACACAGGCTCTGTGCGCCAGGTCAATCGGGTGCGTGGAGATCTGGGTGGGCTGCGGCAAAGGCGGGATTTTCGGCACAAGCGGCCTCGACGCCTAGACTCCGCGGCAAGTCCGATAGCTCCACGTCCCAACGGCGCGCATTATACATTTGCGGGACCAGACAAACATCGGCCAGTCCGGGCTTGGTCCCGGTGCAATAGGGCGCTTGTTCGAAACCCTCGAGAAGCGCCTCAAAAGCCAGTAGGCCAGGGCGAATGAAATGGCGCATCCAGTTGCCGGGCATCCCGTCAGCACCATCACTCAGCGCGGCCGCATACTGCGCGACGGACAAGTTGCAGACCGGATGCACATCAACCGCGATGGATTGCGCCAAAGCCAGCGCATGCGCCCGGGCCGCCGGTTCCGGAGGCAACAGTCCAAGGCCGCGCGTTTGGTCAAGATAGTCGATAATAGCCAGAGATTGCGTCAACCGCAGCCCGTCAATCTCGAGCACGGGGACCAACCCTTGTGGATTACGCGCCAAGTGGTTGCCGGACCTTTGTTCGCCCGCTGCCAGATCAATTGAAGCGGCGCGATAGCTGATCCCAGCCAGTTTCAGTGCGATGCGCACCCTGTAACTGGCCGAAGACCGCCAAAAGTCATACAGCACCACGCCGCTCATCATCGATCTCCTCAGTTCGTCAGGTGTCCTTCAGCGTGGCGGCTATCAGGGCGCTAGACAATACATTTGCGTTCCCAATGTGATTGGCCAGGACCAGAACCAGACGTGCATTCAGGGCGTCACTGTCGGCTTTGACCAGCCCATCATGCGCCGCCACCAGATCGGCATAGAAACCGTCGGCATTTTCCAGATTGGGGGAAAGGATCAGATCGGTCATTTCGCTCACTCCTTACCTGTTGCCCGGCGGATCGCCTGCCGGAATGCGTTTTCTTCGAACGTGTCGCGGCGCGCGGCGACGTGCTGGTCAGGTCGGATCAGATAAACCGCACCCGGGGCATCGCCCAGATACCTGCGCTTCAACTCCAAAGTCAGGTCATCCTTGACCGAGAGAGCCAGTCGCGTGGCCGTAACGCCGCCTTCTTCTAGACTGTCAGGAGCGTCCGCATCTATAGTCAACAAAGTGAATTTCCCGGCCAACTTGGGCAGCAGAAATTCCTCGCCCAATGGCGCGTCCGGGCAGGCGGAACCGGGGCGCGTGATCTCTGGCCCGGTCAGAGCATCCGCAGAACTCAGCGATGATCCGGAATATGCGCATGGTGTGCTCAAACGACCGGAATTGACCAACGGGCGCGCAAACGCGTAGTGCTCGCTGAGGTCCAAAACCGCATCCCGCAAAAGACGCGACATATCGGATTTGGGCGTGATAAATTCCGTCGATAGGGTGGACATGCGAATGTTCTCATCCGCTGCTTCGACCCGCTCGCGGTTATAGCTTTCCAGCAAAAGCTCGGGGGCTTCGCCGTCTATAACCATCTTTAGCTTCCAGCACAGGTTGTCTGTGTCCTGCAGACCAGAGTTGGCCCCGCGCGCGCCAAAGGGACTGACCTGATGAGCGCTGTCGCCAGCAAACAAAACGCGACCATGACGGAACCGCTCCATCCGACGGCATTGGAACGTGTAGATCGAGACCCATTCAAGTTCGAAATTGATCTCTTCGCCCAGCATCGCCTTGAGCCGGGGGATCACGTTTTCCGGTTGTTTTTCCTGTACAGGGTCGATGTCCCTGCCCAGTTGCAGGTCGATCCGCCACACGTTGTCGGGTTGTTTGTGCAGTAGCGCAGACTGTCCGCGATTGAACGGCGGGTCGAACCAGAACCAGCGTTCGGTCGGGAAGTCCGCCTGCATCACCACGTCAGCGATCAGGAAGTTGTCTTCGAATACGCGGCCTTCGAAATCCAGGCCGAGCATGCGGCGGGTAGGCGAGTTTGCACCGTCACAGGCAATCAGCCAATCCGCCTCAACGTTATAGGGGCCTTCGGGAGTTTCGACTTCAAGCTTGACGTGATCGTTGTGCGTACCGACGGCTTCGACCTTGTTCTGGCCGCGAATTTCAATCGGCGCGCCATCGGCCTGCAATTCCCGTACCCGTTCAACAAGCGCTTTTTCAAAATAGTATTGTTGCAGATTGATGAAGGCGGGGTGCGCATAGCCCGCGTCGGGTTGCAGGTGAAACTCATAGACCTGACGGTTGTCAAAAAAGACTTTGCCGGCATCCCACAGCACGCCTTTATCGACCAACTTACCCCCGGCGCCCAGACGGTCGGCGATTTCCAGAGAGCGCTGTGAAAAGCAGATCGCGCGGCTACCAAAGCTAACCTTGTCATTGTCGTCCAGCACGACGACAGGGACCCCTTTCTGGGCCAGGTCAATGGCTGCGGCCAACCCAACCGGGCCGGCACCAATCACGATAACCTTGTGTCGTACCGAGCTTGCCGTGTCCTGATCCGGGCTGCGTTGATAGGCATAGAGTGGAACTTCGAAAATCTTGTTCATGGGCTCTCCCCCGATACTCAGGCGCCGTGGGCGCAATAGATCCCGCCCTATGGCACGTGTGCGCCAGAAGGCCTTGCCCTAAGTTTCCACCTATTTCCCCTGTGCAAAACGATCTGGATCAAGTTTGCCCGTCTTCTTCAGCCCTGCAGGGCCTCCCACATCTCCAGATCGCGCTGCGCGGTCCAGATACGGGGCGTGTCGATACCGCGTGCTTCGTCATAGGCGCGGGCAACGTTGAAGGGCAGGCAGTGTTCATAGATCGCGTAATCGGAGAATTTCGGATCGCACTCTAAGCGAACTGCATCCCATGCCTCTTTCAGAGATCCGCCACGGGCTGCAACCTTTGCGGCGGGTCGGTAGGTGCTTTCGACGAAGTCGCGTGTGTTCTCGATGGCTGCATTGACCATGTCCTTGCCGACCAGAGCGTCTCCGCGACCCGGTGCGATGGCATCAACGTCGAACCACTTGATTTCATCCAGCGTATCACCCCAATCGCTAAAATGCCCGTCGCCGCAATAGCAGGCCGAGTGGTATTCGACGATGTCACCGGTGAACATGACATTCTGATCGGGTATGTGAATGACGATATCACCTGCGGTGTGTGCGCGGCCCAAATGCATAAGATCGACCCGGCGATTGCCCAGATAAACCGTCATCGTGTCGCTGAATGTGGTGGTGGGCCAGGTCAGGCCGGGGATGCTTTCATGTCCTTCGAACAGGCGGGGGAAACGCTGAAACTCACTGTCCCAGTCCTCTTGCCCGCGTTCAACGACCATGGCGCGCGCCATGTCGGACATGAGGATCTGTTGCGCACCAAAGGCGCTGGCCCCCAAAACGCGGACTGCGTGGTAGTGGGTCAGCGCAACATGCGTGATCGGTTTGTCGGTCACGGATCGCACACATTCGATCACCTTGTTGGCCAGACGCGGGGTCGCCTGCGCCTCGACAATCATGACGCTGTCATCGCCAATGATGACGCCGGAATTTGGATCGCCTTCGGCGGTGAAGGCATAAAGGCCCTCGCCGACCTCGGTGAAAGAGATCTTCTTTTCCGACATGTCCCCCTGGGACGCGAATGCCTTGGCCATGATGAGTTCCTTATCGGGCGTATGGGTTTTCAAGGGCGGGCAGCAGGGTCCCGACACAGTCGCCAAACCCGATGGTGTAACCTTTGCCTTTGGCAGCACCTGTCAGGGTCAGTGTGTCACCGTCCTCGATAAATGTGCGGTTTTCACCGGTATCCAGCGTCAGCGGTTCCTTTCCACCCCAGCTGAGTTCCAGCAGCGAACCCCGCTCTGGTTTTGTTGGACCGGAAATCGTGCCAGACCCAAGCAGATCGCCCGTGTTCATCGGGCAGCCCGAGGTCGAATGGTGTGCCAGTTGTTGGGCGGCCGAGTAGTACATTTCGTTGTAGTTCGTCCGGGCAATGACTGTGGCGCCCTTGCCGTCGGGCTCCATCGTGACCTCAAGATCAATGTCATACAGCATCGGACCGCAGTCTTTGATGTGATCCAATAACTCGAATTCACGCACAGGCGTGTCGCAGCGGAAGGGTTCCAGCGCCGCCTTTGTCACAATCCACGGGCTGATCGAAGTGGCTGTGGCTTTGGCCTGAAACGGCCCCAAGGGTTGATATTCCCAGGCCTGAATGTCGCGTGCGGACCAATCGTTCAGCAGAACATAGCCAAAGATGTTGTCGTCGGCCTCCTGAACCGAGATGGGTCCGTCCGAGGGTGTACCGACAATCGCGCCCATCTCAAGTTCGATGTCAAAACGACGGCTGGGCAGAAAAGCGGGCATGTCATGATCGGGCGACTTGAGCTGACCCCAAGGCCGACGGATATCGGTGCCCGACACGACAACGGAAGAAGCCCGGCCGTTATACCCGATGGGGATATGCAACCAGTTCGGCGGAAGGGCATTTTCCGGTCCGCGGAACATGGTGCCAACGTTTTGCGCGTGGTGACGTCCGGCATAGAAATCGGTGTATTCGCTGACCGCAAAAGGCATGTGCATTTCGGCGTCGATCTGAGCAATAAGCAACGGTTCAACCTGCGCCTGTTCCTCGGCGCCTTCGGCCAACAATGCGGTCAGGCGGTTGCGCAATGCAGCCCAGACGGCAGGACCTTCCTCCATCAGCGGGTTCCAGAAGGGCAGGTCAAAGAGCGGCTCGTCTACCAGTTCGATCAGGCCCCCTGCCTCAGCTGCGGTGACGTCCAGAATCATGTCGCCAATCGCCACGCCGCACCGCGGATCACCGCCTTCGGTTGAGAAAACGCCGTATGGCAGGTTGTTCAGGGGAAACGGGTGATCGGCCTCATTGGCCGAAGCCACCCAGGATTTCATTAATGGCATGTATTCAAACCTCTTTTGGGTGTCACTTTTTGCCCGGTGTGCCGTCGAACTTTTTCTCAAGCGACGTCCAGCAGTCGATGTAATCATCCTGCAGCGGGGCTTCGTTGGCTGCAAATGGTGTCAGATGCTGCGGGAAACGGGTTTCGAACATGAAGGACATCGTGTTGTCCAGCTTGTCTGGCCCGAGGTTCGCGTTTGATGCTTTTTCAAACGCCTCCCGATCCGGGCCATGCGGCAGCATCATGTTGTGCAGACTCATGCCGCCCGGAACAAACCCCTGCGGTTTGGCATCGTACTGGCCGTAAATGTTGCCCATCAACTCGGACATGATGTTCTTGTGATACCAGGGCGGGCGGAACGTATCCTCGGCCACCATCCAGCGTTCGCGGAACAGGACAAAATCGATGTTAGCCGTGCCCGGTTGCCCTGAGGGCGCGGTGAGGACAGTAAAGATCGACGGATCGGGATGGTCGAATAGAATTGCACCGACCGGACAGTAGGTGCGCAGGTCATATTTGTAGGGCGCGTAGTTCCCGTGCCACGCCACCACGTCCAGCGGGCTTTGGCCGATCTTTGTGGTATGGAACTGCCCGCACCATTTGACCGTCACGGTCGAAGGCACCTCGCGGTCTTCAAACGCCGCCACCGGAGCCTTGAAATCGCGTGGGTTGGCCATGCAATTGGCCCCAATTGGACCGCGGCCGGGCAATTCGAACTTCTGGCCGTAGTTCTCGCAGACAAATCCGCGCGCCGGGCCTTCCAGCACCTCGACACGGTACACGAGGCCACGGGGGAGAATGGCGATTTCCTTGGGTTCCAGATCAATGATTCCGAGTTCGGTCGCGAACCGCAGGCGACCTTCCTGTGGCACCACCAACATCTCGGAATCGGCCGAGAAGAAATAGTCATCCTCCATAGAGTCGGTGACCAGATAGATGTGGCTGGCCATGCCCACCTGCGTGTTCACATCCCCCGCCGTTGTCATGGTGCGCATACCGGTGAGCCATGTCAGCCCGTCATCGGAATGAGGCACTGCGTCCCAGCGGTATTGGCCAAGGCTGATCACGTCCGGGTCAACGCAGGGCGCGGATTTCCAATGTGGCAGTTCGATTTTTTCATAACGGTGCGAATGCTTGACCGACGGGCGAATGCGATAGCACCACGTGCGCTCGGGCGGATTGGCTGTAAAGGCCGTGCCGCTAAGCTGTTCACCATAAAGGCCGTAATTGCAACGCTGCGGGCTGTTCATGCCCTGCGGCAGCGCGCCGGGAAGGGCCTCGGTTTCAAAGTCGTTTCCAAAGCCGGGCATATAACCCGCATGCGTGCCAACGGACGTGCCGGCTTGCGTCATTTTGTGCGGATCCGTCGGATGGTTCATCCTGTGTTCCTCCAATTGCTGCTTGTCGAGTAATAGTTGATTTTGTAACTAACAAGCATGACTCAGGACAAATCTGCCAAAAAAGATGACTTTGATCTGCAGGAATTCCTGCCGTACCTGCTGAACCGTGCAGCCGAAGAAAGTTCGCTGGAGTTTCAGCAGGTCTATAAGGACCGTTACGGGATGCTTCGCACCGAATGGCGCGTCTTGTTTCACCTGGGAAATTACGGCGAGATGACTGCGAAAGAAATCGGTGAGCGCGCCAAAATCCACAAAACCAAGGTCAGCCGCGCAGTTTCGAAATTGGAACAGCGCCGATACTTGGCCCGTAATCGCGACACATCCGACCGCCGGGTTGAACAATTGACGCTGACATCCGCAGGTCAGACGGTTTACAGGGACTTGCGCCTGGTGGCCGAGGCCTATGATTCAAAGCTTGCCGGCCTGTTTTCCCGGGACGAAGCAGAACTGTTGCGCAAAATGCTTCGGCGTCTGGCGCATATGAATTGACCACTGGTAATTTACTGCCTCAATTCCCAGATGAAGCCCAGAACAAAAATGGGACAAAACATGACGACCTTGGATGCCGATACGGCAAAATCAAGCGATCTGATCAACTGGCTGGTGGCGCGCGGGCTTGAGGGTGTCGAAAAAGAAGAACTGCTGGAAGAGTACTGCAATCGCCTGGTGGAACTGGGCGTTCCGCTGATGCGATTTCACGCGGCCCAATCGACCCTGCACCCGATTTATGGCGGAACCGGCTATAGCTGGTATTACGGCCAGGGCGGGGAATATCAAAAGTTCGAATACTCTGAACAACCCAGCGATCAATGGCGTGCTAGCCCTCTGTTTGCTGTTCTGAACGAAGGCGAAAGCGTTGTGCACGAACGGTTGGTGGATCAGAACGAACCAAGCCGATTTCCCTTGCTGAATGAACTGCGCGAACATGGCGCCACTGAATATTACGCGACGGGTGTGTCCTTTGACATTCCGACTCACAATCAGCCGAAGGAAGCCAAAAAGGCGGTGAACGGTGTATTGTTGTCCTGGACCTCAAACGCGCCCGAGGGGTTCAAGGACAGCGATCTGGCGTTGATCAATACAGCCCTGCCGCATCTCGGATTGGCTTTGAAATCTGCAAACAACCAGCGGATATCAAAGGACCTGATGCGCGTCTATTTGGGACGCGATGCCGGTCGGCGCGTTTTGTCCGGCGAGATCAGGCGCGGGTCGCTTCAGCAAATCGACGCAGTGATCTGGAACTTTGACCTTGAGGGGTTCACCAGCCTGTCCGAAGAGCTGCCGGGTGATGCGCTTATTGAGATGCTAAACGAGTATCTGGCCGCTGCGATAGACGTGGTCCACAAATGCGATGGAAGCATCCTCAAGTTCATGGGCGACGGGTTGATGGCCATGTTCGATGTAGGCGAGATTGATGCGGACGCGCGTGCGGCATTGGCGGCCGTCGCCGAATTGGAGACATCGATGGCGAAACTGAACGCACAACGTTCTGCCGAAGGCCTGCCTGTGTCGAACTATACGCTGGCGCTGCATGCAGGTGAGATTCTGTACGGCAATATTGGTTCTGAGAACCGCCTGGACTTCACCGTCATCGGCCCGACCGTCAACCAGACCGCGCGGATTGCCGGAATGCACCGGTCACTGGGGCAACGGATCCTGATCTCGGACGATGTGGCAAAGGCTGCACGACCTGCCGCGTCAGAGCTGGTCTCTGTCGGTCGCTATATGCTGCGTGGAGTGCCGGAACCGAAAGAACTGTTTACGGTTTACAAGGCGAATGACGCACGGGATTGAGTTTGCGTTTCGTGGCCGAAATTAATTGCGGCTTGGGCCTATCCATTTGTGAACAGGCCCAAGCAATGGTTTCTGGCTCAGACGTGATCGTCCTTAACCAACGCGCCGCGCCCGTGGCCGGCCATACCGCCAGAGACTTCTTCTGTCGCCTCATCAGCGAGTGTCTCTGGCAGGATCAGGTTAAGCACAATAGCGATAAACGCTGCTGGAAGGATGCCTGACGCGCCCAGAACCCGCAGGGTGTCGGGCAGGTGCTGCAGCGCATTTGCTGATCCGGGCGCCACGTTCATGACCTCGAGTTGAAGCCCCAGACCAATCGACAGCGAAACCGCAAAGATCACCATGTTGCGGCGGTTCCACACAACATCCGACAACATGGATACGCCTGCGGCGACAACCATGCCGAACATGACTATGACGCCGCCGCCCAGCACTTCGATCGGAACCGTTCGGATCAACCCGCCGACCTTGGGCACCAGACCGCATACAATCAGGAAAATGGCACCAATAGTGACCACGTGGCGGCTCATGACGCCGGTCATAGCGATCAGACCGACATTCTGGCTGAACGAGGTGTTCGGGAAGCCGCCAAAGACACCAGCAATGGCAGAGCCGAAACCGTCAGCATATGTGGCGCCCTGTATCTCTTTGTCGGTCGCCTCGCGACCTGCGCCACCTTTGGTGATCCCCGAGACATCGCCGACCGTCTCGACGGCGGACACAAAGGCCATGAGGCAGAAACCGATCACCGCGGCGAACGAGAACTCGAAGCCGTATTTGAAAGGCTGCGGCAGTGCGAAAGCCGCAGAGCGTTCCCACGAGCCTGAGATCACTTCAACGGGCAGCTTCCCAACCAGGAGGCAATAAACATAGCCCACCAAAATACCGACCAGGACAGCCGATACGGAAAGCATGCCACGCGCGAAAAACTTCAGCCCCAAGGTGACAAACACAACGATCAGCGCAGGTGTCCAGCTGGACAATGAGCCATAGCTTTCTGCACCTGAAGCCTTGGCTGGCACGCCTCCGGCTGCGTATTCGATGCCGACCTTCACCAGAGCAAGACCGATCATCGTCACAACCAATCCGGTGACCAAAGGCGGTAGTGCAAAGCGTATCCTGCCGATTACCGTGCCCAACAGGGCATGAAACAATCCGCCGATGATCACGCCCCCGAACAGGGCGGCAAGACCGTCCACGCCTTTTCCGGCAACCAGAGGGATCATGATCGGAATAAAGGCGAAGGATGTACCCTGTACGATCGGAAGCGCCGCGCCAACCGGGCCAAGTGTTACCGTTTGCAACAGCGTGGCAACGCCAGCAAAAAGCATCGACATCTGGATCAGATACAGCAACTCGGGAAAGTCCGGGCTGTTTGAACCAAAACCAAAACCCGCCGCGCCGGCAACGATAATCGCCGGAGTAACGTTCGACACGAACATTGCAAGCACGTGCTGTATCCCCAGCGGTACGGCCCGATAAATGGCTGGAAAATAGTTTGGATCCCGAAGTTGCTCCGGCGTCCCAATGGATGAATCGGTCATGGCTGTCCTCCCGTCAACGCGCGTTTTGGCGTCCTGTCCTTTGATAGCCTGGTGTGGAATTCACATCCTGATCCATTCAAAGTTGTCTATTATTAGATCAAGCAGATAGCTGGGATTATCAAAAATACCAAAAAGGTGTTTTGGATGGTTGTATTTTAGTTAAAGAAACCAATGGCGGTCCAGAGTCAGCCTGAACGCGACACTGAAGCTTCAGGCTGCCGGTATTGTCAAAACTCATTGCCCAAAAGGGCAGGGCGCACACCCGATCTACAATTTTAGCGAGGTATTGTAGCGCTGGGGTTGGAACGTCCAAACGGGGCCGTTAGAAGTCGATCTCAACGCCCGGCAGGTTCAGTTCTTTCATCATGTCGCGCAGCTCTTGCCGTGCAGCGATGTTTGAAATGTTCAGCTGTTTGACCCCAATATCCTTGAGGTCCAGCAAGGTCAGGCCGCGTGGGAAAAGCTCGCGGAATATAACCCGCTCGGAGAAACCCGAAGCGACGCGGAAGCCGATGCGCTGGGACAACATCTCAATCGCGCGCTGCATCTTTTCTTTGTTGACCATGCGCTGGGTGCCGACGCGGTTGCGGACAACCACCCAGTCGATGGGCTTTAATCCTGCCTGCGCGCGCAGTTGGCGCGCGTTCCACACCATTTCCGAATAGACAGACGGGCCCAGGATTTTTTCACCCTTCGAGTCGATCCGTGCCAGCAGGTCAAAGTCGATAAAGCTGTCATTCAGCGGCGTGATCAGCGTATCGGCCAGCGAATGAGCCACCTGACTTAGGCGGGTGTGCGATCCGGGACAATCGATCAGGATGAAATCGCTGTCGCTTTCCAGTTCGGACACCGCGGCGGACAAGCGGTGATCATAGATATTCTCGCCGGGCTTCAGTTTGGACGCATCAATCTCGGGCAGGTCATGATGGCGGGGGCCGGGCAGGGTCAGGTCCTCGTTTTTCAGAAAATTGCCGCGGTTCTCGAAGTACCGACCAAGGCTGCGCTGTCGAAGATCAAGGTCCAGTGTGCTGACCTTGTGACCCAATCGCGCCAGTGCGGTCGCTACATGCATCGACACGGTCGATTTGCCTGCGCCGCCCTTCTCGTTCCCCACTACGATAATATGTGCCATGCTTGTATTCCCACGTCCCGCCGTGCTTAACCACACGTTGTTACCGACCACTATATGTTGTGGAGGCCGGGAAGGGAAGAACCCCAAGCGCCCGCGCAGAGCAATATCAGGCTCTAATTTGGAAAACTCAACCGGCTGGGTCGGTTAGGACCCGCGCTTGCCAAAGCGAATAGGCTGTTTCACAGTTCAAATCAGGGTTTTGCAATAGGGGAACCGGTTGGACCATCTGTTTTTGAACGTTTTGAACGTGGTTCTGCCGGTGCTGATCTGCGCCGGAATCGGCTATGCCCTTGCCGCGATCAAGGCACCGTTCGACAACAAAGTTATCGGTGGGATCGTTTCGCGCGTTGGGTACCCGACGCTGATCATTTCGCACCTGTCCACAACCAAGATCGCGGTAGGCACCTTTCTGGACGTCATGATGGCCGCAGCGCTGGCCATTGCTGGGTTCGGAGTGTTGGGGTTCCTGGCACTGAAAACCATGCGTCTGCCGGTTCGGGCCTTTTTGACGCCGCTGATGCATGGGAACGTGGGCAATATCGGGTTGCCTATCGCCTTGCTTGCGTTGGGTGATGCGGGAATGGCCTATACAATGGGATTTGTCGTGGTGGTGCTGATCAGCATTTTCACCGTCGGCATGTGGATCCCGGCGGGGGAGTTTTCACCCAGAAAGCTCGTCACGTCCCCGATCATTTATGCAGTGATCCTATCCCTGATCCTTATGGCGAGCGGATCAAGCTTGCCTCAACCGCTGG
The DNA here is from genome assembly GCF_059610905.1 of Ruegeria sp. CDSC002. Lineage (NCBI taxonomy): Bacteria > Pseudomonadati > Pseudomonadota > Alphaproteobacteria > Rhodobacterales > Roseobacteraceae > Ruegeria > Ruegeria sp. CDSC002. The sequence continues at coordinate 312,143 of NZ_JBXWOM010000004.1, forward strand.
CAAAATCCTTCGACATTCTTGGGGGGCTGTCGATCCCACTTATGCTGCTGACATTGGGCCATACGCTGGCGACGTTGCGGATCAAAAGCCTGGGCCGGGCGGTGCTGTTGACCGTTCTGCATCTGGTCATGGCGATTGCAATCGCCAGCGCTTTGGTATGGGTTTTTGGTTTCACCGGGGCTGAGCGCGGCGCGGTGATCCTGTGTTGCCTGATGCCGTCCTCGGTTGCGACTTACCTATTCATTGACCAGCACGTACCGGAATACGGGCCGGATGTTGCTGGTTTCATTCTTGTGTCGACGCTGGTCACGATCATCGTCCTGCCGGTGGCTCTGTCTTACTGGATCTAAAGCCGACCCTATGCGCAGCGACAAAAAACGCTAAACTGCTGATGAATTGCATTTAAGAACAATGAGTTTTGGGGTGGAATTATGACCGACAAGACGCCTTCTGACCCAACGCACGAGGGGGGTGCCCGCGTTGTGCTGGCGATGACGGCTATCTGTATGATGGTTGTTGGGTTTAACACAACGGCTGTTGCGACCATCCTGCCCAACCTCAAGGCCGAGTTCGATTTGACGCCATCCGGTCTGCAATGGGTGATGGCAACCTATACCGTGGCCAGCGCCACGCTGGTCACAATAGTCAGCCGGTTGGGCGATATCACCGGCAAGATGGGCGTGTTCTTCGCTGGTATGATTGTCTTCGGAATTGGGTCCGCCTCGGTCCTGTTTGCGCAAGACGGCGCGATGCTTCTGTTTGGGCGTGGGGCGCAGGGTGCGGGTGCTGCGGCCCTGTTTGGAACATCTCTGTCATTGCTCACCGCCGCCACACCCGAAGAACAGCGTGCAGGTGTTACCGGCGCATGGGGTGCAATTGTCGGACTTGCCATTGGCGTCGGCCCGATCGTCGGCGGTGCCTTTGCCCACTATATCAGCTGGCGTGCGGTGTTTGCGACCGATCTGGTGTTGCTGGTGTTCGCCTTCCTGATTGGGCTGCATGTTAGCCGACGCGGTTACGTGCCGGACACGCGTCAGGCCGGGGCCAAGTTTGATTATCCGGGCGCTTTTGCGTTGCTGTTGTTCCTTGGCCCGCTGTCCTTTGCGCTCAGCAATGGGGAAAGCAGCGGGTGGGCAACGCCGATGACATTGATGCCGCTGGGTGTTGCGGCGGTTGCGACAATCATCCTTGTTATCGTGTCTCGCCGCAGCGACGATCCGTTGATCGAACTGCGATACTTCAAGCATCCGCGTTATTTCATGGCCGCCGTTGGCATGTTCTTCACCGGCTTCACGCTGTTCTGTTTCTTTGTGTATTTCAACACGTTCGTTCAAACCCCGGATGCCTTCGGTTATTCGCCCATCGGCGCAGGTTTGGCGATCATGCCGCTTAGCCTCAGCATGTTCGTGATCTCGGTCACCGCACCCCGGTTTCTGGCGCCCTACAGCTTTCAATGGCCTATCGCGATCGGCTTGGGGGCGATGGCCTGTGGGTTCTTGCTGTTGATGACAACTTCGAACTCCACCCAATATGCTGAGATTTGGTGGAAGCTGATGATCGTCGGCATTGGATTAGGTATCTGTTTTTCACTGTTACCCCGGCTCGGTCTGCGCGTGTTGCCAGAAGAGCATGTGGGGCAGGGGTCCGGGGTGATTAACGCCTGCCTGTATTTTGGCGCGACACTAGGAGCCGTGGTCGGAGGTTTGGCCGAAGCGATAACGACCCGCAGAGGTATTTCCGAGGTCATGAGTGCTTTGCCCGCCGGGTCCGCCCAGCGAGATGATCTGGCCCATGCCCTGACCCATGGGACGCCGAGCCAAATCCAGCAACTGATCGCTAAAATGGATCCTGAAACTAGTAGTGCTTTGGCCAAGGCCCTTCGGGACTTGCAGGACAACGCCTTCGACAGCGCGATGCTTGTTGCTGCGGTGGGGGCTCTAGTCGGGATGGCTTTGGCGCTGATGTTGCTTCGGGGCCCGGTTCCGCCCGCACACAGCGCAGCCGAGCTGACGCGTGCGAAGAGTTGAGTGCGCTTCAACCGTTCGGAATTCTTCTACTGGAAATCTGGCTGTGATAGTAGGTCTCCATGGTTGAGTTTGCGTTACTCTCTCAAAAAACCTTGCGCCCTTTGGCGGCATTGTCTGTGCGCGACGATCAGGCAGGGTTTGTCGCGACAAATCTAATGACGATGGCGCAGTCGATTTTCGAACCGGGGTCAGAAATCTATGGCATTTGGGATGGCGGCGATGCGGTGGGTTTGCTTGCCATTATCGACATGGCACATCCCGACGCAGATTTGGATGACGGGGATGACCCGGATGGCGTCTATATCTGGCGGCTGATGGTCGACAAATCTCGTCAGGGCCGGGGCTATGGAATGGCCGCATTGGATTTTGCAAAATCCGTGGCTTTGAAAAAGGGTCGCTCTAATCTGGTGATCAGCGTCGTCGACGAACCCGGCAGTGCGCTATCGCTTTATCAATCGTTCGGGTTTGCGCCGACTGGCCGGCTTGTCGATGGAGAGGTCGAGTTGATCATGCGGCTGGCTTAGCCACTTATTTTTGGCAACGTTCTACCCACAAAAAAGGCCGCCCCGGTGGGCGGCCTTTCGCATCTCAATCGGGTCTGGCTTAGAAGCCCAGACCTTCGTATTTCTTCTTGAACTTCGACACACGGCCGCCGGCGTCCAACAGGCGCGACGAACCACCGGTCCATGCAGGGTGCACAGAGGGGTCGATTTCCAGAGCCAGCTGATCGCCTTCGGCGCCCCAGGTTGATTTCATCTGAACTACGGTGCCATCGGTCATTTTGACGTCGATGACGTGATAATCGGGATGGATGTCTTTTTTCATCTTTCCGTTCCTTACGCTTCGGCGCCAGCCTTGGGCTTGTAGTTGGTGACTTCTGCGATACGCGCGGATTTACCACGGCGCGAGCGCAGATAGTACAATTTGGCGCGACGAACGCGGCCACGGCGGACAACGGTGATGCTGTCGATGTTGGTCGAATACAGCGGAAACACACGCTCCACGCCTTCGCCAAACGAAATTTTGCGAACGGTGAAAGCACCGGCGATGGTGTTGCCGCCTTTGCGGGCGATGCAGACGCCTTCGTAGTTCTGTACACGGGTGCGCGACCCTTCGGTCACTTTAAAGCCGACACGGATGGTGTCACCGGCTTTGAAATCGGGGATGTCTTTCCCCAGGGCGGCAATCTGTTCCGCCTCAAGCTGTGCGATCAGGTCCATCGCATTTCTCCTATCTGCTCGTGGTTGGTCCACGAAGTTGAGCACGGCCTGAGAGCTCTTGGTCTTCACCGGGTCCTGTGTACAGCCCGCCAGAGGTCAGATCGAATATTCCTTTGGTCCGGTTCGCCCTGCCGCGCCGTGGCCGAAGAAAGCCGGGCGTCACGCCATGATGCAAACCAAAACACCGGAGTCGCATGTCGCGGCACCGGATTGCGCTGCTTTACGGGCTTTGTGGGCAGGGATCAAGCCTGAATCGCAAGAATGGTCAGGGCCAGATGGTAAGATTTCGCCACCGGCCAACAACACCGTTGCCTTGTCAGGCAGATCAGGCATTCTAGAGGGAATTATAAGAGCAGAAATTTAGAACAGGAACATACCATGCGCACAGCATTGATGCTGGCTGTTTTGGCCTTCGCGACCCTGTCCTGCGGTCGCAGCAGCCCTCCGCCCCAACAGGTCGAAGCTAAGGCATTTCTGAGCACCACGTCGCCCTCGGTCATTTTTCCAAGCTTTGGGGATGCCAAGCCGCACGAGTGGGAAGGCCGGCATCCGGGGCATTATCCGGTTCACGGGCTCGATGTTTCTCGATGGCAGGGTCCCATTGATTGGCGCAGGGCAAAGTCATCCGGTGTCAGTTTCGTATTCATCAAGGCGACCGAGGGGGGCGACGTGGCCGATCCTTTGTTCGACGACCACCGGCGAGGCGCGCAAGCCGCGGGCGTTCCCTGGGGGGCTTATCACTACTACTATTTCTGCCGACCGGCGCATGAGCAGGCGAAATGGTTCATCGAGAACGTGCCCAGAGGTGCCGACCTGCCGCATGTGCTGGACATGGAATGGACGCCACATTCCAAGACCTGCACCATCAGGCCCGATGGTGCGACCGTCCGGTCCGAGGCGAAGCGGTTCCTTGATATTCTGGAAAGCCACTATGGCCGCCGCCCGATCGTCTATACGACCGTGGATTTCTACGGTGACACCGATATCGCCCGCCTGCCGAAGACGGAATTCTGGCTGCGGTCGGTCGCCGGGCACCCGCGCAACGTTTACCCCAAGGCCGCATGGCGATTTTGGCAGTATACCGGTACGGGGCTGGTCCCCGGCGTTCAGGGGAAAGTGGACATCAACACATTCAACGGCCCGCCTGAGATATGGGCCAGATGGAAGGCGGGGGGCGCTTAGCCGCTTGGTGCCCCATAAGTTTCAATGGTTCCTCCGGCCACAAGGTGATCCAGACGGCGTACCCGTTCTTGGCCAGATGTGTGATGCAGCCAGAACCGCTCTCCATCAGTCAGTTCGCGTCGCTCGAAGCCAAGTTCGGTCATGCAGCGGTGCACCTGGTCAATTTCACCCTGTGAGCGAAGCTTATCGTCGAAGGGCGCCGTAACGATGGGGCCCAGGATCACGCCCCACAGCAGGATATTCGTGGCGTATCCACCAATCACCGCGCTGTTGCCCCCAATATCTTCCTCGGCGGCGCATGATTGCACGGCGACCTTTGCGGAGTGCAGGTTATGGCCCGCCTGAGTGGGCACTGCCATCTCAAGAGGCTTGGTTGTGCAAGCTGAAAGGGCAAGCACAGCTAAGCATATGATTTTTTTCATTTAGCAGCCTGTTATGCGTTGAATTGAAATCGCATTTTGCAATATCTGAAAGATGAGTATTTTTTCAGAACATCAGCTTCAAGTGGTGTTCGCTAAATACAGGAACGTGCTGCATACAAGCCACACTCGGGGTATCAATCCTGTGTGTCGTCCCCGGATTCCTCGTAGCGTTCCCACAGATCAGGGCGTCGCTTGCGGGTGATCTCTTCAGACATCTGGTGCCGCCATTCGGCAATGCGCCCGTGATGACCAGACATCAGAATGTCGGGGATCGGGCGGCCTTTCCAATCTGCGGGTCGGGTGTATTGCGGGTGCTCTAAAAGACCCGAGGAAAAGCTTTCGTCTTCGGCTGAGGCCTGGTTGCCCAATACGCCGGGAATCAACCGCACAGTTGAGTCAATCAGCGCCTGGGCTGCGATCTCGCCGCCGGTCATCACGAAATCCCCAAGGCTGACTTCCTGAACGCCGTAATGTTCCAACACGCGTTCATCGACGCCTTCGAACCGACCGCAGAGCAAGGTCATGCCGTCGCAGCGTGCGAGGTTTTGCATCATACGTTGATCCATGCGGCGACCGCGCGGGCTGAGGTAGATCAATGGCCAGTTGCCCTGCACGCCAGCCATTGTGTGTTCGATTGCCTCACCCAGCACGTCTGCGCGCAACACCATACCCGCGCCGCCGCCAGCCGGCGTGTCATCGACATTGCGATGTTTGCCAACGCCGAACTGGCGCAGATCCACGGTCTCTAATTGCCACAACCCTTCTTGCAAGGCTTTGCCCGTCAAGCTTTCGCCGAGAACGCCGGGAAAGGCGGAAGGGAACAGGGTGATGATTTTTGCCTTCCAGACCCCGTGCAGATCAGGGGTCGGAGTCATCAATTCACGCGGCTTCAGCGTGGGTCGGATTGCCTTGCGTCCGTGAGATTTGCTTGGCTTGTCTGTCATATTGTGCCGACCATCGCGTTCTTTGCCCGCTCTACTACCAGCGCTTTTTGCCGGGTCAACTCCGCTTCGTCCAGATGGGATCGGTTCAGCGTCAGCAATTCCGCCAACACGCTTTCCGGTAGCCTGCTGTTAGATTTTGTGGGCGGCACCAAAAGCTGCGCTTTTTCCCGAGGCAAGTTCAGGAATTCGGCAAAAGGCGTACCGGGACCAAAGCGTCGCAAATGCGTCTCTTCCAACCACTCTTCGGTCACAGTGACCGACGGCAGTTTCTTGCGAATGTCCGAGACCGTTTCCTCTAGCGGGGGCAGGTGATCCATGTTCGCGCGGAAGATGTCGAAATCCTGGACCTCGCGGGTTCTCTGAAGATCGTGTGCCCAAAGGCTGCGCAACCACGCTCCGCGCTGCCGCAGGGACAGGTAGATCGTGATATCGACCTCCTGATCTTCGAACCGATCGCGGATGGCATCCACCAGACAGGCGGCCAGATCCGGTGCGGCGGCATATCCCTGTTCGATATTGCGGCTGGGACGCAGGCCGCTGAAATTCTCTTCGCTGACGATCAGGCCGCGTTTCGTGCCGAAGTTCCGCGTGGCCAGATACTCTCGGGTCTGCGAGCTGAATTCGGACAGCGTTCCCACGGTTCCATAGATGGAATGGCGGGTCGCGGCACCTGACAGCCCCAATTTGCGCGTCTTGTAAGGCAGCAACAGCGCAAAATGTGGCCAGATCAATTCGCGGTTTTCATACAGAAATGATTGTGCTGCAGTGGTTCCGGTCTTGTGTAGCCCCAGATGCAGCAGAACGCGTCGCATCAGATCAGCCCCTCGGGCGGGTCTGCGATGATGCGGCCTTTGTCCAGATCCACAGTTGGAACAACCTCAAGAGTGAAGGGCAGAAAAACGGTGCCTTTCAACCCCGGCCCGTGCAGTTCCAGCAGATCTGCGGCGCCGTGGTTTTGTACCGACTTCACACGACCCAGCAGCGTTCCGCCGGTGTCGTAGACCTCAAGCTCGATCAGGTCGGTGTGATAGAATTCATCATCAGGCAAGGACGGCAGCTGATCACGCCGCGCGAATAGGCGGAGGCCGTTGATGGCGTCTGCCTGTTCTTTGGTCTCGATCCCACCCAAACGCGCCGCAAAGCCGTTTTTGATTGGGCGGGTCAGGACCAGCGGATAGCGTTCCTTGCCGTCTTCATCAGTTAGGGGCGAATAGGTCTCGATGTCCTCTGGGATGGCGCAAAAACTTTTCAGCCGCACTTCGCCGCGCACGCCGTAAGACCCCGCAACGCTGCCCACGCAGATCAGATCAGTCATTTGGCACTTCCGTCGTTACACATAATCCGTCCTGCCAGTCTCCAAGCGGGGCACATGCCTCGCGTTGGTTATTGCGCTCAAAGAACACGCCCACAATAAAAGCGATCAGCAACAGGATGGGAAGCCGTATCAGTCCGAACATCTGGCTTTACCGCGTTTCGATATGCAACCGGGCGCTGCGCTGTTCCCAGCCGGCACGCTCAAGTTCGGGTCTTTCAGACATTTCTTCCGGCCAGCCCACACAATAGTAGCCGACCAGAGACCAATCGTCAGGCACAGCCAGATCGCGTTTCATCTGTTCTGGATCAAGGATTGAGACCCAGCCCAGACCCAATCCCTCGGCCCGCAAGGCGAGCCAGAACAAGGTGATCGCGGCGACGACAGAGTAGCGGCGCATCTCGGGCATCGTGCCCGCGCCCAGCCCCAGACCTTTGTTGGTCGTCTCATCAGAGAACACAGCCAGCTGAACAGGCGCTTCCTGCATGCCGGACAGCTTTAGGCGGCTGTATTTCAGCGCCTTGTCGCCCGAATAGCCTGCAAGGGCCTTTTCATTGGCGTGTTGGAAATTCTCTAGCGCTGCGGCACGCGCCGCTACGCTTTCGACGCGAATGACGCGCCAGGGTTCGCTCAGCCCCACGGAAGGGGCCAGATGAAATGTGTCGAGGCAGCGCGTCAGCACCGCCTCGTCCACGGAATCGGTGCGAAACCGGCGCACATCGCGCCGGAGCCGCATCAGCAGTTCAAACTGCGTGCGAAAATCGTCGGTGAAATCCTGATCCTGCACGCGCTGACCTGCTTACTCTTCTGCCGCTGCTTCTTCAGCCGGAGCAGCAGCTGCCTCGGCGGCTTCAGCAACCTTTGCAGCTTTCTCTTCTGCGCGTTCCTGAGCTTTCTTGCCCGGGGTACCCTTGTTGGGGTTGTTGCGCTCGGCCTTGTTAAGGGTGCCGGCAGCTTCCAGCATGCGTGCAATACGGTCGGTGGGTTGTGCGCCCTGATCCAGCCAGTACTGAATGCGCTCCATGTTCATTTTTACGCGCTCTTCGCTGTCTTTCGGCAGCAGCGGGTTGTAGGTGCCGAGCTTTTCGATGAAGCGGCCATCGCGGGGCATACGGCTGTCAGCCGCTACGATGCGATAGAAAGGGCGCTTTTTTGAGCCGCCGCGGGCGAGACGAATTTTCATTGCCATGGTGGTATCTCCTTTGAATGGCGTATCCGGTGATTCACCGGTTTAGTTCTGGTGTTTCTTGTGGTGTCGGATGACTTCCTGAATGATGAAATTCAGGAAAGCCTTGGCGAAATCTGGGTCCAGATGGGCCTTGTCCGCCAGGTCTTCTAACCGTGCGATCTGCGCGGACTCGCGCGAGGGATCGGACGGGGGAAGGTCGTGTTCGGCCTTGAGCTTGCCAACGGCCTGGGTGTGCTTGAACCGCTCGCCCAGCGTGTAGACGAGGATCGCGTCCAGCCGGTCGATGCTTTCGCGATGCTCTTTCAGCAACGTCGCAGCCCGAGTCACAGGGTTGTTCATTGGCCGGTCCTTTCGGTGGTCAAAGCAGTGTCAGAGAATTCGAATTTCGGGTGCCGCCAAACCTGACAGCGTTGACCCACAACCTCGCCCTCGCGTTCATAGGTGGCGCCAAGACGTTCGGCCAATGCGCGCGAGCGGTTGTTTTCATGGGCGATGTACGAAATCGGGCCATTCACCCCCTGGTGTTGGGCGGCATAAGCGCGGGCAGCCATCGCGGCCTCGAACGCAATTCCTTTGCCTTCGAAACCATCAAAAATGACCCAGCCCAATTCGGGCTCATCCCAGCCCGGCGCGTTGATGATGCCGGTCCAGCCTGCAAAGGCGCCGCTGGCCTTTTCGACGATGTGCCAACCACCGTAACCCATAATGGCCCAATGCCCGAACCGGCCCAAAAGGGACCGCCATGCTTCCAGTGGCGTTTTGGGGCCACCGACCATGCGGCTGCGGTCCGACGCGAAGAAGGTTGTCATCGCGGGCAGGTCACCCTTTTGCGGAGCCCGCAGGATCAGGTTTTTGGTTTCTACGGTGGGGATGGTGTACGAGGTCATGCGTAGGCCTCGATCCCGCCATTCACCAGATCGGCCGGGGCAGGGTGCCGCCAGACCTGCATTGTACCGAAACCCGGGTGTTCGTAGGTATAATCAAACTGCGCGCCCAGCCTTTCGGCCACGGCCTTGCTGCCCAGATTCTCCGGGTCGATCAGCGAAATTGCCGTTTCCCAACCCAGCACATCATAGGCATGCGCGCGCGCGGCCAGCGCGGCCTCGGTCGCGTAACCTTTACCAGTTGCGTTATTCATCAACGTCCAGCCGATTTCAGGTTCGGGCCAGCTGTGCGGGCACCACAGGCCGACATGGCCGACATAGGAGCCTGTGCCCTTTTCCTCGACGCCCCAGAACCCGTAACCGCGCATGGCCCAGTGACCCAGCAGCATGGCAATGGCGCGCCATGTTTCATCAGGGCGCAGGGGGCCGCCGACGAATTTCGACGCATCGCTGGCAAAGAACTCGGCCTCGGCCTCGAAGTCCGCTTCGCAAGGGGCCCGCATGATCAGGCGTTCGGTTTCCAACCTGGGGATCGACGGTGTCATGCCTGCACCTCGCCATAGCGCCAGACACGCTGATCTGCGTCAAAGGCGCTCTCGGCCGCTGCGTCCCTGGATGCGCCAAGGCGTTGCGCCAACGCATTCGAACGCGTGTTCGACCGCGAGACATAACTGACGAACTGGCCCGATCCGAGCAGGTCGAAACCGAAGTCACGTACGGCCGCGCAGGCCTCAGTCGCGTAGCCTTGCTTGCGGTGCTCGGCGCTGAACATATAGCCAAGCTCGGGTTCGCGATCATCCCATTCCAACCCCAGAAAAACGAAACCAGCGATCTGATCATCGTTCTTCAGGGTCACCGTGAACAGGCCATGCCCATGCAGAAGCCACCCGGAGGTATAGTAGGAAAACTCGGTCCAAGCCTCCTGTTCGGAACTGCCAAAGCTCTCGCCGCAAACTGTGGACCAAACAGGCAAGTCATCCAGAGTGGGTGCACGCAGAACCAGCCGCCGGGTCTGAATGACCGGCAGGGCCGCGCGATATTGCGCTGCTGCCATCGCCGCCTTTCCGGACGGGGGCTGGGTGCAGCGTGCTGTTGTCACTTTTTCTTTCCGAAACCGCTCAGACCCGGGGGCAGGGCCATGCCGCCACCCATTCCAGGCATACCGGGCATCTTGCCGCCCATCGCTTTGGCCGCCTGTTCCAGCGCCTTGGGGTCCATGCCTGCGGCCATGTCTTCAGGCGAGGGGCCACCTTTACCGAACATGCCTTTCATGGCCTGTTTCAGCATCTTGCCTTTGCCCATCTTGCCCATCTTCTTCATCATGTCCGACATCTGCCGGTGCATCTTTAGCAGCTTGTTGAGGTCACTGACTTCCATGCCGGAACCCGCCGCGATGCGTTTCTTGCGGCTGGCTTGCAGAAGTTGCGGGTTGGCACGTTCGCGTTTGGTCATGGACTGGATCAGGGCGATCTGGCGCTTGAGCACCTTGTCGTCCATGCCCGCCTCTTCGACCTGCTTGGCCATTTTGCCCATGCCGGGCATCATGCCCATCATGCCCTGCATGCCGCCCATCTGGATCATCTGTTCCAGCTGCATCTTCAGGTCGTTCATGTTGAACTGACCTTTGACCATGCGCTTCATCATGCGCTCGGTCTGTTCCATCTCCATCGTTTCCTGGGCTTTTTCGACCAGGGCAACGATGTCGCCCATGCCCAGAATACGACCGGCGATCCGGTCCGGCTCAAAGGTTTCGAGCGCGTCCATCTTCTCGCCCAAACCGACAAAGCGGATCGGCTTGCCGGTGACCGCACGCATAGACAGCGCCGCGCCGCCGCGCCCGTCACCGTCCATTCGGGTCAGGACGACGCCCGAGATTCCGACCTTGGCTTCGAATTCCTCGGCCACTTCAACGGCGACCTGACCGGTCAGGCCGTCGACCACCAGCAGGGTCTCGCGCGGATCAACAACGTTACGAACCTGCTCGACCTCGTTCATCAGCACTTCGTCGATGTGCAAACGGCCAGCAGTATCCAACATATAGACGTCATAGCCACCCAACGTTGCCTGTTGCTTGGCACGTTTGGCGATGTCGACGGGTTTCTGGCCAGGAACGATCGGCAGGGTATCGACGCCGACCTGCGTGCCCAGAACGGCCAGCTGATCCATCGCCGCCGGGCGATAAACGTCCAGCGAGGCCATAAGGACCTTCTTGCCCTCTTTCTCTTTCAGGCGTTTGGCCAGCTTACCGGTCGTGGTCGTTTTGCCTGAACCCTGCAGGCCGACCATCAGGATCGGAGCAGGCGGGTTATCGATTTTCAGAGCGCCGGGGTCTTCCTCGCCGCGCAAGGTGTCCACCATCGCGTCATGCACGATCTTGACGACCTGCTGTCCGGGGGTGATTGATTTGGTCACCGCCTGACCGGTGGCCTGATCCTGCACTTTCTTGACGAATTCACGGGCAACCGGCAACGAGACGTCAGCCTCAAGCAGCGCAACCCGAACCTCACGCAGAGCGGTTTTGACGTCCTCTTCGGACAGGGCACCCTGTTTGGTCAGCCGGTCAAAGACGCCAGAGAGGCGTTCGGATAGATTTTCAAACATGCCTTCGGCCTCCTATGCCGGTTATCTCGTGGCGTGCCCTAGATAGGATGCGCCGGTTAAATGCACAAACGCCCCCACGGGCGTAACACGCTGGTGGGGGGCGATCCCTGAACGACTCAAGGGACCGGAAGATCAGACGCTTCCGGATGTTTGACGGCGACTTAGGCCGATTGGCTGTCCGAGTCAACCTCTCGCGCGGGTAGCCAGCTGTTGACCGCATCAACCATCCGCTTTGCGCCGCGCCCGCTGACATAGGCTTCGACGATCGGGTGACGACCAGCACTCATGCCTTTTTCAAGGATCAGAACGGGCCGATGCATCTTGGACGTGGTCCTGTCGCGGGTCGAGGTGGTCGTTTCCACCTCAGCATGGGACAGGTTCGACAACTCATGTTCTACAGCGTCATATCCAAAGATCGATTGGCGACGGATCAAGATGCTATTGCTGCTGCGGTCAATTATGACCTGTACGCGGCGCACAAAGACGCAGAATGCGCCAAAACCCAACCCGCCACCGAACAGAGCAAAGAAGATGCCGAACAATATGCCCTCGCCACCGTCGCTGACCATGAATAAACCAGCCCCAACAAAACAGAGTACAAAGAGCACCAACGTGATGCCGATGAACCACGGCGTGTTGGTCAGGATCAGTTGGTTCGGGGTGTTGCGCGTCACTTTCATGGCGGCACGCTAACACTGAATTTTGGCACTGTCGTGGCTTGAATTCATCCTCGTGTTGCGCGATGAGCGCATCCAACAGGAGGTTCCCATGGACGCATCATCCGCTTTTCAGGACACGTTGCCGATCAGTTCAGACGCGCTGTTGCAGCGGTTGGATGACTGGGGGCTGAGCTATCGTCTGCACACGCATATCCCCCTGCGCACGGTTGAGGATGCCAAAGGCGTTGAAGAGCAATTCCTGGTACAGGGCGAAAACTCCCTGCGCCTCAAGAACCTGTACCTGCGCGACAAGAAAAAGCGGAACTATCTGGTGACGCTCGAACAAAGCCGCGAGATTGACCTCAAGGCGCTGGGCACAGAGCTAGGGATCGGTAATCTGTCCTTCGGATCGGCGGACCGGCTGTTTCAAAACCTTGGCATCCGCCCTGGAGCAGTGAGCCCGTTGGCCATGATAAACGGTGTGCAAAACGATGTGCGGTTCTTCATGGACGCCACCGCGCAAACGACGGACATCATCTATATGCATCCTCTGGTAAACGATCGGACCGTCGCCATGACGCGCGATGACCTGATGGCATTCTTCGATCAGGTCGGATGCGCAGTCACCTGGCTGCCGTGATTAGTCGTTCAGCGCCTCTTCGAGGGCTGCGGCGACATGGGCGGCGGACGGATTGACGAACAGGTGGCCGTCAGCTTCAAAAACAGGGTCATCCAGGTGGTCGGGAAAGGCCAGCGGCAGTTCGGTGCACGCCAGCAAGATCGCAGTTCCAGGTTTTGCGTGCTTGTCGCAGAAAGTTAGTAAACGAGCGCGCGCCGTGGCTGATGCGCCGCCGTAGAAGTCACTGTCGATCATCGCCTGCATCTCGGCAATTTCCGTTTCGGGCAGGCGATCATTTGCAATGATCCCTTCGGCGGCCAATCGGTCTGAATAATTGCTGGCCTGCATGGTCACTGTCGTTCCCAGAACCAGGGCTGTGGACGCCTTGGTAGATGCCGTGGCCTCAGCCGTCGCATCGAAAATGCTGAGAATAGGCATGGTGATGCCTTGCCGGATCGCATGCAGCCGCGCGTGCGGAGTGTTTGAGGCGATGATGCCAAAGTCGCAGCCCGCGTTTTCAAGCGTCAGCAATGCCTCGCGAAACACCGCGTCAAACCCGGACCAACTGGTCTCGTCCCCGGCGGTTCCCCGCAGGGCGCGGGTTTTGGCCTGCGTAACGGATTCGATTGTCATAGGCGGGATCGGCAAGGGCGAGCCGTGGCCGCGATTGGCAAAGTGCCTGCTGGCCCCTTCTGCGATCGCTCGGTAATAATCCACGGTCGAGGCCCAGCCCACACCGCCCAGAATGCCGATTTTCTTCATGATGAACGCCCAGTCTGCAAATCTCGCTTAAGGCAGACTGGACGTTTCACAAGACAAAGGCCAGAGGTGGATCAGGCGGCGAGTTGAGTTACCGCTTTTTGGGCATTCGCCAACGCGGCGTCCGCATCCAGCGCCATCTTGTCAGCCGCAATCACGTCGACGTCATGGATGCCGATGAACCCTAGAACGTGCTTGGCATAGTTGGTGGCAAAGTCGATCTCGGACCCTACCTCGGTGCCGCCGGACGCGATTGCCAGCACAGCGCGCTTACCTTCCAGCAGGCCTTTGGGGCCGGTTTCCGAATAGGCAAAGGTCAGACCCACGCGGGCGACAAGGTCAATCCAGGCCTTGAAGGCCGCAGGCACCGAGAAATTGTAGATCGGCAGCCCGATAACAATGGTGTCGGCGTTTTGCAGCTCGCTTACCAACTCGTCGGACAGGGCCAGCAGATCGCGTTGAATCTCGTCACGCTGATCGGCCGGAGTGAAGTTGGCGTTGATCCAGTCTTCGGTAAGCAGGGGCAGGGGGCTGGCAAGATCGCGGCGGATGATGCGCCCGGCGCCAAGATGCCCGATAATCTGGCCGGAAAGGTCGCGGGTGGCAGATCCGGTGCGGCGGGCCGATGCGTCGATATGCAGGATGGTCTTGGTCATGTCAGGGTTTCCTTTTTGGCGGGGTAACTGTTTCCGGTTCCAATATGAGTGTTGCGTCAGCGAACGAAACGCGGATATACCAACATGTATTGTTGGAATTTGCACAGTGGGCTTGAGCATGGATAATTGGGACGAAGTCAAAACCGCCTATCAGGTCGCTCGGATGGGCACTGTCAGCGGCGCGGCCGAAATCTTGGGCGTGCACCATGCCACCGTGATCCGCCATATCGACGCGATCGAGGCGCGGCTGGGCGTCAAACTGTTTCAGCGCCACGCGCGTGGCTATACCCCAACCGACGCCGGAGAGGACCTTCTGCGCGTGGCTCAGGCCACCGAAGATCAGTTCAATCAGTTGGTGGGCCGAATGAAAGGGCGTGGCGATGATGTGTCGGGCGAATTGGTTGTGACGTCTCTGGCCTCGCTGGCGCCCTTGGTCGTTCCGGCCCTGTCCGAGTTCCAATCAATGCATCCGGGCCTGATCGTGCGTTACCTCACCGGGGACCGCCTGTTCCGCCTGGAATACGGCGAGGCGCATGTGGCCATCCGGGCGGGGGCCGCCCCGGACCAACCCGACAATGTTGTGCAGCCGTTTATCGAACAGGAGGTCGGCTTGTTTGCCAGCAAGTCATATATCGAGCGCCGAGGTAAACCAGCGAGAATTGACGAATTTGCAGACCACTTGTTTGTCGGCACGGACGATGAAAACAGCCGCGCTCCGTTTTCCAAGTGGTTACGTGCCACTGTCCCGGCCGAGGCCATCGCATTCCGCTGTACCAACAATTTCTGCTTGCGCGAGGCGGTTCTAGCCGGGGCAGGGATCGGTTTCATGGCACGATGGGAGGCATCGCGCGATCCGGAGTTGGTCGAAGTTATTGAGCCGTTGCCCGAATGGTTCGGCAAACTTTGGCTGGTGACCCATGTCGACCTGCATCGCACGACCAAAGTGCAGGCATTCCTATCGTTCCTTAAGGAAGAATCCAAAGGTTGGCTCTCGTGACACCGCAGGGGCGTGGTCATTTGGCAATGATCACATTCACTCTGCTGGTGGCGGGTAGTTTCTCGTTGGGGTCTATTGTTGCCAACCAGATTGCGCCGTTGGCGATTACAGCCGGGCGGTTTCTGATTGCGGCCGTCATCATCGGCATTGCCGCGTTAGCCACCACCGGTTTGCCGCGCAGCGCTGCGCAAGCGCCGTGGCGATACGCCGTTTTGGGCGGGCTGTTCGCCACTTACTTTGTTCTTATGTTTTACGGCTTGAAAACCGCCGACCCGGTCAGCACATCTGCGGTATTCACCCTGACGCCGGTCATGTCTGCGGTCGCCGGATGGGTTCTGCTGCGCCAGATCACCACTCCGCGTATGGCTTTTGCCCTGACGGTGGGGGCAACCGGTGCTTTATGGGTTATCTTTCGCGCCGATTGGCAGTCCTTTCGCGCCTTCGAGATCGGCGGCGGAGAGATCATCTTTTTCTGGGGCTGCATGGCGCATGCAATCTACACGCCGATGGTGCGCAAACTGAACCGGGGTGAGCCCGCAGTAGTCTTTACATTTGGAACACTGGTTGCTGGCTGCGTGATCCTGACGGTGGTCGGCTGGTCAGACATCCGTGCAACCGATTGGGCGAACCTGCCGCTGATCGTCTGGGTCAGTCTGCTGTATCTTTCTATCTTCGCAACGGCCTCCAGTTTCGTTCTGGTCCAGTTTGCAGCGCTACGCCTGCCGTCGGCCAAGGTTATGGCCTATACTTATCTGATCCCCAGCTGGGTGATCTTGTGGGAAATCGCGCTTGGGCGGCCTGCGCCAACCGTCATGGTGCTGGTCGGTGTCGTTTTAACCGCGATCGCGCTGGTTCTGCTGCTCAAAAGCGAAGAGCAACCTGCGAAAGACACTGCGCCGGTCTCGGAATGACCCTTGCCATTTGGCCGTAATCCAACAACCCTCGGGTCTGATGAACCATCCCGGAGGGAATGATGAAGCAAGCTATTCTATTTGTCGTCGGTGCGATGTTATCCGCCTGTACGCAAGGAGGAGGGCAGGGGTCGTCGGAGACCGACCTTCAAGGCAGTTGTGAGGCTCTCGTGTCGGCTGAGACAGGTGTTCAGGCCGCTGACGTCAACGCGGTTTCGACCGAGTCCGTGCCGACTGGAACAATTACAACAATTGAGGTCACCGGCGCTCAGGCACCGTGGTTGTGTCTTGCGGATGCAACGGGTGTGATCATCGGCGTCGAGTATAGTCAGGAAGGCTAGCTGGGAACCGGCCAAACCGAATGAAATGGTCGGAGTCATCTACATGAGACAGATCAAAGTACTCTATTCCTGAGCCCGCTAACATCGGCGGCAGGAGGAAGATGCCATGTTTAGTCACATTATGATCCCGGTCGATATTCATCTGCCACCGGAAATTCGTAAAGCTCTGGATGTCGCTGCGCAAATGGCGAGATGGCAAAACGCCCGGATCACGATCGTGAGCGTGACCGGAACCCAGCCGGGCGACGTCACGCATTCAGACGCGAAGATCAGCACCGAGCTGCAAGCCATTGTGGATCAACTTACTGAGCAGAGCGGTTCTGAAGTTTCGGCACGCAATATCCATTCCGTAGATGTAGCTGCCGAGGTAGACGGTGACCTGACGCGCGCCGCCGAAGAGATTGGGGCCGACCTAATCGTCGTTGGGACGCACGCACCGCGCATCACGGACCACATCTTTTCCAGCCATGCCGGATATCTGGCCAAGCACGCCAAAGTATCGGTGTTTGTAGTTAGATAGATCTAGGGATCGTCTGTTGCGGGCAGTTCGACTTCCAGAAATCGTTCAAACGCATCCAGATTGACCGGTTCGAACTGACCGAACCCCTGCATCCAGACGGATGCCGCGCGCAGCGCATCCGGTTCCAGCTTACACCACTTCACCCGCCCGCGCTTTTCCTGGCTGATCAACCCGGCCTTGGTCAGGATGATCAGATGTTTCGAGATCGCGGCCAGCGACATCTCGAACGGGTCGGCGACGTCGGTGACGGCCATGTCATCCTCAAGCAGCATCGCAAGGATGGCGCGGCGGGTCGGGTCGGCGAGGGCCGCGAAAACGGTATCGAGGTCATTGGACATGCTATCGCTCAATCACAGCGCCCGGTTTTGGTCAACCATTTGGTTGAATATACGAATTGAGTGATTTTTACGCGCGCCGATGGATCGGGACATTTTAATGGTGCTTCAATTGCATGAATAAATTGCATAAATTCAATTACTTAACCTGCGGAAAGTCGGACATTTAACACCGTTGACTCTGTGCCTTGCGCCCCTTAGCACCCTACCCAAGACTGTGCGAGGGAATTGCCCGTGACCGATGATGACCAAAAGCAGCGTATGGCGCAGCTGGAGGCCAAGATCACAGCGGCGAAAAAGGCCAAAGCGCCAAAGCCTCGTGCGGATGCTGACGTGTCCGGGGGCGAGCTTGCTTGGAGGATGGTCATCGAAATGGTTTCCGGTCTTGGGATCGGATTTGGCATCGGATACGGGCTGGACAGCCTGCTCGGGACAATCCCGATCTTTCTGGTGCTGTTCACATTGCTGGGCCTTGTCGCGGGCGTGAAGGTTATGCTCCGCAGCGCGAAAGAGGTTCAGGAGAAACAAGCGGCTGCTGAGGCGGCCGATAAGGACGAGAGGGACTGAACGTGGCAACTGAGACCACCGCAGCAGAAGGCAGCAGCCTGGTTTTCCATCCGATGGATCAGTTCATCGTTAAACCGCTTTTCGGTGACGGTGCGATTGCGTGGTACACGCCGACCAACGTGACTCTGTGGTTGTTTCTGGCTATTGCGGCGATCTTTGCCCTGCTGGTTCTCAGCACCTCGAAACGTGCCATTGTTCCGACCCGGATGCAGTCTGTTGCTGAGTTGGCCTATGGCTTCATCTACAAGATGCTGGAAGACATTTGCGGTAAAGAAGGCGTGAAGTACTTCCCCTATGTCATGACCCTGTTCATGTTCATCGTCTGCGCGAACTTCCTGGGCATGTTGCCCATGTCTTTCACCACCACGTCGCATTTCGCCGTGACCATCCCGCTGGCGCTGGCTGTGTTCCTGACCGTAACCGTTCTGGGTTTCGTCAAGAACGGCGCAAGCTTCCTGGGTCTGTTCTGGGTGTCCAGCGCACCGCTGGCACTGCGCCCCGTCCTGGCGATCATCGAGCTGATCTCGTACTTCGTGCGTCCGGTCAGCCACTCCATTCGTCTTGCCGGTAACGTCATGGCAGGCCACGCGGTTATCAAGGTTTTCGCAGGCTTTGCCGCGATTGCCGTGATCTCACCGGTGTCCGTTCTGGCGATCACCGCAATGTACGGCCTCGAGGTCCTCGTGTCCTTTATTCAGGCCTACGTATTCACCATTCTGACCTGTGTTTACCTGAAAGATGCGCTGCATCCTTCGCACTAAGGTCCGATACCCAAACATCGAAACTTCCAATTCGTAAGGAGAAACATCATGGAAGGCGATCTCGCACACATCGGCGCAGGCCTGGCAGCAATCGGTTCCGGCGCAGCCGCAATCGGGGTGGGCAACGTAGCAGGCAACTTCTTGGCCGGCGCCCTGCGCAACCCTTCGGCGGCTGCTTCGCAGACCGCAACCCTGTTCATCGGTATCGCATTCGCAGAAGCCCTGGGGATCTTTGCATTCCTGGTCTCGCTGCTGCTGATGTTCGCCGTCTAATCTGCGGAACCTGATCCTTACGCGCAGGTGGGTCCAAGCCATAGCGGCCCACCTGTTGTAAAGACAACGTTCCGACGGAGGACATCATGGCGACAGAACCCGTATACGAAGAGATTGCAGGTACCTGCGTTGACTCTCATGGGTCGGCGATCGGGATGCCCCAGCTCTGCTTCGATTGGTTCCCCAACCAGATTTTCTGGCTGGTCATTACGCTGGTCGTCATCTTTCTGGTCCTGTCTCGCGTGGCTTTGCCCCGCATCGCGGCAATCCTGGCGGAACGTCAGGGGACCATTACAAATGACCTGGCTGCGGCCGAAGATCTGAAGGCCAAAGCGGTCGAGGCTGAAGAGGCCTACAACAAGGCGCTGGCCGATGCCCGTTCTGAGGCACAGCGTATCGCAGCGGAAGCCCGCGCGGAAATCCAGTCAGGTCTGGATGACGCGATTGCCAAGGCTGACTTGGAAATCGCTGCAAAGGCGGCTGAATCGGAAAAGGCTATTGCCGATATCCGTGCCGGTGCGCTGGAAAGCATTCAAGTGGTTGCCAAGGATACGGCAGCTGAACTGGTCACAGCACTGGGCGGCGAGGCAGATGCCAAAGCCATCGACAGTGCAATTGACGCGCAGACGAAAGGATAAGTGACATGCGGAATACTCTTGCCCTTATCCTGACCGTCGGCGCCGCCAGCCCCGCGCTGGCTGCAAGCGGCCCGTTCTTCTCGCTTGGCAACACCGACTTTGTGGTCACTCTGGGCTTCATCGTTTTCATCGCGGTCCTGTTCTATTTCAAGGTTCCGGGCATGATTGGTGGCGCGCTGGACAATCGCGCCGACGGCATCAAGTCCGAACTGGACGAAGCCCGCGCCCTGCATGATGAGGCACGCAGCCTGTTGGCCTCGTACGAGCGCAAGCAGCGTGAAGTGCAGACCCAAGCGGATGCCATCGTGGCTGCAGCCAAGGAAGACGCTATTCTGGCGGCAGAACAGGCAAAGGTCGATTTGGAGAAATCCATCGCCCGCCGTCTGGCAGCAGCTCAGGACCAGATCGCTTCGGCTGAGGCGTCAGCTGTCAAGGAAGTCCGCGATCAGGCCATCACCGTTGCGGTATCGGCTGCCAACGCGGTTCTGGCCAAGCAAATGACCGCGGCACAGGCGAACAAGCTGATCGACGCGGCCATCGCGGATGTTGGTGACAAGCTGCATTGATAGCTTCCAACGCCGTTTCGACAAAGAGTGACCCGAAGGCTGATCGCTTTCGGGTTTCTTTTCTTAGGGAACTGCTCTTGGCGATGTTTTTGGCGTGAAATACCCTGCGCGAAACCTGACGGAGAGTTGCTATGATTGACACAGCACCTGCGATTGCCGATCCAGCACCGGTCTGTCTGTTCGCTTTCAACCGACCCGATCACACTGAGCGGACCTTGCGGGCGCTTGCTGCGTCGCCTTTGGCTGCGCGCACCGATGTAATTGCTTATCTAGATGGGCCGCGTTCGGCAGATGATGTTATCCCGGTTGCGGAAACCCGCAAAGTGATTGAAGCGCAGACAGGCTTTGCCACCCTTACATTGCGCGCACGTGATGCTAACGCCGGGTTGGCCCAGTCGATTCAGGAAGGCGTTACCGCTACGATGCAAACTTATGGCAGGGCGATTGTTGTAGAAGATGACATTGTGACCTCGTCCGCGTTTCTCACCTACATGAACCGCGCGCTGGATCGATACCAAGATGACCCGCGGGTCTGGCATATCGCAGGATTCAACGAAGACCTTCCTCCCTTGTTGGATCGGCGTGGTGCGGTTTTCTGGCGCTTCATGAGCTGTTGGGGATGGGCCAGCTGGGCCGACCGCTGGCAGCATTTCGAACGCGACCCGAAAAAACTGGTTCAGCAGTTTTCCGATGATGACATTCATCGGTTCAACCTGAGCGGGGCCGAGGATTTATGGGGTCAGGTACAAGGCAATTTGCGCGGTGACATTCGGACCTGGGCGATTTTCTGGTACGCAACGATTTTCGGGCAGGATGGCCTTTGTCTGTCGCCTTGCAGGTCTTTTGCCGAGAATATCGGCCTGGACGGGTCTGGTACCCATTGCGGACCAGTGGACGAGGTTAAGCCAAAAGATCTCTGCCATGACTTTGACCTGCCACTTCCCGACGATGTCACCGAAGACAAGGTCGCGCTCGAGGCGCTGCGAGCGCATTTCAGCTATAGACCGGATCGTTTGACCCGTTTGAGACGCAAGATCAGAAGGCTGGGGGCTAAACTTCTTGGTTAATTGGCGTCATTTGAAAATGGGGATGTCAGTTGGCGACGACAATCCAAAGGCACTGACGATTGGACGTCGGTCATCCGCACGGAATTCGTTCCAATGCGCATAAACCATATTAGCCATAGCTATTCTGGCGGAGGTGCCGCCATCGCTGCCCGCAGGCTGCATCTTGCCTTGCTGTCCAAAGGGACGAATTCGCACATGACCGTCGTCGATGGCCCGGACGAGGATCGGATCACAAAATTCGCGCCGCGGAAAACACTAAAGCGGCTTTGCCAGCGTGAATACGCACGTCATCTGCGAAAGAAATATGCAAGAACTCAGGTGAATGGGTTGGCGTCTCTTGGTCTGGCAAGGTCGGGTCTGGCCGCGTATCTGAACAGCCAACCGTCGCAAATATTGAATTTGCATTGGGTGAATTCCGACATGATTTCGATTGCCGAGATCGGGGCGGTGAAACATCCCGTGGTCTGGACGTTTCATGACATGTGGCCGTTCTCCGGGGCCGAACATGTGAGCGAGCTGGACAGATGGCGTGACGGTTACGTGTCATCCGAATTCAGTGGGTTTGACCTGAACCGCTGGGTCTGGAAAAGAAAAGCCGCGCATTGGAAAAAACCTTTTCAGATCGTTTGCCCCAGCAATTGGCTGGCTGACTGTGTTCGGCAAAGTGCGTTGATGCGCGATTGGCCTGTCACCGTGATCCCCAACGCAATCGATACCGATTTCTGGGCACCTGTCGAAAAAGCCCAGGCGCGCGCTGATCTATCGCTGCCTCAGGACGCTCCGCTGGTATTGTTTGGTGCCGTCCAAGCGACTCAGGATCCCAACAAAGGCTTTGCCCACCTTGTCGAAGCTATGCGACGGGTGCATTCCGCCGTTCCTGATGTTCAGGCAGTTGTATTTGGTAGCGACAAGATCGATGCCGAATTTCCTTATCCGATCCATTTCATGGGGCGGATTAGCGACAACCGGGTGCTGAAGCGCATTTATTCGGCTGCAGATGTCTTTGTGTTGCCATCCCGGCGCGAAGTGCTGGGATATACAGGTGTCGAGGCCATGTGCTGTGGCGTTCCGGTCGCAGGTTTCAAAACCAGTGGGCTGTCGGATCTGGTTCCAAATCAAAGCCTGGGGTATTTGGCGCGCCCATTCGAGGCAGAAGACCTCGCACGAGGTGTTATCTCGATCCTCCAGAATCGCCACAATGAAACCGGGTTGGCCATGTCAGGTACTGCCCGGCAACATGCCGTGGACAGCTTTGCAGAGGCTGTGGTCGCTGGCCAATATCAGGCGCTCTATGAAGAGATCGCTGATAGCACTGAGTATGGATTTGGCGCAATATCAGAGCGTTGACGCCCGCCTAATCTTCGGCCTCGTGCATCAATTTTTGTTTGGCGATGTCTTCGTTGCGTTCGGCCTTCTTCCCGTCCCAAAGGCATTGTTCGACATAGGTTAAGTGCATGTCGACAGCGGCACGGGCAGCGGCCGGGTCGCGTGCCTGAAGCGCGGTGTTGATGGCGCGGTGCTGGTCCAGGATGGCCTCGCGCGTAGTTTGCTGCTGGAACATCATCTGGCGGTTATAGAACACGCCTTGCCGCAACAGATCGAACATTGACCGCATCATATGCAACATGACCACATTATGGCTGGCCTCGATGATAGCCATGTGGAATTGCGCGTCCAGCTGCGCCTCATCTTCGGTCGCATTGCTGGTATGGGCGGCTTCCATCTTTGCAAAAATCGTCTGTACCACCTTCAGGTCGCTGTCCGACCCCAACCGGGCCGCGCGTTCGGCCGCCAACCCTTCCATGTCGCGCCGGAACGAGAGGTAATCGAACACCGCCTCGTCATGGCTGCCGAACAGCCGGATCAGCGCCGGGGAGAAGGCTGAGCCCAGAACCTCGGCCACATAGATCCCGGATCCTGCTTTTGCTGTCAGCAACCCTTGGCTTTGCAGGTCCGCGATCGCGTCGCGCAGGGACGGCCGGGATACGCCCAGCCGCTCGGCCAATTCGCGTTCGGCGGGCAGACGTTCGCCGGGGCGCAGTATGCCGCGCAGTATCAGCAGTTCAATCTGGCGAACTACCGCGATTGAAAGCTTTTCGGTCTGAACTTTTTGAAATGGCATGCGGGCGTCATTCCGGAAATTGGTCAAATGATATGACCACGGATGGCGGCGAGGTTCAAGAATGCGGGGTCACGTGGTTTAAAATATTAGGTCAGTATTGTTGACTTTGTGATGTTCCTCTCTACGCTGGCCGTGACTGAGAGCGGAGGAGACTCATGTCTACGCACGAATTGTTCGCCACGCGGGCATCCCGGATGAAAGCGTCTGAGATACGCGAATTGTTAAAGCTGTTGGATCAGCCGGGGATCATCTCTTTTGCAGGCGGCATCCCCGATCCCGCGTTGTTTCCAGCCGAAGGGTTCGCGGCCGCCTTTCAAGCTGCGTTGGGGCTTGACCAGCAGGCTCAGGCGCTACAATATTCCGTCAGCGAAGGTTACGTCCCGCTGCGGGAATGGCTCGTCGACCACATGCGTTCAATCGGAGTGGAATGCGGGCTTGAGAACATCCTGATCACGTCAGGCTCGCAGCAGGCATTGGATTATCTGGGTAAACTCTATCTGTCGCCGGGCGATACTGCGCTGGTCGGATGGCCGACCTACCTGGGCGCATTGGCTGCATTCAATGCTTATGAACCACGTTTTGACCGGCTCAGCATCAATGGCAACCGGGGCGCGGCAGAATACGCGGCGTTAGCGGGCGAAGGCGCGGTCAAATTTGCCTATCTCTCGCCCGATTTCGCCAACCCGACAGGCGAAACCGTGGATCTGCGGGGGCGGGAAGCGCTGCTGGATCTGGCGGATGAGTTGAACTGTGCGGTGATCGAGGATGGCGCCTATCAGGCCCTGCGTTATGACGGTAATGCCATCCCCCCGGTTCTGGCACTGGAATTGGCGTGCAAAGGGTCGATTGAGGATTGCCGCACGATCTATTGTGGAAGCTTTTCGAAAACCTTGTCTCCGGGGTTGCGGGTTGGTTGGGTCGTGGCGGCAAAGCCAGTGATTTCTCAATTGGTGTTGATGAAACAGGCTGCCGATCTGCATTCGGCAACCATCAACCAGATGGCCATTGACCAGGTGGCACGGGTTTGTTTCGACACGCATATCCCGATGCTGCGTCGTGTCTACGGTGCCCGTCGCGACGCCATGTTGCAGGCGTTGCAGGACCATATGCCCGATGGCGTGCAGTGGACCAAGCCGGAAGGTGGCATGTTCGTGTGGTTGACATTGCCGGTCGGTACAAACGGGGCCGAACTGTTAGCCCGGGCGCTGGACACGGTCAAAGTAGCCTTTGTCCCGGGTGGGGCCTTTTTCCCGGACGGCAGCGGGACCAACACGATCCGGTTGAGTTTCTCGAACTCGGATGAGGATACGATCCGCGAAGGTATTCGCCGATTGGGTGAGGTTTTGCGCGCCTGATCGGCGGAAAGGTTTTGTTAACCTTGATGCTGCAATGCTGCGGGCATGATCCGGTATCTGTCCCTCCTAGTGCTGGCCGCTTGTTCGGCTGGCACGCCCCACTTTCGCGATGTGCCTGCGACCCGCGTTGCGGTGAATGGCAGTGTGTTTGACGTGCGGGTCCGCGATCAACTGGCCGAGGCTGTACGCATCAACTCTCAATATGCTCCGCGTCTTGACCCCATTCGGGACCGGGCCGCACTGGCTATGGCACAGGTGTCGGGTTGCCCGTTGTTGGATGTTCTGGGCGACGCTGCGGTCACCGTGGGCATTCTAGGTTGTGACCGGGAATTGGGGGAAAAGCTGATTCTCGGCAGCCTTCTTCGCGGTCCCTATGAATGTATCGACTATGGCTACTACGAAGACTATGGCTATCAGGTTTTTGAGTGCGCTTCTTACTGAGATACGCGCTTTTTTGCGTATTTTGGCAAGATATTGTGGATAACTTGGCGTGAAATCCCATATCCTGCGTTACTCCGTTGACTCACCCCCAATGGGTTGCGCAGACTTCCAGATATAGGAATCATGGGACGAGCGGCCTTTGCGGTTCAGCAAACTTAAACTCACCGGCTTCAAAAGCTTTGTTGACCCGACCGATCTGATTATCGCGGATGGGTTGACCGGTGTGGTGGGCCCAAATGGCTGCGGCAAGTCCAATCTTCTGGAAGCGTTGCGTTGGGTAATGGGTGAAAACCGCCCCAAATCCATGCGCGGTGGCGCGATGGAGGATGTGATCTTTGCCGGGGCCGCAACGCGTCCGGCCCGCAATTTTGCCGAAGTTGTCCTGACGATGGATAACTCGGAACGTTTGGCACCTTCGGGGTTCAACGACAGCGATCAGTTGGAAATTGTGCGTCGCATCACCCGCGATGTCGGCAGCGCTTACAAGACCAACGGCAAAGATGTTCGGGCGCGCGATGTCCAGATGCTTTTTGCCGATGCCTCGACCGGCGCGCATTCACCTGCACTGGTGGGGCAGAACCGCATCGCCGAGCTGATCAACGCCAAGCCCCGCGCGCGTCGCCGCATTCTGGAAGAGGCGGCCGGTATCTCGGGCCTTTATCAGCGCCGCCACGAGGCGGAGCTTAAGCTGAAGGGCACCGAATCCAACCTGACCCGTGTGGATGACGTTCTTGAACAGCTTGGCACCCAATTGGGGCAGCTTGCGCGGCAGGCGCGTCAGGCCGCACGGTACCGTGAGATTGGGGAGCAACTACGGCAGGCTGAAGGCATGCTGCTCTATCGCCGCTGGAAAGAGGCTGACATGGCCCGCCAACAGGCCGAAGACGTCTTGCGCGAGCGGATCACCGAAGCGTCGCGCGCGGAGGCCGAAGCCCGCGCCGCCAGCGCCAAGCGGTCTGAAATCGAGGAAATTCTGCCGCCTCTGCGCGAGGAAGAGGCAATCGCCGCCGCCGTCTTGCAACGACAGCAGGTACAGCGCGACCAACTGGCTGATCAGGAAACCCGCGCGCGTCAGACGATCGAGACGCTGACCAACCGAATTCAGCAATTGGCCAACGATATCGAACGCGAAACCGGCCTGAACCGGGACGCGGGCCAGATGATTGAGCGTCTGGAATGGGAAGCGCGCGAACTGGCCAAAGCGGCAGATGGGCATGACGACAAAGTGGCTGAGGCCGCCGAGATCGCGCGCGAAGCCGCATCCGTGCTGCAAGATCGAGAAGATCACCTGTCGCAGGAAACCGAAGATGTGGCGCGTCTTGTGGCGCGTCACCAGTCGGCTCAGCGTTTGGTCGAAGACAGCCGCAAGACGCTGACCCGGTCCGAAGGCGAAGAAGAGAAAGCCCGTGCTGCGGTAGACGAAGCCCGCAATGCTTTGACCCGCGCCAGCGAAGCGTTTGAGGAAGCGCAAGAGGGTGAGGAAGAAGCGCGCGAGGCCGCTGAGGCCGCCGACGAAGCGCTGGCCGCAGCGGACGAACTGCGCAATGAAACGCAAGCGAGAGAAGCCGAAGCGCGCGCCCAGCGGTCTGAGGCCGAGGGTGAACTGGGCGCAATCCGTGCCGAGACATCCGCCTTGGCCAAGCTGGTCGAACGGGATACGGCCGAAGGCGGGCAGGTCTTGGATCTGCTGCGGGTCGAGCCCGGCTATGAAAAGGCGCTGGGGGCGGCACTGGCTGACGACCTGCGTACACCGTTGGTCGATGCCGATGGACCATCCGGCTGGGTGCAGGTGTCAGGCTACGATGCAGATCAGCCCCTGCCCGATGGGGCAGAACCATTGGCGTTGCATGTCTCGGGCCCAGACCGTCTGAGCCGCCGGATCGCTCAGATCGGATTGGTTGATGCGGATC
The DNA here is from genome assembly GCF_059610905.1 of Ruegeria sp. CDSC002. Classification (NCBI taxonomy): domain Bacteria; kingdom Pseudomonadati; phylum Pseudomonadota; class Alphaproteobacteria; order Rhodobacterales; family Roseobacteraceae; genus Ruegeria; species Ruegeria sp. CDSC002. The sequence goes on from NZ_JBXWOM010000004.1 coordinate 339,421, forward strand.
AGGGCGCGCGGCTGCAAGCCTCATTAAAGCCGGGGCAGCGTCTGGTGTCCCGTTCAGGTGACTTGTGGCGTTGGGACGGGTTCCGGGCATGGGCCGAAGATGCGCCAAGCGCTGCAGCCTTGCGGTTGGAGCAGCTCAACAAGCTTGAAGCTCTGAAACAGGAGCTTACCCGCGCCGAAGCGCAGGCTGATGGTGCCCGCGCGGCACATGAGGCGCTGTCGCAGCAACTGGCGGATGTCACCGAGGCAGACCGCCGCGCACGCGAAGCTCGACGCGCCGCCGACCAGCGGATGGCAGAATCCGCGCGCGGGCTGAGCCGGGCCGAGGCTGACCGCAATCTGGCGCAGGGCAGGTTGGAAACGCTTACCCTTGCCGTTGACAGACACAAGGATGATGCCATGTCTGCCCGCGCGCAACTGCGCGAGGCCGAAGGCACTCTGGCCGGCCTGGGTGACGTCGACAGCGCGCGCGCGCAGGTCGAGGATATCAAACAGACGGTTGAGGCCGCGCGGATCACCATGCTGACCCATCGCTCATCCCATGATGAGCTGCGCCGTGAAGGCGAGGCACGAACCCGGCGGGCCCAGGAAGTGACCAAGGACCTCAGTGGCTGGCGGCACCGGTTGGATTCAGCAGAAAAACGTATCGCGGAATTGGTCGAACGCAAGGAAAGCTCTGAGGAAGAACTGTCTGAGGCGATGGCCGCCCCGGGTGAGATCGCCGAAGCCCGCGAAGAACTGAACGAGTTGATCGAGACAGCCGAGGCCCGGCGTGCCGAGGCCGCCGACAAGCTTGCCGAGGCTGAGACGCAGCAGCGCGAAGTCGTGCTGGCCGAGCGAGAAGCTGAACGTTTGGCGTCTGAAGCCCGCGAATCCCGTGCAGCGGCCGAGGCGCGCTGTGACGCAGCCAAAGAAAGCGTCGTGGCAGCTGCTGAGCGGATCGCTGAAGATCAGCAGTTGACGCCGAACCAGTTGCTGAACCAACTGGATGTGAACCCTGACCAGATGCCTGCAGCCGACGCGCTGGAGGCCGAAGTAAACCGCCACAAGCGCCAGCGAGACGCGATGGGTGCGGTGAACCTGCGGGCCGAAGAAGACGCCAAGGAAGTTCAGGAAGAGTTCGATACGCTGAACACCGAAAAGGCTGATCTGGAAGAAGCGATCAAGGCCCTGCGCAGTGGGATTGCCAGCCTTAACCGGGAAGGCCGTGAGCGTCTTTTGACCGCGTTTGAGCAGGTGAATTCGAACTTTGCCATGCTGTTTAAGCACCTGTTCGGTGGCGGTGAGGCGAATCTGGTCATGGTCGAAAGCGACGATCCGCTGGATGCCGGGCTGGAAATCATGTGCCAGCCACCGGGCAAGAAGCTATCCACCCTCAGCCTGCTTTCGGGCGGCGAGCAGACCTTGACGGCGACCGCGCTGATCTTTGGCGTCTTCCTCGCCAACCCCGCGCCGATCTGTGTGCTGGATGAGGTCGACGCGCCACTGGATGACGCGAACGTCACCCGTTTCTGCGACCTGCTGGACGAAATGTGCCGCCAGACGGACACTCGCTTCCTGATCATCACCCACCACGCGGTGACCATGGCGCGGATGGACCGGCTGTTTGGCGTGACTATGCAGGAACAGGGCGTCAGCCAGTTGGTTTCAGTCGATCTGAAAAAGGCCGAACAGATGGTCGCCTGATCGTTCACTGCAACGTTATGCCTCAATCGCCGCGTGGCGGGTTAAGGTGGCAGCATGACCCGATATCTGATCTTTGCCTTGTTGGCTGCCAGCCCGGTTGTGGCGGCAGAATGGCCAACAAAACCCGGAGATGTCCCGCTTTCATCTGCCGAGCTGGACGCCCTCGCGGGGCGAACGCTGACCTTCTATGACGACGGACAGTCTAAGTTTTCGGCTGGTGGGGCTTATTCCTTTACCTACGCCAGCGGGGATTCCGCGTTTGGGACATATTCCATTGCCGACGACGGCAGTGTCTGCATCGCGTATCGTAACGGGTTCAGCCGCTGCGATCTCTATGTACGCAGCGGTAAGCGCCTAGTTTTGATTGACGAGAAAGGCGACCGATACCCGGTCCGGCCTGAATGAGTTTGGTTGCCGCCTCGACGATCAGGCATTGGATCCAAGTACGGCATTAGCTGATTTAAAATTCGCGTTTTACGTTGTCATTTGATCGAAAAAATACCGAATACCCGCGAAGAATGATGAGTTTTCTTATCTGAGCCGGTGGTATGCTCTGAAAAATTCATACTCAATGGGGCTAACAGATGTGCCGATTTCTGGCTTGGGCAGGCGCAAAGCGTTATCTAGATGAATTGGTTCTGAACCAAGAGCAATCGCTTGTAATTCAGAGCCGAAATGCTCTGATCGGTAAGACGCCGATCAATGCAGACGGATTTGGCCTTGCCTGGTATTCCGAACGTGAGACGCCTTGTTTTTACAAGGACACTAACCCCGCCTGGTCGGATGCCAACCTGAAACAGCTTACGCATCACACCCGGTCGCATCTCTTTCTGGCCCATGTGCGGGCATCAACGGGTACCGCAACCTCGCGGAACAACTGCCACCCGTTTGGTGTTGGAAAATGGAGTTTTATGCATAATGGGCAGGCCGGAGGGCATGACCGTATCCGGCAGGAGCTGGACGGGATGATCCCACCTGACCTCTACAGCCACCGGCTTGGCGCAACCGAAAGCGAAGCGATTTTCCTGATTGCCCATGGCGAAGGTCTGGATGTCGATCCGATCGGCGCCATGGAGCGGGCAGTCCAACGTGTCGAAGACCTGTCACGACGCCGGGGAACGATGCCATATCTTCGCTTTGCCGCTTGTTGGTCGGACGGCGATCGCCTTTTTGCCGCCCGATATGCCTCGGACCGCTTTGCCCCAAGCCTCCACTACAAGGCGTGTAAGGATGGGTTCATTATTTCGTCCGAACCCTTGGACGCGAATAGCGGCGAATGGACTGAAATCCCTGCCAATACGGCGATTGAAACGCGGGGAAAGGCGTTGACTTCACACGCGTTTGAACCAAAAGCGCCGCATCACCACGCCGAGGTTGCATAACTCTGTGGTGTTGCGTCCGGATGCGTCCCGTCTGTGCGGGACGCATCGGGGCTCATAACTGGTTGAGCAAATCAGCTGTTGGCCACGCATCCGCGGGCAACCCCAGCCGTGCCTGTTCGGCCTGAACGGCAGCCCGTGTACCCGCGCCCAGAATGCCGTCGATCTTGCCAACATCATAACCGCTTGCTTGTAGCTTGGTCTGCAACTGCTTCATTTGCGCGCCCGACAGGCCTTGTGGCGGGGAACCTGCGTCATAGATTTGGCCGCCCTCCAACCGCGTACCGAAATAGGCGGCGGTCAGGACGTAAACAAAGCTCTGGTTCCATTCGAAATAGACGTCAAAGTTTGGGTAGGCCAAGAATGCAGGGCCGTTGCGACCCTGTGGCAGGATCAGCGACGCGGGCAGATTGGCCAGAGATCCGCTGCGCGCTTGAACGCCCATCGCCTGCCATTCGGATACGGACCGCGACTTGCCGGGGCCGGACAGGGACCAGTCCATCTGGGTGGGAACAGTTACCTCCTGCAGCCAGGGTTCACCCGGACGCCAGCCCAGACGCGACAGCATCTTGCCGCCCGACATCAGCGCATCCGGGGCTGAGGTTTTTAGCGAGACCTTGCCGTCGCCATCCCCGTCCACGCCATTTTCCAGAATGTCGCGGGGCAACATCTGCACCATGCCGATCTCACCTGCCCAGGCACCAGTTGTGCGGTTGGGTTCAAAATCCCCTTGGCTATAGAGCTCGATGGCCGCAAAAACCTGTGGTCGGAACAGCTCGGGACGGCGGCAGTCATGCGCCAGAGTGACCAGAGCGTTGCGGGTGTTGAAGTCACCTTGTACCGCGCCATAGTCGGTCTCGAACGCCCAGAATGCCAGCAGTACACCGCGCGACACGCCATATTCCCGCTCAATCCGGTCAAACACCGCATCGTATTTGCGAGACATGGATTTGCCGCGATCTATCCGGTTCTGCGAGATCAGGCGGCGGGAAAAATCGATGAACGGTATTTGGAATACGCCTTGCGCCCGATCTGCCTTTAGAACCGCGCTGTCCTGCTGAACACCTTTGAAAAAGCTGTTCACGGTGGATTTATCGAACCCTTGCTGAACGGCCTCGGCCTTCAGACCCTTCACGAAGGAATTGAACCCGCCGCCACATTGGGCCAGGGCGGGAGAGGCGAGCAGGGTGGCGGCAATGATGCCCGAGAGTAAACGCATTTTAGGGTCCGTCAGAAAATAAAGCTGACCCCAACCCACACCGACACGAGGCCCAGCGCAAGCCCCCAAACCCGCCAAAGCATGTCACATGCGCGGAAAATCTCCGGCGCGCCGATGTTACGTGGCGCATCACCGTTGACCCAGGCCAGATCGCAGACCTGTCCGTCATAGCTGCGCGGCCCGGCAAGGGCGACGTTTAAGGCGCGCGCCATCGCGGCCTCGGGCCAACCGGCGTTGGGTGAGATATGGCGACGTGCATCCGCGACCATTTCTGGCCAGCGCGCCCATTGACCGGATAGCGCCACGATCATCACGCAGGTCAGACGGGCGGGAATGAGGTTCAACAAATCGTCCAGACGCGCCGCGGCCCAGCCGAAGTCGCGGTACTTTTCCGACCGGTAGCCGATCATGCTATCGGCAGTGTTGACCGCCTTGTAGATCAGCAACCCCGGCAGGCCCGCGACCAGAAACCAAAACGCGGGCGCAATTACGCCGTCGCTGAGATTTTCTGCAGCGCTTTCAATAGCGGATCGCGCGACCTGCGCGTCGGTCATGTCCCGCGTATCGCGCGAAACGATCATGGCGACTTTGGCGCGGCCCTCGGTTAAGGAGGAGCGAAGCCCGTCACCGACATCGCGCACATGGGTCACCAGTGACTTCTGTGCCAGCAGAATTGCGGCAAGGACGATTTCGATCACCGGCCCAAACAAGGTCAGCGTGCGGCCCAGAATCACTGCGCCAAAGATCAGCAGCAGCACGATGGCCACGCCTTTCAAGCGCCTATTCGTTCCGCGGTTCAGGCGCAGGTCCAACCAGCCGATGACAGTGCCGATCATCACTGCCGGATGACGAATGCGCGACCAGATCCAATCTGGCTCTCCAAGCGCCGCGTCCAGACACATGGCGCAAACCAGCAGAAAAGCCGTGCTCACAACGCGGCCTCAAGCTGACGCCATCCGTCTGCAGGCGGCAAGCCAAGGCGCAGATAAGTGTTTGAGTAGGGGAATATGCGGCTCCAGATATGGGCGCGGGCCAGCTTGGCCTGCCAAGCGGCGGCATCGTCGACGTCATAAAGGCGGAACAACGTGGTGCCGCCGACCAGTTTTGCCCCCTTGCCGGTCATGATCCGGTCTAGCTGTTCTGTCGCTGCCGCCAACTGCTGACGGGTTGCTTTGGCCCAGTCCGTGTCCCGCAGCGCCCGTTCCCCGATCCGAAGGGCAGGGCCAGAGACAGACCACGGCCCGGTCAAATCGTTCAGCTTTGAGATCAAATCAGGGCGGCCAATTGCAAATCCCAGACGTAGCCCGGCCAAACCCCAGAACTTGCCGAAACTTTTCAACACGATCACACTTGGCTGCTCGGCCAGATGAATTAGGGATGCGTCAGGGCAAACGTCACAAAAACTCTCATCAATCACGGTTAGCGGGGCATCGGCGTTCTGTTCGGACCAGATACGTCCATCCGGATTATTCGGGTGCACAAGGACGCGCGCCTCGGCTGGACCGTTCGATTCAACTGTCCAACCCTGCGCGGCGAAAGCTGCCGCGTGTTCGTTGTAGGTAGGTGCTGTGATCTGAACCCGACCCGTCGCAGCAAGCGCAGGCATGCGGGCGATTACTGCTGATGCTCCGGGCGCGGGCAGAATCGCGGCACCATCTGGAACAGACCAGAACTGGCGTGCTGCGGCAGACAGCCGTTCAAACGCACCGTGATCCGGCAGCGCGGCCCAATCCGACGGGGTCAGTCCCGACACCGGATACGGGTGTGGGTTGATGCCGGTGGACAGGTCCAGCCAATTGTCGCGTGCCCCGCCGAACCGGGCGATAGCGCCGTCCAGCCCGCCGCCATGGTCGCGCACGGCACGGGGGTTCAAATCTGCGTTTGGGCTTGCCATCGGTGTTCTCGTCGGAATTGCGTGTTTCCGGTGCTTCAAGCGGATTTTTGCCGCTTACACAAGCAAATCCGCGTGATCGGCCCGGTTGACCGGCACCGTTAACACTTTGTTAAGGAATAAGCGTGATCACAAACCACGGGGGTCGGCACCGCACACTCTACCAAGTGCCGAGGTTGTTGCAAATGAATGTACTGATTGTTGAGAGTAACCCCGACCTTGGTCGGGTCTGGAAAAGACATCTGGAACGGCAAGGCGCCGAAGTGACGCTTGTTGCCGGGCAAGAGGCTGCGATCCTTGCGTTGTATGGCACGGATTTCGATATCATCGTGTTGGATCTGGTGCTGGAAAATGGCAGTGCGTTGGCAGTGGCTGATTTCGCCAGCTATCGCCGCCCCGAGGCGCGAGTGATCTTTGTTACCAACACCACCTTTTTTTCAGACGGTTCGATCTTTGCCCACAGTCCAAACGCGTGCGCTTATGTGCAAAGCGGCACGCCGCCAGAAGATCTGGCGGCGATGGTTGAACATTACGCGGCGGGCCGCTGACCACGCCCGTGCGGTTCCATGTAGTCCAAAACCGGGTTGGTCGGGATGATCCGATGCGGATTGATGCTTTCGTGGCTATAGTGATAGTGGCGCACGATGTGGTGCATGTTCACCGTCGAAGCGACGCCCGGCCATTGATACAGCTCGCGCGTATGAGCCCACAGGTTGGGGTAATCGATCAGTCGCCGCCGGTTGCATTTGAAATGCAGATGATAGACGGGATCGAACCGGATCAGCGTCGTGAACAACCGCCAGTCAGCCTCAGTCAGGCGATCCCCCATCAGATAACGTTTTGAAGCCAAACGATCCTCTAACCAGTCCAGCGTTTCAAACAGCGGGTCCACGGCGGCGTCATAAGCTTGTTGGCTGGTGGCAAAGCCGGATTTGTAGACGCCGTTGTTGACGTTGGAATAGATGCGCGCATTCACCTCTTCGATCTCATCGCGCATCGCTTCGGGCCAATAATCGTCGGCGTTGCCGGTAATCCCGTCAAAGGCCGAGTTGAACATGCGGATGATTTCCGAGCTTTCGTTCGAAACGATCGTCTGCTGTTTCTTGTCCCACAGGATCGGCACTGTGACACGACCCGAATATGTCGGGTCGGCCTTGGTGTAAATCTGGTGAGCAAAGCCCAGACCGTACAGTGTGTCCCCGGTTGCGCCGTAGTCATCAGTCTCGAAGGTCCAGCCTTTGTCCAGCATGTCGGGATGTACCACCGAGACTGAGACGTGCTTGTTCAAACCTTTCAGTTCCCTGAAGATCAGAGTGCGGTGCGCCCATGGACAGGCCAGGCTGACATAGAGGTGGTAGCGGTCGGTTTCAGCGTTGAAGCCACCCTTGCCCGATGGTCCGGCGCTGCCATCTGCCGTCAGCCAATTGCGAAACTGCGCGGCGCTGCGTTTGAACGCGCCGCCCGTGGATTTGGTGTCATACCAAGTGTCGTGCCATTTACCGTCGACCAACAGGCCCATTGCTCATGCCCTCCGAAAAGCGTTTGCGCCAAACATAGGCGGGTACATGGGGCGTTCCTATGCGAGGGCGCGCGCATCCTTCCTGCGCATACGCACAGGAAGGATTGGGATTTCTGTGCAACAAATTGAAATCCCGGCGCTGACTGTGATCAGGTTCACTGGATTTTTACAATTTGCGCCTCACAATAGAATACACTGCCGGGGGAGATATTATTATGAGTACTTATGTTTCAAAGGAAATTACTGCCGAATTGGATGCGGCGCGAATCGCAGGATTGAAAAAGATCAGCCGCCTTCGTGTCGATATTGGCGACAATACCTACAAGATTCTTCGATTGTGGAAAGACGGATTTACAGTTGAGGCCGAAACCACGCCTCAACTGCGCGGGCTTGTGGATATCTATGATGGTGTCAGTCACTTGTACCAATGCCTAATCATCGCGGATGAGGATGAAGCAGGCGAAATGCGGTACGAGTTTAAACGCAGCACGGCCGCAGCCGACAAGGCTCCGCTGGATTTCTACCGCGCGCCGGACGCGCCGATTGCGTTGCTTGGGCACAAGGATTGAGGGCAGGGCCAACGACATCGCCGTTGGCCGCCTCGTTCACTGCAAATCAGCAAATGCATGCTTTAGCCGGGCGCATGCCTCTTCGACCCGTGCACGCTGAGTGGCCAAGTTAAACCGTTCGAAGGTCTCACCACCTGCGCCGAAACCGGGGCCTGAGGACGTTGCGATTTTGGCATCTTCGCGCAGGCGGCGGACAAACTCTTCATGGGTCATGCCGGTTCCTGAGAATTCTACCCAAGCCAGATAAGTAGCCTGCAATGGCATGGACCACAGACCAGGGATCTCGGCGATTGCTGCGTCAAAGACCTGGCAGTTGCCCGCAAGATGCGCGACCTGCTCGTCAACCCATGCCGCACCCTCGGGCGAATAGGCGGCAGTTATCATCGCCACGCCCAACGCGCTGGGGTCATAGTCCAGCGTCTGAATGCGGTGCCGCATGGCCGCGCGCAGTTTGGGGTCCGGAATGATCATGTTACCGGTGCGTTGACCGGCGATGTTAAATGTCTTGGACGCCGCAGTCAGGGTCACGGTCCACGGCCGCGCATCCGGCGCAGCCACATCCATCGGCACGAACGTATTGCCAGGATAAACCAGATCGTGGTGGATCTCATCCGAGACCAAAATCAACCCATTACGTTCGGCGAATGCGGCCACGGCACGCAGTTCATCCGGTGTCCACACCCGGCCCGAGGGGTTTTGCGGCGAGCACCACAGCAACAGCTTTTCCGACCCGTCCAGACGCGACTGAGCGTCGTCCAGATCCAGGCCATAGGTTTCGCCTTGGCGAACTAGCGGGCACTCGACAACGCGACGTCCCGATTTGTTCACCTTGTGGGCAAACTCATGGTAGACGGGGCTGAAGATGACGACGCCGTCGCCGGGTTCGCTCCAGACATCCAGAGACAGGGCGATCGCATTGCCTAACCCCTGTGAAGTCAGCACCCAATCGGTGTCGATGTCCCAGCTATGGCGGTTCTTCATCCACCACTGAATCGATGCCAGATATTCCGGGTGAATCCACGAATACCCAAAGACCCCATGGTCAGCCGCTTTGCGAACCGCATCAATTACGCAAGGCGCTGTTGGGTAATCGGAATCTGCCGTCCACATGGCCAGCCCGTCCTGCGGGGGCACACCGTAGATTTGCTCCATCTTATCCCATTTTGAACTGTTGGTTCCCCGGCGGTCGATCAGGTCGTTGAAAGTCATGTCTGCTCCATCTGTCCGGACGAAAGCTAGCTACAATTCCAGCGGGTGCAAGGGGGGCGTTGCGGTGCAGTGCGGGATGGCCTAAATCAACCCCATGAAACGTAATATCCTGATCCATCCCGACCCCCGCCTGAAAAAGGTCTGCGCGCCTGTGGCAGATATCAGCGACGAGCTGCGCAAGCTGGCCGACGACATGCTGGAGACGATGTATGACGCGCCTGGCGTTGGTCTGGCCGCGCCTCAGATCGGCGTGCTGGATCGGTTGATCGTGTTGGACTGCATTAAGGAAGAGGGCGAAGCCCCGCGTCCGTTGATCATGTTCAACCCCGAGGTTATCGCCTCGTCCGATGAGACCAATGTCTACGAGGAAGGTTGCCTGTCGATCCCCGAGCAATTCGCCGAAGTCACGCGCCCCAAAGTGGTTGATGTCACGTGGATTGACCAGGATGGGAACTTGCAACAGGAAACATTCGACGGCCTGTGGGCGACCTGTGTTCAGCATGAGATCGACCATTTGAACGGCAAGCTGTTCATCGACTATCTCAAGCCGCTGAAACGGCAGATGATCACGCGGAAGATGCAGAAACTAAAGCGCGAGCAGGCCCGCGCATGACCGCTCGCACCTGCCTGCCATGGCCCGATAAACGCCTGCGCACCAAGGCGGAGGACGTCGCCGAGATCACCGATGAAATCCGTGCCATCTGGGACGACATGATCGACACGATGGAAGCGATGCCCGGTGTTGGCCTTGCCGCGCCGCAGATCGGCGTGATGTTGCGACTGGCTGTGGTGGACGGCTCGGCTGAACGCGGTAAGGCTGTGCGTCTGGCCAACCCGGAAATCCTGCACAGCTCAATCGAATTGCGCGAACATGATGAGGCCAGCCCGAACCTGCCTGGTGTTTCGGCCAAGGTGAAGCGCCCGCGCGCAGTGACGGTCAAGTTTCTGAATGAGCAGGGCATGGTGGATCGCCGCGATTTTGTCGGGATCGAAGCCACAAGCGTACAGCACCAGATCGACCATCTGAACGGGAAGATGTATTTCGACCAGCTCAGCAAAGTCAAACGGGACATGCTGCTGCGCAAAGCCAAAAAGCTGGGGTAGAGATGCGCGTTGTATTCATGGGTACGCCCGACTTTTCGGTTCCGGTTCTGGATGCGCTGGTCGAAGCTGGGCATGATATCGTCGCCGTGTATTGCCAGCCCCCGCGCCCGGCTGGTCGGGGCAAAAAGGACAGACCGACACCGGTTCACGCACGGGCCGAAGCGTTAGGCCTGACTGTCCGCCATCCGGTGTCTCTGAAATCGTCAGATGAACAGGATGCCTTTGCTGCACTGAACGCAGATGTGGCTGTGGTGGTCGCTTATGGCCTGATCCTACCGCAGCCCATTCTGGACGCGCCTGCCCAGGGATGTCTGAATATCCATGCCAGCCTGTTGCCGCGTTGGCGCGGGGCGGCCCCGATCCATCGGGCCATCATGTCCGGTGATGCGCAAACCGGTATCTGCATCATGCAGATGGAGGCCGGTCTGGACACAGGCCCGGTTCTTATGCGCGAAGCAACCGATATCGGCATCGAGGAAACCACCGACCAGTTGCATGACCGGCTGTCGATAATGGGCTCCAAACTGATCGTTGAGGCTTTGCATGACCTGCCGGATCTGACGCCCGAGCCGCAGCCCGAGGTCGGTGTGACCTATGCCGCCAAGATCGACAAATCAGAGGCACGGATTGACTGGTCCCGGCCCGCAGCCGAGGTGGACCGGCAGATCCGCGGTCTGTCCCCGTTCCCAGGTGCCTGGACCGAGATTGACGGAGACCGCGTGAAACTACTGGCGTCGCGTCTGGCCGAGGGGCAGGGCGTACCCGGCGAAGCTCTGGACGATGCCTTGACAGTAGCTTGCGGCGAGGGTGCCGTTGATCTGTTGCGCCTGCAACGGGCGGGCAAAGGCGCACAGGATAAGGAAACCTTTCTGCGGGGCTGGCCTGTGGCCAAGGGAAGTCGGATTTAGAAGGAATAACAGACTTGTACATGACTTTGATGGGGACGGTGTTAATCGCAGCCGTCGTTGGAAGCCTCGCGGAGAAAACCGGGTTTACCCGAAACGGCTATCTGCAATCTATCATCATTTGTATCGGCGGTGCCTTTCTGTTTTTCTTTGCTCAGATCATGTTTGGCAGGATGTTCGGGTTTAGCCTTGCTTTTGGGTCCCCGGGATTGAACGCTATTGTGTCATCCGTCGGCGCGCTGATCATCGTGCCGACTCATTGGAGGAAGTGACATGCCTGTCATCGCCCTGATCGTCATCGGAGCCGCCGCAGGGTTCCTAGCCACCCGTTTAATGCGGATCGAGGCCAACATTCCCACAACCATGTTGATTGGCATCGTTGGTGCACTGGTTGGCGGATTTCTGTTGCGGGCTTTGATCACCTTGGCAGGATGGTTGTCCGGTTTTGTGGGTGCCGTTCTGGGGGCTCTGCTGGTGATCTGGATCTGGCAGACCTATCTACGACGTTGAGCGGGGCTACCGCTCGTCGCAAATCACTGTTGATCCCAACGATTTGGAATTGCGCGTCGCCATATTGAAGCGATTGGCTTCCTCTGCTGACATCCAGTGCATTTCGTCCTCGGACGCTGCATCAAGCGTGAACCAATAAAAGGCCGGGTCGACACCAATATCATTGAAATAGTCGAGATAGCGATCGTGCTCGGGGTGGTTTTCGGGCAGGTTGGCAGCCACATATCCGCCGCCGCCCCAGCTATGAACCCCGACACATGCGCCAGGTTCCAGAGTGCGACGATTGCCTGCCAGGAACAGATCGGTGCCACCAGAGGCGACCAAGCCGTTTGAGGGCACCACAGTATCGAACCCTTCGTCTCGCACAACGCGGCTGAAAACGACATTTGCATCATCATCGACCGAGCCTTCGATGTTCTGCAGTACAAGTGTCTTAATCTCGGGATTGGCCGCAGTGATTTCTTCAAAAGCGCTGAGTGTCGTGTGATCAATAGCCCCCGAAGCAACGATTTCGTCGCCCTGTACAACGAAGCTGACCGCGTCGTATCGCTCTGCACACGCACCCAGAAGAGCTAGTGAGGCGACAAAAATGGGGAAAGTGAATTTCATTTCAGTTCTCATTTCTGTGGCACAGGAAATGCAGATCGAACATTTTGCACCCATTTATTGCCGCGGCGGGCGCGCCTTGTAAACCGGAAGCCGCCAGCCAAACACCAATGATCCCGCCCGCAATGCCCAGCAGATCAACGCACATGCGGCCAGTGTGGCCAGCTCGTCGAAACCAAGTCGGGTCGCAATCACAGCGGCAAAAGCCCCGGCAAACGCGCAAGAGACGTAGAGCTCACCCTGTTTCAGGACCAGTGGCACTTCGTTGCAGACCACGTCCCGCATTAAGCCGCCAAGGCAGCCCGTTGTGACGCCCATCAGCACAACGATCACACCGGATTGGTTCAGCGACAAGGCTGCGCCAGCACCTGCTGCTGCGGCAATCGACAGGGCGAAACTGTCCAGCCAGACCAGCAAGTTGTATCGGCTTTCCACCAAATGAGCAGTAAAAAACACAACCACGGCAGCCGCTGTGGCGATCAGGATATAGTCCGGTTGACCAACCCAAAACACCGGGTGCCGGTCCAGCAGCAGGTCGCGGACGGTTCCGCCGCCCACAGCAGTCAGGCAGGCCATAAAGGCAAAACCCACCAAATCCAGCTGTGCCCGGCTAGCCACCAATGCACCCGTCAGGGCAAAAACCAGAACTGAGGCATAGTCGAGCAGTGCCAGACCGCTCACGTTTGCGCCTTTTTGGGTTTGAACGGGGCCATGCCCGCGCGGGCCAGCTCGTCGGCTTTTTCGTTTTCGGGATGGCCAGCATGGCCCTTGATCCATTCCCAGGTCACGTCATGGCGCGCCTGCGCCTCGTCCAGTCGCTGCCACAGATCGACATTCTTGACCGGCTTCTTGTTCGAGGTTTTCCAGCCGTTGCGCTTCCAGCCGAAAATCCAGCCGGTGACGCCATTCTTCACATAGGCGCTGTCGGTTACCACGGTGATCTTCGAGGCCCGCTCCAGCGTTTCCAGCGCGCTGATCGCTGCCAGCAATTCCATGCGATTGTTGGTGGTTTCAGCCTCGCCGCCGTTCAGCTCGCGCTCTTTCAGGACTTTTTCGCCGTCCATCGCGCGCATCAGCACGCCCCAGCCCCCCGGGCCAGGATTGCCCGAACAGGCACCATCGGTATAGGCAAACAACTCAGGCATGGGCGATCACCAGAATAAAGCCGTCATAAGACCCGGCCAGACCTTTGCCGACTCCGGTTGTAATCCGGTCAATTGTGAACCCTGCCTCGGCCAGCGCCTCTTCGATCTCGGTCTGTGAGAAATAGGTGTAATAGCGATCAATGTCGTCACGGTGTTCACCGGTTCCCAGTTTCAGACCAAGGAAAAAGATACCCTCGGGCTTCAATGCCCGGTGGATGGCCGCCAAATGGCGCGGGAAATCCTTGCGCGGTGCATGCAGCAGCGAAAAGCTGGCATAGATGCCGTCAAACGTGGCCGTATCGGTCACATCGTCAAATGTACCGACATGCGCATCTACGCCATTTTCGCGGGCGTGTTCCACAAAGGCCGGCGTCGCATCCAATGCCCGAACCCGCAGCCCCTCACGCAGGAAAAACATGCTATCCGCCCCAGGGCCTGAGCCGAGGTCCAGCACATAGCCACCCGGCGCAACCGCTTCGGCAAAGGCCATACGCGCTTCGATCTGTTCGGGCGGCAATGGGACGCTCAGGTATTCGGCAACACGCGAGGTGTAGGCGTCAATTGTCTTGCGATCGGTCACAGGTACACTCCTACGGCAAGGCATATCAGGACGATGGCTGTCAGCAGAACGCGCAGCCTCAGCCACCATGTCGGGGTCAGTCGCCAATATGCAAATATCGCGTCCAGCATCAGCAAACCGGCGAAGCCGTACATCAGGTTGATGCCCGCCTCGACGGGTCCACCGCCGGTCATGAAAAACGCCCAAAGCGCCGGGAGGACCGACAGCACATAGCACGTCGCTGCCTTACTGCCCGAGGTCTTGGTGGCGAACCCCCACAGAACACCGGACATAAAACTTAAGATCACTGAGCCGTAGAACAGTTGAATATACGGCCCGACGAACCGCGACCCAAGCTCTTGCCTGCCCCAATCCTGCAAATCGCCGTTCAAGGAGGTCAGCGCGCCCCAAATGAACGGGATCAGCCCCGCCAGCGCCAGAACCAACGGCGCCCTGGGGACGCCTCTCATGCGGTTTGCCTCAGGACGCGAGGCACTTTGAATTCGACATTTTCGACGGCAGTTTCGACCAGTTCAACCGTTACGTCATAGTGGGTGTCGAAAGCGTCAATCACCTCATTCACCAGCACTTCGGGTGCTGACGCGCCTGCGGTAATGGCGATGGTTGAGATGCCTTCCAGCGCCCGCCAGTCGATATCGTGGGCGCGCTGCACCAATTGCGCATAGTTGCACCCGGCGCGCGCAGCAACCTCGACCAGCCGACGTGAGTTCGACGAGTTCGGTGCGCCCACAACCAGCAAAGCATCCGACTTCGGAGCCACGGCCTTAACGGCCTCTTGCCGGTTCGTGGTGGCGTAGCAAATGTCTTCTTTATGCGGGCCAACGATGGCCGGGAACCGGGTTTCGAGGGCCGCGATAATGTCCTTGGTGTCATCCACCGAAAGCGTCGTCTGGGTGACAAATGCCAGCTTTTCCGGATTGCGCACCTGAACCGAGGCCACGTCATCGACGGTTTCAACCAGCAGCACTTCGCCGTCAGGCAATTGGCCCATGGTGCCGATGGTTTCTGGATGGCCCTTGTGCCCGATCATGATCATCTGCAATCCGGCTTCAGCATGGCGCTGCGCCTCGACATGAACCTTGGAGACAAGCGGGCAGGTGGCATCGACGTAGATCATTTCCCGCTGGGCTGCTGATGCTGGGACGGATTTTGGGACGCCGTGGGCTGAAAAGATCACGGGTCGGTCGTTAGGACACTCGTCCAGCTCTTCGACAAAAACGGCCCCCTTGGCGCGCAGACCATCGACGACAAATTTGTTGTGCACGATTTCATGCCGCACATAGACCGGAGCCCCCCATTTCTGCAGCGCCATTTCAACGATCTTGATCGCTCGGTCGACACCGGCGCAGAACCCGCGCGGCGCGGCGAGGTATAGGGTAAGGGGCGGCTTGGTCATGTCTTGGTCTCCATAGGCCACAGGTAAGTCTTTTCCCGGCTATGGTCTAGACAGGACATTGTCATTGATCTGACATGAATCACTGCTAGCCAGCAGGTGTTTCAGTACCTGCTTTTAGTTAAAGAAGCGCGGCCAGGTTGGTACAGCCTGACCGCGCTAATTTCTTCCCCCGGGCTTGGTGAGTGGCCGGGTCTTACTGTCCACCCGCAGCAACGCTGCGTGGCTCCATGGGCATTTCACGCGGAGGTCGCCCGATCACGTCGCGCAGGTCTTCAAGTTCGATGAAGTTGTCAGCCTGGCGGCGTAGCTCGTCCGAGATCATCGGTGGCTGGCTGCGGATGGTCGAAACCACCGAAACGCGCACGCCCTGACGCTGCAGGCTGGCAATCAGCGGGCGAAAATCCCCATCGCCCGAAAACAGCACAATATGATCGACCCGCGGTGCCAGTTCCATGGCGTCGACTGTCAGTTCGATATCCATGTTACCTTTGACTTTCCGACGCCCCATGCTGTCGGTGTATTCCTTCGCCGGTTTTGTCACCATGGTGAAGCCGTTGTAATGCAGCCAGTCAACCAAGGGGCGGATCGGGGAATACTCATCGTTTTCCAATAGCGCCGTATAGTAAAAAGCCCGAAGCATCTTGCCGCGGCGCATAAACTCCTGGCGCAGCAATTTGTAGTCGATGTCAAACCCCAGTGCTTTTGCGGCCGCATAAAGATTCGAGCCGTCGATGAACAGCGCTAGCCGTTCGTCTTTATAGAACATAAATAGGTCCTTCCGGTACAATACAGGACGCCGTGGTGTTACGTGAGTGGGTATTTGGAAATATGCGGCGCGCTGATCTTCTATAATTAGGCCATTTCGGTCGTATCGCAAGCATGCAATTCGCCGAATATAGTGAATGGAACGTACAAATCTATGTCAAAAGCGGTTATTGCGCTGGGCGCAAATCTCAAATTGAGAGGTATTGGCCCCAAGGTGACACTTCAAAGCGCACTTGACGCGATGTTGCGTCAAAGAGTGGTGATTCGTGCCGTCAGCCGTTTTTTTGAGACCCCGTGCTTCCCGGCAGGTGCCGGGCCCGACTATATTAACGCGGCTGCAGTGATCGAAACGGACAGGACACCAGCCGATTTGTTGCACCTGCTTCACCAGATTGAGCATCAGTTTGGCCGCGAAAGGGTGCAGCGATGGGGTATGCGAACGCTGGATCTTGATCTGGTGTGCTATGATGATTTGGTTCTGCCGGATCGCACCGTATATGACAGCTGGCTGACCCTGCCAGCACAGGAACAGACGCAAAAGGCGCCGGACCGGCTGATTATTCCACATCCGCGCCTACAGGATCGTGCCTTCGTCCTTGTTCCGATGGCGGACGTCGCCCCGGATTGGCGGCATCCGGTGCTGGGCCGGACGGTAACCGAAATGCTGGCAGACCTGCCCGCAGCGGATATTGTGGCAGTCACGGCTGTGTGAACGGTGCATTTGCAGCATTTCTTGCTTGTCAAGGCGGGGATTCGCCCTTAGATAAACCTCTTCCTGACATGGATTCAGTAACGGAGAGCGCCCCATGGCCCGCGTGACGGTTGAAGATTGCGTAGACAAGGTTCCTAACCGGTTTGAACTGGTGATGCTTGCCGCCCATCGTGCGCGCGAGATTTCTGCTGGCGGCCCTATCACCGTCGACCGTGACAATGACAAGAATCCCGTCGTGTCGCTGCGCGAGATTGCGGACGAAACTCAAAGCGCGGATGAACTGCGCGAGCGCCTGATCGAGGCCAACCAGACCCAGATTGAGGTTGACGAGCCGGAAGAAGATCAGATGGCTCTGCTGATGGGTGCGGAGTCGGACAAACCTGCCGATGACGATATGTCGGAAGAGAAGCTGCTGCGCGCTCTGATGGAGGCTCAAGGCCAGGGGTAATCCCCAAAGAAAAAGGTGCGGACCGGATGATTTCTGCAGACGACCTGATTGCGCTGGTCCGCAACTACAACCCCAAGACTAATGCTGACCGCATCGCCCGAGCATATGAGTTCGGAAAGCAGATGCATGACGGTCAGTTTCGCCATTCAGGCGAACCCTATTTCACGCATCCTGTTGCCGTGGCCGCCATCCTGACCGAACAGCGTCTTGATGATGCGACGATCATTACGGCGTTGCTGCATGACACGATCGAAGACACCAAGGCCAATTATGGCAAAGTGTCCGAACTGTTCGGGGAAGAGGTTGCTAAGCTGGTCGATGGCGTCACCAAGCTGACCAACCTGCAGCTGTCCAGCCGCGAGACCAAACAGGCCGAGAATTTCCGCAAGCTGTTCATGGCCATGTCCAAGGATCTGCGGGTTATTCTGGTCAAGCTCGCTGACCGTTTGCACAACATGCGCACTATCAAGGCAATGCGCCCGGAAAAGCAGGTGCAGAAGGCACGCGAGACGATGGATATTTATGCGCCGCTCGCGGGTCGCATGGGTATGCAGTGGATGCGCGAAGAGCTTGAGGATCTTGCTTTCCGCGTTCTGAATTCCGAAGGTCGTCAGTCGATCATTCGCCGCTTTATCACCTTGCAACGTGAAACCGGCGACGTGATTCACCGGATCACCGGCGACATGCGGCACGAGCTGGAAAAGGCGGGCATCGAAGCCGAAGTGTTTGGTCGCGCCAAAAAGCCTTATTCGATCTGGCGTAAGATGCAGGAAAAGGATCAGGGCTTTTCGCGCCTGTCCGACATCTACGGCTTTCGCATCATTACCCGGTCCGAGGAAGATTGTTACCGGACGCTAGGTGCGATCCACCAGCGCTGGCGCGCGGTGCCGGGTCGGTTCAAGGATTATATTTCGCAGCCGAAATCGAACGGTTATCGCTCGATCCACACAACAGTTTCCGGCCGCGACGGGAAACGGGTCGAGGTTCAGATCCGCACCCGTCAGATGCATGATGTGGCAGAAACCGGCGTTGCAGCGCATTGGTCGTACCGCGACGGTGTCCGCTCGGAAAACCCATTTGCCGTTGATCCGGCCAAGTGGATTGCGAACCTGACTGAACAGTTCGACAGTGAGGAAGATCACGAAGATTTCCTCGAAGCGGTCAAACTGGAAATGTACTCGGACCAGGTGTTTTGCTTCACGCCCAAGGGCGATGTTGTCAAGCTGCCGCGCGGGGCTACGCCGATTGATTTCGCCTATGCGATCCATACGCGCATTGGACATGCCTGTGTTGGCGCCAAGGTGGACGGCATCCGTGTGCCACTGTGGACGCGGATCAAGAATGGTCAGTCGGTGGATGTAATTACCGCTGACGGCCAGACGCCTCAGGTAACGTGGCTTGAGATTGCGGTGACCGGCAAGGCCCGGACCGCCATTCGGCGTGCGCTGCGCGAGGTCGACCGCGAGCGGTTCATCAAGCTGGGCAAGGAACTTGCGCGTTCCGGTTTCGAACATGTCGGTCGAAAGGCAACCGACAAGACGCTGGATACCGCGGCGAAACACCTGCGCCTGAAGGATCGTCACGAATTGTTAGCGCGTCTCGGCAGCGCCGAGCTGACGGCGCATGATGTGGTCAGCGCCGTTTACCCTGAACTGACCCAAGATGACGGTGATGCCATTTCTCCGCGCCGCGCGGTGATCGGTCTTGAACCCGGCCAGAAATTCGATCGCGCGCCCTGTTGTCAGCCTTTGCCCGGCGAACGCATCGTCGGCATTACCTATCGTGGCAAGGGCGTTGTGGTGCACGCAATCGATTGCGACCGCCTGTCCGAGTTCGAAAGCGAACCAGATCGCTGGGTTGATCTGCACTGGCATTCTGGCACGCACCCGGCCGTTCATGGTGCGACGCTGGACGTCACGATTGGCAATGATGCTGGGGTGCTGGGCCGCATTTGTACGTTGATAGGCGAGAAAAAGGCCAATATTTCGAACCTGGAATTCGTCGACCGCAAACCGGATTTTTACCGCCTTCTAGTCAGTGTCGAATTGCGTGACCTGGAACAGTTGCATTCGCTGATGCTGATGCTTGAGGCCGAAAGCGACGTTGCCGCGGTCGAACGCTATAGGGACAGGACCAAAACCGCAGTAGCGGCTGGCTGAGAAGGGGTGATCAGGAGTGGTATTTAAGCGCCGAGACCGACGCTCGCCTGTCCAGATCGCGTCTGAATTCGTCTATCCCCGTGGTGGATGGACGCGGGCCTTTCACTACGTCAAGCATCGTGTTCGTAGGCTACCGGATTCCCCCGAGCGCATTGCGCGTGGCATCGGTGCAGGCGTCTTTGCCTCATTCACTCCGTTCTACGGATTGCATTTTCTGGTCGCTGCTGTGGTGGCACGCTTGCTGAACGGCAATATTCTGGCGGCACTGAGTGGAACATTCTTTGGCAACCCACTCACCTATGTGCCGATCGGTGTGGTTTGCCTGCAGACCGGGCATTTCCTGCTGGGAACCAAGTTCCACAAAGGCGACACGCATGGTCTGATGGGCAAGTTCACAGATGCAATGGGTGATCTGAAGAACAACTTTATTGCCATGTTCACCGACCGTGTCGCGGACTGGCATGGGCTCAGCATCTTCTATAACGAGGTGTTCTTTCCCTACATGATTGGCGGCGTTCTTCCGGGCATCTTGGCGGGTGTAATTTGCTCCTATCTCAGCTTGCCGCTGATCCGCACCTATCAGCAGCGCCGTCGCGACAAGATCAAGGCAAAGTTTGACGAAATCAAACGCTTGGCCGAAACTAAGCCTGCCGTTCCATTGATGAATGCCCTAGGTTCAGACCAGGGCCTTAAGAAGGATTCGAGCGATGTCTGACAACCACTTGCGTCTTGGCGTAAATATCGACCACGTGGCCACGGTTCGCAACGCGCGGGGCGGGGCCTATCCTGATCCGCTGCGTGCCGCCAAGCTGGCGGAAGAGGCCGGGGCTGACGGCATTACCGCGCATCTGCGCGAAGACCGTCGCCATATCTCGGACGCTGATATCGATGGCCTGATGGAGGTCCTGTCGGTGCCGTTAAACTTTGAGATGGCCGCGACGCCCGAGATGCAGAAAATTGCCTTGCGGCATAAGCCGCATGCCGTTTGCATCGTCCCTGAAAAGCGCGAAGAACGCACCACCGAAGGCGGGCTGGAAGTCGCGCGCGAGGAAAACAAGTTGGCTCATTTTGTCGCTCCGCTGCGCGATGCCGGTTGTCGTGTGTCGATCTTTATTGCTGCTGATCAGCGCCAGATCGAGGCGGCGCATCGTATCGGCGCCGAAGTGATCGAGCTGCACACCGGTGCATATTGCGATGCCATGGCCGAAGGCCACGACGACAAAGCCAACAGTGAGTTGGAAGCCCTGCGTGAAATGTCCGCTTTTGCCCATTCACTGGGCCTTGAGGTGCACGCGGGCCACGGCCTGACCTATGACACCGTACAACCGATCGCGGCGTTCCCAGAAGTGCGCGAGCTGAATATCGGGCACTTCCTTATTGGCGAGGCGATCTTTCGCGGCCTCACGCCTGCCATGGCCGAGATGCGGCGCCTAATGGATGAGGCGCGCGAATGATCACCCCCGGTTTTGTTGTCATCTGGTTTGCCTGGCTGATGGCCGGTGGCTCTCCGGGGCCTGCAACAATGGGGATTGCTGGAACGGCAATGAACGAAGGTCGCCGCGCTGGCCTGGTGTTTGCCTTGGGTATTTGCGCTGGTTCTGCCGCTTGGGGCGTCGCCGCCGCGCTGGGTTTATCGGCGATCATGCTGGCCAATGTTTGGGTATTCGAGGTCATCCGCTATGTAGGGGTGGCCTATCTGGCCTGGCTGGCGATCAAGGCGCTGCGCCGGGCGATGACGTCTGATGAGGTTGCTATGGGCAACCCTGTCACCGGCTCTTTTCGCACAATCTTTGCCAAGGGCGCGGCCATTCACCTGACCAACCCCAAGGCGATCCTGAGTTGGGGGTCGATCTATGCCATCGTCGCCCCGAATAATGCCAGCCTTTCGATGTTGTTGGGCTATTTCGCCATGCTTTATGCAGGATCTTTGCTGATCTTCATCGGCTACGCCTTTCTCTTCTCTTCCGAGCGTATGGTGCGCGCCTACAGCCGCGCCCGCCGCTGGTTCGATTTTGCGTTTTCTGGGTTCTTTGGAGTGGCGAGTTACAAGATTTTGACGGTGCGGTTGGGGTGAAAGAGGCATTCGCGTGAACTTTAACATACTCAGATTTACATGGGTATTTTCGGCAGCGTTCGTCTGTATTCTGGTTCTTTTCTTCATTGAAGCAGTTGTGCGTGTCTTATTGGTAGATCACGGATCGCTGGGGGCTTCTCCAAGTATCTTTATGTATCTGTATTTAATTGCGAATTTATCCGAGAAAATTTGGATCAGCGTCCTAGACTATTTTCATTTGTTCGAACTCGCTGCGTTTGGCTTGGCCGCATATGTGGAAGGTTCCCACTACGCAAAGAAGCAATCAGAGTGGCCCAAAGGGATTCATCTTTTGACTGCGAGTACCGCGATGGCGGTTATGGGTTTGGTGATCGCCCTGGTACTATCGTCGCTCGTTGTCGTGGCCATTGGTGAAAGTATCCCTTTCGACTCACTACTAGTAGATCCGATGGATGCGTACTATTTGGCAGTCGCGATTGTAGTCTGCACCATTACCTGCCGCGCTTTATTGGGCCGCGGGTTACGAGAAATGCGCAGACCTGAGCTCAATGTATTAAGTGAGAACCTATGATCCTCGGCATCGGCACGGACCTTGCAAATATCGACCGCATTCAGGGCACACTCGACCGGTTTGGCGACCGGTTTCGCAATCGTGTCTTCACCGAAACCGAACAGAGCAAAGCGGAACGTCGTGCTGATGTCGCCGGAACCTACGCCAAACGCTGGGCCGCAAAAGAGGCGTGCTCAAAGGCGCTGGGCACGGGGCTGGCTATGGGCATCGCCTGGAAGGATATGTCGGTGACTAATCTGCGCACCGGTCAGCCAGTGATGCATGTGACGGGGTGGGCGGCGGATCGGCTGAAAGAGATGACGCCCGAAGGGTATGAGGCCATTATCCACGTCACCCTGACCGACGATCACCCCTGGGCACAGGCATTCGTGGTGATCGAGGCGCGTCCGCTTCACGATGGCCCCGTGCAGCCTTGACTTGCCCTTAACTGACCCGCATGTAGCACCCCAACGAATAATCGACCGGAGAGCAGTATGGCCGAGGAAGCCAAAACAGGTAACGCCGTGTGGGAGACGATCAAAACCATCGTCTATGCCCTGCTGATCGCGGGCGTCTTCCGCACGATCCTGTTTCAGCCGTTCTGGATTCCGTCGGGCTCGATGAAGCCCACCTTGTTGATCGGGGATTTCCTTTTCGTCAACAAAATGTCTTACGGTTATTCTTACGCGTCCTGTCCCAGCCTGATCATCCCAAGCGTCGGCCTGAATGTTGACGCCGAAGACCTCTGCGGCTGGATGCAAAGCGATGAAAACACCCGTATCTGGGGTGGTGACCCCGAACGCGGTGACGTCATTGTTTTCCGCCACCCAGTCAGCGGTCGTGATTATATCAAACGTCTGATTGGTCTGCCCGGGGACCGCATTCAGGTGCGGGACGGTCAGATCATTCTGAACGGTGCGCCCGTACAACAAGAACCTGATGGTGTGTTCACCGAAGTCGCCGAACCACAAGGTTCGCAAGGTTTGCGCCCACGCTGCGAAAACGGTCCTGTCGGCTTTGGCGGTGTCTGCGAAAAATCGCGTATGATCGAAACTTTGCCAAACGGTGTGTCTTACGAAGTGCTGAACATCGGCAATCAGGCGGCTGACAATACCGGCATCTACACAGTTCCCGAAGGGCACTACTTCTTCATGGGGGACAACCGCGACAACTCCAGCGATAGCCGCGTGCCGCAATCCGCAGGTGGCGTTGGCTATGTGCCTTACGAAGACCTGATCGGGCGGGCTGATCGCATCCTGTTCTCATCCGCTGGCCGGTCAATGCTGTTCTTCTGGACATGGCGCGGGGATCGCTTCTTTAAGGCGGTCAATTGAAGCTTTCGACCGAGATAAAGGCGTTCCAGCAGCGTCTGGGGTACGAATTTTCGAACCCTGAACTGCTGGTGCGCGCACTGACCCATGGATCGGTCTCGTCCTCGACACGACCTGATAATCAGCGGTTGGAGTTTCTGGGCGATCGGGTTCTGGGCCTTGTCATGGCAACCGCCTTGCTGGAGGCCGACAAAAAAGCATCCGAAGGACAGTTGGCCCCTCGGTTCAACGCGTTGGTCCGCAAAGAGGCCTGCGCCGATGTGGCTCGGCAAATCGATCTTGGCGTGGTGCTGAAACTGGGTCGGTCCGAGATGCTGTCAGGCGGGCGCCGCAAACAGGCCCTGCTGGGTGATGCGATGGAGGCTGTGATCGCCGCAATCTATCGCGATGCCGGTTTCGAGGCTGCGCGCGACGTCATTCTGCGACTGTGGGGGGATCGCGTCCACAACGTTGAAGCGGATGCGCGCGACGCCAAAACCTCGCTGCAGGAATGGGCGCAGGCGCGCGGGCAAAAACCGCCGGCTTACGTCGAGGTCAAACGTAGCGGCCCGGATCACGCCCCGGTGTTTACCATTGCGGCTCGGTTGCAGGACGGAACCGAAGCGCAAGCAACGGCAGGGTCGAAACGTCAGGCTGAACAAGCCGCCGCAAAGGCGCTGCTGGATCAGTTGAAATAGCAACCCTCGACAGCCCGAACATGTCACAATTCTCAATCTAACTTGAGGCCTATGGCAGACCTCGGGTCGCGGGCGTATCTGAACATCATCCGCTTTGGCGCATGTCTAAGAACAAGCGAGCAAAGCGAAACAGATACAATGATTTGAGGCATTCAAATGCAAAGCGCAAAACTGACCACAGTGAATATCGGCTTTTTGTTCATCGCCGGTTTTATCGCCACGATCGCCTTCGATTTCTGGGGGCAGGTTGTCAGCCCCGGCATCGGCTGGGCCAATCTTTCACCGGAAGGGCTGGCCCAGAGCCTGTTGTCCAGTCTCGGCCTGCCCAGCAATGCGTTTCTGGGCTTTTTCGTGCATTTCTATCTTGTGGGCCTGATAGCCTATCCGCTGGGGTGGTTTCTGATCTTCAAACCGGTATGGGTTAAGGTACTTGGCCCCGTTCATATGTTTGTGGCCTCGGCGATTTACGGGTTTGGTCTCTGGGTTTTTGCTTTGGGTGGTATCACGACCTTGTCCGGTCTGCCGACCTTCTTGAACTTCTCGGCGATCACTTGGGTCGCACTAATCGGGCATGTTCTTTACGGGATCGTCATGGTTGCCGTCTTGCGCTTGATTGAGCGCCAGAACGCATGAAATGCCTTGGGGGGCGTCTAGCACGCCCCTCAGACCACGCGGATAAATCCAGTCAGCCCGGTCTTTTGGTGCTCGATGACATGACAGTGGAACGCCCAGTCGCCCGGGTTATCAGCGACCAGCGCGATCTCCGCGACCTCGTCTTTTAGCAACAGCATCGTGTCGGTCATCAGAGGCGGCAGTTGGCGCAGGTTCGACCGTATCGGCACAAAAGCCAACCCGTGCAGGTGGATCGGGTGCAAGTTAGGAGATTCATTTCGCAGCCGAAGGACATAGCTTTTGCCCATTTCCAGCGTTGCCAAAGGCCCAACATCCTGCGCCGCGTCACCGGGCCATGGTTTGCGGTTGATAGACCAGAAGTTATACCCCAGCGAGCCGCAGAACCCGTTGTTGGGTTCACCACCTTCGGGGGTCCAGCCAAAAACAAACTCGTGCAGCTCGGAATTGGTCAGATCGGGTTTCGCGACCGGGTTGACGGGCAGAGGGCGCAACTCTTGCAGGTCCCGTGACGCTGATGATCCGATTGCGCGCAGCTGTGCCATAGGTCTGTGCGGTTGACCGGGCAATTTTGCCATCAGCGCAACGCTGCGCCCCTCTTCGCCGGGCATTGCTACCGCAAAATCCACCCGCTGACCGGGCCCGACAAGAAGTGGCTCATCAGTGTTGGGCATCGGGATGTTAATCTCAAGCGGATGGCCATCCCACGCGATAATCCGTGCATCGCCGCCCTCAACATGCAGTTTGTAGATACGCGTTGTGTCGGTATTTACGACTCGCAGTCGCACCAGACTGCCTGCGGCGTGATCGTAGACAGCACCCTGCACCCAGTTGGCGGTGTGGACATTGCCAAAGGTCCCGGCCCGTGCGGCGCCGCGCTGGGTATAGGCGGGCAGGAACGCGCCATCTTCATCCAACCGAAAATCGCGCAGGTTGATCACCTGTTCGCTGTCAAATCCGGAGTCTTGGGGTTCTGTAATCACCATGACGCCCGTCAAACCGTGGGCCATCTGCTCCATCGTCATGCAATGTGGATGATACCAGTAGGTGCCTGCATCGGGCGGAGTGAATTCATAGTTAAAGACCTCTCCTTCACCCAATGGCATTTGGGTCAGGTAAGGGACGCCGTCCATATTGTTCGCGATCCGCATCCCGTGCCAGTGCATTGCCGTGTATTCCGACAGCGTATTGCGCACGGGTAACCGCATCACTTCCCCTTGCTTGCCATACAATACCGGCGGCGGTGCGTTAGGGGACAGGCTGACCATTCCGGTCGTCACCGTATCCCGCAGGGCAAAGCTTGCTGGTTGAATGGTTAACTCCGGCGTCCCCTGCGCCAACCCGAAACCGCCCAGACCCAGCGCGCCGGCAGCGGCCCCGCTGCCCAAAAGAAACTCGCGACGTTTCATGTCTTGCCTCATTTTCCGATGGTCGCCTGGCTGGAATTGGCACGGCTTGGATTAGGCGTGCCACCGATTTTGCATGACCGCAATGCGACAAATCCCTCTGGCCCGCGCGGCCTTTCTGCTATAGGGGTGCGCACTTGCAACCAGGAACGCCAGACACATGACCACACGCGCCGGATTTATCGCCCTGATCGGAGAGCCCAACGCAGGCAAATCCACCCTGCTGAACCGCATGGTCGGGGCCAAGGTTTCGATCGTGACGCATAAGGTTCAGACGACCCGTACCCGCATTCGCGGTGTGGCAATGGAAGGCGATGCGCAGCTGGTCTTTGTAGACACACCCGGCCTGTTCAAACCGCGTCGTCGTTTGGATCGGGCCATGGTTGCCGCGGCCTGGGGCGGAGCGGCGGATGCAGATGTCGTCGTTCTGATGATCGAGGCACATCGCGGCATCACCGAAGGGGTCGAGCGTATCCTCGAAGGTCTGGAAGAGATCGGGCAGGGCCGAAAGGTTGCGCTGGCGATCAACAAGATCGACAAGGTCCAGTCTGAGGTGCTGCTGGCCCTGACAAGTGACTTGAACGCACGCTACCCGTTTTCCGAAACCTTCATGATTTCCGCCGAAAAGGGCTATGGGGTTGACGATCTGCGCAAATGGCTGGCTGCGGAATTGCCCGAAAGCCCGTGGCTGTATCCCGAAGATCAGATCGCCGATCTGCCCCTGCGCATGATCGCGGCTGAGATGACGCGCGAGAAACTGACCCTGCGCCTGCATCAGGAGTTGCCCTATCAGCTGACGGTCGAGACCGAAAACTGGGAAGAGCGCAAAGACGGCTCTGCCAAGATCGACCAGATCATCTATGTCATGCGCGACGGTCACAAAGGCATCGTGCTGGGCAAAAAGGGCGAGACGATCAAGGCGGTCAGCCAAGCCGCGCGGGCCGAACTGGAAGAATTCCTGGACCGCAAGATCCACCTGTTCCTGCAGGTCAAAGTGCGCCCGAACTGGCTGGAGGAATCCGAGCGTTACTCGGAAATGGGTCTGGATTTCAAAGACGGTAATGCATGACTCGCCTGACGGCTGATTTCTGGGTCCACGCCTACCTGGCACGGCTACGGTTTCAGGAAATCCCGGCTTTTGTCGTGGCACATGGCGACGACACAGCGGGCGCGGTGTTGGTCAAACTAAACACTTTGGACGGGCAAGCGGTGGCGTTCCAACGCAGTTTTGATCTGATGAGCGGTGAACGCAAATGGGTCGAGCTTTCCTCCGGCGCCGAAGCAGAGGTTGACGATGCCATCTCCCGGCAACGCAGTTTTGACCCCGATCTTTGGGTGATCGAGGTCGAGGACCGGCAGGGTCGGCATCTGCTGGGTGATGAGGGATTGGACTAGCCCGCCGTTCAACGGGTCTTGGTCGCTCGGACCAAAACGTCTATTTTACCCGCACTCTGTCGGCGAGGATCGCCGCACCGTTTGAATAGATAATAGGTGTATGTATGGCCGAAACACTCGCTGAAAAGCTTGAAAAATCAGAACTTGGTCATTGGATGCATCGGTTTGAAGGCTTCATGATCTTCATTGGCATTGTCGGCCCTTTTGCCACGCTGCCGCAGTTGATCAAGCTGTACTTCACGCATTCACAACATGCGACCGGCCAGTCTCTGCTGTCTTGGTCGCTCTTTGCTGTGCTGTCATTCTTATGGTTCGCCTACGGGCTGGTGGTCGGCAAGCTGCCTATTTACGTGGGCAACGGTATCTCGATGGTGCTGAATGTCCTGATGGTTCTGGGCATCCTGATCCACGCCGGTTTAACGTTTTGACCAGCCGCCACGATCCGGTGCCAAGGCGTCACCAGCCGCTGCTTTTAAGCGTGATATCGTGCCCGGTGGTGGTCAATGTTTCACCGGCGAATTGCTTTACTTTGGGTGCGAAGGCCTGAAAATAGGGTTGCGATTGCACATGAGCCAATGTCTCGGCGCTGTCCCAGCGGCCCCAGTGAACCCGGGACTTTCCGTCATCAGCGACCGCAACCTGATAGGTGAATTTTCCGGCCGCCTCAGGGTCGGCGTTGATTGCCTCGATAAATGTGCGGATGGTGGCCTGCCATTCGGCTTCGTTGCCATCGAAGGAATATGTAATGGTTATGCCTCGCATCGTGACCTCCTGTTTAACTATGTTGTTAAATAAAGGGTGGCAACCCCGCGTTGTCAAGGAAACGAGATTGGTAACTTATTGACCATAGATGGGAGTTACAGCGCAATCTCAGGTCTTTTCTGGCGGCCATTGTTTAGGTGGTGAGCAAAAACCAGTGCGCAGGGTTTGTCTTCGACTTCGCTGTCACACTCCACAATTCAGTTCCCTTCAATCATTTGATCGTGTCCGACAGAATGCTATCTGAGTTGTGTCCTTGCCCCTATCGAGTTGAAAAAAGATGAAAACCTTCACTTTGGCCTGCTGTTCAACGATCCTTGTCTTGGGCATGGTGACTTCGCCCACCTTTGCGCAGCAGAGGTTGGGGTGGGTTTATCAAATCGATGGGTTGGCCGCTTATCAAAGCAACGCGAACCTGAGTGAAGGCGGGGAGTTTTCGGCCAGCCGCGCGTTTTTGCGAACAACCGCTTTGTACAATCTGAATGGTGGAACCTCGGTTGGGCTGTCAGCAAGCATCGGCAGGTTCGATTACAACTTTAGTCAGGCGGAGAACCAACCGTGGGAGGACATCCGCGACATCAGAATCTCTGTTCCACTTCGATTTCGTGCCGGCAATACTGCAAGCGTTTTCGTGTCACCGCAGGTCCGCTGGGACTACCAGAGCGGCGCTGATGCGGCGGACGGCAGAACTTATGGTGTCTTTGCTGGTATTGCCTGGAAGTTAAGCGAGAGCCTGACCATCGGCCCTGCGTTTGGAGCGTTTTCGCAGTTCGAAGACGATGATATCGATTTTTTTCCGGCGCTTCTGGTGGATTGGGATATCAATGACCGTTGGAACCTGAATACCGGCTCGGGGATTGGCGCAACGCAGGGGCCGGGGTTGACACTCAGCTATGCGCTGAATGACACGATGACCCTCGGCCTTTCTGCTCGCTCTGAGCGCATTCGGTTCCGGCTTGACGAGGAAGGGCTGGCCCCAAACGGGATAGGTGAGGACAAAAGTATTCCAGTGGTGGTTTCCTTTGGCTACAATCCCAATCCCGGCATTTCGCTGAACGTTTTCGCAGGTGCTGAATTGGATGGGCGTCTTACACTGGATGATGCGAACGGCACGGAACTCAGCCGCCAAAACTATGAAACCGCGCCGTTGGTTGGGGTGGCCTTCAGGGCCCGGTTCTAATTCCAAAGACCAGTTGGATGCCTGCGCCCTTGCGGATGTTTCCGCCTTGCGGTCTGTTGCAAACCGGGGGCGAGCCTGAGACGAAAGGAGCCTGATTTGGACTGGCGCGATCACGGCATCCTTCTGACGTCTCGTCGGCATGGCGAAACGGCGGCGATTATCGAGGTCTTCACCGAAGGCCACGGTCGTCATGCAGGCGTCGTACGCGGCGGCACCAGCCGCAAGATCGCCCCGATCCTGCAACCCGGTGCGCAGCTTGATGTTTTGTGGCGGGCGCGGTTGGAAGAACATCTTGGCGCTTTTCAGGTTGAACCTTTGCGTTCACGCGCAGCAGCGGCATTTTCGGGTCGGATGGCGTTGGCAGGATTGAACGCGTCCGTTGCGCTGTTGTCCTTTTGCCTGCCCGAGCGTGAACCGCATCCAGCGATCTACAAACAGACCGAACAGTTGTTGGATCTGCTGGGGCAGGACGAAATCTGGCCGCTAGCTTACCTGCGCTGGGAATTGGCGTTGCTTGAAGAACTGGGCTTTGGCCTGGACCTGTCGGCCTGTGCTGTGACAGGGGCGGCGGATGGGTTGGTCTATGTCTCCCCCAAGACTGGTCGAGCCGTTAGCGCCGATGGTGCTGGCGAATGGGCGGATAAGCTGTTGCCCCTGCCACCCTGTTTGCGCGGTGAGGGGCAAGCGCCGGACGCTGAGATTGCCGCAGGGTTGAAAACCACCGGTTACTTTCTGGAACACCATCTAGCCCCGTCCCTGGGGCATAACCCCTTGCCGGATGCGCGGGCAAGATTTGTGGATCAGTTCACTCGGCGGCTTTAAACACCATCTCGTGCTCGTCATCATTGCGCAGTATCAGCAAGTCGCCTGATACTTCGGACTGCGTCATCGCAATCAGCGCAGCGAAATAGAAGCCTTCGGCCTCAAGCCCCGCACAGGCCGCACGTGTTGCGGTCAGGTCCATAATCTCGAACCAGGGGTAGGGCGCGTTCAGGGTGCCGCTATAGCTGTTGCAAGGGGCGTTACCCGCGATCTTGCCCTCTTCGGGGAACCGCAACGTGGCGATGGCCTCGAAAGGCTGTCCGTCGATTTCCTGCAGCACCCAAGTCTGGTCCGCGGCGCCGTAGGCGGCAACAGATTCGTCCCTGTCGCATTGAAACAGAGCAATCAGGGGCAGTGTCAGGATCAGGCGTATCATACGGGTGTCTTACTTTCTTACCGGTGCCGAGGGAACCGGCGAAGCCAGCTTAGTAGGGGATCTCACCGCTGATAAGTTCTTCGCGAACGTCCAGGCGCGGCCGCCAATTGTATCTGGTGTCGTCAGTTACCAGATCCCAAAACAGTGCACCGCTGTTGCGCCATGGATCAAGGATGATGCCATCTTTCATCGTGTCTCCTTTGGCGCTGATAGCGGCAGAATGGTGGATGATCCGAAAGGCGGTTGGGGGCGACGTAGCCCAGTGCACGTCCAAAGTTCGGAAGTTTTCCTGCTGCAGGCGGCGGGTCATGGCCTGCGCCCAGTCGTTGCACAATCCCTTTTCCCGGAACCCGTTGATGACCTTGGCGTTATGGATAATCGCCGGGTCTGTGACGTTCCAATCCCGCTTCAGTTGCTGCGAATAGGTGTAGGCGATGGTGGCGGCCTTTTGTGCCTCGGCGGGATCGACTTGGGGTCCAAGGTTTTCGATCGCCAGTGCCAGCTCGTCTACCTCGGTGTAGCCCGCCACAGGCTGGGTTGTGGCGCATCCGCCCAGTATCAGGGCTGCAACGGTCGCCCAAAGCGCAAAAAATAGTCGGGTCATTCTGTCATCACCATCCTTGGGCCCGGTTTGGGTCGCAGCGTGCCCTAAAGGGGTTTCAACAAAAAGCAAAGGGGGAAGTTTTTTCGCTCGAGGATCAGAAAAGGTCTCTATCCTGTCACAGAACAGACGGCGTGAATTTCAAACTGGGGTTCGGAACAAAGAAAATGACCCGGCACAAGACCGGGTCTAGTTGGGGAAACGGGATGCCTAATTCCGGTTAGCCCAGCAAACGCCGTGCAATAACCTGTGCCTGAATTTCGGCAGCCCCTTCAAAAATATTTAGAATGCGCGCGTCACACAGAACGCGGCTGATCTTGTATTCCAGCGCAAAACCGTTTCCGCCATGGATCTGCAGACCGTTATCCGCCGCAGCCCAGGCCACACGGGCACCAAGCAGCTTGGCCATGCCGGCCTCAAGGTCGCAGCGATGACCGTGGTCTTTTTCCCAGGCTGAGAAATATGTCAGCTGACGTGCGATCATGATTTCGACCGCCATCATGGCCAGTTTGCCGGACACGCGGGGGAAGTTGATCAGCGACTTGCCAAACTGTTTGCGGTCCAGCGCGTATTGCATCGCGATATCCAGCGCGCTTTGGGCCACACCAATGGCGCGGGCAGCGGTTTGAATGCGTGCGCTTTCGAAGGTTTCCATCAGCTGTTTAAAGCCTTTGCCTTCTTCACCGCCCAAAAGGTTCTCGCCCTTGACCTTGAAGCCGTCAAAGCCCAGCTCGTATTCCTTCATCCCGCGATAGCCCAGAACTTCGATCTCACCGCCGGTCATGCCGGGTGTGGGGAAGGGGTTCTCATCCGTGCCCGGGGTCTTTTCCGCAAGGAACATGGACAGACCGCGGTGATCGGTGGTGTCCGGGTTGGTCCGCGCCAGCAGCGTCATCACATGGGTCCGTGCCGCGTGAGTGATCCAGGTCTTGTTGCCGGTGATCTCATAGTCACCGTCCGCGTTCTTGACCGCACGTGCACGCAGGCTGCCCAGATCCGAGCCGGTGTTTGGTTCGGTGAAAACTGCGGTCGGCAGAATTTCGGCGCTGGCCAGTTTTGGCAGCCAGTTGGCTTTTTGTTCATCGGTGCCGCCCGCGATGATCAGCTCGGCCGCGATCTCGGAGCGTGTACCAAGAGAGCCCACGCCGATATAACCGCGCGACAATTCCTCGGACACGACGCACATCGAGGCTTTGGACAAGCCGAAGCCGCCAAATTCTTCGGGGATGGTCAGGCCAAAAACACCCATTTCCGCCAGTTCCTCGATGACTTCCATCGGGATCAGTTCGTCTTTGAGGTGCCAATCATGAGCGTGGGGCTCGACCTTTTCGACCGCATAGCGGCGGAACTGGTCGCGGATCATCTCGAGTTCTTCATCCAGGCCTGAGGCGCCGAACATAGTGGCACCGGCCTGATCTTCCATCAGAGCCACCAGCCGTGTGCGGGCGGCCTGAGAATTGGCCTGTGCCATCAGCGTTTGAATTTCGGGGATCTGAAATCCGGAAAGCGCGTCCCAGCCAAGACCCATGTCCTGCAGGCGCACGACTTCGCCCTGGTTCATCGGAATGCCGCCCGCAACCTGGTGCAGGTATTCGCCAAAGGCGATTTGGTGCAGCAATTGTTCGATCTCGCCGAACTTGCCATCGGCCTCCAGCGCCTCGGCCCAGCGTTGCATCTGTTTTAGGGACTGAGAATATGTGGCCAGCCATGACAAGCCATGGGCGGCAGTTTGATTGGCTTCGATCAAGGCACCGGATACACGGCCATCAGCGGAAACCATACCGCGCACCGACTCACGCGCACGCTCAAACACTGTTTCAACGGCGGGTGCGGCCGCACGGGTCAGCGTCAGAAGATCGGGCAAAATCGCAGGTGTCGTCATCTGGGTCATATCCTGTCCGTCATGGGCCATGAATCGTGTCCTTTTCTCGTGTCGTCTGGTCATATCATGCTGCACGTGCAGCGCAACAAAAATACGTATTACGTTGCGAAAAAGTTCTAATATTTCTCGAGCGTTTTTGCAGTGCAGCGCCCGTCAGGAATGATATCAGGGGGCCATGACATTGTTTTCTTTACTACCTCCACAGGATCTTCTGCTGGCTCTGAGCGTTGCGTTTCTGGCTGGGTGGGTCAAAGGTATCGTCGGTTTTGCCATGCCGATGGTTATGGTTTCAGGGTTGAGTGTCTTTCTACCGCCCGAGCTGGCCATCGCGGGTCTGATCCTTCCGACACTGGTAACTAATGTCTTTCAGGCTTTGGGACAGGGTGTTTCCGCGGCCGTGTCGTCGGTCAGGGAGTTTCGCATCTTTTTAATCGTGGGTTTGGTGTTCCTTCTGGCCGGAGCCAAGCTGGTCACTTTGGTACCGACATCGACCTTCCTGTTGATGATTGGCGTTCCGGTCACGTTCTTTGCCTTGATCCAGGTCCTGGGTGTGAAGTTGGCGCTGAAAGAACCATCGGCCCGTGTTGAGGTTCTCATAGGGGCCGTCGCAGGATTTGTCGGTGGTATGTCTGGTATTTGGGGGCCACCAACAGTGGCGTACCTGACGGCTCTGAACACGCCGAAAGCCGTGCAAATGCGGGTGCAGGGGGTCATTTATGGGCTGGGCGCAATTGCCTTGATGGTCGCCCATATGGGATCAGGTATCCTGCGGGCCGACACCGCGCCGTTTTCGGCTGCCCTGATCGTTCCGGCGGTGATCGGGATGTGGGTGGGCATGCAGTTGCAATCGAGAATCGATCAGGCGCTGTTTCGAAAAGTGACTTTGGTTGTGTTGTTGGCCGCTGGGTTGAACTTGCTGCGCCGCGGTCTGATAGGTTAAGTTCTGCGGTCCATAAACCGAAACGCGAAGTAAAGCCCCAGCATCAAGAAAAACAGCCCCGAGATATCGCCGATCAGAAAGGCGATGTACTCTACCCCTGCGCTGCCAAAACTCATGTTTGTCATAGCGGATGCCAGGAACGACGTGATCACGCCGACACCCATGACGCACAACCAGCAGGGTTTGCGATCGGGTCTGGGGAACAAGTCCCAACCTGCCCACTTGAGCAAGTAGAACACGGTGGGAACCGTTGTGACCGCGATGACAATTGCCAACAAGCGGCTGGGCAAAAAGACATCTGCACCCCCCAGGAATGCAAAGACTGCAAAGACGCCCGGCAACAATGCGAAAATCGCACGCCACCCTAATAGCCACGCCGCCAGGACCCGAACCCCGTGAGGTAGGAACAGCAGGCTGGCCCGGCTTGGATATTCCGGAAAGAACACGTTTTGCAGCGGCATCAAGACCTCAAAGGTGAGGAATGATGCAACTATGTAAGCCAATGAGGCGAAGAAAGTGTCAGAGGCCCATCTGCGCACGATGATTAGCCATCAACACGCAGGTTGGCGGTGTCACCTGGGCGCATGTACGATATACCGCCCCCGGTTGGCGTTGCCGCTTTGAGACAGATAGCCTTTTTGGACCAGCGACTTCAGCGCACGGAAAAATGTCGGGCGCGAGACGCTTTGAACAAGGGTATGCTCGATCAAACCGAACGTACGGACTTCCTGATCGGCTTTCGACAATTCTTCAGCCGCGTAGTAAATGTCACGCTCAACCGGAGAGAGTTGTTCCAGCCCAAGCGTCCGTTCCATACTCTGCATCAATTTGCGAAGTTCGGTCAGTTTCGAGATTTCCGTCATTTGTTTACCTGTCGTTTTCCCTGTCGCCTTTCGCGCTAAAGCGAAAGTTAGAAACTCGCCGAAACTGAATTTTTTCAGCACGTCTCATGTTGACACCCATCCCCGATGGATTACACTAGATATCTGATTAGGTTGCTCAAATCGCGAATGTGAGTGCGCGCTCATTGAGTGTCCCCAAGGTCTTTTTACTTCCTGCCCGGTGCGAAAGCGCCGGGCTTTTACGTCATAATGACACAGTGGAGTACTGCAATCTGCTGCAGCGGGCAATGAATTTGTATATGCAAGGTGCATTATACAACCACAAGAAGATTACCGCGAAGTTACTCGTCTGTGGGAAGAGGAAGGGGGCGAAAACCGCCCCCTTTGATATCAACCGATTGCGACGGCTTTGATGTCATCGTCAATAAAGGGCAGATACTGCTCGAAGTTCTCGGCAAACATCTGCACCAGTTTTTCAGCCTGCTTGTCAAATGCTGCCTGATCATCCCAAGTGCGGCGCGGATCCAGCAGAACTTCGGCAACGCCGGGAACCGAGACCGGGACGTCAAAGCCGAAATTAGCATCCTTACGGAACTCGGCGTCGCGCAGCGATCCTTCCAAGGCAGCTGTCAGTAACGCGCGGGTTGCGCGGATCGGCATCCGGCTGCCAACGCCATAGGCGCCGCCGGTCCAGCCGGTGTTTACCAGCCAGCAGGTCGCCCCATGCTGGGCGATCTTGTCGCGCAACAGGTTGCCATACTCTTCCGGGCGACGCGGCATGAAGGGCGCGCCAAAGCAGGTTGAGAAGGTGGGCTGAGGCTCGGTGACGCCACGCTCGGTTCCTGCAACTTTCGACGTGAAGCCAGACAGGAAGTGATACATCGCTTGTGCCGGTGTCAATCGCGCGATCGGAGGCAGAACACCAAATGCATCACAGGTCAGCATGATGATGTTCTTGGGGTGCCCACCCAGCGCGCTGCTCGAGGCGTTCGAGATATACTCAAGCGGATAGGCGCAGCGCATGTTCGCGGTCAGCGAGTCATCCTCGAAATCCAGCTCCTTGGTTTCGGGGTCAAAGACCATGTTCTCGATCACAGTGCCGAATTTGCTGGTTGTCGCATAGATTTCCGGCTCGGCTTCAGCGTTCAGATTGATGGTCTTGGCATAGCAACCGCCTTCGAAGTTGAAGGTGCCGCGATCCGACCAGCCATGTTCGTCATCGCCGATCAACGTGCGGGCAGGGTCTGCAGACAGGGTGGTCTTGCCGGTGCCAGACAGGCCAAAGAACACGGCGGTGTCGACCGGGTTGCCAACGGCGTGATTGGCCGAGCAATGCATCGGCATCACGCCTTTTTCAGGCAGCATGTAGTTCAACAGGGTGAAAACCGATTTCTTGTTCTCGCCCGCGTATTCCGTACCGCCGATCAGGATCATCTTGCGGTCGAAGTTCAGCGCAATCACGGTCTCACTGTGGCAGCCATGCTTGGCCGGGTCGGCCTGGAAGCTGGGGCAGTTGATGACGGTGAAATCTGCAATGAACTCTTCCAGATCTTCGCGATCCGGACGGCGCAGCAAGTGGCGGATAAACAGGTTGTGCCATGCCAGTTCGGTGACCATGCGCACATTGATCGAATAGGCAGGATCAGCGCCGCCGACGAGATCCTGCACGAAATAATCACGGCCCTTCATATGCTCGAGCATATCGGTATACAGCGCGTCAAAACCCTCGGGGGTCATCGCGGCGTTGTTTTCCCACCAGATGGTATCGGCAACACTGTCGGTTTTGACGACGTGTTTGTCCTTGGGCGAACGGCCGGTGAATTTGCCGGTGGTAACCAGAAAGGCTCCGCCATTGCCAAGAGTGCCTTCGCCGCGCTTCAGCGCCTCTTCGATCAGCGCCGGTTCCATGAAGTTGTAATAGACATTGCCCAGACCCTCGATGCCCTGATCTTCGAGGCGGAATTGCGGGTTAACCCGTCCAGATGTCATGCGTTTCTTCTCCTGTGGCGGCGCGCCGGCAGTTGGGCCGGGGGCGCTCTTGGGGCAGTATACCGGGAAAAACCGGCGGATGCGCGGGTCTTAACATGGTCGTTTGGGGCATGAACAGGACGGTTTGGCGCAGTTAGCGCAACCAAGTCAAAGTTTAGCGCCACCACTAATTTCCCGCCAGAAAACAAGGCGCTTTTACGCGCGTATTAACGGCTTTTTTGCCGCATCTGTGTGACAACAATCGCACGATTCGCAGATACGGATTGATTCGCAGCCATAAAAACGACAAAGATGCCCTACTAATAAGCGAATTATTGCGTGAGTGAGCAGGAATAGGGGTTAACCCGATGTCGAAGATTGCATTGGTGGACGACGACAGAAATATTCTGACGTCCGTATCCATGACGCTCGAAGCCGAAGGGTTCGAGGTTGAGACTTATAATGATGGGCAGGCAGCGCTGGACGCTTTCAACAAGAAACTGCCCGATATGGCTGTTCTGGACATAAAGATGCCGCGGATGGACGGGATGGACCTGTTGCAGCGGCTTCGGCAGAAAACCCAGATGCCGGTGATTTTCCTTACATCCAAGGATGACGAAATTGACGAGGTTCTCGGCCTGCGGATGGGCGCGGACGACTACGTCAAGAAACCTTTTTCTCAGCGTCTATTGGTTGAACGCATCCGCGCACTGCTGCGCCGGCAAGAGGCGACGACTGGCGATGTGACAACCGCCAACACAGGTGATGCCAAGGTTATGGAGCGCGGCGATCTTCGGATGGATCCACTGCGCCACGCGGTCAGCTGGAAGGGCTCGGACGTTTCTTTGACCGTGACCGAGTTCCTGCTGTTGCAAGCGCTGGCCCAGCGACCGGGCTTTGTCAAAAGCCGCGATCAGCTGATGGATGTGGCTTATGACGATCAGGTCTATGTGGACGATCGTACGATCGACAGTCACATTAAGCGACTGCGCAAGAAAATGCGCGCCGCAGATCCCGAGT
Organism: Ruegeria sp. CDSC002; assembly: GCF_059610905.1. Taxonomy (NCBI): domain Bacteria; kingdom Pseudomonadati; phylum Pseudomonadota; class Alphaproteobacteria; order Rhodobacterales; family Roseobacteraceae; genus Ruegeria; species Ruegeria sp. CDSC002. The sequence goes on from NZ_JBXWOM010000004.1 coordinate 377,654, forward strand.
TTTCGGCGATCGAAACACTGTACGGAATTGGGTACAGGTACAACGAAGAATAGGCGTGGCCATATACTAGGGGTAACCGGGTCTCGTGCGCGATACAGAACAAGCCAGCGAATTGCGGGACGGTGATGTCGTTCTGGGGGATGATTGGGTCATCCCACAGGATCCCGAGTCAGCCGAACTTCGGCACGCGCGCCGCCGCCGCGGCCTGTTTGCAATGCGCGGGTCGCCGCTTGCGCGCAAGATCATCACGCTCAACCTGATCGCCTTGGTGACGCTGGTCACCGGGTTGCTGTATCTGGACGATTCCCGCGATGAGCAGGTTCAGCAGACCGCGCGTAACCTGATCGGGGATGCGCAACTGGTCAGCAACGTGTTCGAAGCACAACTGCGCCAAACAGCGTCCGGCCTGTCGCAAGATGCCGGCGCACTGGATGTAAAGGACACGCTGGAGGGCCTTGCCCTACCCCAAGGGGGCGAAGTCTTTGTCTATGACGAGCGGGGAACTCTGATTGGATGGGCGCGTGGCGCAGCATCCGAGCAGGCGCTGTTGGCGTCCGAGTCCGAGGTTCAGACCGGCAGTACTTTGATCAGCGACGCCTTGAACGCCGTGTGGACGGGTTTGTCGCGAGTGTTTACCGCCACAGAACCCAGCGAAGCGCCTACGCTGGCGCAACGGGTTCAGACCATAGTACCCGGCGCGCTGCAGGGGCAGATGCAGGTGCAGGCCGTCAAGGATGACTTTGGCGAAACGGTCATCGTTGCAGCCGCTCCGATCCTGCAGGATGGCGTCGCCGTGGGGGCCGTTGCCATGGCCGGTCCATCCGGAGAGATTGACGCCCTCGCCCGTCGCGAGCAGGAGCGCATCCTTCAGATGTTTGTTGTCGCGCTTCTTGTGTCGATCGGACTTAGCCTTGTTCTCGCCTCAACCATCGCAAACCCGTTGGCGGATCTTGCGGCAGCCGCCGAACTGGGTAAGGATCGGGGCGCCGGAGTGAACCCCGGCCGTATCCGCATCCCCGACCTGACCGCGCGTCCGGATGAAATCGGTCTGCTAAGCCGCGCGCTGCGGGGCATGGTGACCGCGCTGTACAACAGAATTGACGCGAACGAACAGTTCGCCGCTGATGTCGCGCATGAAATCAAGAACCCTCTGGCCAGCCTTCAATCTGCTGTGGGAACGTTACGAATGGTCAAACGCGATGACCAACGTGAAAAACTGATGGGTGTGATCGAACATGACGTTCGCCGCCTGGACCGTCTGGTCAGCGATATCTCGAACGCGTCCCGTCTGGATGCCGAACTAGTCAAGGAAGAAGAACAGCCGTTTGATCTGGTGAAGCTGGTTGGAAATATCAGCCAGCATCTGGGTGAAGATGCACGGGCCAAGGGGATCGACTATATAACCGATCTGCCGTCCAATCCGATCACAATCAACGGGCTGGAGGCGCGACTGGCGCAGGTCTTTGTCAACTTGATCACCAATGCCACCTCGTTTTGCGAGGAAGGCGATGCGATCCGTGTCTGGGTCCGGCGGCGCGAAAACAGGGTGCTGGTCGTGGTCGAAGACACCGGTCCCGGTATTCCGGAGCAGGCCCTGACCAAGGTCTTCAAAAGATTCTATTCCGAGCGTCCCGCCGAGCACTTCGGAAATAACTCGGGCCTGGGGTTGGCAATCTCCAAGCAGATTGTCGAAGCACATGGTGGTGTGATCTGGGCCGAAAACATCCGGCCAACCGATGCCGATATCACCTCGGACCCACTAGGCGCGCGCTTTGTAGTTGGCTTGCCCGTGTAAATCATGAGCGCCCCGTCAATCTATGATCTGGAAAAACAGGACAGTGCCATACTCCACGCCAGCTGCGTGGCTGTAGGCGGGCGCGGTCTGCTGATTGTTGGCGCGTCAGGAGCGGGAAAATCAGAGCTGGTCTTGCAGATGATGGCGCTGGGTGCTGAACTTGTCGGCGATGACCGCGTGGCTTTACGCAATAACGGCGGTGAAGTGACTGCTGATGCGGCCCCAAATATCCGCGGCGTTATTGAGGCCCGCGGTATCGGATTGTTGCGCGCGCCACCCGTAGGACCAGTGGGCTTGCGCTATGTGGTGGATCTGGACCAGCGGGAAGAAGCACGTTTGCCAGATCCGATCTCGATTCGAGCCCTTAGGCAAACTGTGCCCTTGCTTCGCGGGCGCGGCGTTCCCAACTTGGCTTCGGCATTGATGCAACTGATGAAAATGGGGCGCGTGAACCCGGAATGGCCCAGCAAATGAAACAACAGCGGCGGATCGTTCTGATCACCGGCCCTTCGGGCGCTGGGCGGACAACGGCGATCCGTGTGCTTGAAGACTTGGGGTTCGAAGCCATCGACAATTTGCCGATGGGGCTTTTGATGCGTTTGTTGGACGGTTCGGAAAACGATCGGCCAATGGCGTTGGGCATCGATGCCCGAAATCGCGATTTCTCGACCATCGGGTTCATTGATCTTGTTATGCGGCTGCGGCGGACCGAGCAGGTCGAGCTGACAGTTCTCTATTTGGATTGCCGAAACGAAGTGCTGTTGCGGCGGTTTTCGGAAACCCGAAGGCGCCATCCGGTTGCGGCCAATGCAGGCCCTGAAGCCGGTGTATTGCAGGAAAAAGAGTTGTTGGCCCCGATCAGAGAAATTGCGGACATTCTGATCGACACCAGCCAGATTAACGTTCACCAGCTACGCAAGGAGGTCGAGCATTGGTTCGCTCCGGAAGGCGGTCGACATCTGGCGGTATCCATCGAATCTTTTTCGTACAAACGCGGCTTGCCGCACGGATTGGACATGGTTTTTGATTGCAGGTTTCTGGCGAATCCCTACTGGCGTCCGGAATTGCGAGCCGAAGATGGTCGAAACCAGGACGTGGCGCGCTATGTACAGTCTGACGCGAATTACGCGCCGTTTTTTGACCGTGTTGTCGATCTGCTGAAATTGTTGCTTCCGGCCTACCGCGCCGAAGGCAAAGCGCATCTCTCGGTGGCCTTCGGGTGTACTGGAGGGCAACACAGATCGGTCGCAACTGCAGAAGCGGTCGCAAAGGCCCTTGCACAGGGGGGGCAGCAAGTGGCAATTAGGCACCGCGAAATGGAACGACGATCGTTGAATGAGAGGCCGGATTGATCGGGATCGTACTCGTAGCACATGGCGGGCTGGCTCAGGAATATCTGGCCGCAATGCAGCATGTTGTCGGAAAGCAACCGGGCCTGGCCGCAATCTCGATTGAGGCTGACCACGACCGGGAAGCCAAGCAGTCAGAAATCTGCACCGCCGCTGACGGTGTCGATGTCGGCGACGGTGTGGTTGTCGTCACGGATCTATTCGGCGGCAGCCCGTCGAATCTAAGTCTGAAGGCCTGTGCGCCGCAGGATCGGCGTATTCTTTACGGTGCAAATCTGCCTATGCTGATTAAATTGGCCAAAAGTCGCCACCTGCCGATCGGGGATGCGGTTCGGCGGGCGATGGAGGCTGGACGCAAATATATCAATGCCCAAAACGTGACGTTAGATTAAGACCGGATTGATTAAGAATGACCAACCGAAGCTTGAAAATAATCAATGAAAAAGGCCTGCACGCCCGCGCCTCGGCTAAGCTGGTCGAAGTAGTTGAGGGGTTTGACGCGCAGGCAGAGGTGTCCAAAGACGGACTTTCTGCATCAGGGGACAGCATCATGGGTCTTTTGATGTTGGCAGCGTCTCGCGGAACGACTATTGACGTCGAGACGTCCGGACCGGATGCTGAGGCGTTGGCGGATGCATTGGAAACCCTTGTGAACGGAAAGTTCGGGGAAGGGTTCTAATCCTGCCAGTCGCGATACGAAGAACGGGAAAACCAGGAATTGGCGCAAACGACGCACGAGACCAAGACAGGCCCGGTGGTGGACGGGACGGAAGATCAGGGCGAAATCTATGATCGTAGAACCCTGACCTATGCGAATTCCTTCGACGATGCCTGGACGTCTACAGCTATCCGCGCCATCGAATGGTGTACGGGTAAGCTAACCATTCTGCGGATGGTCAATAAGTTCGAAAAAAAGAACGAATACTATCGTGGTCAAAGGTTCTGGGGCGGTGCGCTTGAGGTCATGGGAATCAACTTGACCACGCCGCAGGACCAATATGCAAATATCCCGAAAGAAGGGCCTGTGATCGTCGTGGCCAATCACCCGCATGGCATGGTCGACGGCATGATACTGGCCGAATTGATCGGGCAGGTTCGGAATGACTACCGCATCCTGACCCGCTCGGTCCTGACCGGACTGGATGAGGCCGCGACCTCGTTCATGATCCCGGTTCCTTTTCCACACGACCCCGAAGCGCAAGCCAAAATGCTTGAGATGCGTGGCAAGGCGATGGAACACCTGAAGGAAGGTGGCGTGGTTGCGCTGTTCCCGTCGGGTGTGGTGATGTCCTCGGACGACTGGTTCGGTCCTGCGCAAGAGCAGGAATGGAATGTGTTTACCGCCAAGATGATCCGCCGATCCGGCGCGCAGGTGGTTCCGATTTTCTTCCCCGGCAGCAATTCACGCGCCTATCAGATTGCCAACAAGCTGTCGCCGATCCTACGACAGGGGCTGCTGCTGCATGAGATCGTTCGCTCTTGCAACAAACCGCAATCTCCGGTGATTGGCGAGCCGATTTCGGACGAGGATATGAAGCTGCTGGAAAGTGATCCGCGCGGTTTCATGGCGTGGCTCAGAAAACGCACAATGGCGCTTGGTAAATCACGCGATTCCTGATCCGCTCTTCATTTGGCTCATAATATCCCGGGCGAGGGGGCTGGGCCCCGTTAGCGCGTTGGGACCGGTGTTTCACCTCTGTAATCATAAAACCCGCGTTCGGTCTTACGGCCAAGCCAGCCGGCTTCGACGTATTTTGTCAGCAGTGGGCAGGGCCGATACTTGGTGTCTGCCAACCCGTCGTGCAACACGTTCATAATCGCCAGACATGTGTCCAGCCCAATGAAATCAGCCAGTTCCAGCGGACCCATTGGATGGTTTGCGCCTAGCCGCATCGATTGATCAATCGACTGCACGCTGCCGACCCCTTCGTAGAGAGTATATACGGCCTCATTGATCATCGGCATCAGGATGCGATTCACGATGAAGGCCGGGAAGTCTTCCGCGCTTGCTGCGGTTTTACCAAGCCGGTCCACAACCGCTTTACACGATTTGAACGTCTCTTCATCCGTGGCAATCCCCCGGATCAGCTCGACCAGCTGCATCACGGGCACCGGGTTCATAAAGTGGAACCCCATGAAGCGTTCCGGCCGATCCGTTCGGCTGGCCAGGCGGGTAATCGAGATTGAGGACGTGTTGGATGTCAGAATCGTATGGGGCAGAAGATGCGGCTGCAGGTCTTCGAAAATCGCCTGTTTGATTGCTTCCCGCTCGGTCGCGGCTTCGATCACCAGATCGGTCTGACCTAACTGGGGCAGCTCCAACGTCGTGTTGATCCGGCTCAGTGTGGCTTGCATCATTTCGTCCGAGATTTTGCCTTTTGATGCTTGTCGGGCCAGATTGCCTTCAATCGTCGCCACGGCGCTGTCCAGCGCGTCCTGCGAGACATCGTTCAGCAGAACGTCATACTCTGCCAGCGCCAGAACATGAGCAATGCCATTGCCCATCTGACCTGCGCCAATCACTCCGACCGATTTTACATCCATGTTCAGGTGCCTTTGTGTCTCGGGATACGGCGACAGTATCGACAGATCGGGGCGGGCGGCAAGGGGATCCGACCGTTCGATTTTGCTTCAAATGCGCACATTAGGATTTTCTCAAGACTTGCGGCTGCAAGATGGCAACCGGGTGAAAAATGGGTGAGTGATATGAGCTATCATCAAACAGGCTCGGGGGGACCCGGGCATGAGGTTTGCCAATATGAAGGATCGCGGCTGTGGTTTCGCGGTGCTCGGCGTGTTCTGGATCAACCCTACGCAGCTTGCGTTGGCGGGGATGAGACATTTGGGCGATTCGTCGACCGACCATTCTCAGCTATTCTCGAAGACCGGCTTGAAAGACGCGTTCTGAACTTTGGATGCCTGTTCAGCGGCGTTGACGCGTTGTGCGATGACATGGGGTTGTGCAATTTGCTAAGGGGCGCAGATCTGTGCGTCATGCAGGCGCCAGGGCTTCTTGGGCAGTCCAATCGTTTTTATCGCGTTCATTCCAGGCGCAACGACCGGTTTTTGGCGCCAACGAAGGACTTGATCAACCTGTATCCCGAAATCGACTTCACCGAGATTCATTTCGTGCGCCACCTGATGACCTGCCTGCAAAAGGTTCGCGACGCGCGCATCGAAGTTGTTCTGGACGAACTGCGCCGAAACTGGGTTCGGAAGATTGGTGAATTTTTGCAAGGCCTCGAAACCCCGGTGATCCTCTTGCGGCTGCAGGTCCTTCGAGGAGAGCAGGGCGCGCATCACATTGACTTCGCCGATGTCGACGTAACGGATCAGATGATCCAGGTCGTTGGCAAATCCTGCACGGATATCGCCGACGTCAAAACCCATGTGTGCGGCCAGTCTGACGAGATTGAGGACATGTTGTTCGGTACACTGCAACAGCCAATGGCAGAGCACATGATTGGCCCAGCTGCCCATCGGGCGATTGCGGCAGCTTTGATGGGACCAATACGCAATCTGCATTAATAAAAAAAGGCCCGCCAATTAGCGGGCCTTTCCAAATTTCGCGATGAAAAAGCTAAGCCAGCGGTTAGCCGAGTTTCTCGGTCAGTTCGGGTACGGCCTGGAACAGATCTGCAACCAGTCCGAAATCCGCAACCTGGAAGATCGGCGCTTCTTCGTCCTTGTTGATCGCAACGATGACTTTCGAGTCTTTCATACCAGCCAAGTGCTGAATCGCGCCCGAGATGCCGATCGCGACATACAGGTCGGGTGCAACAACCTTACCGGTCTGACCGACCTGCCAGTCGTTCGGTGCATAGCCCGAGTCCACGGCGGCGCGCGATGCGCCAACTGCGGCACCCAGCTTGTCAGCAAGACCTTCGATCAGTTTGAAGTCCTCTTCCGAGCCGACACCACGGCCGCCCGAGACAACAACGCCAGCCGAGGTTAGTTCCGGACGATCGCTCGCGGCAACTTTGTCCTCGACCCATGACGATAGACCTGGGTTGTCACCGACCGAGATGGTCTCAACCGCAGCCGAGCCGCCTTCGCCAGCCGCGTCAAAGGACGCCGTACGGAAGGTGACGACTTTTTTGGCATCGCGTGACTTCACGGTCTGGATCGCGTTGCCCGCATAGATCGGACGCTCAAAAGTCGAGCCGTCAACCACGCCAGATGCATCCGAGATCACCATCGCGTCCAGCAGGGCTGCAACGCGCGGCATCACGTTCTTGGCGTCAGTGGTGGCAGGAGCAACGATGTGCTCATAACCATCAGCCAGACCGACGATCAGGGCCGCGGTCGATTCAGCCAGGCGGTGGCCCAGCGATGCGTCTTCAGCGACCAGTACCTTGGACACACCGTCGATCTTGGCGGCGGCTTCACCGGCAGCAGCGGCAGAACCGCCCGCGGCCAAAACGGTGATGTCACCCAGTGCCTTTGCGGCAGTGACAGCCTTGGCGGTGGCGTCCATCGCCAGTTCGCCATTGTTGACTTCTGCGAGAAGAAGAACAGCCATTACACAGCCCCCGCTTCTTTGAGTTTCTCAACCAGCTCATCAACCGAGCCGACGACGATACCAGCAGCACGTGCCGGCGGCTCTTCGGTTTTGACGACTTCCAGACGAGGGGTGACGTCGACGCCGTAATCGGCGGCGGTTTTCTCGTCCAGCGGCTTTTTCTTCGCCTTCATGATGTTCGGCAGAGACGCATAGCGCGGCTCGTTCAAGCGCAGGTCAACAGTGACGATGGTCGGCATCTTGACGCTGATGGTCTGCAGGCCGCCGTCAACTTCACGGGTGATCTTGGCGCTGTCGCCTTCGATGTCCAGCTCGGACGCGAAGGTGCCTTGCGACCAGCCCAGCAGGGCCGACAGCATCTGACCGGTAGCGTTCATGTCGTTGTCGATCGCTTGCTTACCAGCCAAAACGATGCCGGGTTGCTCTTCCTCGACCACTTTGGCCAGGATCTTGGCAACGGCCAGCGGTTCGATGTCTTGATGGACGTCATCGGCGGCAACAACCAGAATGGCGCGGTCAGCGCCCATGGCCAGTGCGGTGCGCAGGGTTTCCTGCGATTGCTTGACGCCAATCGAAACCGCAACGATTTCGTCAGCCTTGCCTGCTTCTTTCAGGCGAATCGCTTCTTCCACAGCGATTTCGTCGAACGGGTTCATCGACATTTTGACATTGGCGAGATCAACACCGCTACCGTCCGCTTTCACGCGAACTTTCACATTATAGTCAATCACGCGTTTGACAGGCACGAGTACCTTCATTTTGCGCTTGCTCCTCACAAAAAACGGTAAGCCGCGAAGCGACTCCACCAATGCTCTCGGGGGACTGAATAGCGTCTCAGTTCACGCTGCAACAGGGCAAAATCGTCACGTCATGAACTTGAGACGTCGCGTTTCATGTATTTTGACGCAACGGCGTGAAATTTTATTGCTTTGGTGGCCGGTGCCAGAGCTTTAGGCCCCACCCGTTTGGCTGGGGTTTTGCTTTGTTGGTCGCTGCAGGATCCGCCGGATCCCGCGCCGCCTTCAGCGGTTTGCGCCCGGAACCCACAAAACGTCCGCAGTGCCGTTTTCGTTGGCGCAGCGGGCGGCAACAAAAAACCAGTCACTCAGACGATTGAGGTATTTTACCGCGAATGCGTTCACGGGCTCCATGTTGGTCAGCTCGACCGCCAGACGCTCGGCGCGGCGGGATACGGTTCTGCAAACATGCAGATTCGCTGCCAAACGCGACCCGCCGGGCAAGATGAAGCTGCGCAGCGGCTCTAGCGTTTCGTTCATCACGTCAATCTCGGCTTCCAACCGATCAATCTGAGATGCAACGATGCGTAGGGGCGGGTAGTCCGCCTCGGCGTCTTTTTCCATGTCGGGGCGACAGAAATCTGCGCCCAGATCGAATAGGTCGTTTTGAATACGCGCCAGGGCGGCATCGACGTCGCCTTCCGCCTCGATCCGAGCAACGCCAACAAATGCGTTCAGTTCGTCAACGGTCCCATACGCGGCTACGCGACCAGAATACTTGGCGACACGTTCGCCGTTGCCCAGGGCAGTTTTTCCATCATCGCCGGTGCGGGTGTAAATCTTGTTCAGAACGACCATTTATTGAGCTCCTTGTCCGCGCAGGTAGACGTAGAGCACGATCAGCACCACAGCAATGAACTGGAACAGGATGCGAAGACGCATCATCTTGTTGCTTTTCATCGCAGCAGCTTTGCCGCTTTTGCCGAAATTGGAGATGCCGATCGCCAGCACGACGACAACCGCCGCCATGGCCAACAGCAAAATGACCATCAAAAGGTCCATAAGCACACCGTCCGCGTTTCTTGTTTCGTTTGGCTATCATCTAGCCTCATGTACATGAAAAGCGAACGGGTAATTTCGCCTCAGACGTCCGACAGAATGCGGTCGATGGTGCGGGTGGGCAAAAGGCGGCGCAGATAACCGGCGATATAGGTTGGCGTGGTGACATAGTAGCGCGCGCGCGGTCTCTTTGATTCAACCGCATGGGCTAGCTTGTCGGTCACCGCTGATGCGGGCAGTTCGAAACGGTCCGGGCCTGAGGATTCGTACAGTCTTTTCAACAGCGAAGCCTCGTACTTTTCGCGCAGGGCGGAGTTCTCCCAGTTGATGAAACGCTCGAAGAAGGGGATCGAATTCTCGCGGATTTTCGACGTGATTGGGCCGGGTTCGATCAGGATGGCCTTGATATTCGTTCCGGCAAGTTCCAGACGCAGCGTGTCGGTAAGGCCTTCAATGGCATACTTTGTGGCGACATATGCGCCGCGCCATGGGAAGGCCACCAGGCCCAGAACCGACGAATTCTGAACGATTCGCCCGTGCCCCTGCGCGCGCATGACCGGAATCACCAGTCGGGTGAGTTCATGCCAACCAAAGAAGTTGGCCTCGAATATCACGCGGAGTCCTTCGGTCGGCAGATCTTCAACTGCGCCGGGCAAGCCGTGCGCTCCGTTGTTGAACAGCGCATCCAGCGTGCCTCCGGTGGCCTCAAGCACTTCGGTCAGGCCCGAGGCGATACTTGCGGCGTCGGTATAGTCGATGCGCGGGCTTTCAAAGCCTTGCGCGCGCAGCCGGTCGCAATCACGCTGCTGGCGGCAGGACGCAAAGACACGCCAGCCGCGCGCACGCATACCGTGTGCCGCGTCCAGACCGATGCCGGATGAGCAGCCGGTGATAAGAATGGTTTTCTGCATGATCTTCCTGACCTTCAATTCAGGCCAAAGCTATTGCGAGGTGTGGGTCAGGACAATGACGGTGCAGCGTCAGTTTTGAATTTTTCGAACCAGTGAGGCGGAAATCCAACCGACCTGTTGCGCGGGCAACACGCGCAGGCGCAGCCAGCCGGTTCCGGAATCGCTCAGTACTTCGACCTTTTGTCCGATGGCCGCTTTGCCGACAATTGGGTATATGGTGCCAGGCCCATCGCGCATGTTCACCCGCGTTCCCGAGATTTCGCGGATGTCTTTTTCAGGTTCGGGAATCGCCGCGGCCTCTGATGTTTCCGGCAGGGGCGCATTATCGGTCTGACGCAATCCCGCCACGCCATCTTCCAGCGAAGCAAGCGTGATGTTTGCGCTCTGATCATCGAACACCGAGATGCCGGACAGAGACTGAAGGCTGGCTGGTTCGGCCACGATTTGCACGATCTCTTCGGGTTCAGGTTGGGGTTGAGCACGCACGGTCGGAGCCCGTACGGCCACACTGGTCACAAGTTCTTCTACCCGGGTGGGTGCTACCTCCGCAGGTTGGGGTACAGAAGCAACGCGCACGGGTTGATCGCTCCGCAAGCCGCGCGGTTCGAAATCTGGTCCGCCGCTCATAACGTAAAAACACCAGCCAAGTGCGGTGAAAGTCAAAATAATAAGGCGCGTCATGGCGCATCCCCCAGGTCAATCGTTAGGTACAAGAAATTGGCAGCAGTCTAATGAAGACAGCCTACCATATTTCGCGGTCCGAGTCGAAAACCGGGGGAATTCCGGGACTTGTCTCCCCCTGTTGCAAAAAGCGCGACTTGTCCTCAGCAAAATCTAAGCTGATTGCTTTACCAGCGCGCGCTTGCGGCGTATCACATCATATATGAACGATACGATAGACGACCCCAATATGGAGGCCCCCGACAATGGGGGCGAGATAGCTGAACCGCTGCGCCGCGCGATTGGCGAACGCTATCTGACCTATGCGCTGTCCACCATCATGCACCGGGCATTGCCCGATGCGCGCGATGGGCTGAAGCCTGTGCACAGGCGAATCCTCTATGCGATGCGCGAGCTTCGACTCAGCGCAACGGGCGGGTTCCGTAAATCCGCGAAGATTTCCGGCGACGTGATGGGTAACTATCACCCGCATGGCGATGCCGCGATCTACGATGCGATGGCGCGTCTGGCGCAGGATTTCAACGTTCGCTACCCGCTGGTCGACGGGCAGGGTAACTTTGGCAATATCGACGGTGATAACCCGGCGGCCTCACGTTACACAGAGGCGCGGATGACCATCGTGGCCGAAGCGTTGCTTGAGGGGCTGAACGAAGACGCCGTCGATTTCCGCGACAACTATGATGGCACTCTGTCCGAGCCGGTCGTACTGCCGGCGCAGTTTCCGAACCTGCTGGCCAATGGGTCCAGCGGAATCGCGGTGGGCATGGCAACGAACATCCCGCCGCACAATATTGCCGAGCTGTGTGATGCCTGTCTGCATCTGATCAAGGTGCCGGATGCCCGCGATGATACGTTGCTGAACTATGTGCCGGGTCCGGACTTCCCGACCGGTGGCATTATCGTCGAGCCCCCAGAGAATATTGCGCAGGCTTATCGAACCGGGCGTGGATCTTTCCGTCTGCGGTGCAAATACGAGGTCGAAGATCTGGGCCGCGGCCAGTGGCAGATCATTGTCACCGAGATCCCTTATCAAGTTCAGAAATCCAAACTGATCGAAAAGATCGCGGAACTGATCCAGACCAAGAAAATCCCGATCCTTGCCGACGTACGCGACGAATCCGCAGATGACATCCGCCTGATTCTCGAACCGCGCTCCAAGAACGTGGACCCTGAGGTTTTGATGGGCATGCTCTACCGCAGCTCGGACCTTGAGGTGCGATTCAGCCTGAACATGAACGTGCTGATCGACGGGGTGACGCCCAAGGTCTGCTCGATGAAGGAAGTGCTGCGCGCTTTCCTTGATCACCGGCAAGAGGTGCTGCTGCGCCGTTCGCGTCACCGTATGGCGAAGATCGACCACAGGTTGGAGGTGTTGGAAGGCTTTATCGTCGCTTTCCTGAACCTGGATCGTGTGATCGACATCATCCGCTACGACGACGACCCCAAAGCCGCGTTGATGCGTGAGGATTGGGGCATCGACCATATCCGCGCCACCAGCGAGGCCGACTATGTCTCGCCCAAGCCGGGCGAGGGCGAATTGTCCGAGGTTCAGGTCGATGCGATCCTCAACATGCGCCTGCGCAGCTTGCGCCGTCTGGAAGAGATGGAACTGGTCCGCGAACGTGACGCATTGATGTTGGAACGCGCCAATCTCGAGGACCTGCTGGCCGACCCGGCCCTGCAATGGGCCAAAATCGCCGAGCAGTTGAAAGAGACCAAGAAGACCTTTGGCAAAGACTATGAAGGTGGCGCGCGCCGAACCCAATTCGCCGAAGCCGGGCAGGTTGAAGAAGTGCCGCTTGAGGCAATGATCGACAAAGAACCGATCACGGTCGTCTGCTCTCAGATGGGCTGGATTCGCGCCATGACCGGTCACATCGACCTTAAGCGCGAGTTAAAGTTCAAGGACGGCGATGGCCCGCGTTTCATATTCCACGCTGAGACGACTGACCGCTTGTTGGTGTTTGCATCGAACGGGCGTTTCTACACGCTCAGCGCCGCCAATCTGCCGGGTGGGCGCGGTATGGGCGAACCGCTGCGCCTGATGGTAGACCTGCCGAACGAGGCGCAGATCATAGACATCCTGATCCACAAACCAGGGCGCAAGCTGTTGGTGGCGTCAGACGCGGGCAACGGGTTCATGGTGCCCGAAGATGATGTGTTGGCCCAGACCCGCAACGGTAAGCAGGTGCTGAACGTCAAAGCCGATGAGACGGCGATGATCTGTAAGCCCGTTTCGGGCGATCACGTCGCGGTTGTGTCGCAGAACGGCAAGTTCTTGGTGTTCCCAGTGGAAGAGCTGCCCGAAATGGGTCGCGGTAAGGGCGTACGCCTGCAAAAATACAATATGGCGCGCGGCCGACAGGGGACACTGGAACTGGATGGTGGCCTGTCCGACATCACGACCTTCAACTGGGAAGAGGGGCTGAGGTGGTCCATGGGCGGTGACAAGACCCGGCACGAGGCGGACATGTCACAGTGGCTGGCCAAACGGGCCAGCGTTGGGAAAAAAGCGCCTTATGGTTTCCCGCGCGACTATAAATTTTCGTGAGTAAGCGCGCAGGCAAGTGGATTTCTGCCGATACGGCTTGGCACAAGCCGTATCGTTGCGCTAGATCAAAGAAAAACAGGCATATCGAGACGAGAACATGTTGCGAGCTTTGACCCTGATTACCGGACTGGCCCTGATGGGCGCGTGTACGCAGACACAGGTTTACGAAGAGCCTGAGTCGCTGGGCGAATTCAAATTGCGCGTGAATTATGCCTTTGCTGAAAAGGCCCGGAAGGGGCCAGTATCGCGGGAAGCGACGCCCAAAGAGTGGGAAGACGCTATTCAGAACGCCGTCAATATTCGGCTTGGCAGGTATGAGGGTGCCCAGGAATACGACATAGGAATCAGTCTTGAGGGGTTTATGCTGGCCCCTCCGGGTGTGCCGGTGATCTACAACCCCAAAAGCACGGCAATCGTTCTGGTGAATGTTTACGACGTGCGCAAAAAAGAGTTTCTGGCTAAAGGCAAACAGTTCCAGGTTCTTGAAGACACGACCGGTGAAAGCGCACTTACAGGATCCGGGCATACCCGCACCAGAGAAGAGCAAATGGACGGTTTGGCCCTCAAGGTTGCCGATCGTGTCGAGGAATGGCTGGCCGAGGAACACAAGGACAACGGCTGGTTCGACAAGCGCCCCGACTTGATCCAGCCGTTGGAATCCGTCGAGGTCACCCAAAATCCGGCGTCTTAACCAGCTTTTAACGCAGGATGTGCTTGATTTTCCCCTTTGAACCAAATATCTCGCGCGCGCAGATGTAACCACGGGACCACGGGTCCCCCCAATCGCAAAAGGGCGCCTGAGGAATGGCAAAGGAAAAGTTTGAGCGTAATAAGCCGCACGTCAACATCGGCACGATTGGCCACGTTGACCACGGCAAGAC
>NZ_JBXWOM010000005.1:0-368855 GCF_059610905.1 Ruegeria sp. CDSC002
AACGTCGTGACGTTCCTGGTATCCAGGCACCTGCAACAAGTACATACGCGCATGCTCAATGTAATCCGGACGAGGTCCGACCAGGCTCATATCACCTTTGAAAACATTGATGATTTGTGGTAACTCATCCAGACGGCTGCGACGCAGGAACCGGCCCAGCGGCGTGATCCTGTCTTCCTCAAGCGGGCAATCCGCGCTGCGCTCGATCTTCCGAGCCGGGCGCATCGAGCGAAACTTGTACGCCGTGAAAGGTTTGCAGTTTTGGCCCATGCGCTCTTGCGCAAAAAAAAGCGGTCCCTTGTTCCAGAACGGGTTCAATATCAACAAAAGTACACCGCATAACGACATCAAAGGTAGCAGGAAAAGCGCACTGATCAAAAGATCAAACGCCCGCTTAACAATCTGAAACACAAAACTACGAAAAGGGCTGGAAAAACGACGCTTACCAATCGAACCAGAGCTATCATCCTCAGAAAAACTGGAATCAAACATCTCTACAATAGAACCTGATCATAATCTTTTATTACACACGCAAAGAGGGATGAGTTTTCGTTAATCGCTTAGTAAGCTCTTCGTGAGGTTGTCAATCGGATTCGGCCCATATGTCGATGCATTTCACCTGCTATGTTGCATAAAAGGGTAGGTACGAATTCCCCACCTGAACCCATCCTGATAGCTGGAAGTGGTGAGGTATTATTCCACCGCAAAACGCAAGGCCGCAAATGGACCGTCGTACAGCTCAGGAAAAAAGGGGAGGATCGTCGCCGATCTGTTTTGATTGGATAATGGTTTGCGTCGATCGTATCCGCATTAGGTCATCCCGCCGCGTAAGAATGCCACGCAGCTTAAGCCAACGACGGCCGGAACCGCGTCAAAATAAGATGCTCGGTGTGAGGTACATCAGTCAGAACTTCATGGCCAAGAGCTTTGACCGGTAAGCCTCGGAAATCTGGCCCAGAGGCGCTACCTTCGACAGATACCTCTCGGATAAAGCCCCCAATTTGTACAAGAAAGGTATGTGACAACATCAGTCGGCACTAAAATCTGACAAAGGCCATACCCGGAGGCTTTTTAGTATCGAAATTAGGTCCCGGGTTGTCTCGGTCAAAAGGCATCTATAAGCAGACTTCACTGTTAGTTCTTACTGTTCGAGATTGTGCGCGATGCTCATTGCTCCTGTTATCCTCTGTGGTTTTTTCGACAATCGCCCCCAAGACCCAGTCGACAAAAGATCAGCGTATTTTTACCTTCCTGTCTTCTTCGGATGAATGCCATGAAAATTGTAGTTGCTGGCCTTGGTTATGTGGGGCTGTCCAATGCGGTGCTTTTGGCGCAGCATAATGAGGTTACGGCGGTCGATATCTCTGAGGCGCGCGTGCAGATGGTAAACGACGGCCAGTGCCCGATTGTAGATCCCGACCTAGAAGAGCTTCTTGCCACCCGCGAGCTGGGCCTCAGCGCCACCACAAATGGCAGCGCAGCTTATGAAGATGCGGATTACGTTATCGTTGCGACGCCCACGAACTATGATCCGAAGACCAATTCCTTTGATACGTCCAGTGTCGAAGCCGTTGTGGCCGAAGTTCTGAAGGTGAATCTCACCGCCACGATCGTTATCAAATCCACTATTCCCGTAGGTTTTGTGCGCGACTTGCGTGCCCGAATGGAGACCGAACAGGTGATCTTTTCGCCCGAGTTCCTTCGTGAGGGGCGCGCGCTTTACGACAATCTGTACCCGTCCCGTATCATCGTTGGCGAACGTTCTGAGCGGGCGCGTGTATTTGCGGATTTGCTCCTTGAAGGGGCAAGGAAGAATGATGTCGAAATCCTGTTTACCAATCTGGATGAGGCTGAGGCGATCAAGCTTTTTGCCAATACTTACCTCGCGATGCGCGTAGCGTTCTTTAATGAACTTGATAGTTATGCAATGGCGGGTGGTATGGATACTCGTCAGATCATCCAAGGCATCAGCCTCGATCCGCGCATTGGTGCGCATTACAACAACCCTTCCTTTGGCTATGGCGGTTATTGCTTGCCCAAAGACACCAAGCAGCTGCTGGCCAACTACAACCACGTCCCGCAGAACCTGATCCGCGCCATCGTGGACGCAAACCGCACCCGCAAGGATTTCTTGTCCGACCAGATTCTGATGAAAGGTCCCAAAGTGGTCGGCATCTATCGTCTTGTGATGAAGGCGGGGTCGGACAATTACCGACAGTCTTCGATCCAGGGGATCATGAAGCGGCTGAAAGCCAAGGGTATCAAGGTCATCGTCTATGAACCGGTTCTAGAGGACGATGATTTTTTCAGAAGTCCGGTAGTCTCTGACCTTGAAGCCTTTAAGGCCGAAGCGGACCTGATCGTGACCAACCGGCTGACAGATGAGATCGCAGATGTGTCTGCTAAGGTTTTCACCCGCGATCTTTTTGGGGCTGACTGAACGCCCGAGATCAAGTGTTTCACGATAGCTGACGAACAGGGCCGGCAGTATGACATCGAAAACCACCGTAATTGGTGTGAGCTTGTCATGAAAGTGCAGGATATCACTGGCTAACAGCCGATGGATCACTTGACCGTCTGCTTTGGATCTTGTGTGGCCGTTCATCGTGCTCAGATTGATGATAGATCAGATCTTCCGCTTTGGTTGGTTCCGTGATCCCCGGTTAGTTGACACTCAGAGTTGGCCGTTAGCCCGCAGGTGCACGATCACGCGGCTTGCCATATTTGCGCATCGCTTGCCTCCGAATGGAAAGATCGCTTCGAATCCACCACGAACCTGTCGTTCAAGCGCTGAGCGCAGTCGGCGACGGGCGCGGAATAGGCGCGTTTTTACTGTGATCGGATTGATCTGCAGCTCACGGGCGATGGCCATAACGCTCATATCTTCGGATTCCCGCAACAAAAACGGAAGGCGCATATCGGGTGGCAGTTCGGAAACCGCGGTTTCCAATAATCCGCGGAGTTGTGCCCGACCTATGGCGGCATCGGGAAGTTCCGAATTTTGACCGGGAAATGTCAGGACCCGAGACAGGTTGGTCTCCTCAACAGTGTTGTACTCTTCCTCTGGCCGAAAACGTCTGCGTTGCATGCGAGCGGTATTGATGACGATCCGGGTTATCCAAGTCGAAAAGCTTGCCCGTTCCTGAAAACTGTCCAGTTTGCTGAAAGCGGACATATAGGCCTCTTGCAGCGCGTCTTCGGCCTCGGCATCTGTATCAACAATGCCTCGGGCAACGCGGAACAGACGCGGGTTCAGACGACGGACAAGTTCACGGACGGCCGTTTCGTTTCCGCTCCGGGCGTCGGCCACAAGCTCTGCTTCGGATTTAGCTGTTCCGTATCGGGCTTCCTTCGCGTGACTTGTCCCGACCGTCATGATCTGCCCTTTCGCTTGATGTTACCTTTCGCGATTATTTCCTGTACCAATGGCAATGCCTCCAAAACCTGATCGGATACATCGCTTTGATCTTCCGAGGCTCCTTCCCAATCCGCATCGGCGGGGGTCCCCACCACAATGCGGCCGACCATCGCCGCCATTTCGTGGGGCAGGCAATAGTAATCGTACACCCCGAGAGCTGTCAGCGTGACCTCGAAATATGCATCGGGCAGCAGAAAGTCGCTGTCCCAGGGGTCCGCCGCCGCAGGAATGCGACGCATTCGGTCATAAACCTTGGGGTGATAGGCGGTCACCGTATGGCTGTTTCCCGGGTCTCGGTTGGTGAAACGGATGGTGGAGCCCGGTGCCACTGACAGACCCAAGGGATCAAACCAGACCCTCTCGCCACGCGCGCTGCCGCGCATTTCAACATTGATAACTGTTTGTTCACCTGATGATCGTGAGACTGCGCAGGTAGCGATCGCGCCACCTGCGAGCCACAGCGCATGGCGTCGCGTGCAGATCATTCGGCCAGCCGTTCTTTTGCCCCCTCATCATGGAACAGCACGACATGTGCGTGGGGCTTTTCCACCCCGGGGTGACCGGCGTTGAAGTAAACATCTGTCGAACTGACAGTGTGCGACCCCAGACCCAGCCCGTCGAATGAAACTCCGTTCTGCAGATCGTCAAGCGGGGTCATATAGACCGTTGCCGACAACTGCCCATCGCGATCATAAGCCAGGAACGGACCAGCGGGCAGGGTGGCCGGGTCTACAAACAGCGTGCCAAGGCCCGGGATAAATTCCGGCAAAGGAAGCACGTCGCTCACTTGCACATAAGGATCACCGGCGGGCGCATTCATAAGAGCCTTTTCGTCATGCGCAGCGGCAAGCGTTGTGGTGGCGAACAACAGTCCGATTGCAGACACAGAGATTTTAGTCATGGGCTTGTCCTTTCCATAGTTCACATCCGGTGCGTCACAATTGGCACCTGTGTTATTGGATGCGCTGCGCGCGAAAAGGTTCCCAAGTTTTTTCGATGGGATTTTGATGGCCGGCCGCGTTGTGGTCAGTTGCGCGGAGTATTCCGGCGACCAGGATCGTATTTACGACGTTCATTCCTGGACTAGCTCTGCTAGTGGATGGCACTCCACCTCATTCCCAAATCCGACAGATGCCTTTGAACCCGTCCGGGATAGTCAGACACGATTGCGTCCACGCCCAGATCAATCATCCTGCCGATCTCGTCGGGTTCATTGACGGTCCACACTGCGACGCACAGGCCCAGCTTTTTGGCAAGAGCCACGTTTTCAGCAGTCACATCCGCAAAATACGGGCACCAAAGCGCACCGCCCGCTTCTTTGACCAACTTTGGAATTTCATCGCGACGGCCGCGAAAGTCCGGACAAACTGCTTTTGATGAATCCTCGCCCACATCGTCCGCGTTATCGGGAAGTTGCGTCAGGTACGAAGACGGCATATCGGGGGCCTGTCGCTGACATTCCTCCAAGAGACTCCAGTCAAAGCTGTGCAGAACCGCACGCGACGACAAACCCTTGGCGCGAACGTCTTGAAGAACCCGGCCGACGAAGCTCTGTCTGTAAACCGCATCATGTGCCAAATCAGGATCTGACTTTAGTTCGAGCATCAGACAGGCATCGCGGTATTTTGGGTCATCGACCAGTTCCAGCAGGTTCATCAGCGTTGGAACACGAACACCGTCCATTTGGGCCTGGTCTGGAAAACGACGACCATAGGCCGAATGCCCATCCAACCGTCCGATGTCGAATTGCTGCATCTGTTCGACGGTCAACGAGGAAACCTTTGGTTCTTCTCCCACCAAAAATCGACCATCGGCGTCACGAAATGTCGGTGCATGCAGTCGGTGGTTATGGGTTATGACCGGAATGCTATCTGCGGTCATAACGACATCAAATTCCAGGAGCGGGACGCCGATGGACAGCGAAAAGTCAAAGCCAATCATACTGTTTTCTGGTAAAACGCCGCGTGCTCCCCGATGCCCCACAACCCGGATCAGGTTTTCACCGCCACGAAAGGCTTCAACCTGTGGAAACGTCATCAGTTTTGCAGCCTTTCACCGGTTGAATGGTCAAACAGGTGCATATTTTCTGAGGCGATCGAAAACCGCATGTTCGGATGCTGGCCTTCGATTGGGTGGACACCCGGAAGGCTTATCGTAATCGCGCTGCCAGAGCCTATGAGTTGGCCATGCAATAGTGTGTTTGCCCCCAACGGTTCCGCAATCTGAATCGTAGCTCCCAGCGGACCGTTTTCATCCAACAACAGATGCTCTGGCCGTATGCCCAATTTTACCTCGATATCAGGCCCCTGGGATGCACCGATCTCAATTTCTCCGATCTTGACCATCCCGTTTTCACGTCGGGCATCAAACACATTCATCGCAGGGCTGCCAATAAACTGCGCTGCGAACAGAGTTCTGGGTGTTTCGTAAACTTCCAGTGGCGTTCCAATCTGCTCGGCGATACCGCCATTCATCACGATCATCCTGTCCGCCATTGTCATGGCCTCGACCTGGTCGTGCGTAACGTACAGGGAGGTTACTCCAAGCTTTTCCTGGAGCTCACGGATTTCCAGACGCATCTGAACACGCAGTTTGGCATCCAGGTTCGAGAGCGGCTCATCAAACAGGAAGACTGCTGGTTCGCGGACAATGGCACGGCCCATGGCCACTCTTTGGCGTTGACCGCCCGACAGTTGTCTGGGCTTACGATCCAGCAAAGGTTCCAACTGCAATAGCTTGGCCGCGTCTGTCACCTTTTGATCGATCTGATCTTTGGGAAGTCCGGCAATCTTCAGGCCGTAACCCATGTTCTGACGCACGGACATGTGCGGGTAGAGCGCATAGTTCTGGAACACCATCGCGATGTCCCGATCCATAGGCTCTTTGTCGTTGGCCCGTTCCTCACCTATCCGGATTTCCCCGGACGTAACCGTTTCCAACCCTGCCACCATCCGCAGCAGCGTGGATTTACCGCAGCCCGAGGGGCCGACGATCACGATGAACTCTCCGTCTGCGATATCGACATCAATACCGTGGATCACATCCGTCGGGCCAAAACTCTTTTTGACGTTCTCTAGGGTTACTGTTGCCATTTCTTATTTCTCGCTATCGACAAGGCCGCGGACAAAGAGCTTTTGCATCGACACCACAACGATGACCGGTGGGATCATTGCCAGAATTGAGGTCGCCATGATTGTGGGCCAATGCGCAAAATCATCACCCGACGGGAACATCTGCTTGATGCCCATCACGATGGTGTTCATTTCAGGGTCTGTCGTGATCAGCAGCGGCCACAGGTATTGGTTCCAGCCGTAGATGAACAAGATCACAAACAGCGCCGCGATATTGGTCCGGCTCATGGGCACCACGATGTCGATGAAGAACCGCATCGGTCGCGCGCCATCCACACGGGCAGCTTCGGCCAGTTCATCAGGGATCGTCAGGAAGAACTGACGGAACAGGAAGGTCGCCGTTGCCGAAGCGATCAGGGGAAAGATCAGACCGTAATAACTGTTGAGCATGCCAAACCCGGCCACAACCTCGAAGGTTGGGACGATGCGCACCTCGACCGGCAGCATCAGGGTCAGGAAGATCAGCCAGAAAAACGTCGTACGGCCTGGAAACTTGAAGTAGACAATCGCAAAAGCGGACAGCAGCGAAATGATGATTTTGCCCACCGCGATGCCAATTGCCATCACCAGGCTGTTGAACAGCATCGTCGCAACGGGCACGTTTACACCTGAGAACAGCGCCGCTTTGTAGTTCACCCAGAACTGATCACCCGGTACCACGGGCATTGGTGGCGAGACGATGTCTGCCTGGGTCACGGTCGAGGCTACAAAGGCCAGCCAGATCGGGAAAAAGATGATCAAAACGCCTAGGATCATGAAGGCGTGGGTGAACCAGATGCCTACGCCGCGTTTTTCGACCATTCCGTGTTGTTGGGCTGCCATCAGTAATGCACCCTCTTTTCCACGTATTTGAACTGAATGACGGTCAGCAGGCCGACAACAATCAACAGGATGACA
Organism: Ruegeria sp. CDSC002; assembly: GCF_059610905.1. NCBI lineage: Bacteria > Pseudomonadati > Pseudomonadota > Alphaproteobacteria > Rhodobacterales > Roseobacteraceae > Ruegeria > Ruegeria sp. CDSC002. Next base: position 7,447 of record NZ_JBXWOM010000005.1, read on the forward strand.
GATTGTGCCGATGATGACCCAAGATCCTGACCAACAAACCCATCTGAGAAGACCTTGTAGACTAGGATCGTCGTCGCCTGTTGTGGGCCTCCGCCAGTGATCGTGTGGATCACTCCGAAGGTTTCAAAGAAGGCATAAACAACGTTTACCACCAGCAGGAAGAATGCAGTCGGGGACAGCAGCGGCAGCACAATCGTGAAGAACCGGCGCCAGAAATGCGCGCCGTCAATCGCCGCCGCTTCGATGACCGAGCGGGGAACGGATTGCAGCGCTGCAAAGAAGAACAGGAAGTTATAACTGATGCGGCCCCAGGCCGAGGCGACAACAACCAACCCCATAGCTTCGGTGTCGTTCAGGACATGGTTCCAGTCATAGCCAAGCTGGCTGAGGTACCACGCCACAACGCCAACGCGTGTATTGAACATGAACAGCCACAGCACACCTGCCACGGCGGGGGCCACGGCATAAGGCCAGATCAGCAATGTCCGATATACGCCTGACCCTTTAATGAGCCTATCTGCGATAACTGCCAGAAATAACGCCGGAATCATCGAGCAGAGCGTCACAAGCGTCGAAAACACCGCCGTTGTTACGAAAGATGCGCGATAATATTTGTCGCTCAGAAGGAACTCAAAGTTGCCGAGCCCCACAAACTGCGACGACAGACCGAACGGGTCGGGAATGAACAGGGACTGCCACACCGCCTGACCGGCGGGATAAAAGAAGAAGACGGCGGAAATGATGACCTGTGGGGCGATCAGCGCCAATGGCAATAGCCAGCCGCGAAAGGTGACGCGTTTTTCCATCCTGAATTTCCACCGAAGAAAGATAATGCGGGCCCGAAAAGGGCCCGCATGAAGTTATGACTTATTGATTGGCGGATTCGAAGCGGCGCAGCAGCGCGTCACCACGTTCCTTGGCGCTATCCATCGCTTCCTGAGCAGTTTTCTCACCGGCCCAGACGGCCTCAAGCTCTTCGTCGATGATACCGCGGATCTGGTCGAATGATCCCAGACGCAGACCTTTGGAATTCGCGGTCGGCTCTTTCGCTGTCATCTGGATCACAGCGATGTCGGTGCCGGGGTTTTCGTCATAAAAACCTGCCGCACGGGTCGCATCACCCGCTTCGGCCGTGATCGGAAGGTAGCCGGTGTTCTGGTGCCAGGCCGACTGCACGTCAGACGATGACAGGAAGCTCAGGAACTCTCCGACGCCCTTGTACTCCTCAGGGTCATGACCTTCCATTACCCAAAGGGATGCGCCACCGATAATGGTGTTCTGCGGCTCACTTGTGACGGCTTCCCAGTAGGGCAGCGGGCGGACGTCAAAGTCGAATTCGGCCTCTGCCTTGATGCCCGCGTAACCTGCCGAACTTTCAGTGAACAATGCGCATTCGCCTGACCGGAAGTTCGCCCCGCCTTCGTTTCTGCGACCGGTATAGATGAACTTGCCATCCTTGGCCCAGTCACCCATCGCGGTCAGGTGTGCCACCTGCGCCGGACCGTTCAGCATCAGTTCGGTATCCAGACCGGCAAAACCGTTATCCTGAGATGCGAACGGAACGTCGTGATAGGCCGACATGTTTTCAAGATGGATCCAGCTCTGCCATGCGGTGACCAGCGGGCAGTCTTCGCCCCCGGACTTGAGCTGTTCAAGTACGTCTCCAACCTTTTCCCACGTGGACAGATCCGTGTCTGGATCAACGCCGGCCGCTTCGAACGCGTCTCGGTTGACCCAAAGAACTGGCGTGGATGAGTTGAAGGGCAGCGAAAGCATGTCCCCGTCAGTGGTTGTATAGTATCCTTTGACGGCACCAATATACGCGTCGGGATCAAAAGACGCGCCACTTTCAGCCATCACTTCGTAGACCGGCCTGATTGCACCTTCGGCTGACATCATCGTTGCCGTGCCGACCTCGAATACCATCAGGATTTGCGGCTGCTCACCGGCGCGGAAGGCAGCGATCCCCGCGTTCAGGGTTTCCGAGTAGTTGCCCTTGTGGCTTTCAACCACGACATACTCGTCCTGGCTGGCGTTGAATTCTTCCACTTGGGCTTTGACAAGCTCACCAAGGCGGCCGGTAAAGGCGTGCCAGAACTGGACCTCGGTTTGTGCCATTGCCGCCACTGGGGACAATGCAGTTGTTACGGCGAGAGCGCCGAGAAAATTCTTTTTCATGATTCCTCCCATGCATCAGGTTCGATGCTTCGTTGAGTACCGACCGCAACGGGTAAACGGCACACATGACGATTTCACGACGTTAACGTTACAGAAATATAATTCAAGCCCAATCTACTGGATAAAAAAATAACATAGTGTTATGAGGCGAGGGCGGCAGATTGGGATCGGTAATGAGTCAAATTCTTAGAGTCCGGCAGTTAGAAGCCCTTATGGCTGTAACAACCAACGGCTCTGTCACGGCGGCAGCGACCGACCTGGGGGTGAGTCAGCCAGCCGTCAGCAGGTTGCTTTCGGATCTTGAAAAGTCACTTGGGTTTCAGCTTTTCGATCGCCGCGAAGGCCGGTTGGTGCCGACGCAGGAGGTTCGGTATCTTTTGCCCAGCGTCGAGCGTGTTCTGGAACTGATGAGGCAAATATCTGACGTCAGTCAGGACATCACACAGCGCAAAGCAGGGCACATCCGTGTTGCATGCCTGCCCGGGTTCGCCACCAGCCATTTGCCCGATGTTGTCGCCCGATTCTTGAAGGATCGGCCCGGCGTCACCCTGACGATCGAACCTGACAGACCTGAGCGCATTCTTGAATGGATGATCGGCGAGCAGTATGATTTCGGGATCACCGACAGCTTTAACGGTCACCCCGCCGTTGAAAACTGGGATATCGAGGTCCGGACGGTTTGTGTGTTCCCCGCCGGAAGTGAATTGGAAAACCTCTCTGAGGTTACACCGACGGACCTCGTAAACAGCAAAATTATCCACACACGACGCGACAGCGACTTTTTCGGGCGGCTCTCAAAAGCGTTTCAAAGTGCCAATGTGGAGTTAAATTCCCATATTGAAGTCAGGCAGTTCACTGCGGCATGTGAATTGGCCGTGAAGGGCGTTGGCGTCTCCGTCGTGAGCGAACTTGACGCCGTCCAATACGCAGCGCACGGATTAAGCTATCGACCGTTCAAGCCATTCTTGCCGCATACTCTCTCGCTTGTTCGCCCGATTTTGAAACAACCTTCACTGGTGACGCTGGAATTCATCGAGCAGTTCCGAGACAGCCTTGAGCCTTTCAAAGCAGAATAGGGCCGTCGAAATTAATTCTTGCAACCGGTTGCAAAAATATTGATTGTGTCACCTGAGAATTGATTCGGGGGACCGTATGTTGAAGATCGGATTGCTGGGGGCCGGACGTATTGGTCGCGTGCATGCGGAAGCGATTTCGGCACACCCCAAAACCGAATTGACAGCTATTTCAGATGCGGTGAATGATGCCGCTGTCGGATTGGCTGCTGAGTACGGGGCCAGGGTGCAAAGCTCTGACGAGATTATCGGTGATTCTACGATTGATGCGATTCTGATCGCAACGCCTACAGATACGCATTCCGATCTGATTGAAGCGGCAACGCAGGCCGGCAAAGCGGTCCTGTGCGAAAAACCCGTCGATCTGGACCTTGAGCGAGCAAAAATTTGCCAAAAAGCCGCGGGCGTGACTGGTCAACCGGTCATGCTTGGCTTCAACCGTCGCTTCGACCCAAATTTCCAGACGCTGAAAGCCGCCTATGATGCGGGCGAGGTTGGTAAAGCTGAACTATTGTCCATTACGTCGTTTGATCCAGCGCCGCCTCCGGTAAGTTATGTCAAGGTATCGGGCGGGTTGTTCCGGGACATGATGATCCATGATTTTGATATGGTCAACTACCTGACAGGACAAATTCCTGTCACCATTTCAGCTGTGGGAACCTCGGTCGTCGATCCGGAAATAGGGCAGGCCGGTGACGTAGATACGGCTGTGGTAACAATGACTTATCCGGATGGCAGTCTGGCCGTGATCAAGAACTCGCGGAGGGCAGCATACGGGTATGATCAACGAGTCGAACTACTAGGCTCAAGGGGTCTTTTGCAGGCGCATAATGTCCTTGAGAACTCAGTTGTTAAATCAACAGCCGACGGCGTGACCGGAGCGAAGCCAACATACTTCTTTCTTGAACGCTACATGACCGCTTATCGCGCCGAATGGGATGCGTTTACGCGCGCCATTCAGTCCGGCTCGGACGTGCCGGTAACACTTGAGGATGGTGTCGCAGCGTTGGCAATGGCCGAAGCCGCAACGCGCTCGGCGAAGTCCGGAAGGCCCGTGGCGATGGAGGAAGTTCTTTGAAACCGGTTGCAAAATGATCGGATATCCGGAAACTGAAGGAAGCCCGATCACGGATCGGAGCAGACGAGATTCGGTTTAGCCGAATGGCCGGGCAGACCCGGCACCAAGATTGAATTTTCTATTGGGAGGAATGGAAATGAAAAAAATCGTAAAAGGTGTGCTGATGGCCAGCGCAGTCGCATTTGCCGGCGCCACAGGCGTTGCGGCAGAAGGCGAGAAGTATATTCTGGTCAGCCATGCTCCGGACAGTGACAGCTGGTGGAACACCATTAAAAACGGTATTGCCCTGGCGGGCGATCAGATGGGCGTTGAGGTCGAATATCGCAACCCGCCTACCGGTGACCTTGCCGACATGGCGCGGATCATCGATCAGGCCGCAGCTTCGGGACCCAATGGTATCATTACTACGCTGGCCGACCCGGACATTTTGGAAGGTCCGATCAAAGCCGCCGTGGATTCCGGTATCGACGTCATCATCATGAATACTGGCACGCCGGAAAAGGCGCGCGAAGTTGGTGCGTTGATGTATGTCGGCCAGCCGGAATATGACGCTGGATTGGCTGCTGGCCAGCGCGCCAAAGACGATGGCATTGGCTCGTTCCTGTGCGTAAACCACTATATCGTGCAGCCATCCAGCCAAGAACGCTGCCAGGGCTTTGCAGACGGTCTGGGCATCGAACTGGGCGAGCAGATGATCGACGCGGGTCAAGACCCGGCCGAGATTAAGAACCGCGTTCTGGCCTACTTGTCGGCAAACCCCGAAACGGAAGCCGTTTTGACACTTGGCCCGACATCGGCTGACCCGACCATTCTGGCGCTGGAAGAAAATGGTATGGCCGGTGACATTTACTTCGGCACCTTCGATCTGGGCGGTGAAATCGTCAAAGGCATCAAAAGTGGTGTGATACAGTGGGGCATCGACCAGCAGCCCTTCCTGCAGGCCTACCTGCCAGTCGTCGTGATGACGAACTACCACCGCTACGGCGTTCTGCCGGGCAACAACATCAACTCAGGCCCCGGTTTCGTGACCGCTGACGGGTTGGAAAAGATCGAAGAGTTCGCGGGCGAATACCGCTGATCTTCAAAACGGTGCGGACGCATGACGTGTGTCCGCACCACCTGATGCAAGCATTCAGACGAACGCGCCAAGGAGGCAACAATGGCTGAGTCAGCGCAATCCGCAGTCGGTGGTGACGAGCGGGTAAAAGAGATATCACCTCTACGCCAGGCCCTGATACGCCCCGAATTGGGCGGAATGGTCGGCACAGTCGCGGTATTCACGTTTTTCCTGCTGTTTGCTTTTGACAGCGGCATGTTCACCAGTCAGGGCGTGATGAACTGGTCCGTGGTTTCCGCGCAGTTCATGATCATCGCTGTTGGAGCCTGTTTGCTTATGATCGCAGGTGAGTTTGACCTTTCCGTCGGCTCAATGATCGGGTTCGCGGGCATGATGATCGCGATTTTCTCGGTCACTCTTAGCTGGCCGGTCTGGATTGCCATCATGGTGACCTTTGTACTTTGCGTCTCAATTGGGGCGCTGAACGGCTTTATCGTCGTGCGCACCGGATTGCCCAGCTTTATCGTGACGCTGGCCTTCTTGTTTATTCTGCGTGGTTTTACCATTTTTCTACCGCAAACAATCGAGCGGAAAACAATCATTGGCGGTATCCGGGATGTAGCCGAGGGCGATTGGCTGGCATCGGTGTTTGGCGGCAAGATAGGGCAGGGCTTTTTCGTCTGGTTGGGTGATAATGACCTAATCGGAACTTTTGAACGCGGCACGCGCGAGGGTCAGCCGGTGGTTGACGGTATCCCCATGCTGATTATTTGGGCCATCGCGCTTATCATCTTCGGCCATGTGCTTCTGACCAAAACAAAGTTTGGCAACTGGATCTTCGCCTCGGGGGGTGACGCTGAGGCTGCGCGAAACTCGGGTGTTCCGGTGAACAGAGTCAAAGTTCTGATGTTCATGTTCACCGCCTTCTGCGCGACGGTTTTTGCGACCTGTCAGGTTATGGAATTCGGTTCCGCCGGTGCAGATCGCGGGTTGCTGAAGGAATTCGAGGCAATCATCGCCGTGGTGATCGGCGGTGCGCTGCTGACCGGCGGTTATGGCTCGGTCCTTGGGGCGGCGCTTGGGGCATTGATCTTTGGCGTGGTGCAGCAGGGGCTGTTTTTTGCCGGGGTCGAAAGCTCTTTGTTCCGGGTGTTCCTGGGCGTGATCCTTTTGGGTGCCGTGATCCTGAACACTTACATCCGTCGCATCATCACAGGAGAACGCTGAGATGACCGAAGATACCAATTTCCATCACGGTGATGTGCAGGGTCAGGATCCGATTATCCGGATGATCGACATTGAAAAGCACTTTGGCTCTGTGATTGCTCTAGCCGGGGTCAGCTTTGATCTGAAGCCGGGTGAGTGTCACTGCCTTCTGGGTGACAATGGTGCAGGTAAATCGACCTTCATCAAGACGATGTCCGGGGTCCATAAGCCGACAGCTGGCGAGATCATCTTTGAAGACAAACCCATGCATTTTGAGGACCCGCGTGATGCCATCGAAGCCGGGATCGCAACAGTACACCAGCATCTGGCTATGATCCCGCTGATGAGCGTCAGCCGCAACTTCTTCATGGGCAATGAACCCACGCGCAAAGTCGCCGGGATCAGCTTTTTCGACAAGAAGTTGGCCGACGAAATCACCATGGAAGAAATGCGCAAAATGGGTATCAACTTGCGTGGTCCCGATCAGGCTGTGGGTACGTTGTCAGGTGGTGAGCGTCAGACGGTTGCGATTGCACGGGCCGTGCATTTTGGCGCTAAAATCTTGATTTTGGACGAACCGACATCGGCTCTTGGCGTGCGCCAGACTTCGAACGTTTTGGCGACCATCGACAAAGTGCGCAGTCAGGGTGTGGGTGTGGTGTTTATCAGCCACAATGTTCGGCACGCGCTGGCGGTTGGCGATCGGTTTACAGTGTTGAACCGGGGTAAAACTCTGGGCACTGCCAAACGGGGTGAGATTTCGCCCGAAGAACTACAGGACCTGATGGCAGGTGGGCAGGAACTGGCCCAGCTGGAAGGGTCTTTGGGCGGAACGGTCTGACGCGGTCCCGCGCAGACCCAGCTTTCGAAAAACTGGTATTCAACGGACTGGCCGGGTGGCCTTGAGTTGAAAGGGATCAATATGGGCAAAACTATCAGACTGACCGCAGCGCAAGCTCTGGTCCGCTACTTGGGCGCGCAGATGAACGAGGCCGGAGAGCCGTTTATCGCAGGTGTCTGGGCTATTTTCGGCCACGGCAACGTGGCTGGCCTCGGTGAGGCGCTGCATGCTGTAAAAGACAGCCTGCCGACCTATCGCGGCCACAACGAACAGACGATGGCGCATTGTGCTATCGCGTATGCGAAGCAGATGCGGCGCACGCGCGCGATGGCGGTGACGTCGTCCATCGGACCGGGCGCGACCAACATGGTGACAGCCGCCGCCTTGGCACATGTGAACCGGTTGCCGGTTCTGATCATCCCCGGGGACATCTTCGCAACGCGTGGTCCCGACCCTGTATTGCAGCAGATCGAGAGCTTTGGGGACGGAACGGTCAGCGCGAACGACTGTTTCAAACCTGTCAGCCGTTACTTCGACCGCATCTCAAGGCCGGAGCATCTGCTAACCGCACTGCCAAGGGCTTTCCGCACGATGACGGACCCGGCCGACTGCGGACCGGCAACACTGGCCTTCTGTCAGGATGTTCAGGCCGAGGCCTACGACTATCCTGCAAGCTTCTTTGAGCCCCGCGTCTGGTATCAGCGTCGCATTCGCCCCGACGAAGGCGAACTGGCCCGCGCCGTCGCTGCCATCAAAGCGGCAAAGCGCCCGGTCATCGTGGCCGGGGGCGGAGTTCACTATTCGGGCGCGACGGACGCGTTGCAGAGTTTCGTGGAAACGCACAATATCCCGATCACCGAGACACAGGCAGGCAAATCCGCCCTGGCATGGGATCATCCACTGAACCTTGGACCCGTGGGCGTGACCGGTGGCGAACCGGCAAACTCGGTCTGCGCTGAGGCTGATCTGGTATTGGCAGTTGGCTCTCGCCTGCAGGATTTCACGACCGGCTCATGGGGTTTGTTTTCGAACCCACAGCGCGAAATGATTTGCCTGAATACCGCTGCCTATGATGCTGAAAAGCACGGCGCGATGCCCCTGCAGTCAGATGCGCGCGTTGGGCTTGAGGAGCTGGGTTCGGCTTTGCAAGGATACCGTGCCGATCCTGTGGCAGATACGCTTAAGGCGGATTGGTACGGCAAGGTCGACAAACTGACCGATGCCCCTGGCGACGGCAATGCGCTGCCGACCGATATGCAGGTGGTTGGTGCGGTTCAGCGAGCCTCGAACAACGATACTGTCGTCATGTGCGCGGCGGGCACCATGCCCGGAGAACTGCACAAGCTGTGGAAGGCCCCGCGTCCGGGTGCCTATCACATGGAATATGGCTTCAGTTGCATGGGGTATGAGATTGCTGGTGCGATGGGCATCAAGATGGCGCAACCGGATCGCGATGTGATCTGCTTTACCGGCGATGGCACCTATATGATGGCGAACTCGGAAATGGCTTCGGCTGCGATGATGGGCATCTCGTTCACCGTGGTCATTACCGATAATCGCGGCTTTGGCTGTATCAACCGTCTGCAGATGGGCACAGGTGGAGCCGAGTTTAACAATCTGCTGGATCATGCTGTGCACGAGAACCCCTCGGCCATCGATTTCGCGGCCCACGCCGCGGCAATGGGCGCGACCTCGGTCAAGGTCAGCTCGATTGCGGAACTGGAAGACGCGCTTGCCAAGCGTGGCGATATCAAAGGGCCTTATGTGGTGGTCATCGACACCGATCCGTACCCTTCGACCGAATACGGCGGGACGTGGTGGGAAGTGGCGGTTCCGGAAGTCAGCATCCGCCCCGAAGTGAACGAAAAACGCGCGGCCTATGAGCTGGCGATCAAGGAAAGAAACACAAAATGAGCGTGAAAATCGGGATTTCTCCGATCGCCTGGCAGAATGATGACCTGCCGGACCTGACCGCGGTGTATACGATGGAACAGGCGCTGAAAGAGGCGCGTGAGATCGGATACACCGGTGTGGAACGTGGTCAGCGGATGCCCAACGATACCGAAGGGTTGCGTGCTTATCTGGAAGGCAATGATATCGCGCTCTGCGGCGGGTGGTGCTCGGGTGCCTCGCTGGTCAATGATTTCGCTGCAGAACGTGAGGCTGTGCGGGAACAGGTTGAGCAGTTTGTCGCCCTGAACAGCCCTTGCATCGTCTATGCCGAATGCTCAAACACCGTTCAGGGCCAAGCGGGTACGCCGGTGAACAACCGACCCAGGCTGACCAAAGACGAAGTATTGGCGTATGCCGCCAAGATCACCGAGCTGGCCAAATGGATGGCCGATCAGGGGATGCCGATGGCCTATCACCATCACATGGGTACCATCATCGAGACCGAAGATGACGTGAACTGGTTGATGGAAGGTTCGGGCCCGGAGGTGAACCTGTGCTTTGACACAGGACACTTGTTGTTTGGCGGCGGCGATGTGATGGCGACCCTCAAACGCTGGGGCGATCGTGTGCATCACATGCATTTCAAAGATATCCGCCCGGCTGTGGTGCAGGACGTAAAGGAGAATGATCGCAGCTTTCTCGATGCGGTCGTCGCCGGAGCATTCACCGTACCAGGTGACGGGTGTATCGACTTTCAGGCCGTGGCGAATGCGCTCAAATCCTTGGATTACAACGGATGGATCGTTGTGGAGGCCGAACAGGACCCGGCCAAGGCTCCGCCATACGAATATTCCAAGAAAGGCTACGAGCACATTCTCGACGTCTGTGGACAGGCAGGATTGGAGGTCCAGTCGTAACAAATCTCCCTACGGGGTTAACACCGAAGCCATGAAAAGGAGAAGATCATGGTAAATCAGCAGCTAGGTTTTGTCGGCTATTTCGACCGGGAATCCTGTGATCTGGATGAATTCAAGGTGTTGACCTCGCAGAACCTTACAGCCGATGTCGTCCCGTACGCCACCACGATCGAAAAGAACGTTCCAGTTTATGACATGGACGAGCTGCGCCCTGCGCTGGAAAACGTAGGTAAGCGCAAGGCTCTGCTGGCCGAGTGGGGCCATGTGTTGGACAAATCGTCAGGCGTAATCGTTCTGAAACGTGCGTTCGCCGATACGTCCGTGATTGACCGCGCAACCGATGTCTTTCGCCAGATCATAGCTGACGAAAGACAAAGCGGCGCGGGAGAGGGTGACCACTTTGCGGCGTCCGGGGCCAATGATCGGATCTGGAACGCCCTGCAAAAGCAATGTCAGCGCGACCCCGAGGGCTTTGCCCTCTATTTTGGGAACACGGCTGTTGCTGCAGCCTGCGAGGCGTGGTTGGGGCCAAACTATCAGGTCACGGCACAGATCAATCAAGTGCGTCCAGGCGGTAAAGCGCAGCAGGTGCACAGGGATTACCACCTTGGATTTCAGAGTGCAGAAAGTGCTGCGCGCTACCCCGCACATGCACATCTGGTCACGGCATCACTGACATTGCAGGGGGCGATTGCCCATTGCGACATGCCAGTCGAAAGCGGGCCAACCAAGCTGCTGCCGTTCTCGCAGATTTATCCGCCGGGCTACCTGGCGTTTCATGACGAGGGCCACCGCGCGCATTTTGAAGACTGCTATATCCAGCTGGCGCTGGACAAGGGGGATGCTGTGTTCTTCAACCCGGCACTGTTCCATGCGGCTGGTGAAAATCGCAGTGCGGATATCGACCGGATGGCGAACTTGTTGCAAATCTCATCTGCATTTGGCCGCGCAATGGAAGCTGTTGACCGACGGTCTATGTCCGAGGTGGTATTTCCGTCGCTTGTTGCGTTGAAACAACGTGGACAGCTGAAAGGGGCCGAACTGGATGCAGTCATCGCCGCCACGGCAGAGGGATACCCGTTCCCGACCAACCTGGATACGGATCCTCCGGTCGGTGGCAACGCCCCGGAAAGTCAGGCCGACATTTTGCGTCGTGCTGTGTCAGAAGGCTGGACCGAAAAACAATTGGCCGAGACATTCTCGGCGCTGCAAACAAGGCAAGCTGCCTGAAGGAATACGGGCGGGCATTCCAAGCCCGCCCCACACGGAGAAAAACACATGGCCGACCTGCTCAAAAAGCCCTTTGGGACCAGAGGTAAAGTGCATGACATCACTCCGGCCAGTGCCGGGTGGCGCTATGTGGGGTTTGGGCTTTACCACCTTCGGGCAGGCGATACAGTGGCCGAGGCAACGGGTGATCGCGAGGTCATTCTGGTCATGGTCGAGGGCAAGGCCCGCATCGCCGGAGCTGAGCGGGACTGGGGTGTTCTGGGCGATCGGATGAACGTTTTTGAGAAGACTCCGCCGCACTGTCTTTATCTGCCGAACGGCACAGAATGGACGGCCACAGCCGAAACGGATTGCGTGATTGCGGTGTGTACAGCCCCGGGCAAGAGTGGCCACTCTGCGCGACGCATCGGTCCCGAAGGCATTACTCTGACCGAGCGCGGCAAGGGCGTAAATACGCGCTATATCAACAACATAGCGATGGAGAATGAGGACTATGCTGATAGCTTACTGGTGACCGAAGTGTTTACGCCAAACGGGCATTGGTCATCGTATCCCAGCCATCGACACGATGAAGAAGATTTTCCGCGGATCACCTATCTGGAAGAGACCTACTACCACCGTCTGAACCCGGCGAATGGGTTCGGGATTCAGCGAGTCTATACCGATGATGGGCAGTTGGATGAGACTATGGCTGTTTCCGATGGCGATGTTGTTTGCGTGCCCCGCGGTCATCACCCATGCGGCGCACCCTATGGATTCGAGATGTATTATCTGAACGTTATGGCCGGACCGCTGCGCAAATGGCGCTTTGTTCCGGCCCCCGAAGTTGAATGGATCATGGAGCGCGACGCGTAACGCGCACGCCTACCTCTGCGCGGGCGCACCAAAGGCCCGAATGACCATGCGGGCTGCCGCCTCAACCGGGTCGTGGGTCTCCTTCAGGATCGTCACGCGGTCAAATCTGTCAGGGTCTCGGTTGACTGCCTCGCGCAGCGCGTTACCAAATGCCATGCGCAGTTCGGTACCGATATTGAACTTGCAGATCGACGTTTCCCGCGCCAACCGGCTGCGTTGTTCCACAGGCACGCCAGAGCCGCCATGAATGACCAACGGAACACTTGTCGCAGCGTCGATTCCGGCGATGCGAGCCTCGTCCAATCCGCCTTCTTTGTTTTGCTGCAGATGAACGTTTCCGACTGAGATGGCCATTGCGTCCACGCCGCTTTCACGAGCGAACTGCGCGGCCTCGTTTGGATCTGTCCCGTTCGATCCTTCGCCGCCGGAATAGCCGACAAAGCCGATCTCACCTTCGCAGGAAATACCGGCCGCATGCGCCATTTCGGCAATGGCAGCAGTTTCGTCGATGTTTTGCTGCAGCGGCTTGCGTGACCCGTCAAACATGAGCGATGTGAACCCGCTGTCCAATGCGATCTTGCAGTCCTCGAATGTATAACCGTGATCCAGATGGGCCACGACCGGAACCGAGGCATTTTCGGCCAGGTAGCGAAACATCTTTCCCAGAACAGGCAGGGGCGTGTGTTCGCGGCAGCTTGGACCAGCTTGTAGGATGACCGGCGCATTTTCCGCCTCGGCTGCGGCTACATAGGCGCGCATATCCTCCCATCCCAGCGTAACAAGCCCGCCAACAGCATAGCCGTTTTCGTATGCAGGGGTGAGGACGTCTTTGAGTGTGGCGAGGGTCATTTGAATTTGGCAATCATGTCTTTGATGCCTGGAATGGTCTCGACCTGATAGGCATGGGTTGGTTGGAAGTACTGGACCAGCGAACGCTGAGTCAAACCGCCAAGGATGGTGAAATAGTACATCTCGTATCCCGGCAGAACACAGCAGGGGTGATAACCCTTGTCGATGCAGATCGTTGAGCCGTCGACGATGTGATAGGCGTCGCCCGGTTCGTTATCCTCACGCTGCAACATCTGAAGGCCCGATCCCCAGTTGGGTTTGAAACGGAAATTGTAGGTCTCGTCGTGCCGCGTCTCTTCCGGCAGACGGTTCGTGTCATGCTTGTGGCTGGGGAAGCCGGACCAGCCGCCCTGACCCACGGTGAACAGCTCACTGATCAGCAGGCGACCCACTTTGTCGTGCTGTTTTTGACCGAGGATGTGTTTGATTTTGCGATGCGTTTTAGTGTCGTCGCTGCCGTATTGCACAAGGTCGTGTTCACGCACATCGAACGGATCCAGTACCTTGTCGTACTTGGCGCCCGCTATGAAGATTTCGGTTTCATCCGACACGCAGACCAGTTGGACCTTAGCGCCGACCGGCACATAAACGCCTTCCGGATCCCCATCCCAGACGTCTTCGCCCCGCTTGCCCAGCTTGGCGAACTGCTCGCCTTCTACGTCGACATCGACACTGCCCGTGGCGGGCACGATACACGTCTCATAACCGGGCACCTGATATTCAAACGCTTCGCCCTTTTTCAGTTTGACGATGTTGAAGTAGTTCAGCGGAACCGTTGGATCATCGGCGTCGACGATCGGTTTGTTTTGATTGTCATAGGGAGCGATGTGCATGAGGGGTTCCTATGTCGTTGGGCCGGGATTGGCCGCAAGAAATGCGTCCAGTTCCGGAGTTGTTGGCATGGCCGGAGCGCAGCCGGGCTTGGACACGACGATTGAGGCGCAGGCTGAGCCGCGCATAACCGCTTCTTTAGGCTCGCTTCCAGCGGCGATCGAGGCCAGCAGGCCGGCCATGAAACTGTCGCCAGCACCGTTGGGTTTGACTGCGGTGACGGGATAGATGCCGGTTTCGATTTCCTGCCCATCCACCAGAGTTACCGCGCCTTTTTCGCCCATCTTGTAGATCACGATCCGGCCCGGTTTCGCCGCCAACTCCTTGGCTTTGGCGAAGCCTTTGTCGATGCCGCCTGCCATGAAACCAAATTCTTCGTCATTGCCGACGATTAGATCGCTTGCTTCGCCCGCGCGCGACAGGACTTCGGCAGCAACCTCAGGTGATGGCCAACTGTACGGGCGGTAGTCTATGTCAAATATTACCGGCAAACCCGCCTTTCGGGCGTTTTCGAACGCGCGAAACGTGGCGCTGCGCGAGGGTTCAGCGGCAAACACCGTTCCGGCAGATATCACGGCTGAAAATTTGCCGTAGTCGACCTTGTTCATGTCGTCCTCGGTCACCTGAAAGTCGACTGCGCCGTTGCGGTAGATGACATTCTGAAATTCTTCGATCCGGCTTTCGTAAACGGCCAGAGACATGCGGTATTCACCACCGACGACGCGGATATAGGATGTGTCTACACCGTAGTGAGCAAGTTTATTCAGGCAGAAGCGGCCAACCGCATCATCTGAGACCGAAGTGATCAAGGATGCCTGGCTGCCCAGTTTGACCAGCCCCGCGCAGATATTTGCCGATGAACCACCCAGATCGGCGTGAAACATGTCGGCGTCTTCGCTTTTAACACCAACGGGATCGGCATACAGGTCCATGCCCGCGCGTCCAAAGACCGCGAACCGGTTTCCTTTGATACCGTCTATCAAAGCGCTCACGTCATGTCCTCCGGCAAAAATGGGCTGGCGAGGATCGTTGGTCCTTGCGTTGAATCGATTCACACGATACTGATTTTGCAACCGGTTGCAAATACATTGTTCGGAGCCGTTGCAGATGCCTGAAATCGGAATTGGAATAATCGGCGGTGGCTATATGGGCAAAGCTCATTCAGTCGCGATGTCAGCCGTAGGCCCAGTGTTCAACACAGCCTTGCGGCCACGACTTGAGATGATCTGCGCCTCCACGCCCGAAAGCACCGAGCGATACCGCGCGGCTTACGGCTTTCGTCGCGCGACCTCGGATTGGTCAGTGCTGGTCAATGACCCGGCAGTGGATGCTGTCGTGATTGCCTCGCCTCAAACAACGCACAGACAGATTGCAGAGGCCGCGTTAGCCTTGGGCAAGCCTGTGTTGTGCGAAAAACCCCTCGGATCTTCTTTGGATGATGGGCGCGCAATGGTTGCCGCGGCCGAGGCCACGGGCGTCACCAATATGGTCGGGTTCAACTACGTCAGAACGCCCGCAACACAGTTTGCCCGTCAGTTGATAGCCAACGGTGAATTGGGGGACATAACCTGGTTTCGCGGCGAGCATACTGAGGACTTCTATGCCGACCCTGACGCCCCGGCCACATGGCGGACGTCCGGAATGGCCAACGGCACGATCGGAGATCTTGCCCCACATATGGTCAACGGTGCTTTGGCCCTGATCGGTCCGATTGTCGAGGTTATGGCCGAAGTCGAAACGGTTCATACTGAGCGCCCAGGCGGCACCGTCACCAATGATGACCACGCGCAAATCATGTGCCGGTTTGCCAGTGGCGCGAT
This sequence comes from Ruegeria sp. CDSC002, assembly GCF_059610905.1. Taxonomy (NCBI): domain Bacteria; kingdom Pseudomonadati; phylum Pseudomonadota; class Alphaproteobacteria; order Rhodobacterales; family Roseobacteraceae; genus Ruegeria; species Ruegeria sp. CDSC002. The sequence goes on from NZ_JBXWOM010000005.1 coordinate 23,275, forward strand.
GGGCAATATCTATGTCAGCCGCATCGCGACAGGTCGAAAGATGGGCTATGCCTATGAAATTACAGGCACCAAAGGCGCAATCCGGTTTGATCAGGAAGATCAGAACGCCCTGTGGCTCTATCGGCGCGAAGGACCAGAGGAAGAAAGGGGCTTCACTAAGATCCTGACGGGTCCGGCGCACCCCGACTACGAGCCTTTCTGTCAGGGCCCCGGTCATGGAACAGGTTATCAGGACCAGATCATCATCGAGGCCAAAGATTTTCTTGAGGCCATTCACACGGGCAAAACGATTTGGCCCACATTCCGTGATGGGCATGAGGTCAACTGCGTTCTGGCCGCCGCGTTGAAATCGTCAGAGCAGCGGCAGTGGCAGGACGTCAGTACCGTCTGAACACAAAAACTAAGAGATCATCTAAGAGAGACGAGAACCATGGCAAAGCTGAAATGGGGCATGATTGGTGGTGGTGAAGGCAGTCAGATCGGACCCGCACACCGGTTAGGAGCGTTGGCGGACGGGATGTTCGAATTCGCTGCGGGTGCTTTGGATCACCGACCCGAAGTGGGGCGGGAATATGCGCGACGACTTGGAGTGGCATCGGATCGTGCCTATGGCGACTGGCAGGAAATGCTGGCCGGGGAAAGGAACCGTCCCGACCGGGTTGATCTGGTGACCATCGCCACTCCGAACTCCACCCATTTTGAAATTGCCAAAGCGTTACTTGAAGCCGGGTTCAATGTGCTTTGCGAAAAGCCAATGACAATGACCGTGGAAGAGGGCCAAGAGATCGTTCGCGTTGCAGAGGCCTCGGGCAAGATTTGTGCCGTGAACTATTGCTATTCCGCTTATCCGATGGTGCGCCAGGCGCGCGCGATGGTTCGGGCCGGGGATATTGGCAAGGTGCGTCTGGTTGTGACGAATTTCAGCCATGGCCACCATGGCGACGCGACTGACGCCGATAACCCGCGCGTACGCTGGCGCTATGATCCAGCGATGGCGGGTGTGTCTGGCCAATTCGCCGATTGCGGTATCCATGCGCTGCACATGGCCAGTTTCATCAGTGACGATGAAGTCAAAACCTTGTCTGCAGATATGGCGTCTACGATTTCAAGCCGCGAACTTGAGGACGATGCCATGGTCAACTTCCGGACCGAAGGCGGTGCTGTCGGGCGGTTGTGGACCTCTTCGGTGGCAATTGGGCGTCAGCACGGGTTTGATATTCAGGTGTTTGGCGAAACCGGAGGTCTTCGCTGGACGTCGGAGCAACCCAATCAATTGATCTATACGCCTGTCGGTGGCCGTACACAGATCATCGAAAAAGGCGAGGGCGGTCTTCACGACGATGCGCAACGATTGTCCCGTGTGGCGATTGCCCATCCCGAAGGGTTCCCGCTGGCCGTGGCCAACATCTATTGCGATCTTGCCGACGCTATTCGCGGAGAGGCGCGTGATGGTCTGCCTACACCTGCCGACGGAGTGCGGTCGATCGCAGCCGTGCATGCCGCAGTGGCGTCTGCAAAAAATGACGGGGCATGGACGGACGCGCGCCCACCGATGTTTCGCTGATCAGGGTCGGGGCCGCAATGTGCCCCGCTCGATCACACGGCAGGGGAAAATACGGGCCTCGGGGTAACGCTCGGGGTCTTTCAGCATCTCTTCGACCAGGTCGACGGATGCGGTAATGATTTGTTTGATCGGCTGATGAATCGTCGTCAGGTTCACGCTTTCCCAGCGCGACATCTCCATGTCGTTCAGGCCGATGATGCCGATGTCTTTGCCCGGTTTCAGCCCGTGATCGGAAAATGCGGACAGGGCACCTATGGACAGAATGTCGTCGCCGCAAAAGTACCCTTCTGCAGGGCCTTCCGCCAGTTGCTGAAGCATTTCTTCTCGCCCGGCTTCAAATGAATAGGCGCCTGCGAAGCAATGCGTCACTTCGAGTTCCGGGTGCTTTTCAACTTCTTCCATGAAGCCGCGATACCGATCCATCGCCGATGTCGCATCTTTCGGGCCGCCCAGATAGCCGATACGACGATACCCCCGCGACGACAGCTCGCGCGCGGCCATGCGTCCGCATTCAACGTTGTCTATGCCTACAACATGCACCTCAGGTGACGTCGCAGATCGACCGAAAGTGTGCACTACCGGAACACCTGCATCGTGGAACGCCTTGGCAAAGCTGGGGGGCAAGGTAGATGAGGCGACGATGGCAGCATCCACAGAATACTGCCGCAGCATTCGGACCGAATTTGTCGGCTCGGTTTCGTCGGTCAGGTTCACGATCAGCGGACGCAGGCCGCGTTCCTGCAAAGCGCGGGTGAACTGGTCAAAGACCTCAAGAAAAATGGGGTTGTGGAAGTTGTTAGAAATCAAACCGATCAACTTGGTGCGTCCGGTTGTCAGCGAAGAAGCCAACGCGTTTGGGCTGTACCCCAGTTCGGCTGCAGCCTTCTCCACCTTGCTCCGTGTCTTTGGTGATACGGACGCGCCTTCGGTAAAGGTCCGCGATACGGCAGAGCGAGATACACCGGCCAGTGCGGCCACTTCTTTGAGGGTCACACTCATAGCTGGCACCGATGGGTTCGGGGATGGCTTTCAGTCAAATTCATGGGAAAATACTACGCCCTATTGCGTCGGGTTTGCAATCGGTTGCAAGGGTGTGCTGAAAAGACGTTGGGTTCCTTGCAAAGAAGCATCGAAAATCTCAAGCCCTCCGACTTGGATGCAATCTAAGGATTCAGACGCTGTATCGAAGGGGGTTTAGGCAGGCACATCGCTCCTAACGACCCTGACATTATGTGGCCTGCAACTTGAGAATGCCCCTTTTCCGACCTCATTGAAGCAATGACCATTCAAGACGGTTATCTCCGCACACTTCAGCCCGAACACGCATTGCCCCGCCTTTGGTGGGCGCAGCGACAATTGTGCCTTCTTTGACCGGCGTCAAGGGTGTTGTCGTCCATCGCAGTCTTTGTTCCATGGTAACATGCTTAAGTGGGCGCTGCAGACTGGGTTCTTCGTAAAAAACGGGGCAGTGGGGCGCATAAACGTTCAGGGACGTCATCTTGTAGGCGGTGAACACATCAAACGGCTTACTCCGTTTTATGGCCGCCCGCGTGGAATGCCGCCACGCATCCAGACCTGCTGGTGACACATAGAGAATAGCTATCGCACCGGCCATAGAATGCAGCCTCAGCCAATCGCTGTTCTCAGTCGAAGCGAGTGCAAGGTTGTAATGCGCGCGGTGGCCGAAACGTTGAACATAGCGACGTATCCAGGGAAAGCAGCCGAAGGGCGAAACGCCCAAATAAACGACGTCCGCATCTTTTGGAATTTCAGGAATGGTCAGGTCTTCGGTCAACGCGGAGACATCATCCTCCAGAACCAATGCCGGGAGCGTTTTGAGTGACTCAAGCGCTGCAAGGTGGGCGCGGGCGCAGTTTAAGGCACGGCTTTGTCCGGCGCTGCCTTCTGAAAATGAAAAACTGATGCCGTGCTTGTTCATCAAGTTGGTCATATGAAGCCGTCTGCTATTGTTATCGGGTAAATTGATGACCCGGCAGTCTGCGACGATTGCGCTCAACTTTTTCATTTTGGTGTCCGTCAGCTGCGCCACGCAATTCGCGCAGCCGATGAATGATCGTGGATCGGGGGTTTCAAGATGCTTGAGCATCGGCTCTGTTGCAATCGTTGCTTTGGCCTACGCGGGGCATGGGACATGGACCTGAATCCGCCCGACAACAATTGTCAGGCAAGAGACAAAGTTGGGCTGTTCATACATAGCTTGGACGCCTGCCAAAACAGAACGTCCTCAAAATCCTGAAGCGCCTGAGATTTCTCCTGCGTTGCGGGGTACAACAAACCAAAGGTCATCCAACGCTCTGGTGCGATCGGAACCAGGGCCAAACGTTCTTTTGTTTCCTGTGCTGCGACCAACTCGTCAGCAATGGTTATACCGGCGCCTTCCGCGACAAGCGAACAGGCAAGCTGGGACGCCGCGACTTCGCAGGTATGTCTGGGATTAACGCCCGCTGACCGGAAGATGTCATCAAGCTGTTCGCGCAATAGAAGCCCGTTCATCAGCCGAATGACCGGCTCGCGGGCAAGATCTGTCGCCGTAACCGACTTGCGATCAGACAATGCATGCGCAACCGGCAAAACGGCCTGCGCCCGCACCCGCAGCAGGGGTTTTGTCCTGACGCCCGGATGCTCGACCGGCAATGCTCCGATGCCGATGTCATATTCACGTCCGGCAAGCCATTTGCTGGCCTCACGTCGTGCCCGGATGTCCAGAGTTACGTTTGTATCAGGGTGGGCTTGCAAAAACATCGCAAGTGCAGGCGCCGAAATTGCCCGTGCGATACGCGGCATCGTGACCACGCGCAGTGTTTCCGTACGTCCGGCTTTAATCTCTGCAGCGATGCGGGGCACTTCATCAAGGTTGTCCAGGATACGCCCGGCTTCGCGGTAGAATGCCAACCCTTCGCGTGTCGGAGTCAAGTTGCGGCCGCTGCGGTCAAACAGGGTCAGGCCCAATTCTGCCTCAAGCCCGGAAATCAGTCGGCTGATTGCAGGCTGACTCAGGTGCAGAATTTCAGATGCAGCAACCAGCGTTCCTTCGGAAAGGGTGGCACGAAAGGCGCGAAGGGCTTTGATATTCATCAGGCGGACTCTTTACTAATTTGCAAGATAAGATAACATCTTTGCATTTTTATTAACACTGAATTTAAGCTAATTTTGATCGCATCTTAGGGAGGATGCTATGAAGCGTAGAACAATTCTCACTGCTGTTCTTGCGGCAGTAACCGTGACTGCAACGGCAACGGCAAGTTTCGCAGCCGACTGGCCGAAACGTCCGATCAACCTGGTTGTTCCTTACAAAGCCGGCGGTGGTACAGACGCTTATGCTCGCGCTATTTCGGCAGCAGCCGAAGGCATTCTGGATGTTCCAGTTGTCGTCGTGAACAAACCCGGCTCGGGCGGTCTGAATGGTGCGAACTCGGTCGTGGGTGCACGCCCTGACGGCTATACATTGATGATGACTTCGGGCGGTTCGTTCCTGTTGTCGACCATGACACGTGACACCGATATCGATGCACTGGACAGCTTTGAGTTTGTTGCTCAGGTCGGTCAGCTGCAAACGTCGCTGATGGTGCCGCTGAACAGCCCGTTCGAGTCCGTTCAGGACGTGATCGACGCGGCCAAAGCCAACCCCGGTCAATTGCGTTGGGCCCATTCGGGTCGCGGAGGCTTCCACCACGTTGGTGGCATGGGCTTCCTGGCCAGCAATGACATCGAAGCACAGGACGTACCGTTCAAAGGTGGCGGACCAACCCGTGCTGCACTGATCGGTGAACAGGCCGACTTTGGTTTCCTGGGTGTTCAGCAGCTGGCAGGGTTTGAAGAGCAGCTTCGCGCCTTGGCCGTCAACAGCCAGGAACGCGATGGCATCATGAAAGACGTGCCTGCATTTGGCGAGCTGGGCATCCCGTTTGCCGCTGTATCTTCGCCGGTAATCGTTTTCGCTCCGAAGGGCACACCGGCCGAGGTCGTTGCCGCGATGGAAACCGCGCTGGAGCAGATCGCCGCGAAACCCGAATTTGCCGAATTGCTGGCCTCGCGCGGAACAGGCCCGGTCTATCAGAATGGTGCGGACGCCAAAGCAACGCTGTCCGCCATGAAAGAGGACGCCGCTCCCCTGGTCGAAAGTCTGACCAACTAAAGTCCTCGGGGCCGGGTGGATATTCTTCCCCCGGCCTTTTTGTATCTAACGCAATCAGGGAGGAACGATATGCGCGCCTATGCAGAAGGCCTTGTGCTTGCCCTTATTTCCATCGTTGCCATTTGGGGCGCCTGGCAAGTGCCAGCAGCTTCGCCGGGGGATACCTGGGCTGGCATCGTACCATTTTCAGCATCCATCGCACTGCTGTTTCTTTCCGGCCTGTTACTGTTAAGCGCCGTCCGTCAACCGGCTGGCGATGCCGGTCAGGAACAGGAAAACGGCGCAACCCTGCAGATCATTGGTCTGTTCATCATCGCCCTGATCTATCAGCAGTCATTCCGCTGGTTTGGCTATCTTTTGCCAACAGCGATCGCTGCGCCGGTCGTTTTGTACTTCTTCGGAGTTCGCAGCTGGATCGGTCTGGCGGTTTCCGTCGTTCTGTGCCCGTTGATCTTCCACCTCATCTTTTTTGTGCTGCTTGGTGTGTACCCGCCTTATGGCGAGGTCTTTGACCTGCTCAGCTGGATACAGGGGTAAATCGTCATGGAAATTTTTCCCGCACTTCTTTCGGTCATAACCGACCCCAGTTTGCTGTTTGCCATCGTGCTGGCCGCAGCTGTGGGCATGGTCGTTGGGGCCACGCCCGGTCTGACCGCATCGGCAGCGATTGCCATGCTGCTGCCCATCACCTTTTACATGTCGCCACTATTCGCGCTCGCCTTCCTGTATGTGATCGGTAAGTCCGGTCGCTATGGCGGATCGATCGCGGCAATTCTGTTCAACACGCCGGGCACTGCAGCCAGTGCCGCGACACAGATTGACGGTTATCCCCTTGCACGCGCCGGGCAGGCCGGAAAGGCCATGAAGGTCGCGACCATATCATCAGTCATCGGTGACCTCATGGGGGATATCCTGCTGGTCGTCGGCGTTGGTTTCATTGCGGCTATTGCCCTAAAGCTTGGCCCGCCAGAAACCTTTGCGATCTATTTCGCGGCCTTCGTGGTCATCGGCTCGGTCATCGGCAACTCAATCGTCAAAGGGTTGGCCTCGGCGTTGATGGGCATCTTAATCGCTATGGTCGGATTGGACCCTATCTCAAGCGAAGAACGCTATACCTTTGGCTCGTTTGACTTGTCCAACGGGATTGGTCTTGTGCCCCTGATGATCGGTGTATTCGTTTTGGGCGAGGTCTTTGCCCAGTTGGAAACGCGCCGCAAGGCAACCGGTGAAACCAAAGAAAATGAAAGCACGGAAGACGGCAACAGCCTGACATGGGAAGAGTATAAACCTTGCTTGCCTCATGCGTTCCGTGGAGGCTTCATCGGTGCAGGTATCGGTGTGCTCCCAGGTTTGGGTTCGGCTATTGCGGCCTTCATTTCGTACGGTGAAGGCAAACGCCGCGCCAAAAACCCCGAGAAGTGGGGCAAGGGCGCGCTGGAAGGTGTCGCAGCACCCGAAGCCGCAAACAACGCGGTGTCGGGTCCGTCGATGGCCCCGCTGCTGACGCTGGGCATTCCGGGTTCGACGATTGGTGCAATCCTTTTGGGTGTTTTCCTGATCCACGGCATCCAGGTAGGACCAACCCTGTTCCTGACTGACAAAGAGCTGGTCTACAAACTGTTCGCCTGCGGGATGCTGGGTATCGTGGCCTATGGTCTGATCGGTTACTTCGGTGCCACTCAGGTTGCACGAATTATCCTGAAGATCCCGACCAATGTCCTGTACCCGCTGATCTTCCTGACCGCGTTTGTCGCAGCTTATTCTGCACGTGGATCAATGTTTGACGTCACGGTCATGACCTGTGCGGGCTTTGCTGGCTGGCTGATGCGGAAATACGACTTCAACGTAGCGGCATTTGTCATTTCGTTCGTGCTGGCCAAAGGTGCTGAAGAGACATTCCGTCAGTCGTTGCTGATGTCCGATGGCGGGGCCCTGATCTTCGTTGAACGCCCGATCGCTTTGGCCTTTCTGGTCATCGGCGCAGGGGCAATTGCCTTCCGCGTCCGTGGGATCATGAAAGAGCGCAAGATCGCGAAGGGAGCGTTGGAAGATGCTTGAACACTCCCTTTACCGCGACTGCTTTTCCAGCGCCGATATGCGGTCCGTCTGGTCGGAACACGCCACGATCTCGGCCTGGTTGAGGGTTGAACAGACGCTGGCCCGTCACCAGGCGCTAGAAAACCAGATCCCGCAAGAGGCTGCAGATGCGTTGGACGCGGTGTCAGTCTGCAATCTGGATACCGAGCGGTTGCACGAAGACATGATGCTTGTTGGGCGCCCGATCGTTGGTCTTGTCGAACAATTGCGAAGGCAGGTCGGTGAGCACGCGACACAGGTGCACTACAGGGCGACAACGCAGGACATTATGGACACCGCTCTGGCCCTGCAAATGAAGATCGGTCTGGAGCACATCCAGACCGGACTGCAAAGACTGACCACCGCTATTGAGCAACACATCGATCAGCTTGGTGATACTATCATGATCGGTCGCACGAATGGCCAGCATGCCTTGCCCATTCGGGCCGAAACTAAACTGACCGTCTGGAAAGTTGAACTACAGCGGCGGGCACAAGCGTTGGAAGAAGCAGGTGTTCGCGGCCTGAATGTCCAGATTGGTGGCCCCGTTGGCGATCTGCGCGGTTACGAAAACGGGACCGGACATCGCATCAAGGAAGGCGTTGCGGCCACTTTGGGTCTGAATGTAGTTGAGCCCCATTGGCAAAACGCCCGTGACGGGCTTGCCGATGTTGTAACTGCGCTGGGAGGGCTGTGTGCGACGCTGTGCAAGATCTCGCATAACGTCAATCTGTTGTCTTCATCGGATATTTCCGAATGTTCCGAGGTGCATGAAGCCGGTAAAGGCGCGTCTTCGGCTATGGCGCACAAACAGAACCAGCGCGCGTCAGAATTCGGAGAGGCCGTCGCCCGGCTTGGACGACAGCGGGCTGAACAGATCGGCGAATTCACCACCCATCAACACGAACGTTCGGGTGGTATGTGGATTGGCGAATGGATCGTTATTCCCGAGACGTTCTTGCTGACTTCGGGCGCATTGTCATGGGTCGAAACGATCTTTGCGAACTTGGTTGTGGATTCTGAATCCATGGCCCGCAAGGTTAACGACTTTGAGTATAGCACGGCTGGGAAAACGCACTGAAGCGAAAAGACTGGTCATATCACCGCTCATTTCTCGAGCGGTGATTGACGATGCGGGATGTGATCACTGGGTCCTGCGCCTGAATTGGGGCTTTCGCTTTTCCAGAAAGGCATTCATGCCTTCTTGTTGGGCCGGCAATCCATAAAGCGCGTGATACATCTGCCGCTCGAACCGCACACCCGATTCAAGTGTGCTCTGGTCGGCCATGTTTACGCAAGTACGCGCCATACTGACGATATCATCAGCGTAATCTGCAATGGTTTCGGCCACCTCTTGCGCGGTGTCCAAAAGAGTGTCCTGCGGGACAACCCGACTGACCAAGCCCATCTGCAGGGCCTCTGACGCGTCGATCATGCGCCCGGTCAGGATCATGTCCATAGCTCTGGCACGGCCGATCAGCCGCGTAAGTCGCTGCGTGCCGCCAATGCCGGGAATGCAGCCGATTTTGATTTCGGGCTGACCGAATTTCGCAGTGTCCGAGGCCAGAATGACGTCACACATCAGCGCAACTTCACACCCGCCACCCAGGGCATAGCCACTGACCGCTGCCACCTTGGGCAGGCGAAGCGCCGCAAACCTGTCCCATTCGGCAAAGTAGTCACTTGCCTGCATGGTCGCGTAGGTTTGCACCGCAAGCTCGCCGATATCTGCCCCGGCGGCAAAAGCACGATCATTGCCCATAAGGATCAAGCAGCCGATGCCGGAGTATTTATCGAATTCGGTGGCGGCGGTCAGCACTTCGTGCATGAGTTGTGTGTTCAATGCGTTCAGATGATCGGGCCGATTGAGGCGGATCGTCGCGACCCGCCCCTGTGTATGGGTTTCGATTGTCTCAAACATGATCAGCTATCCCAAATTGCGCCATAGGCGGGAATGCCAAGGCTTTCCAAGTCATGCACAACCTTGCGGGTCAGCTTTTGGTTTGAGATCACGATAACTGCTTCGGCCCCGCTGTCGCGAACGGCTTGCAATGCCAAGGCCGAAAGGTTCGGTTTGCCGTCTTCGTCGGTGTCCCAGATCAAAGGCTGCTCGGTATTTGCTTCGATCTCGTCAACCAGCGCGTCACCATAGGTTTTGCGCGGGCTTCGGGTGGACCAGATCAGGCGGTTCGGCACTTCTTTGGCCAGCAGATGTGGCAGGATCGGCCCAATGCCCGAACCGGTGCCCACATACACCACCTTTTTGAACAGCACTTCGATCCGCGCGACACCGGATGTGGTGATGCCCTTGACCCAAACCTTCTTGGGCGGATTGTCGATAAAACGCCCGGTCCAGTCGCCCGCACGGCTGATGGCCAATCGGTAACCCGGCTGGTCCGGGGATGGGATATTGGCGAATGAGTGATACTCGCCAAACGGGGTGTGGCTGATCGCGTTCGAACTGCCGGGGAACGGAGTATCTCCATAGTCAAACTGCGCAATCACCGCATGGTTTGACGGCTTTTCGATCCGGACATTCACGCGTTTCAGGGTCAGCCACGGCGACAGGATCGACAAGGTGATCAGGCAGAGCATCCAGAAGGCCGGACTGTGCAACAACATGCCCCCCAGGTCATTTGTGATCGAGATCGTCTGCGCCCAAAACAATCCTAAAACCGTCCAGCCGACAAAGCGGTGCGTTTTCTCGAACGCATTGTGAAACCGCGCGCGGACCGGGCCGAGGGCCGATATCACCATCAATGTCATCAAGACGACCATTGTCGCGCTTAGGCCCAGTGTCAGGTCTGAGGGCAAGGCGGCTCCGTTGGCGCGGTTCCAAATTATTGCAAAAAAAAGAAAGCCGAACCAGATGGTTCCAGTGACGGCGCCGCCGGAATGCAACCCGCCAAAGTGGAACACCTTGCCAGCCCCCCAACGGATCCATAGTGGCCATGATGTGGGAATGCGTGTGGCCAGCCAGAACAGGGCGTTGACCACCCGCTGTTGCCGGATCAGGATGCCGAGGCTGAGGTTGATCAGCGCCATATCCGCAATCGGGCCGAGCGTGAATGCATTCTCAGCGAACCAAGTCCCATCGCGCAATCCAACCACAAAGACGGCCAGATTCACCAATGCAACCAGCATCACCAGGCGGCGGTATTCCATCAGGGCCGGGTGGCGGGTCACCCGCCGCCAATTCAGGCCGCCTGTGTCTAGATTTGTCGTCTGCGTCGTCATCAGTTCAACTCCGCACCAGTTGTCGCGATATGGTTGCGCGCCAGATCCAGCAAAAGACGCTTGTCCAGCTTGCCGCGCGGAGTGCGGGGCAACGTGTCCACCGGGACCACAACGGCGGGGCTGCAGTAATATGGCAAGCGATCTGAGACGGATTGGGCCGCCTGCTTAGGGCAGGCCGACGACGGTGAGATAAAGCTGACCAGATTGCGGCTGTCATATTGCAACGTCACCGCCTGCTGACAGCAGGGCGAGGCCTCAAGCGCAGATGTAACGCCGTCCAGCTCAACCCGAAAGCCCCGTACTTTGACTAGGTCGTCAACGCGCCCGAAATGTTCTAACTCACCGGTCTTCGTCCAGCGTCCCAGATCACGGGTGCGGAACATCATATGTCCCGGTCGAAATGGGTCGGGTCGGTAACGCTCGGCCGTCAGTTTGGGGTTGGCGAGGTAACCGGCTGTGACGCAATCGCCGCCAGCCCACATCTCGCCCTTTTCGCCGATGGGCAAAGGGCGCAGGTTGTCGTCCAGAACATAGACCGTGTTGTTCGGTGTCGGGCACCCGATCGACAGAACCGGTTTGTCGGGGTGATGCGGTTCGGCCGTATTGATGATGGTGGTCTCGGTCGGACCACAGGAATTGTAGAAGGTGCAAAAGGAAGACCAGCGATCGGCCAGCGGGCGCGGACAGGGCTCACCTGCCACGGCAGCTGTTTTGACCTGCGCGCAACGGGTGTCGTCCAGTGCGTTCAGGATCGACGGCGTGGCGATCAGAACATCCACCTTCTCGGCCGTTTCCTGAATCGATTTGCCACGGATCACCAAAGTTGCGCCATTGGACAAAGCGCCAAGGATCTCCCACGCTGCCATGTCGAATGAGATCGACAGGATCTGTCCGACCCGCAAGCCCGGTCGCATCCCCAGATCCCCGGGGGCGGTCAGCAAGATATTGGCCAGGTTCCGATGGCTAACTTGTACGCCGTTTGGAACGCCGGTTGTGCCGGACGTGAACAATATCATCGCCAAATCGTCGGGGCTGGCCCGATAAGCAGGGCCGGGGGCCGGGGCGTTCAGCATCGGGTCGAACATCGTCGTATCAATTGTGATCAGGGTCTGGTCCAATCCAACGGGGATTTGATCTGCCAGTTCGCTCAGGCTGAGAATGATTTTTGCACCAGTTACATTCGCAACATGGCGTAAGGTTTCTGTTGGCGCGACACCGACATGCTGCGGAATATAAGCGGCCCCAAGCTTTATGGCGGCGACGATACCTACGACCATTTCGACCGAACGATGCAGGAACAGGCACACCGCGTCGCCGCGTTTCACGCCATGGGCGCGCATGACATTCGCCAATCGGTTCGAGGCCTCGTCCAGTGCCCGGTAGCTGAGGTTATGGTCCGCACATTCCACTGCGGTGGCATCGGGCTGATCCCACAATGACTGGCGCAGCGCATCGGCGATGGTGGCATAGCGTGGCAGAACCTGCGGCCCCCAGCCAAAGGATAGAAACAGCTTTTGATCTTCGGGGCTGAGCGCGTCCAGCGCACCCGGCTTTTTTGTGCGGGCTAGTTCGGTCTGAGACAGGGGGGGGTAGTTTGTCTGGGGATCGGTTGCGATAAGGTGCATGGCATTCTCCAGTTCAAGAAGGGGTCACACCTTAGTGATAATGGGAAAAATTCCCATTAAATGTCACATTCGATCACATTTTGAACACGAAAGCGTTGAATTCGTTAATTCTAGGAAAATGTTATCAACTACCAATCCGTGACGAGTTCCCAAATGTCGAATGATCCCAAGCCTCCTCTTGAAACCGCGCTGTCTGCGTTGCTGGTCCCACTGGCACAGGCAATGGTTGCGCATGGGGTCACGCTTGGCTCCGCGACCGAAGCTCTAAAACTGGCCTTGCTAACGGCAGCTGAGCAAAGCACAGACGGAAAGCTAAGCGACAGTCGCGCCAGTCTGTTGACGGGTCTGCATCGCAAGGATGTTAAAAGGCTACGCCACATCGACGATGATGCCCCGTTGAAGCGCAGTTGTAATGCGGCGGCACTGGTCATCAGCTATTGGTCGACGACGCCCGAATTTCTGGACGACTTGGGCGCGCCTCGGATTCTAAGCCGTAAAGGCGACGAAACTGGGCCGGGATTTGATGATCTGGTGCGGCGCGCGCGTGTGGACATGGCCCCAGGTACCGTTCTGGAAACCTTGGTCGTTCAAAAGAATGTGGAACAGGTCGGAAAAGGCGAGCTTCGCCTGTTGTCCCAAGCCTTTCTTCCTTCTGCTGGAAGCACTGAACAAGTGGCGGCCTACGAGGCGACGCTGTCTGCGCATTTGGCAGTGGCAACACAGAACCTGATGGCAGAACCGGATGCCCTACGCAATTTTGACCGTGCGGTGCGGTATTCTCATCTGTCGTCAGAATCGATTGAAGAGTTGCGTCTATTCTCGTCAGACAGAGCGCAAAGGCTGCTGCAAGAGATCAATTCCTTGGCCCGCGAGCTGCAGGATAAAGACAGTAATGGCGATCACAGTGGTCGATTTGCAGCGGGCGCTTTTGTCCTGCCCTCGCCGCAAAATGCGCAAAGTAAAAACCCGATAGAGGATGAGTAAGTATGGGTGTGTTTCTTCGTGTGCTCGCCGCGTTTTTCATGGTGTCTTGGCTGCCTGCTCCGATTCAGGCCGAAGACAAAGGTGAAACTGATCGTGAAGGTGGCATTATCGGCACTGGTATCGTGGGCACAATCACCGATCTGGGCAGCATCCATGTAAATGGGCAGCATATTCTGTTCGATGACCAGATGCCGGTGGCCGACTCGGTTCCACTGATCTCTGCGGGTGATTTGAAACCGGGTCATACTGTTGCGGTTATTGTAGCGCAGGAAAATGGCGGGTGGCACGCAAAACATATCCGTCAGGTCCTGCCTCTGGTCGGACCAGTGTCCAGCGTGCAGGACGGCCAGATATCGGTTCTTGGAACCGAAGTTGCGTTTGAACGGCAGGCAGACATTCAAGTCGGCGATTGGGTCGCTATAAGCGGATTGTGGCAAGGTCAGTCAGTGCGCGCTTCACACATCGAAAAACTGACAAGCGTTGGGCATCGGGCGCGGTTGTCCGGCACATATCTTGGGTCTGACCCTCAGGCCCAAACAGTGATCGGGGCAAGCGTCGTCAGTGGGCTTGAGCCGCAACATCTGTCGCCGGGTGATCTTGTTCGAGTTGTCGGGCAGCCAACCCGCGCCGGGATTATGGCCGAGCGTCTAGAAGCCGGGCTGTTCGCCGGTGCGGTCGGCGTTGTTCAGGTTCAGGGCTATTACTCGGAACCCCAGCCCAGTGGGTTGTATACGGTGCTGGGAAGTGGCTTGATCGCCTATAGCGATCAGCCCGAGATGATAGACCCGAACACCCTTGTTATCCGCTGCGGCGACGGCAGCGGGTTGGTGAATGCAGGCAGCATAGGTGCTTTCGCTCAGCTGGGATGCTGAAACGTGAACTCTGGTTTTGGCTTTCCGGCGACACGTTTGATCCGGGAGGGTTTAGTCGTGCCCTCAATCTAATCATAAGGTCTGATCCGTGTGGATCCGGCCGGAGTTTTGAAAGCACGAAAGCGTTTCAGAAATGAAACGCGAGGTGACTTGCCCCAAAGGCAAAGCTGAACTTATCGTCGCACGTAGGATAAGCACCCTGCGGGCAGCGCAGGGTAAAACTCTGGGAAAGCAAGTTTTCAAGAAGGTATGCCAGATGTCTGAAAGCACCCCAACGCGTGACGTCGTACTTAGCCAGGCGCAATCCGACAAATATTGGGGGGATGGGTTTCTTTTTCCGCTGACCATCTTTTCGGAAAAGGAGGCTGCCGAAACCCGCGCTGAGCTTGAGCGGATTGAGCGGGAGTGGCTTGACGCGGATCTGCCCTTGCCGTTGAACACCTATAAACGGGTCAACGCACATCTGGTGATGCCGCTTGCGGCGCGTGTCGCGACGGATCCCCGCGTATTGGATGTGGTTGAGGGTGTATTGGGGCCGGATATCATGGTCTGGTCAGCTGAATTCTTCATTAAAGAGCCGCACACAGCCCATACCGTCGGGATGCACCAGGATTTGACCTACTGGGGTATGGGTGAAACCCCGGATCAGGTCACCGCCTGGATTGCGTTGTCGCCGGCAACGGTTGACAGTGGGTGTATGGATTTTGTGCGCGGCAGCCACAAGAACCCGATCCTTCCCCATAAGGACACGTATTCAGACACCAATCTTCTGTCGCGCGGACAAGAGGTTGCTGTGGATGTCGCCGAGAAAGACAAGACCCACATCGAATTGGCACCAGGGCAGATGTCTCTGCATCATGGGCTGACAATCCACGGTTCGGGGCCCAATCAATCGGGTGACCGGCGTATTGGTCTTGCGATCCGCTATCTTAACCCGAATGCCAAGCAACTGGTTGCCGAGCGAGACTATGCCATGCTGGCGCGCGGTCAGGACGGCCAAAGCAATTTTGTTCATGTCGAGCCACCAACCGAGTTGTTTTCTGCTGATGCGCTTGCGCTGTACGACAGGGTTCGCAGCGATCAAAGCGCAGCGCTGGCAGAAGGTGCAAAAGGCTCAGTACCGTTGTATGCGTCGTTCTGAAGCGCTTGCGCAAACGATGGTCAACTGCAGTTGAATCAAAGCCCGATCGTGGCGCAGGGTTGCATTCAGGGGTATATTGCTGTTTCTGAGGCGGCGAAAAGCAAATCAGATATTCTCGGATCGCGGCTATGACAAAAACAGCATTGGTGACTGGTATTACAGGGCAGGACGGATCTTATCTTGCTGAGCTATTGCTGGAAAAAGGGTATGAAGTCCATGGGATCAAGCGCCGTGCATCTTCGTTCAACACACAGCGCATTGACCACATTTATCAGGACCCGCATGTGCCCAATCCGCGCCTGCACCTGCATTACGGTGACCTAAGCGATACATCGAACCTGACGCGCATCATTCAAGAGGTTCAGCCGGACGAGGTGTATAACCTTGGCGCTCAGTCCCACGTGGCGGTCAGTTTTGAATCGCCGGAGTATACCGCTGATGTCGACGCGATCGGTACGTTGCGCCTTCTCGAGGCGATCCGCTTTCTGGGTCTTGAGAAAAAGACACGCTTTTATCAGGCGTCCACGTCCGAACTGTACGGATTGGTCCAAGAAACACCGCAACGCGAAACAACGCCGTTTTATCCGCGTTCCCCTTATGCGGTGGCCAAGCTGTATTCCTATTGGATTACAGTGAACTACCGCGAAGCGTATGGCATGTATGCCTGCAACGGCATCCTGTTCAATCATGAAAGCCCACGCCGGGGCGAAACCTTTGTGACGCGCAAGATCACCCGTGGTCTCTCCAACATTGCACAAGGTCTGGAAAGCTGCCTTTACATGGGCAATATCGACAGCCTGCGCGACTGGGGGCACGCCAAGGATT
Source organism: Ruegeria sp. CDSC002 (assembly GCF_059610905.1). Classification (NCBI taxonomy): domain Bacteria; kingdom Pseudomonadati; phylum Pseudomonadota; class Alphaproteobacteria; order Rhodobacterales; family Roseobacteraceae; genus Ruegeria; species Ruegeria sp. CDSC002. The sequence continues at coordinate 39,755 of NZ_JBXWOM010000005.1, forward strand.
ACGTCCGGATGCAATGGTTGATGCTGCAACAGGACGCCCCCGAGGATTTTGTTATCGCAACGGGTGTGCAGTATTCAGTGCGGCAATTCATCGAATGGTCTGCCGCTGAACTGGGCGTGACGCTTGAATTCTCAGGTACAGGCGTCGATGAAATCGCTACGGTCAAATCCGTCGAGGGCGATAGTGCACCTGCGTTGAAGCCCGGCGATGTCATCATGCGCATCGATCCGCAATATTTCCGACCGGCCGAAGTGGAAACATTGCTTGGGGATCCTTCGAACGCCAAAAACAAACTGGGATGGGAGCCGGAACTGACCGTTCAGCAAATGTGCGTTGAAATGATCACCGAGGACCTGAAGACAGCCAAACGGCATGCCTTGCTAAAACAGCATGGTTACGAATTACCGGTCACGCTTGAAAATGGCTAACGCAGGGGGCATGCGCAAGATCTACGTCGCCGGGCACCGCGGCATGGTCGGCGGCGCAATCCTGCGTCGCTTGCAAGACCGTCAGGCATCAGGTGAGGCGCTGGAACTTGTAACACGGACCCGTGCGGAACTTGATCTGACCAATCAAGCCGCTGTCGCCGATTTCATGCAAGCCGAGCGCCCAGACGTTGTCATTCTGGCGGCGGCTAAAGTCGGCGGTATCCATGCCAACAACACCTACCCGGCTGATTTCATTTACAAAAACCTGATGATCGAGTGCAACGTGATCCATCAGGCGTTTGCCGCGGGGGTCAAAAACCTGCTGCAGTTGGGCAGTTCCTGCATCTATCCGCGCGCTGTGCCGCAGCCAATGCGCGAAGATGCCCTGCTGACAGGTGTGCTAGAGCCGACAAACGAACCCTATGCCGTGGCAAAGATTGCCGGAATCAAGCTGTGTGAAAGCTACAATCGGCAGTACGGCCTGGACTATCGTTCCGTGATGCCGACAAACCTGTACGGACCAGGCGATAATTTTCACCCTGAAAACAGTCACGTCCTACCCGCCCTGATCCGCCGATTTCACGAGGCACGCCGGGATGATCTGGAAGAAGTTGTCATCTGGGGCACAGGTAAGCCCCGGCGCGAGTTTCTGCATGTTGACGACATGGCTGAGGCGTCTTTGTTCGTAATGGACCTGCGCCGTGCTGCATATGAGGCAAATACCCAACCCATGCTGAGCCATATCAACGTGGGATGTGGTGAAGATATCTCAATCGCGGAACTGGCAGCGACGATTGCAAAGATCACCGGGTTCACCGGGCGGATTACGCAAGACGTCAGCAAGCCGGACGGTACCATGCGAAAGCTGATGGACGTTTCCCGGCTGGCCGACATGGGATGGCGCGCGACTATCAGGATCGAAGACGGTATTCGCGAAACCTATGCCTGGTTTCTAGAGCAACCCGAGGCAGAACTTCGCGCGAAGTGACCGCCCGGACACAGATCCGGGCAGTCTGGCGGATCAGAACCAGCGGCCAATTGCTATGGCCGTTGGAGGTAAAGCCGTCGCGTCAGAAACAGACGAAAGAACTTTGTACACGACCTGAGTTTCGGACGGTTCATCAAAGCCCATGAACCTGTTGATCGCGCCCCCACTGCCGCTGATTGCCGTGTTGGTGCCAGTAGCAAAGGCAGCCGGGAAAACCCATGTTGCAGACGAGCTCGCATACAGTGCACCTTCGGTGTTTGTGCAGGTCGTTGCATCCAGTGAAGCGGTGCAAATCTGGGTACCATCAGCAAACCGGACGAAATCACCACTCGGTGTGGCTCCTCGTTCAATCACAGCGCCGGTTGGGGTTCCGCCGCTTTGCGTGACCGCCCCCAAAAGATTTCCGGGCCCATAGCCATAGTCAGCCCGCATCAAGCGGCCCGCAGTTGTGTCTTCCGCGCTGTTTTGCACGGCCGTGCCAGAGGCCACCCCGGACGTTGGATCAAAGCTCAACGCTTCGGACCAATTGTTCCCATCCGGCGAGACCTTGATGGAAAAGCCTGTGCTACCGGACAGACCCATTTCCGCATGTCCGGTCCAGTTGGATTGAAACAAAAGGGATGCGGTTTCACCCGCATTTGCCTTGTTAATCTTCAGTTGATGCCCGGCACCCTCGTGGCTTAGCAAGGTTGCCGGCGCGCGCACTGACAGACGATTGGTCGTGTCGTGCCCGGTGGCAATTCCGACGCCTGGCAGGTTCTGCGTCGTGGTCGGGGGTTCGACCCATGCCGACCCGTCCCAAATTGTCAGACGGTTATTCTCCTGGTCCCACGCGCGCCAGCCCGATTTGGGCGTTATGAAATGCCAGCCATTGTCTAACCAAGCTGCAAGTTCTCCCGCATGATCCGACCAATCGCCGGAGGGCGTCGACCCAAGGGCATAAAGATCACCCTGCGCCGGAACTGTGGGCGGCGTCGAGGCATTAGTAGACTCAATGCAAAGCTGGACGACCAGATCAAGGCGTCTCAGGGCTTCATTATGTGTGACGTGCTTTTGCGCTTGCGACGGTTGCAGCAATGGCAGGTTCAATCTGGGCGAATTTTGGGACAAAGGGCATTCTCCGTTGGTTGTCGGATCGACAATTGCGTTGCGCGCCAGACTGCCGCGCCTCACATGAATCCCGCCTGACCGATACGAACGCTCGGTTAATGCCGTGCCAATATTTTGCCTGAGCGATGGGCTGTCCAATCACCCCAGGGCTTTTGATCTACACCGAAAGAAAAAGGCAAACTGCAATGCTTGCAGTTTGCCCTTAATTCGATACCGTTTACCTCGTTTTCGAGGCCACAATCCCTGGTTACTGGGCTGCCTGACCCGTGGCGACAACGTCGTGCAGGTATTTTTGCAAATCCTCTCGAAGGTCATCGCGCGCCAGCGCAAACGCGACTGTTGCCTGCAGGAAACCCGCTTTGGACCCGCAGTCAAACCGCTGGCCGTCGAATTTGTATCCGAAAACCGGGACACCGTTTCTGATGTCTTCGGCGATTGCGTCCGTCAGTTGAATCTCGCCGCCACTGCCCAGCTTGTTCTGATTAAGGTTGTACAGAACCGATGGGCGCAGAATGTAACGACCGATTACTGCAAGATTGGACGGTGCTTCCTCGGGTTTCGGTTTCTCGACCATGCCGCGCGCGCGCACCGCTGTTCCGATGTTATCGCCCACATCCAAAACGCCGTAAGAGCTTGTCTTTTCCGGGGGAACTTCCATGGTGGCAACCATATTGCCGCCAGTTTCCTCATAGGCTTCTATCATCTGCTGCAAGCAGGGCTTTTCCCCTGCGATGACGTCGTCGGGCAGCATGACCGCAAATGGTTCGTCTCCAATCAGGCGGCGTGCGCACCACACGGCGTGACCCAAACCCAAAGCTTTGTGTTGCCGGATATAGGCGATAGCCCCGCTTTCCATGTTGGTCGCATTTAGCGTTTCCAACAGGTCGTCTTTGCCTTTTTCCTTAAGCGTTTGTTCAAGGATTTGGTTGTGGTCAAAATAGTCCTCAAGCGCTGACTTTCCGCGGGACGTTACAAAAATGAATTCGGTAATCCCGGCCGCCCGAGCTTCGTCGATTGCGTATTGAACCAGCGGGCGATCGACCAGGGTCATAATTTCCTTAGGTACCGATTTTGTCGCGGGCAGAAAGCGAGTACCAAGACCCGCAACCGGAAAAACCGCCTTTGTGACCTTACGTGCCATGCTACCTCTCAGCAAAAAGTCTTGTCCGTATGAAAGTGTTTTGTCGACGCCACCTCATATTGCGCGCGATTAGAACAATCAACGCAATTAGGCAAAGTCGGTCAACTTGGAGAGATCGTGCCACCGTTGAAATCGGAAGTCAAAATGCTCTGCACATGCTGGCTATGACATAGCCTTAGAGGTTGCCAGTTTAGGGTTAAAATGGATGAAAATGTGCATATTGGATGCAATGTGGAGACAAACGGAGTCGCTGAAACACCCAAAAAACGAACCTGCCCCGAAGGCTGTGAATTGCTTCGGAGCAGGCGGGTTTATGCCTTCGCCATGATCGCCTCGAGCGGGTCGTGCTCGGCCACAAAATGATTAGGCTTCACTTCACTCAACAGAGGAACATAGTCATTCTCACCGGCCGCCAAACGACTTGGGAGGAAACGCAACGCGGCTTTCGGATCCATCGGTGAGGGCAGTTCGCCCGGCAGTTTCAGGCGCGTGCGGCTGCGCTCCACGTCCGGGTCCGGAATTGGCACGGCCGAGATCAGCGATTTGGTGTAGGGGTGGATCGGATCAGAACAGATCACTTCTCCGTCGCCCAGTTCCACGATCCGGCCCAGATACAGCACCATGATCCGGTTAGATACCGCTCGTACAACCGACAGGTCGTGACTGATGAAGATCATCGACAGACCGAACTCCTGCTGCAACTCGCGCAGCAATTCCACGATCTGCGCCTGAATTGACACGTCCAGCGCGGACACTGCTTCGTCGCAGATGATCAGCTTGGGTTTGTTGATCATCGCCCGTGCAATGCCGACGCGCTGGTTCTGACCGCCCGAAAGCTCGTGCGGATAGCGGTTGATCATGTTGGCCTTCAGGCCGACCCGTTCCATCATTTCGGCGACTAGCTTCTTGCGCTCCCGCTCAGTCAGGTCAGGGCGATAGGTCTTCAGCGGTTCCGCAATTGAGGCCGAGATGGTCATCCGCGGATCGAGGCTGGCCAGCGGGTCCTGGAACACGATTTGCAAGTCCTTGCGGTACTTGTTCAACTCGGACCTCCTAAGTCCAACAATGGGATGACCCAGCCAACTGACATTTCCCGCACTGGGTTCGATCAACTGCAGGACGGCCCGTGCCAGAGTGGACTTTCCGCAACCAGACTCGCCCACAACTCCCAATGTTTCGCCCTTGCGGATGTCAAAACTGACACCATCGACGGCTTTCAAAGGTACTTTGTGCCCGAACAAACCGCCCGAGACGTGGATTGGGAAGTGCACTTTGACGTCGTCGACTTTCAGCAGCGGCTCATCGACTTTTTCCAGCGCCTTGGGTGCGTCACCGGCGTCGATGCGGGGCATCGCGGCCAGCAAAGTCTTGGTGTAGTCGTGTTTGGGCGCCCGGAAGATTTCACGCGTCTCGCCGGCCTCAACGAATTGACCCAGCCGCATGACCTGAACGCGATCGCACATTCGGGCCACGACACCCATGTCATGGGTAATCAGCGCAATCGCGGTGCCTTCGTCCTTTTGCAGGCGTACCATCAGGTCCAGAATGTCTGCCTGAACGGTCACATCCAGCGCCGTTGTCGGTTCATCCGCGATCAACAGCTTTGGATTACACAACATGGACATTGCAATCATGACCCGCTGGCGCATGCCGCCCGACAGCTCATGTGGATACTGATCCAGACGCCGTTTAGCCTCAGGGATGCGCACACGTTCGAGCCATTCAAGACAGCGCGCCCGAGCAGCCGATCCTTGCAGCCCCTCGTGAACCTGCAGAACTTCGCGCATCTGCTGACCGATCCGCAGGTGCGGGGTCAGGGCGGTCAGGGGATCCTGAAAGATCATGCCGACATCGTCGCCACGGATCTGGTTCAGCTTGTTGACCGGCAGGTTCAGAATTTCCTGACCGTTCAGCATGGCGGAACCGGTTGCCTGCCCGGCAGGTGGCAGCAGGCCCATCGCGGCCATGAATGTCTGGCTTTTGCCGGACCCACTTTCGCCCACGATGCCCAGGCATTCGCCTGGATTGATGTCAAAACTGATGCCTTTGACGGCCTCTACAACACCGTCGGCGGTGTTGAACTGGACGCTCAGGTCTTTTACGGAAAACAGGCTCATATCAGCGATCCTTCGGGTCCAGAGCGTCGCGCAAGCCATCACCTATGAAGAACATGGTGATGATGATTGCGACGTAGAATGTCAGTGGGAACAACAACTGCCACAGCGTGCCATAGCCCATCGTCCCGGCCCCTTCGGCGATCAATCGACCCAGAGAGGTATAGGGTTCGGAAATCCCAAGGCCGAGGAACGAGATGAAACTTTCGGTCAGGATCATTTCTGGCACCAGAAGCGAAGCATACACAATCACCACGCCAAGAAGGTTGGGCAGGATATGGCGATACATGATGGTGAATTCGCTGACCCCAGCCGCACGTGCGGCCTCGATAAACTCTCGGTTCTTCAGGGTCAGGGTTTGCCCCCGGACAATTCGTGCCATCGTCAGCCAACCAACCGCACCAAGTGCGATGAACAGCATGACGAATGATCGACCCGCGACAACCAGCAACAGGATGATGACCAGAGTTGCCGGAATGGCCAGCAGGATATCGACGAAGCGCATCATCACACCATCGGTGCGGCCACCGATATACCCTGCGGCAATACCGTAACATGTACCGACGATCAGGGCGGTTGCGGCACCGATCAGACCCACCAGCAGCGATGTCGTCGTCGCCTGAATGATGCGGCTGTATAGATCGCGCCCCAGATCGTCGACGCCGAAGAAATGTCCAGTCTCTGCGGACGGCATTCCCATGCCGCGTACGTCGCCCATGACGTTCCAGTCGATTTCCTCGTTGCTCCAAACGGCAAAGTAGGGGCCAATGATCGTGAACAACACGATCATCGCCAGAATGAACAGGCTCGCCATGGCGGCTTTGTTGCGAACAAAACGCATCCGTGCGTCCTGCCAGAGTGAACGCCCCTGAATGACCGTGTAATCGGTGATGTCTTCGGCCAGGTGGGCGGCTTTTTGTGATTTACCAAGCATTGCCAGCCCCTCAGTAACGGATTTTCGGATCGAACCAGGCATAGGCCAGGTCGGTCAGCAGGTTTACGAGTACGGTCAGGACGCCATATAGGATCGTGACACCCAACAGCACCGCGTAATCACGCGATAGCGCGGACCCCACATAGGCCTGCCCCAGCCCACCGGTCGAAAAATAGATGTCCACAAAGACCGAACCGGTCAGTACATAGACGAAAACCGGACCCAGATAAGACACGACGGGCAGCAAGGTCGGTTTCAGTGCATGGCGCCAGATCACAGTTCTTGTCGGCAGACCCTTGGCGCGAGCCGTGCGGATGAAGTTCGAGTTCAGAACTTCAAGCATCGATGACCGCGTGATCCGCGCAATGGATCCCATGTATGAAGTCGCAAGCGCGATAACGGGCATGATCAGGTACGGCCACTGGCCGCCATTCCAGCCACCGCCCGGCAGCCATCCCAGCCACAAGGTGAAGGTCAGGATCAGGATCGGACCCATGATGAAGTTCGGCAGCGCCTGCGCTGCGATACCCAAGCCAACAGCGAAATAGTCGATCCAGCTGTTGTGCTTGATCGCCGCGGCAATCCCCAGCGCGACTCCGACGGTTGTTGCCACCAGGAAGGACAGCGAACCGTAGGTCAGCGAGATCGGGAAACCCTGCGCGATGATGTCATTCACATCCCGGTCCTTGAACTTAAACGACGGGCCGAAATCAAAATGCACGACGATGTTGTACAGATAGTCCCACAGCTGTTTCCACAGCGGTTGGTCCAACCCGTACCGCGCCTCGATATTGGCCAGCACAGCGGGCGGCAGTGGCCGCTCCGAGGTGAATGGTCCACCTGGCGCGAAGTGCATCAGAAAGAAACTTGCAACGATCAGCAAAAGGATCGTTGGGACGGCGATCAGCAATCGCCGGACGATATAGGCAAGCATTTCATGCCCCCATTATTGGCTTTGCCCCGGAAAGAACTCCGGGGCAAAGCTTGGTCTAAGGAAGATTATTCGGCGGTTTTGTAGAGGTTCTTGGAATACCAGTTCTGCTCTACGTTTTTGACCGGCCAGTTACCGACATCGCTGTCCATCATGTAGACGCCAGCATAGTGATAGATAGGGATAACAGGCGTCTCTTGCGCGATGATACGCTCGACCTCAGTGTAGAGAGGAGCGGCATCGTCAGAGGTTTTGGCTTCGGACAGCAGTTCATCAACGCGGGCGTTGTTGTACTTGCCGTCGTTATAGCCGGAATCCGACTGTAGCAGATCGAGGAAGGTCGAGGCTTCGTTATAATCGCCACACCATGCGCCGCGTGCCATATCGAAGTTCTGATTGCCACGCTCTTCCAGGAAGATTTTCCATTCCATGTTGGCCAGCTCGGCATTTACGCCCAGCTTTTGCTTCCACATCTGGCTCAGGGCCACGGCAACTTTTTTGTGCGCTTCCGAGGTGTTGTAAACCATCTCAAAGCTCAGTGGGTTGTCGGGACCATAACCAGCTGCGGCTAGCAGTTCCTTGGCCAGTTCGTCGCGCTCGGCCTGCGACATGGACGCCATTTCTACGTCTGGAACGTCAAAGCCAGCGGTTGCTGCCGGGGCAAAGGTATAAGCCTGCGGCTGCCCACCTGCCATGATGTTCTCGGTGATGATCTTACGATCAACTGCCAGGGACAGCGCTTGACGGACGTTCGGGTCCTTGAAGGCTTCGGGGCCACCATCGGACAGGTTGAACGTGTAATAATAGTTACACAGGCGCGGGAAGCTGATTGCTTCTTCCGGATGCTCTTTTTGCAAGCGTGGGAACTGACCTGCGGGAACTTCTGTGCGGTCCAGCTCACCTGCCAGGTAACGGGTCAGCGCGACGTTTTCGTCGTTGATGACCAGTGCCACGACTTTTTCGATGATCGTGTTGTCGTTGTCCCAGTAGTTTTCGTTCCGCTCACGAACCGAACGTTCCTGCGGCAGATGCTCGGTCAGGACGTATGCACCGTTCGATACGATGTTTTCAGGCTTGGTCCAGGCGTCGCCAAACTCTTCGACAACTTTCTGCGGGGCAGGGAAAGTGGTCGAATGCGTGGTCATTTGCGGGAAGTACGGCAGCGGTGCGCTGAGCGTCACTTCAAGCGTGTGGTCGTCGATGGCTTTGACGCCCAAGTCGTCAACCGACTTGTCACCTGCGATGATTTCAGATGCGTTCTCGATCGACATCAGTTCCATGAACCATGCATAGGGCGAGGACAGGGCGGGATCGACGGCACGTTTCCAGGCAAAAACAAAATCGCTGGCGGTTACCGGATCACCATTCGACCACTTCGCATCGTCGCGCAGGGTAAAGGTGTAAACGTCTTTGGAGTCGTTGGTGGTGTAACCGGTGGCAACACCGGGGACCAGATTGCCGTCTTCGTCCTGGTTCATCAGGCCTTCGAACAGGTCACGCACGATCTCGGCGCCGGAAACATCCTCAACAACTTGAGGATCGACCGAGCTGTGTTCGTCCAGAATACGATAGGTAAAGGTTTGGTCATCCGCCAACGCTTCGCCGGTAGTCGGATGGGTTCCGGCGGCAAATGCAGCACCGGTTATCATGGTCGAGGTCAACAGCCCCGCAAGAGATGTACGAATATACTTGTTCATGTTTTTCAACTCCCGTTTTTTATTCAGCAACCCACGCGCATCCCTTCAGGATGGCTGAGGGCCACCATGTTTGTCCGACCCAGAAAGAGACCGGGACTGGTTCGAATTTTGCTTTTTCAGATCGCAATGAACACCGCGTCGCAGTCTTTCGGTTTGCAGTCGGGAACGTGTTTGCAAAAGTCGCCTTTCACTGATGTCGAACGTGGCATTATTTCAAAAAAGGTTAAAGCCTTTGCCTTAAAATTGGGCAACCATAGGTGGAATGTGAATGGAAACGGGGGTGCAGTGGAAATTTTATGTTGAAACTCGGAGGCTTCGTGACATTTTCGTGAAGGCTGCCGATTTTCGTTTGGTTGTTTCCGTCGGGTCAAACAGCTGAGGGGTATCTGGATCAGGGCGAATCGCTACTGTTTCAGGCTGGCCTTCATTCCCGCATCAGGAAAGCAGGTAGGAGCTTGGCCGATCGATTCTTGCCAGCGTCCGATCGAACGACGGGTTTTGAACCCGGGTAGGCCATCCGCCCCTCCGACGTCGTGCCCTTGTTGTTCCAGTGTGCGCTGCATGGCAGCGATATCGGATCGGTACATGGCGTCGATCTTGCCCCAGCGACCAGAAAAATTGCCAACGCCATATTGAATGCGGTCTCCGACGTGTCCAACGAACAAGGCATACAGATCGCTTTTGTTGTATTCCTTGAGGACATAGAAGTTCGGCGTGACGACAAAGGCAGGTCCGTTCCGCCCTGCGGGCATCATCAAATACCCCTCTCCGGCCATTTCATGTTTTGGAAACGGCTTGCCGGACATGCGCGCAATTCCCATTGCGGCCCAGTCCCTAATGGGTCTGCCTTGGTCGGGACCTTCCAGCGCGCAGGATATGGTGTCAGGAACAACGACTTCGAACCCCCAATCGCGCCCGGCCCTCCAGCTATGCTGCGCCAGATAATTCCCGATAGAGGCAATTGTATCTTCGGCTGAGGTCCAAATGTCAGCTTTCCCGTCCGCGTTCCCGTCGGCCGCATAGGTCAGGAAATTGGAGGGCATGAATTGCGGTTGGCCCAAAGCGCCTGCCCAGCTGCTTTTCATTGTGCCCGGCGGTGCATCGCCCGCTTCGGCGATTTGCAGCGCCGCGATCAGCTCTTTGGTAAAATAGTCAGCGCGGGTACTCATGAACCCTTTGGTGCCCAGCACCTGGAAGGTGTTGTGTCGAATGGGAACTTGCCCATAGCCGCTCTCACGACCCCAGATGGCCAGAATGATGCGGGCGGGCACGCCTGTTTCGGCCTCGACGCGCGCCAAGGTTGCGGCGTGTCGCCGGGCCATCTGCCGCCCGACGGATGTCGCGCCCTGAACGGAGCCCGCGTTGAAGTATCGACCCGGGGAGCCAAATTCAGCCTGTTTTTGCCGTTTCGGGGTTTTGATCGGTTGCCCCGGAGGCACCAGATCCGGCAATTTCCAGTTCAGCGTCACACCGTCAAAGGCCTGTTGCATCGTGCGCCTGGAAACACCCTTGGCTCTGGCCTTTGGCCAGATGGTGTCTTGCAGCCAAGACTGGAATTGTCTTTCAACCGCAGCACGATCTTGCGCGGTTGCACTTGTGGACAGGCACCAAAGACCCAGGACGAACATGATCCATCGCATCGCTTAAGGTCTGGCTTGGTCAAAGCCGCAAGTCAACAGCGGTTTCCCCGTGGTTTTGTCTGCGCCTATTCCCACCGTTGATCAGGGTCGGCGGCCGAGCACCGACCTATTTGGGAAAAAGCCTTGAGAAATTTCATTTGTCTGCCGATAGTTGGCGCGAGAGATTGCTTTAGGAGGACAATCAGGCGTGGCCCTATTCCGAATGTCACCAAAGGCGATGCAGGTTGTGATTGTCGCTGCGGCTCTCTCTGCTACGGCGCAAGCTGCCGGTGCAAGTGACAGTTTCATGGACCCACAAGGTCCGATTGCCGCTGTCCAAAAAGTGCATCTTTTCCGCGCAACTGTCCTGATCCTGTTGGCGGTTGTTCCGGTTCTTGTTCTGGTGCCGCTGATTGCATTTCGGTATCGGCGGCGCAAAGAAGGCGGAGCCATATACCGGCCCAAGTGGGATTTCTCCGGTCCGTTGGAGTTTGTTATGTGGGGCGTGCCGGTCCTGATTGTCGTGCTGCTGTCTTTCTATTTGTGGAAGGCGACTCACCGATTGGACCCATATTCGGATCGCTTTGGCGAAATGCCTGTGCTGAACGTTCAGGTCGTCGGCTTGGATTGGAAATGGCTGTTTATCTACCCCGATCTTGGCATCGCCAGCGTCGGAGAGCTTGGCATCCCCGTCAAACAGCAGGTCGCAATGACACTGACGACCGATACTGTGATGCAGTCCTTCATGATCCCTGCTTTGGCAGGCCAGATTTATGCAATGCCCGGTATGACTACGGAATTGCATGTCGTGTCGGATGTGGCTGCAACAATGCAGGGCGAGAACACCCAGTATAACGGGCGCGGGTTCACCAAACAGAAGTTCCAAACCGTTGCCATGTCCGATGCGGAATTCAACGAATGGGTCGACGAGGTGCGCAGTAACGGCATTGCGCTGAATGACGAGACCTATCGCATTTTGGCCATGCGGACGGACCGGGACGAGGTTCAAGCCGCGTTGGGAACCGAGCAAATGCCAGATAACGCGTTGTATTTCACGCTGGAGGACAGCAACCTGTTTCATTCAATTGTGCATCGGTATCACGGCAACAATGCTCTGACCGCCGACCAGCAGCCGGGGACGGTAGAATTCGGGCAGGAGGCGCAGCAATGACCACCAATGGTTCTGGCTTCTTCGGCCGCCTGAATTGGGACGCGTTTCCGATTACGGGGCTTATTCAGAATCCCAACACGAACGAGATTGTCGCCAACGCTGCCGCTGCGATAGTGATTGTCGGTGTCATCGTTGTCGTTGGATCATTAACGTGGTTTCGCCTTTGGGGACCATTGTGGCGCGATTGGCTAACCAGTGCGGATCACAAGAAGATCGGCATCATGTACATCGTCTTTGCAATCGTCATGCTTGCGCGCGGCGTTTTGGAAGGCGTGGTAATGCGGGCGCAGCAGGCGGCCGGTCCGGGCGATGGATTTCTTGAGGCCGAGCATTTCGCCGAGCTATTTAGTACCCATGGCACGATCATGATCTTCTTTGTCGCCGTTCCGTTTGTGTTTGGGTTAGCGAATTTCTTGATACCGCTGATGATCGGTGCGCGCGATGTGGCCTTTCCTGTGATGAACCAGATCAGCCTTGGTCTGACCGTCTCAGCCGGGATGATGCTGATGGTGTCGCTTGTGGTGGGCGAGTTTTCGACCGGCGGATGGACAGCCTATCCGCCATACACCGGTGCGGCGTTCAACCCCGGTGTCGGTCCGGACTACTGGATCTGGGCGATCGTCGTCTCTGGTGTCGGAACAACACTGACGGGCATCAATTTTGCTGTCACGATCTATAAGTTGCGCGCACCTGGCATGAAATTCATGCGGCTACCGATGTATTGCTGGACAATTATCTGTAGCTCGATCCTGATTGTCTTTGCCATGCCGCCTCTGGGTGTTGCCGCCCTGATGCTGGCAGCGGACCGGTATCTGGACTTTCATTTTTTCACCAACGACCTTGGCGGCAACATGATGAACTATGCCAATATGTTCTGGCTGTTTGGTCATCCCGAAGTCTATTTGCTGGTTCTGCCGGCCTACGGTATCTACTCTGAGGTCTTCGCAACATTCTCGGCCAAGCGCCTGTATGGCTACAACTCGCTGGTTATCGCCACCATGTCGATTGCAGTGTTGTCATTCACTGTCTGGCTGCACCATTTCTTCACCATGGGGCAAAGCGCGCTGATCAACGCCGTGTTTGGCATCGCTACAATGCTAATTGCTATCCCGACAGGGGTGAAGGTCTATGACTGGATGGCTACCCTGTTCCGCGGGCGTATCCGGTTTTCGGTGCCAATGCTCTATGGGTTGTCTTTCTTGATGTTGTTTGTCATCGGCGGGCTTTCCGGCGTGATCCTTGCCAACCCAACAGTGGACTATCAGGTACACAACACGCTATTTCTTGTCGCCCACTTCCACAATGTCCTGTTGCCGGGTGTGCTGTTCGGACTGCTTGCCGGATACAACTATTGGTTCCCCAAAGCTTTCGGGTTCCGCCTGAACGAATTCTGGGGCCGCGTCTCGGTTGCGTTGTGGACCGTCGGGTTCATGCTGACATTCCTGCCGCTGTATTTCGTCGGCCTGATGGGAATGCCACGCAGGTCATTCAGTTGGGAGGACCCGAGCTTCCACCCGTACATGATCGTCGCCGTCGTCGGCGCGCTGATCATATTGGCGGCTTTGCTGTCGGTGATCGTGCAACTGTGGGTTAGTATCCGTGATCGGGAAAAGGCACGCGTTCCGGTCGGTGATCCGTGGGATGCGCATACGTTGGAATGGTCGATCCCGGCCCCGCCGCCTTCCTACAATTTTGCCATCATCCCCCATGTGACCGATCGTGACGATTTCGCTGCCGCGAAAGAGCGCGGCAACGCGTACCCGTCGCCCGATGCCTATGAGGATATCTCGGTTCCGCTGAACACTGGAATTGGGTTCAGTCTCTGCGTACTCAGCGGGGTTTGGATGTTTGCGTTGGTCTGGTGGATCTGGTGGCTGGCGGCGCTGATGACAATATTTATGCTCGCGACCTTTATCGCATGGACGTTCAAGGCCGAAACAGAGCGGGTCATTCCGGCAGGCGACGTGCGTAAGCAGCACGAAGCCTGGTTGGATCTGGTTCACAATTCTACGCCCGTTGACCGTGATCACGAAACTGCCCCGGAAAATCGCGGATTAGCCCGCCCTGATCTGGAGGCCGTGACATGAAACGCGCGCCCACCCACAGCTATCCCGGCCTGAACCTTGGACGGCGGCACGCAAGTGCCGACAAGGCAAGCGAAGTCGTCACCTTCGGGTTCTGGGTCTTTTTGATGAGCGATCTGGTCTATTTCGGGCTGATGTTCGCGATCTACATAACGATGATTGATGCGCAGGCAGGCGGACCGGGGCCGCACGAATTGTTCGACCTGAAAAGCATCTTTGCCCAGACGCTGATCCTTTTGACTAGCAGTCTTACTGTGGGTCTGGCAATGCTTGCGCTCAAATACAACCTTCCGCGGTGGCGGATCGTATTCTGGTTCTTCGTGACACTGGTTCTTGGTCTCAGTTTTTTGGTTCTGGAAATACGCGACTTCATGTCGATGGCCGAAAAGGGGGGTATCCCACAGCGCAGTGGGTTTTTGTCAGCATTCTATGGGCTGGTGCCTTTGCACGGTCTGCACGTCACGGTCGGGTGCATTTGGTTGATCGTGCTGGGTATTCAGCTACGAATTTTTGGCCTTACCGATTTGCTGATGTCTCGCGTGGTGCGGCTGGCGCTGTTCTGGCACTTTCTGGACCTGATCTGGATTGGCATCATCACTATCGTTTATTTCGGAGGGCTGACCTATGGATAGGCGCAGCGAAATGCATCGCCGCGAGCGTCGTCGCTATGTAATCGGTTATGGTGGGTCGTTATTGTTGACCTTTGCAGTATTTGGAATCGCCTACCGATACGGCATTGAGACAAAGGGCGTTTACCTTGCAATCAGCCTGCTCGGATTGGCTCAGCTGATCGTACAGCTGGTTTATTTCTTGCACATCGACCGACGTCGCAGCAGCCGCGAAGATCTGGACCTTATCCTGTTTTCCACGATGGTGCTGCTGATCATCATTCTTGGAACTGTTTGGATCATGGGTAATCTGGCGGTTCGGATGCACACGTTTCCAATGTGACGTCTGGCCAAGCCAAATGAAGGGGGCTGGTTCATGAAATCTCTCAAGGTCGTTGGCGCGGTGGTCATCTTGGGCGCAATTGCCGTCGGGCTGCTGTTGTACTGGCGCCATCAGGAACGATACCCCTCGACCGATGACGCCTATGTGGGGGCGAATATCATATACGTGGCACCACAAGTCACCGGTCAGGTTGCCGAAGTGCTTGTGATTGAGAACCAGCCGGTCAAAACCGGGGACTTGCTGTTTACGATCGACGATACGCAATTCAAAGCTTCGGTCGATCAGGCCAAGGCCAACCTCGACAGCGCGGTTCAGCAGGCGCAGTCTTACAGTACACAGATCGCGGCCGCACAAGCGGTGGTCGACAGCACGCAGTCGGCCTACAATACGGCTCAGAGTAATCTGGAACGTGCTAAGGCGCTGTTTTCAGACGGTGATCTGGCGCAGGCGTCCCTGGATCAGACCAGTTCGGAATTTGCGCGCGCCGCGGCGCAACTTACCACAAGCCAATCCGCCCTGTTGGCCTTGCAAAGTGGTTTGGCGGCCAAACAGGACGATATACTGTCATCGCGCGCCCAAGTGGAAATTGCGCAGGCCAATCAAAATTGGACCAAGATCTTTGCGTCGGCAGATGGGTGGATCGCCAACCTGACCCTCAGGCCTGGATCGTCGGTTTCAGCTAACGCGCCGCAGTTTTCGATCGTTGAGTCGTCTGATTGGTGGGTGGACGCCAATTTCAAAGAGACATCACTGCCGCGCATTCGTCCGGGTCAGCAGGTCACGGTAAAGATCGACATGATGCCGGGCGTCACCCTGACGGGCAAAGTTGCGTCAATCGGACGGGGGTCGGGGGATACGTTCTCGCTGTTGCCATCCGAGAACGCCAGCGGGAATTGGGTCAAGGTCACGCGGCGCTTTCCGGTACGGGTTGAACTTGATCCTACGGATGCCCCATTGCGGGTGGGTGGCAGTAGCAAGGTGACCGTGGATACCACACCGCAGGCCCAAAAATGACATCCCCGGCAGCAGGCCACATCAATCCGGTGATTGTGGTTGCTGTTGTCCTCAGCGCTATTCTTGAGGTGCTCGACAGTACAATCGTCAATGTCGCGCTGCCCCATATTCAGGCGGCATTCGGGGCAACAACCGATCAGGCCACGTGGATACTGACCAGTTATATTGTGTCGGCCGTTGTGGTCATGCCACTGACGGGCTTTGTCGCCCGCCGTGTCGGCCGTCGACGTCTGATCCTGACCGCTGTGACCGGGTTCGCGACGATGTCGGTCATGTGTGGCCTGTCCTGGAGCCTTGAAACCATTGTAGCCTTTCGCCTGGCCCAAGGCATGTTCGGGGCGTTTCTGATCCCGTTGTCCCAATCCATTCTCTTCGACGCCTATCCCCGTGAAAAACGTGGGCAGGCGATGGCGGTCTTCGGTTTGGGAGTCGTCGTAGCACCGGTGTTGGGGCCCACAGTTGGGGCGATCCTGACCGAGTATTTCTCTTGGCGAATGGTGTTTTTCGTGAACCTGCCGGTAGCCGCGATGGCGTTGCTTTTGTTGGCCGGAGAGTTGCCGGATGACGAAACCGAAGAGGTTCGCATCGATTGGAAAGGCCTTGCTCTTTTGGCCATTGGCATAGGCTGCCTGCAATTTGTTCTGGATCAGGGAGAGACCAAGGACTGGTTGTCATCACGGGTCATTCAGGTTGCCCTCATCGCGTCGGTTTTGGGCGCGGTTGGGTTTATCATCCATGTGCTGACCACGGAAAAGCCGGTTGTCGATTTGCGGTTTTTCGCGGATCGCAATTTTGCGCTGTGCAATCTGGTTATCGCCGGATTTGCCATTTCCCTGTTCGGAGGTATCGCGATCCTGCCGACTTTCGTTCAGAACTTGCTGGACTATCCAGTCATCACATCGGGCCATCTTTTTATCCCGCGAGGGGTCGCCGCCGGGCTGTCGATGGTCCTGACCGGCGCTGTTCTGGTTACGCGTTTCGATCCGCGCATCCTGGCGGGGCTCGGTATGCTTTTGACGGCTGTCAGCAATTTCATGATGGGACGGCTCAACATGGATGCTGGATTTTGGGAGCTTGCCTGGCCAGGAGCAGTAAGCGGTCTGGGAATGGGGCTGGTGTTTGTGCCGATGTCGATATTGGCCTTCGAAAGCATCTCCAAATCGCGGCAGGATGAGGCATCCGGCCTGTTCAATGTGACCCGTCAGCTTGGATCATCAGTCGGAATTTCCTTGGTCGGAACTTGGGTGGTTCGGGGCCTTCAAACAAACACGGCAGTTCTCAGCCAAAACGTGACCCCCTATAACCCCGCCGCCCAAGCCTATCTTGCGCCACTGAACCTGACGTCAGACAGTGCGCAGGGGGCGGCCATTCTGGGGCAGGAGATCGCGCAGCAGGCTGAACTGATTTCATATCTGACCGTCTTCAACAATCTGGGGCTTTTGGCTTTGGCGACCATTCCGCTGCTGTTCTTTTGCAAAGCACCTAAACCTGGAACGCAGGCGTCAGTGCCTGCACATTAACGCATCAGGAACAAGCCAAATGCCAGCGCCATCCAGCAAAGACCCAGGCTGAGCAATATATTGGCCGCCGCCAGCGCGATGGTTCGTTCGCGTCTGAGTTCCAGCGACTGATAGGCAAAACTGGAAAACGTTGTGAAGCCGCCGCAAAAACCAAAGACCAGGCGTTTTTGTTCTTCGCCCATCTCTATTGATCCGCCGAGATAGCCGATCCACAACCCCAGCAGCAGACTACCCAGGATGTTCACAATCAGAGTTGAAAACGGCAGGTCATGGACAATCCGCAGAGCGATCCAGTGGCGCAAAACGGCCCCTAAACCGCCGCCTAACCCGAACATCGCGTGCAGGAACAATTCGGTCATTCAGTCGCCCTCGGCGGATGAAAGCGCCTTCCGATAGCCTCACCCAAAATGGCGGCTGCCAGTCCCGCCGCGATTTCCAACGCGGCGGCCGAAGCCGCAACCCATATGTTAGACAATGCCAACCGCTCCAAATCGGAAACAAACGAGGAAAAGGTCGACAGGCCACCACAAAAGCCAACAGCTCCAAGATGCAGCACATGGGCATGGACGCGGTTTCGAACCGAATACAGCCATCCCAGTATGAAGCAGGCCACGATATTGATGCCAAAGGTCTGCGTCAGAAATCCGGCATGCGGTATGCTCACCGAGAACAACTCGCGCAGCAGCGACCCAACTGCGCCACCAATGAACACGGCTCCGAACATCAATGCCGTGGTCCGAACATGCGTTCGTTTCTGTGTCACAGCCTACCGTCCTGCCCCAATCCCGTTTCTTCGGGCATAATAGCTGGCGTTGCCCGGATCAACCGTGACCAATGTCCGGACTACATTTCACATCTTCGCCCGTTTGCGTGAAGGCGGGCACAATCGCTTGCAATCTAACAGCGATTTGCCCCACGTTTGGCGAACACCTCGCCTGCTGCAGCAGGCTGGCAAGCACGCGACCCTGGGAGAGCACGAATGATTGTACGCAGACTCTATTACTTCATTGCATATGTGTGTCTGCCGCTGACCCTGTTGTGGGGTTTTTTCTGGCCGCCCGCCCATTGGTTGCTGGTGGTGCTCATTCCATATGCCGTGATCGGCCTTTACGACATGCTGACGACCAAACACAACGTGCTGAACAACTATCCGGTCCTGGGGCATTTCCGGTATATGCTGGAGTTCGTCAGCCCGGAAATCCGGCAGTATTTTGTGGAAACCAACGAAAGCGGCCGCCCTTTCAATAGGATCGTACGATCGCTTGTCTACTCGCGGGCCAAAGGACAGGTGGATACGCAGGCGTTTGGTACGCAATACGACGTCCTGTCAGTCGGATATCATCGTGCTAACCACTCGCTTGCGCCCAAGCATGTGGATCAAAGCGAAGAACGGATCATGCTGGGTGGGCCGCAATGCACGCAGCCATACAGTGCGTCGCGGCTGAACGTCTCCGCCATGAGCTTTGGGGCGCTCAGCGCCAATGCGATCCGGGCACTGAACGGCGGCGCCAAGGACGGCGGATTTGCGCATAACACGGGTGAGGGCGGCCTGTCCCCGCACCATCTGGCCGAGGGTGGCGACATCATTTGGCAGATCGGAACAGGCTATTTCGGCTGCCGCACGCCCGAGGGTGGTTTTGACAAGGACCTGTTTGCCGAAAAGGCAAAAAAGGACGTTGTCAAAGCGATTGAAATCAAGCTGTCGCAGGGGGCCAAACCTTCGCATGGCGGGGTGCTGCCTGCCGCAAAAGTGGATCAGGAAATTGCCGAAATTCGCGGCGTGCCGGAACATCAGGACGTGATATCTCCGCCCACTCACTCTGCTTTTGAAGGTCCAACCGGTCTGATGCATTTTGTGCAGCATCTGCGGGAAATGTCTGGCGGCAAACCAATCGGGTTCAAGCTGTGTATTGGTAGACCGTCCGAGTTTATGGCGATTTGCAAGGCGATGCTGGAAACAGGAATCCTGCCGGATTTCATCACCATTGACGGTGCCGAAGGCGGTACCGGTGCTGCCCCGGTCGAATTCACCAACCGGTTGGGCATGCCGCTGAACGAGGCGCTGATTTTCGTAAACAACTGCCTACGTGGCGTCGGTTTGCGCGACAAAATCCGGATCATCTGTTCGGGTAAGGTAGCCACCGGCTACGATATGGTCGAAAAATTCGCGCTGGGGGCAGATATGTGCAACGCGGCGCGCGCGATGATGTTTGCCGTAGGATGCATTCAGGCGCTGCATTGCAATACGAACCGCTGCCCGTCCGGCGTTGCCACTCAGGACCCGATACGGGGCAGGGCGGTCAATGTTCCACAAAAACGCCAGCGCGTGCACCGCTTTCACGATGCGACATTGGAAAGCTTCCGCGAACTTTTGGGCGCTATGGGCAAAGACAAAGTGTCAGACCTTCACCCGATAGATATCCGCCGCCGCACGGCAGACGAGCGGGAACGGTCTTATGCCGAACTCTATACCCTTATCGACGAAGGCGTTTTGTTGACAGACGCAATACCGTCCGACTACGCGGCCGATTGGAAACTCGCGTCGGCGGACCGCTTTTAATTTTTTTTGGCTATTTCGCCAAGGATTGACGATTTTGATCCGTCATACTCAGTGTGATGCGTATGAAAACATCGGATGAAGACTTGGCCAGGGCCGCTGCGGACGGGGACGTTGACGCGTTTGCGACCCTGTTGCAGCGCCATTACGACCGGGTCTTTCGTCTGGCTTTTCGTCTGACCGGACGGGCTGATCAGGCTGAGGATCTCACACAGGATATCTGTGCGGCGCTGCCCACCAAAATTGCGGGCTTTCGGGCGCAGGCCAAGTTCACGACCTGGCTTTATCGCGTTGTCGTCAACGCGGCCGAGGACGCCCGGCGTCGCCAGGCAAGTCACAGTCGCGCTGCCGCAGGGTGGGGTGATGTGGAGCAATTGCGACGGGCAGAAGCGACCGAGACGGCCCAAGCATTGGATTGGTTGCAGCGCGCCATGCGGTCTCTGCCACCCGAATTGCAAGATACTCTGGCCCTGACATTAGAGGATGAAATGACACACGCCGAAGCTGCTGCAGTTCTGGGCGTGTCCGAAGGCACCGTGTCCTGGCGCATGTCCGACATTCGCAAACGTCTGCGCGCCCTGCGACAAGAGGAATTGGCACAATGACCGATGATCTTGATGATTTCAAAGCCTTGATGGATGTCGCGACGCCGGCACCAGATGCCGAACGGCGGGCGAAAAACTTGAAATTGGCTCAGAAAAAATTTGCACACAACCAAGGATCGCATGCTGCTGTGCGTCCGACTGTTAAGCGAGGCCCAATGGCCCGCATGACAGAAGGAGCGAAATCCATGTTGAATGCCTTGTCCCATCGCGGCGCCCTGACCGCCACAACCGCAATT
Organism: Ruegeria sp. CDSC002; assembly: GCF_059610905.1. NCBI lineage: Bacteria > Pseudomonadati > Pseudomonadota > Alphaproteobacteria > Rhodobacterales > Roseobacteraceae > Ruegeria > Ruegeria sp. CDSC002. The sequence goes on from NZ_JBXWOM010000005.1 coordinate 60,855, forward strand.
GCCGCTGTTGCGCTGATCATGTTCGTGCCGCAGTCCCGCGACATCGTTGTGCAGCCCCTATCGCGCAGTGAAAGCCCTGCGCCCGCACCCGAAGCAGATTCTGCCGCATTGGAAGATCTCGTCGTTGAGGCCCCGGTCGTAGTTGAAGAGTATGCCGCGCCCGTGCGATCCAAAGCGGCCGCCCCTCAGCAAGGCGTTTCGGGCTTGGTTGCTGAAAACACTGCGCGACTTGGCATCACTTCGGGCGATGCCACTCATATGATGGTTGAACCAGAGGTGGGAATTCTGCCCTTCCCGGATACCGAGGCGTTTTCAAACGCTGAAGCCAATCCTCTGAAAGTTACCAGTGAAGAGCCTGTTTCCACCTTTTCAATTGACGTCGATACGGCCTCCTATTCGATCGTCCGGTCCTCTCTTATGCGCGGTCAGCTTCCACCCAAGGATGCCGTCCGTGTCGAAGAGATGGTAAATTATTTTCCTTACTCGTATCCCGCACCAGAAGGGGACGCGCCGTTCCGGCCGACGATCACAGTAACACCGACGCCTTGGAATGAGGGTACTCAGCTTGTGCATGTCGGTATCCAAGGGGCATTGCCGCAGATTGAGGACCGACCGCCGCTTAATCTGGTCTTTCTGATCGATACCTCGGGATCGATGCATGATGCCAACAAACTACCACTGTTAAAACAATCGTTCCGTTTGATGCTGTCAGAGTTGCGAGAAGAGGACGAGGTCTCGATCGTGACCTATGCCGGAAGCGCGGGGCAGGTTCTGGAACCCACCGCGGCCGTGGAACGTGACAAAATCCTCGGCGCGCTCGACCAGTTGGAGGCAGGCGGTTCGACCGCAGGTCAGGCCGGGTTGCAACAGGCATATCAGGTAGCCGAAAGCATGAGCGCTGACGGTGAGGTCACGCGCGTCATCCTGGCAACGGATGGCGACTTTAATGTTGGCTTGTCTGATCCTGATGCGCTGAAAGACTTCATAGCAAATAAACGTGACAGCGGTACGTTCCTGAGTGTTTTGGGTTTTGGCCGGGGTAATCTGGACGATGCCACGATGCAGGCACTTGCCCAGAACGGAAACGGACAGGCCGCGTATATCGACACGCTGAGCGAGGCGCAAAAAGTCCTGGTCGACCAGTTGACGGGCGCATTGTTCCCAATCGCAAACGACGTCAAAATCCAGGTTGAGTTCAACCCGTCACAAATCGCCGAATATCGCCTTATCGGATACGAGACGCGCGCGTTGCGTCGGGAAGATTTCACCAATGACAAAGTGGACGCCGGCGATATCGGCGCAGGCCACTCGGTTACGGCGATTTACGAGGTCACGCCTGTTGGTTCAGACGCGATCCTGAACGATCCGTTGCGTTATAATGCCCAAGTGGTACGTGACGGTTCGGATGAGATCGGGTTTTTCAAACTGCGTTATAAAACGCCGGGGTCCGACCAGAGCCGGTTGATCGAACAGCCCATTGCGGCGACGCAGGACGAGGTTTCAGACGATGTCCGCTTTTCCTATGCCATCGCCGGGTTCGGGCAGTTATTGCGCGGTGCAGAATATCTGGGGAACTGGTCCTACGACGATGCGATCGGATTGGCAAACGCAGCCCGCGGTGAAGATCCCTTTGGGTACAGGGCCGAAGCTGCCACGCTCATGCGGCTTGCGCAAACGTTGTCACGGTAACAGCGGGCAATGGGGCGCTGCGTTGGGCAGCGCCCGTGTCCCGTCAATACGATCTTTGGTTGTTGGCCGCATGTGTGTTGATCCGGCGCACGCTCCACTCTACGGCGTCGCGCATGGTCCTGCCCAAAGCATCGTCAAAGGCTTTCACAAGGTCAGGCGTCGAATCGCTGGCAGAGGCAACAACTTCCCGAAATGAACTAGACGCGATGATCTTGTCTTCGAATTCATCAATGATCTTAATGTTCATGCGCACTTCGACGCGGATGGTTTTTGTCCCCTCAACATCGCTGACGACGAACCCCTGAAATTCGCGTAGGTCCGGAACGATGACATAATCGGCGCGCAGGCCCACGGTTGAGCGACCAACAGCGGCCACCTTGCCACTGTTTTCATAGCTTTCGACCAACAGCGCCTGTACGATAAGCGGTGCACGGTCGACCCATCTGGCGCGCGGTAGGTATTGCACCTGCAATGGGGTCGGCTGAATAGCGATCTGATCGGTATTGACCGCCGCCGTTGCTGTCGGTTCCTGTACAACGATTTGTTTTTGGACGCGCGGCAACGAAGACGAAAAGGTGCTTTTCGGCGTCAAAAGATACAGGTCGTTTGGCTTGGATGCCTGCCTCAGCGTGCCCAACCCGGTGCACGCGCCCAGCGACCCCAACGCCAGAACCAAAAGAAACAGCCTGATCATTGGCGAAACTCCGAAGCTTGGGTTCCCAGTAAGAAGCGTGCCGGGTCACGTTCGACCTTGTCCACCAGCCGATCCAGGCTGATTACCAATCGTTGCGACTCTTCTACGAAACGTGTGAATTGCGGCAGGCCGACGCGGAGGAAGTCGGACAATTGCCGTCGGTTGTCCTGAACGATGCCGTCGATGGTGCCCAGCAATTCGGACGCCGATCGCGATGCATTGAGGATATCGGCCGAAATTTCGTCCAACTTGCTTGTGACATTAGACACTGTTGAGGCGACCTGATTGGCCGCATTGCGGATATCGTCCATGACTGCGCCGACGTCTTTGTTGATGACCTCATTGGCCGAGTCAAAAGCGCGTTCCGCAGAAGCCAATGTGGTGTTTGCTGTATCCATCGCTGCCGTGATCGACCCCAGTGTTTTGTTTGCATTCACAAAGGTCTCGGTCGCGGTCGCCAAGGCAACGCTGCCTTCGTCGGACAGGCCGGTCAGGCGTTCTGCCAATGTTGAGGCCCGATCGATAAATGGTTTCACGTCGTCCTGTATTATGCGATCGGCCGATTCAAGTGTTGTCTTGGCGCTGTTCAGTGTTTCCGTTGCGGACTCGGATGCAGTTTTTACGCTTTTGAGTGTGTCTGTCCCTGTCGTCAGGGTGGTTTCGGCTGTATCGGCCAATTTATCAAGCCGCGTTGTAAAGTTGCCCAGTTGCTTGGCAGCGCCGCCAAGGTCGGTGGACAAGCTTTCGAAATCTGTCAGCGTTTTGTCCAGCCTGCCGGACGCAGAAGCCAGGTTGTCCAAAATTTCGCTGACGGATTGGCGGTTCTTGTCGTCAACGACCGAGTTCAGACTTTCAAGCAGGGTAACCGCCTCATCCAGAACTTTCGGGGCGCCTTCGAACAAGGATTGAATTGCGCTGCGCTTGCTTTTGATTACGCTGTTTTCCGGCAAGGGTTTGTCGCTGCTTTTGCCACCCGTCAGCTCAACATAACTGACGCCAGTAACACCCAGAGATTGTAGCTGCGCGATGGTATCTTCGGTGACGGGTATGTCGGCATCTACTTCAAGCTTAACGCGCACCTTTGACGGATCGTCCTCGTCCAGGTTCAACGAAATCACCTGACCAACGGGCAAGCCGTTGAAGCTTACGCCGCCCGCAGAGGAGAGGCCCGATACGTTTTCGAACAGAACGTCGTAATATGCGTATTGGCGCGACACCTCGAATTTCGCGAGCCATAGGAAAAACCCGAAGGCACCAAGGATGCCCGCGATTGTGAACGCGCCGATCAGGATATAGTTTGCCCGGGTTTCCATAGCCTTTACCTGTCCTGCCCCTTCTCTTGCGCCGCGCGGGCCCGGGGGCCGGTGAAATACTCTTGAACCCAAGGATGGTCGACTTTGGTCATTTCTTCAATCGGACCTTCAACCAGAACCCGTTTTTCTGCGAGCACTGCGACCCTATCGCAAATGGCATAAAGACTATCGAGGTCATGTGTGACCATAAAGACGGTCAAGCCTAAAGCATGCTGCAATTCACCGATCAACTCGTCATACGCAGCCGCGCCGATTGGGTCGAGGCCGGCGGTTGGCTCGTCCAGAAATACGATCTCGGGGTCCAAAGCCAAGGCGCGGGCAAGGGCGGCGCGTTTGCGCATCCCGCCGGACAATTCGGAAGGCAATTTCCCGCAACTCAGTTGCGGCAAACCGACAAGGCTGATCTTCAGGTTACCAAGCGCGCACATCAGGCTTTCGCTCAGCCCTGTATGTTCGCGCAGCGGAGCCATCACGTTCTGCAAGACCGTCAGCGAGGAAAACAATGCCCCATCCTGAAAGGCAACGCCCCAGCGACGCTCAATCCGGCGGCGTTCCTGTTCCGGGCCATTCAATACGTCGACACCCAGCACCTCAATGCTGCCCGCCGCGGGTCTGTTCAGGCCGACAATCGTGCGCAGCAGAACCGATTTGCCGGTTCCCGATCCACCGACGATCCCCAGAACTTCACCACGCCACACATCCAGATTCAGGTTCTGATGTACAACTTGCGGACCGAACTGGTTTGTAAGATTGCGAACGCGGATCACCGCCTCGCGCTGAGCGTCGGATTTTGATGTCTGTTCCAGCGTCGTACCGTCCATCTCAGACCTCCATCACCGAAAAGAAGATCGAGAACAAAGCATCCAAAGCGATCACCAGAAAGATGGATTGCACAACCGAAGCCGTGGTTCGTTGCCCGACGGATTGGGCAGACCCCTTGACCTGCATGGCCTGCCAACAAGCAATTACGCCGATGACCAAAGCAAAGAAGGGGGCCTTGATCATGCCAATTGCGAATTGCCAAATACCGGTGTTTTCTTTCAGGCGCGTGACGAACATACCGGGGCTGACACCCAGATCAACCCAACTCATCAATCCGCCGCCGATCAGGGCGGCAAGGTCGGCGATGAAGCCAAGGATCGGCAGCATGATCAACAGGGCAACAACACGCGGGATCACCAACACCTCGATTGGGTCCAAACCCAATGTGCGCATTGCGTCGATCTCTTCCTGAACCTTCATCGAGCCAATCGAGGCGGTAAAAGCCGAGCCTGAACGCCCCGCAACGATGATCGCTGTCAGCAAAATGCCGAGCTCACGCAAAACTGAGATCGAAATCAGTTCGACCACAAAAATCTCGGCGCCGAACTGCTTTAGCTGGGTCGCGCCCTGAAAGGCCAGTACGACGCCGATCAGAAACCCCATAAGGGCAACGATCGGGATGGCCTTGAGTCCGGTCTCTTCCATTTGCGAGACCAAGGCCGCTTTGCGCAGACGGCGCGGCATTAGAATTGTACGGACAAGGCGATGCAGCGTCAGACCCAGGAAGCCCAGCAGGGATAGCATGTCTTTTCCGGCCTGGGCGGTGCGTTTCCCGACACTTGCGACCCAGTCGGTAAAACTGCGCTTTTCAGTTGCCACACCGGGGTCGTCGGGAATGTTTTCCGCCACGGTCTCTAAAAGAGCGGAATGAGCGGGCTTTAACCCTTCATAATGTACGTTTGCGCCACTTGCCTTTGCGCGCCGCGCAACATCGGCAATCAGCCATGCGCCACCGGTATCCAGTGCTCCGACCTTCGAAAGATCGACAGTTAGTTCGTTACTGTCTGCTCGAAACCCTTCAAACGCCTTTTCGACTATGTCCAGGGATTGAGTCACCAGATCACCCGAAACCCGCAGGTAAACGCCGTTGGCGTCACGGTCCGACTGTATCACTGGCTGCGTCATGAGCGTATGTGATGGCAAAGGACATTGACCTGCAACGGATTTTTGCGAACTACGTTGTATTTCTTGCCGCTCAATAGCGTCTAAGTGACATCTCCAGACACCAAAGTCATGGTTGAGGTTGGTTTTGCGCTCAACTGGGCCGACCGGTGCAAGATCATTTCAAATTAATCTGTTGCTTCTGTTGCAAGGGCGCGCGGGGCGAAAATCCGATGGGTCGTGACTCAGGTGTTGCGGGGTTCTGCGAACCAAGACAGAGTTCGGTCTGGCGCCACTGACGTGGAATCAGGGAGAGCGAAATGCGGCACGCTAAGAATGTTCTGTTCATCATCATAGATCAGTTGCGCGCCGACTGTCTGAACGGCGCTTTAGCGGCCCATGTCGATCTGCCAAACCTGCGTGCATTCATGGACGAGGCGGTGACGTTTGACCGGCATTTTTCGGTGACCAACCCCTGTGGCCCTTCGCGTGTGTCAATTCTGACCGGGCAATATGCGATGAACCACCGGTCGGTTCGCAATGGAACCCCGTTGCGGCATGATACCCCGAACATCGCGACCGAAATGCGCAAAGCCGGCTATCTGCCCATGCTGTTTGGATACACGGATACATCTGCCGACCCTAGGGTGCATGATCACAACGATCCGATCCTGAAATCCTATGAACACCCAATGGCTGGGTTTCATGAGGTCCTCGAAATGCGGTTGGAGGAATCCTATCCTTGGCGCGGACATCTGATGCAAAAGGGTTATGCGTTCGAAGACTACTGGGACGTTCACAAGCCGGTCGCGCCGGATGGGGGTGATCCCCGATTGAATGACCCTGCGATGTATCGGGCGGAAGACAGCGATACTGCCTTCCTGACGGACGTGTTCTTGAACAGCATGGCGCCTTATGTTGGCCAAGACTGGTTTGCCCATCTGACCTATATTCGACCACACCCGCCATTGGTCGCCCCGGCACCCTACAACGATATGTATGACCCAGCGACCCTGCCTCGGCCCGAAGGGTTCTCCAATCCGTTGGATGAGCGGGCGATGCACCCGTTTATTGGCCCGACAATTGACAATACGTCTGCCGGTGATTTTGTTCTGGGCTTTGACGGGGTTGAGCCGACGCTTGAAAAAACCCAATCGCTACGCGCCGTTTACTTGGGCCTTGCGACCGAGGTTGACCATCACATCGGGCGTGTCGTCCAGTTCCTGAAGGATAGCGGCCAATACGACAACACGATGGTTGTCATCACTGCGGACCACGGAGAGATGCTGGGCGACCGACACAGCTGGGGCAAGATGGCGGTCTTTGACGCCGCCTATAAAACGCCATTGATGATTAGGGACCCCAACAATCAATCGCATGCCGGGTCGGTGATCTCGGTACCGACGGAATCCATCGACATAACCCCGACGATATTGGATTGGGTCGGCCAGCCGATCCCAAATTCCATGGACGGCCGATCGTTGCTGCCGCTGATGCAAGGGCAAATCCCCGACGATTGGCGCACATATTCCTTCAGTGAATTGGATTTTGCCGAACCAGAGCAACCTACGATCTGGCAGCAGGTTTTGGGGACGGGCAATAGCGATTCATGTCTGGGCATCCTGAGGGATGAGCGTTTCACTCTGGTCGAATTCGCCGCAGACCTTCCGCCCATGCTGTTTGATCAGCAAGATGGTGGAGAATTGCGGAACAAAGCAAATGATCCCGAATGTATGTCGGTCTTGATGCGCCTATCCAGACAAATGTTGCGCCATCGGATGCAAAATATGGATCATACGCTGTCCCTGGATTCCATTACGGCGGATGGTCCCAAGACCCAACCCAGGTATTGAAAGCAAAATATATGCGACCAGTTTTTCCAATCTGTCGCGCTGTTGCCCTCTACACCTGTAACAGATCCGGTGTTACGCATGTGTCGCGGGGAGGATGGGTTTGGAAATATCCGAGCAACAGATAAAATCTATGACGACAGCTGGTCTGAACCTGATCGGCCAGGCCCTGTCAATTTATGACAGCCAGCTTCGGCTGGTGGTCAGCAATCGACCGTTTCAGACAATGTTCGATCTGCCGGACCATCTTGTCCAGCCCGGCGCGTTGTTCAGTGATACGATCCGGCACCTCGCATCCAGTGGCGAGTATGGATATGTCGATGACGTCGAAGAGGCCGTCGATCTGCGTGTCAATCAGGCTTTGACATTCGAATCTCATTACATCGAACGTATTCGTGCCAACGGTCAGGTTATCTCGGTCGAGGGTGCCCCACTACCCAAAGGCGGGTGGGTGGCGGTCTATACCGACATTACAAATACAAAACAGGCCGAAGCCCTGCTGCGTGCCCGATCCGAGGAACTATCTGGCCAGTTGCTCGACCGGGCTGAAGAATTGTCTGCAACGAACAGAAAACTGGCGGCGACAAATTCGGCGCTGGAAGAAGCCAAGCGCCAGTTGACCGAAATTGAAGCGCGCACCCGTATGACGACCGAAATGATGCCGGCCCATATTGCGCATCTAGATGCCGATGGCCGCTATGATTACTCCAACCGGCGGCTCAACTCGGTCATGCCCGGTCGCCCTTCCGAGATTTTGGGTATGCATATTTCGCAGGCGTTGGGCAATGCTGCCTTTACTCGCGTCGAGACGCATTTACAAAAGGCCTACGCTGGCGAGACCTCTGTTTTTGAGTTTACCGAAGACCAGGATTCCAGACGGATTCGCGTATCCTTCACGCCTGATGGCGAGGGTGGCGTTTACATCATGTCCGTCGACATCACCGAAGAGACGCAGGCGCGCGTCGCGCTGCAGCAAACCCGTCGCCGCGCGATGGCTGCACAGATGACAAGCGGGTTGGCGCATGATTTCTCGAACCTATTGACCATTATTCTGGGCATGCAGTCTCAACTGGAAAAAATGGATTTGTCGGAAGAGGCTTTGGAACTGATCGACGCGACCAAGCAGACAGCACGCAGGGGGGGACAATTGCTGAATCGCATTGCGGATATGACTGGTAACCGGACACCTCAGCCAAAAGCGACAGACATGCGCGGGCTGCTGGAAGATCTGCGCATTCTGGCCTCTCCATCTTTGCCGCGCGGGGTCGGCCTGTCGTTGGTGAATACATTGCCTGACAAAGCTCTTATGCTGGATCCAGGAATGGTTCAGGACGCCTTGCTGAACCTGGTTTTGAATGCGCGCGACGCTTGTGGTGAAACCGGTCAGATTACAATCAGCGCCCACACAATCGGTGAGATATGGACGGAAATAGCAGTGTCGGACACGGGCCCCGGGTTTTCGAAAGATGCGTTGGATAAGGCGCTGAACCCATTTTTTACAACCAAAGGCGACAAAGGGTCAGGCCTTGGTTTGCCGATGGTCTACGACACCGTCAAGTTGGCCGGGGGCGACCTGAGTCTGCGCAACACTCCGTCAGGTGCGTCGGTTATTTTGCGATTGCCGTACCGTGCGGCCCCGCCGGTACAGGAGGGGTTGGTTTTGTTGGTCGAAGACAGCAACGATCTGCGCAGTCAATTCCGCGATATGTTGGTCGACATCGGGTTTGCAGTGATTGAGGCGACGTCTTGTGACGAAGCCATCGCCCTGGCAAAAGATGTCAAAGACATTGCTTTGGTGCTGTCCGATATTCGCCTTGAAGGGCAGGAGACGGGTTTGGATCTTTTGGCAAAACTGGAGCCCGCCTTGCCCCGTATCCTTATGACATCCTTGCCTTATTCCGATCCGTTGTATCGCGAGGCGCTGAAACGTGCGCCGGTGCTGCGGAAACCCTTTACCCGGGCGCAACTGTCCGCCCTGATCCGTGACGAGGCTGCCTGATGACCCAACCGCTGGTGACCATCGTCGATGATGAGCCCGAGATCCGGCGCATTCTGACCGACGCGCTTGAAGAAGCAGGCTTTCGCACCCAGAGTTTTGCGCGCGCGCGGGAATTCGAAGCGTCGCTCAAACGGGTCACGCCGGACGTATGTCTGGTTGACTTGTCATTGCCGGATACGGACGGGTTGGCACTGGTCCATCGGTTGGCGCTGGAGCAGGGGGCTTCGGTCATTATCATATCCGGTCGTGCTCAGGTTCAGGATCGTGTCACCGGTTTGGAGCTGGGGGCGGATGACTATATTACCAAGCCATTCGACCCTGCCGAAGTTGTGGCGCGCATTCGGGCGCGGTTGCGGTCCCCCAAGGCGCAGACCACACAGTCTGACGTGGCGCGTTTCAACGGTTGGACGGCTTATTTTGATCGCTACATCCTAGAAGACGGATCCGGCGCCGAGACCCCGTTCAGTCATGCAGAGGGAGAAGTTCTGAGGCTGTTTCTGGAAAGTCCCAAGCGATTGATCAGCCGCACTCAGATGCAAGATGCCCTGGGTGGCGCTGCCGGCGACAGTTTCGATCGTGCGATGGATGTCAGAATTTCCAGGTTGCGGACCAAACTGGGCGAAGACCCCAAAAACCCTCGCCTGATCAAGACTATCTATGGTGCCGGATATATATTTTTGGGTGATGTTGAATGGTAAGCAATGGTCTAAACGACGTCCTGCCGCGTTAATACTTGGGGCACCAGTTTGTCGTTTGACGCTGCACTTTTTTATTCGCGCAGAGCGCGATCCTTAATCTTGATTACGGGTTGCAAAAGGTAGTCCATAACTGTTTTCTTGCCTGATAAGATATCCACTTCGGCAATCATCCCAGGTATGATCTCGACGGCAACGCCGCTTGCGTCCAGAATAGCGTGACGTGTCTGGATTTCGATGACGAATACCTCTTCATCATTACGTTCCGGCCTTGTCACCGTGTTCGCGCCTATGCGGGTGATCTCACCATCCAGCGCGCCGTAACGCGCAAAGTCATAGGCCGTAATTTTCACCTTAACGAGCTGGCCTGCGTGCAAAAACGCGATATTTTCTGGGCGAACATAGGCCTCGACCAGCAGCCTGTCGTCTAGTGGAACAATCTCGATCAGCTCTTCGCCGCTGCGTGCCAAACCGCCAATCGTTGTCCGGTGAACGCGATTTACGATTCCCCGCACCGGTGATCTGATCTGTGCGCGATCCGCGCGGTCTTGCAAGGCCGGCAAGGACGGCCGAAGTGCTGCGAGTTCGGCTGTCGAGACCGCAAGGTCGGTCAGAGCCGCGCTCCGGAACCTGCTATGCGCGGCTTGAATACGATCGTTGATTTCTTCCAGTCCGGTTTTCAACCTTTTGGTCACTGCAACTGCACGGACCTTGCGACCCTCCCATTCGGCGGAACTGCGGCGCAGCGACAAAAGCGTTGTCGCAGGTTCCATTCGTTTTTCCACCAAGGGGGTCATGATGGCGCGTTCTTCGGCCAGGATCCCAAGCGTTTCTTCGGCTGTCACTTGGTCCACCAGTCCTTCCTCATACTCGCGGTGGCGCTGCTCACGCTGTCGCTCCAGAATGGCAACTTCAGCAGCCAGTTCCGCCTGACGACCCTGATACAAAGCAGTTTCGGATCTGACGACTTCTGGCGCGCCTTCAATCAGCTTTCCTGAGAAGGTAAGCTGGGTGCCGTCAATCTCTGCCTGCAATCGTTGGGCACGAGCCATTAATCCATACGCGCGCTGTTGTTCCTGGCTCAACTGACTGTCGATTTGCGTTGTGTCGAACTCCATCAACAGTGTTCCCTTGTCGACAACCAACCCTTCCGCGACGTGCAAGGATTGCAATACTCCGGGTTCTGTTGCCTCGATTAGTTGAACGTCTGCCGACGGCACAATCCGCCCGTCTACGCGGGTCACGTCGTCCAGTTCCGTCATATAGGCCCAAAGCCCGGCGGAGACGAGACAGGCAAGGATAACAAGCAACAGGAGAGACCCCCCCAACGGAGATTTTCCCCGCATTTCTCTTGCCATAATGGCAAGGTCAGGATGCCGCGACATTCAGATGCCTCCCTGTTGAGTGCGCGCGCTGAGTCAGCATGCTTTTTGGACCGTCTGCGCCGACCCGGCCGCGTTCGATAACAATGACCCTGTCGACCAGATCAAGCAGGCTGCTCCGATGTGTGACGATAACCATTGTGGCGTCATTGGTTTCTTGCTTCAGACGCTTGATAACTTCGGCTTCGGTCTTCACGTCCATTGCACTGGTAGGTTCATCCAACAGCAACACTGGTGGGCGTCCAATCAACGCGCGGGCAAGCGCGATGGCTTGACGCTGGCCGCCCGATATTCCTTCGCCACGTTCTGCCAGTTGTTGGTCATAGCCGTTGGGGCAATGCGCGATAAAATCTTCAACCCCGGCCACCTGGGCGGCTCTGATCAAATCTTGATCCCTGGCCCGGATCGCACCGCTGGCAATGTTTTCGCGAATTGAGCCGGAAAAAAGCCAAACGTCCTGCAAAACCGAACCGACATTGCGACGTAGGTCGCCAGGGTCAATCTGACGGATATCGACCCCATCCAGCAATACCGAACCGGTTCTCGGCTCGAATAAACCGAGCATCAAACGCGCGATGGTGCTTTTCCCAGATCCGATCGCGCCCAGAATGGCAACTTTTTCACCCGGCTCTATGTCGAATGAGACACCAGAAAGCGCATCATCGGCTTGTTCTGGATAGGCAAAATGCACATCTTTAAAAGAGATGCGGCCTTCAACATGTGGTCGACTGATCCAGTTGCGTCCTTCGGGCCGCTCATTTTCCGCCTGCATCAAAGCGTTCAGATTTCGATACGCGCTGCGCGCCTGGTTCACACGTGTGAGTGTTTGGGCAAGCTGCCCCAATGGCGCCAGCGCGCGTCCAGTCAGCATTACCGACGCGATTAACGCACCCATACTTGCCCGCCCTTCAGTGATCAGGAACACGCCGAAGAAGACAATCAGGACTTGCGCCGCCTGTTGCGTGAAGCCCGTCAGATTCAATGCGAACTGGGTAACTGTTCGGCTGCGGACTCCATGCGAGGACTGCCGCTCGATAGCATCTTCCCATCGCGCCCGCATTTGTTTTGCCGCTGCAGTTGTTTTGATGGTTTCAAGACCGGAAACCGTCTCGACCAGTACGGATTGTTTTGACTGACCGTCCGCAAAGCTTTTTTCGGCCAAGCGCGATAATATTGGTTGCACTACCAGGCCCGCAATCAAAACAATCGGAACGGCAAGGGCAGGTATCAGCGCCAGGGGTCCACCAACGAGGTGAATGACCAATATAAAGAGGGCGATGAAGGGCAGGTCCACGAGGGCGACCAGAGTTGCCGATGTAAAAAACTCGCGCAGAGTTTCAAATTCGCGGATTGTGCTGGCCATAGCACCGGTCGATCCGGTCCGCGATTTCATTTTGATGTTCAAAACCTGGTCAAAAACGCGCCGCCCCATAAACAAATCGGCCTTTTGCCCGGCCCGATCAATAAAGCCAGCGCGCAAGAGTTTGAGGGCGAAATCGAAAGCAAGGGCAAGACCAACCCCTGCGGTCAGTGCGATAAGGGATTCCGTCGCCTCATTCGGAAGAACCCTGTCATAGACGACCATGATGAAAACGGATGTGGAAAGGCCCAGGAAATTAGCTACCGCCGCAGCAAGCACCACTTGCGCATAAGACCAGCGGTTTGCCAACATGGCCGACCAAAACCAATGCCCGGATGCGGTCTTGTTTCGGCCCTGCGTTTCCTCGTTGTGGCTGCGCCGAAACAAAAGTGCGTACCCGGTGTAGCGATTTCCTATAACTTTCTCTTCAACCTCTCCGATGCCTTCACCCATCTCAGGGTCGAAAATCAGAAGATGGCCGCTCTTGGTACGCCCGTGAAACACAACTGCTTTTTCATCCTCCAACAGAAAAATTGCTGGGACTAGTGAGTCATCGAAATCCACAACTCTTCGCGACCCAAACCCAGCCTGCAACCCGGCATGGCGCGCCACCGCAATCGCCTCGCGTTGGGTCAAATGGCCTGTGGTGCCGGATTGCGCTGCGTGAAGTGCCCCGACCGTAAGTGAGCGATCAAGATGCGCGGCGACGTGCAGCAGGCAGGTTTCTAACGGAGAAAGCTCTTGTTTAGGTGTTAAAGGTTTCAACGCGGCCATGAATCTACGCCTGTGTTTGCAATTGAAATACCGAGATAATCCAGGATGTCCCCGGTCAGACTGAGGGCGGCGTAGTTTGTAAGGAAGAAGCTTTGTTCCGCCAAAATCAGCCTTTGCTGCGCGTTCACATAGTCTCGCTGGGCATCCAATATCTCGACCAAGCTGCGTCGGCCGATGGTGAATTGAGCCCTCGCAGCTTCCACGCTTTCGGCGTTAGCCTGGGCAGCTAAACGAGCCGCCTGCAGGCGAACCGCTCCCGCGTCCTGATCTGACCGGATGAACTCTAACTCGCGGCGGATTTCTCGAATTAACGTCTCACGGGCGAATTCGGCCTCTTTTACCTGAGCTTGGGCTGCAGCTATGGCGGCCTTACGTTGACCGGTGCTGTCCAGTTCATAGTTAACGGACAGGTCGACACCGAAATTAGCATCATTGCTGTCATCGCGATCAGCAAAAGCCGCGATCTCTACACCTGGCTGCCGCCGCGCAATGGCTGCGGTGTGCTCGGCCTTTGCGGCGATCAAAGCGGCATTCGCACGTCGTACTTTTGGGCTGTCCAAAACGATTTGCGAATCCGTTCTGGCCAATTTGGGCGCAGCGACTGGAGCGGTAAGTGCCCCCGGTGGGCGTCCGAAGACTTCCTGGTATTGTGCCTCGGCCCTGTCTGTCCGGGCTTCTGCATCGGCAAGCTGCGTTCGCGCGTCTGCCATACGCGAGCGTGCGGTCAAAACGTCGGCATTTGAGCCCACGCCCTGCGTGCTGCGTTCCGTGATCTGGCGCACGATCTCGGCGTGCACCTCAACGTTCTGGGTTGAGATTTCCAGGATCTTGCGCCGATCAAGGACCGCAACATACGCTTCGATCGCGGCGAGGGCCAACGCCGCTGCGGTTTGCAGCTGACCGCCTCGGCTTTCGAGGACGCGAGCCTGAGCCGCAGCCAGTTCGCCCGACGCAGCACCTCCGTCAAAGACGAGTTGCGAAACGCGCAGATACGGGGTGAAGTCTGCAATATCGGAATTCACACGCTGTGATCGCGCATTAATGCCCATTGATACGCGAGGAAGGAAAGCACCCTTGGCCGCATTTTCGTCAGCGTCTGCGATTTCCAGTCGTGTCGCGCTTTGCGCGAGGTTTGGGTTAGTTTCGACAGCCGCCCGCACCTTTTGACCAAATTCGCTTTGCGTCAGACGTGGAAGGGGCCGCTGCGCGCCAGCCCCAACAGAACCTGCTGACAGTGAAACCTCTACGCCCGTAAGGTCAGGCGGAGGTGCGCAAGCCGCCATTAAAGGAATACACAGACAGGCAAGATACTTTAGGCCAGAGTTGCAGCAGATCAGAGGCATATTCACACCTCACCGGTCACTAAAAGTTCGTCATTATGCGCGTGTGCCATGGCGGTAAGGAAACGCGAAATGTCTGAATTTTCGGTGTATTGCTTTTGAAGTTTTGGCTTTGCCAGCTGCTCCTGTGCCTGCGACAGCCAAGAAATGTGTGATAGTGATACTTGGTGGGCGTGCAGCAATTGAATTGCACCGACATCAAACAACGCAAGCTTCTCTGTCTGCGAAAGAGCCTTCAGGCGTCGGACATTCAGGACCAGGTACCCCGTCGGCAAGGCGACGTTTTCGTAGCTGGTCATTTTTTCAAAAAGACCCATCTCTTGAATGACTTTACACACGGACCGAATGTCCTTTGCCGAAGCCTCTCGTGCTTGGATAAACCTGAGGACGTTTAAAAGTTCAGCGGTCAACTCACCAGCGTCGGTAAAGAACGGTTCGTCCTCCGGAGTGTCAGTGACCAGGCCAGAAGATTCATCGACCTGAAGTTGTGGCTCACAATCCGTTTTACTCGGCAAACCCGCTTGAAAGGGCGGGCACCGTAACGCGGACGGAATGTAGGTGGCCAACCATCGGCCTTCGTCGGACACAAAAGGGGTTGGCGCGTCCGTGTTAATTGACAAAAGCGCTACAGGTTCAATTTCCCCCTCGGATTCGCGAAACAATACCGGGTACGTGGCCGCGACGAGCAGAATTTCTTTCTCGACAATCGAGCAAGCCTGCTGGGTTTCCGCAAAGTGGTAAGATGAAAAACGCTTCCAGTATTTGCCACTGTGCCGCTCATATGTGACTGGAAACAGGCCGTTCTCTGCCATGTTTGATCCTTTGGTGTATGGAGTGGCTGCCGGTTGAAAAGCCGGCAGTCCGTGTTTTGATCAAGCCGTTGCTCCGGTCGGGTCGGCGATCAGGATATTGTCCGCGCTCAATCCGCTAAGGTCGTCCAACCCCGAAAAATGCGCCATGGTTTCAACGGTGGCTGCAGTCGGGGATGAATAGTCGACCCTAACCAGAACGCTGTCGTCTCCATCTGTCGCGAGTACGTAGATCTCGTCACCGGCTTGAAGTCCCGTCAAACTTTCGACGGCAGTTTCAATTGTGTTGATCGACAGGTCGGCCAGAGCTGTGGTCAAGCCGATGACGCCCGTGTTGGCACCAACTGCGCTGCCTACATTTAATGTCTCAACGTCCGTGCCATCGCCACGCAAAGTAGAGTGATCGAGGCCACTGAACATCAACGCATCTGACACATCCGCTGCCGCGCCGAGTGAAAAGCCGGTGATCGTGTCCACTCCGTTAGCCGCAGGGGCGGCTTCGAACACAACGACGTCGCGACCCGCGTCCGAGACATTGACGGCGTCGTCACCGCCCTGACCACGAACAAAGCTGTCCACATCGCTGGCGACCAAAGTGTCATTTCCATCAGTGCCGACTATGACGGTCGTCGGACCCCCATCCGGGGTGGTAAGCGACAGTTCAACCGGTTTGCTGGGGTCCTGAACGGTCATGGTGAACGTTACCAGAGGTTGGTTCAGATCCGTAAAGCTGGTCGCAACACCTGCAAAGTTGACCACGGAGCCCCCAACTGGGTTGGACAGATACAGACCGAAAGCCCCGTTCCCAATATCGGATCCTGCGTCGAAGGTCACAACTGACGGATCAAATCCCAACTCGATCGTCATCGCTAGCCCGCTGGAAACGTCGCGGTCAGCGTCTGCGAAGATTTGGTACGTGATAGTTGAACCGCTCCGACCCGCTTCTGCAATGACATATGCGCCCGGTACATGCGCCGTCGTCTCACCGGTTGCCGGTAAAGGATCAGGGCCGCCGGAAACCGTGGCCTGCGCCTGAAAGTTCAGGTCATCACCTGCTGAAATACCTGTGAAATCCGACGCCGGAACTGCAAGCGACCAGGTTCCATCAGCTGCGACAGTAGCGGTGCCGACAGAGTTACTATTGAGTGTTACGTTCACCGCTTGGCCAGCGGCGAGGCCAACGGATGTTCCAGATACAACAACGCCAGAACTCTGCGCGTCGCCGAGTGAAATTGAGTTGTTCGCCCCTATAGAATTCAGGTCTAACAGCGGCCGGAAATCCGTAGCGAGTGTTGTGGTCGCCGGACTGGCGCTATTGCCGGCCTGATCACTGACCGTTGCAGAAATGGGGAAATTTGTACTGTCCGCCAATCCGGAAAGATCCGCCGCAGGGACAGTGACCGACCAAGTGCCACCAGTGGCGACACCGGTATATGATTGGCCATCCAGCATGACGGTGACTATTTGCCCTTCTTCCGCCGATGTCGCCCCGGAAATGGACAGATCGTTGCCCTTTTCGGAGACGTCCAAAACAGATCCTACAGCCAATGGGTTGATCGTCACAGTTGGTGCTGTGAAGTCTGTTCCAAACCCATCACTCGCGCTGGCGCTGTTTCCAGCCGTGTCTGAAACCGTCGCATTCACACTGTAAATTTCGTCGTCTTGCAGGGCATTTAAGCCGGCCGCCGACGAAACCAACGTCCAGGTGCCGCCACTGACCGTAGTGGTATTGCTCAGGTCTACAGTGCCATCTGCCCTGACGATTTCCACGGTGATGGTGGTGCCGTCCGGGGCATCCGATGTGCCTGAGACCGTCAGATCCGTGCCGCGTTCCGCCAAGTTCATGACCGGGCCGTCGGACAAATTGGTGATGGTGATGGAATGAGGTGAGAAATCAGTGTCAAAACTGCCGCTTGCCTGCAGCGCTGGGTTTCCGGCGGCATCTGTCACGTCTGCAGTCACCGGGATTGTTGCGCCATCGGACAATGCCGTCAAATCTGCCGCGGGTACAGTCGCGCTCCAGACGCCACCAGCGACGGTGCCAGTATAATCCTGGCCGTTTAACGATACGGTTACGGTCTGTCCGTCCTCTGCTTCAGTTGATCCGGTGATTGTCAGGTCTGTATCACGCTCAGCGGTATTCAGGACGGCACCATCAGAGTATCCATCGATGGTCAAGGTTGGGGCGGTGACATCCTTGGATACGGGTGCATTCGCCTGGTTGGCTGCGAGCCCGTCCGCATTGGATACATTTGCGGTGATGGTGAATGTGCTCCCGTCTGCCAATGCTCCAAGGTCGGCCGCTGGGATGGTCACCGACCAGCTGTTGCTGGACACTGCGCCGATGTAACTCTGGCCGTCCAGCACGACTGTTACTTGCTGGCCGTCTTCTACGTTCCCGGTAATTCCCGAAATTGTTAAATCCGAACCGACTTCTGCCGCGTTCACAGCGGACCCAACTGATAGCGGCGATATGGAAATTGCAGGGCCAGTCAGATCTACCGGAACGGAGGTCATTGCCGGAACCGAAGTGTTTCCTGCTTCATCGCTGACAACGACCCTTATCGACACAGGAGTACCTGAGGGCAGATTTGCGAGATCAGCGGATGGAATAGTGACGCTCCAACTACCGTCAGAGGCGGTTGTCAAATAGGTCTGCCCGCCGAATTCGACCATAACTGTCCGGCCATCAGCTGCTGTTGTCGATCCGCTCAGCTCCATATCGTTCTGAACGTCGACCAATTCGATTTTGTCGACGGGGAGAGGATCCAGGGTAACGGTCGGTGCCGTAAAGTCTGTCTCAATGCTGTCACTGATCTGTGCTGCCGGGTTTCCCGCCATATCTGAAACATCTGCGGTCAACACGATGGTTTCGCCATCCGGCAACGCGGCAAGATCGCTGGCAGGAACAGTGACGGCCCATTGACCGTCGGTCACAGTGCTAGAGTATGTTCCGCCGTTCAGAGTAACCGTCACGGTCTGACCGTTTTCCGCGTTTGTCGTCCCGGAGACGGTCAGATCCGTTGCACTTTCCGCCGCATTTATGACCGCACCGTCCGACAATCCGGAAATTGTCAGAGTAGGGGGTACTGTATCGATGTTGTAAGATACGGTTTCTACCGAAAGTTCTCGCCCGCCGCTGTCCAAGTGACGAACCGTGACGTTCTGAACGCCTTGTGGCAGACTGGCCGCTTCAACAGCTGTCAGCGAAATGCTCCAACTTCCATCGGGATTGAGTGGCACGGACTTGACCAAAGACCCGATCCTAAGTTCCACTGTTTCGGTTCCATCCGGAACCCTGATATTCGCCTCTGTACTGCTGAGCGCTGTGGATTGTGCCTGCGCGAGGTTCAAAACCTGAGGCGGAGCAGGCGGCGCGGGTTGAAAATCACCATCGTCTCCACCACCGCCGCCGCCGGCCCCCGCAGCGGCGGCCCCCGCCAGGCCCAATCCGCCCAATGCAGCCCCGACGCCACTGATGCCGCCGCCCGCCGCAGCGGCACCACCTGCTTCGGCAGCCAGACTGAATTGCGCAATTTCACTCACGGCATTTTCGGCGATCATGATCGCGCCACTGTCCAGAACCTGAACGTTTTCCGCAGCGACAATCATTGTACTGCCATCTATCATCTTCAGCAGAACATCCCCGTTTTTCAGGAGCTTCACTGACTGAACGCCGGGAATCGTTTCTGCAAACTGATAGGCATAAAGCTCTTCTATCGTTGCCTGCGCCAAGGCGGGTAGCGCCATGAGAGTCGAGCCAAGCCCCCCAGCGATACCGCGTCCAATCCAGCGTCGCATCTTGCCATCAATCCACCGGCGAATGTGGTCCTTGCGACCATTGTCTGATCCGGAGTCTGCAGTTTTGGCTTTGGGATCATGTTCTTTGGTCATCTTACCCTCACATGTGATGTCTGTGTCCGCCTGGATGGGCCAGGTTTTGTTCATCAGTCTTTCGCGTTTGTGACTCATGCGGTCGGACCAGGAAAAATTGTGTTAAACTGAAACCGAACTCCTCGTTTTCACCACAATTCCGCTTTGGTATCGGGCCGGGCATCGGATCATCCTGCAGTCATTGCCAAGTTTGGCGTGGGGTGATGTAGTATGATGCTTCAGTTCGAAAGCGTGGTTGCAACAGGGAGCGCAGCGCTCGATTCAGGTATCCGTGATACGGCTTTAAAAACGCTTAACGGGACCACGTATCTGTACAGTTTGACCGGCCCCGGTGGTGGCGTTGCTGTTTGGAAGCTTATCAATGGCGCGGTTCCGCAACTGGTCGATGCCGAGTATTTCAGCGGTTCGATCACGTTTCAGGTGGGCCGCACGGGGACTCCGATTTCGTTTGGCGGCAGTGATCAGCTCGTATTGGATATCGACACGGCAAATGGGCTGGTGGGGTATGATTTGAACCCGGATGGGACCGTTGGATCCTTGCGGGAAACCGGGATATTGACTGGCGGCGGTGACATTTCGGCCTTGGTGAAACTGTCGACCGGGTCCGGCGATCTGCTGATGATGGCGCATGAAGATACCGGGCGGATTGTCACTTATACCGTGAATGGGGACGGCACGTTGACGTCCTCGGGCGTGATCGTGGCACGATCTGATTCGATGCAGTCGTTGAGCATTGGTGCAGACAACTTTGTTATTGCGACCGACGGGGCCAGCAACACTGTCTCGACTTACAGGGTTGACGGGGGAACCGCAGCCATAACAGCGGTAGACAACAGCGAGGCCCTGACGACTTTGGGAATCGCGACGCCCACAGCGGTTGAAGTGATACAGGCATATGGCAAGTCCTGGGTGGTGGTCGCGGGGGCTGAAAGTAACTCTCTCAGTGTCATGGAACTAGCCGCCGATGGCCGTCTAATTCCAACCGACCATGCTCTGGATTCGCTGCACACACGGTTCGAGTCAGTTCAGGACCTTTCTGTGGTCGAGATCAACGGGCATGTGCTCGTCGTCGCGGGTGGTGGCGATGATGGAATAACCTTGTTCGCCATGACGCCCGGTGGACAACTGGTGCATTTGGACAGTTTTGCCGATACGCTTCAAAGCGGTTTGCAGAATGTGGAGTCGTTCAGCGTCTCGCAGGTCGGTGATGAGCTGCAGATTCTGGTCGCTTCGCAACAGGATGCGGGGCTGACCCAACTAACGGTGGATGTCCCAGAACTGGGTGTCGTTCGAAGTGGCTTGGGAACAGTTAACGGTACCGCCGGTAACGATATGCTCAGCGGCACTATTCTTCCAACGACCCTTATTGCTGGGGCCGGGGATGACATTTTGATTGCCGGTTCTGCCGCTACCACAATGTCGGGTGGGTCGGGTGCGGACATCTTTGTCATGCAATACGGAGCGGAAACCACCACGATCACGGACTTTCAGGCTGGTATCGACCGGTTGGACATGTTCGATTATCCGCTGCTCAGAACGCCTGGACAGTTGACCTTTACCGCGACGGCGCAGGGAGCCCGGATTGAGTACCTCAACGAGACGATAAACGTGATTTCCGCCAACGGTGGTCTGCTGACCAGTGCTCAGGTGTTTGGCGCGGGTTTTGGCGGCCCCGATCACATTCCTGTCGATTTTGGCGATTTCGGGGGGCTCGAGCCGGGCAGTTCCGATGGGGTTTTGGGGGATGTCTCAATCAATTCAGAGACCGCCAACCCCAGCCTCAGTGACGCTGAAATCAGCTTCACCCCAAATGGCGGAGCCACAATCAGTGCTCGTGCAGACAGCAATGGGCGGTTCGATTTGAATTTACCGTCTGGCACTTTCGAGGGTGAATTCGACGTCATCAAGACCTATTCTACCGCGAGCAAGGACATCAACGCATTGGACGCGCTGCAGGTTTTGCGGATCTCGGTCGGTCTGGACCCGACATGGGGGCCAGCCTCGCCGGAGAATTTGATCGCGGCTGATTTTAACCGGGATGGTTCGGTGAATGCGCTCGATGCATTGTCGATTCTGCAAGTAGCAGTCGGACAGCCGACAGCCGTTCCCCCGGGATGGGTTTTCATCGACAGTGACGCGGACCTTTCAGGGATCACGCGCACCGATGTTTCTTATGATACCGGGGCCAATGTAGTGGCTGTGGATGGCTTGATTGCTACCGACATGACCTCGATTCTGCTGGGCAACCTCGAAGCGCCTTAGTGCGGCCGGGCGGTCACTCTCGGAACGCCCGGTTGAAGTAATCTGCCAACGGTTTCACCAGATAGGACAGGGGCGTACGTTCATCCGTCTTGATCAATGTTTCCACTGGCATGCCGGGCAGCAATTCCTGCCCGTTCAGACGATCGACTTGCCCGTCCTGTGGTACGACCTCGGCGCGATAGAATGTCTGGCCAGTGTTTTCGTCTGTAAATGTATCTGCCGAGACATTGATCACCTGTCCGTCAATTTCAGGCGTTTCACGTTGATTGAACGCGGGAAACCGCAACAAAACCGGCTGGCCAACATGCAACTGGTCTACGTGAATTGCATCGACGCGTGCGGCCACGACCAGGGGCGTATCCTGCGGCACCAGATACATCATCGGTTCCGCAGGTTGGATCACAGACTGCAGGGCAAAAACCTGGCTGCCGTATACCGTTCCTGAAACAGGGGCGC
This sequence comes from Ruegeria sp. CDSC002, assembly GCF_059610905.1. Taxonomy (NCBI): domain Bacteria; kingdom Pseudomonadati; phylum Pseudomonadota; class Alphaproteobacteria; order Rhodobacterales; family Roseobacteraceae; genus Ruegeria; species Ruegeria sp. CDSC002. The sequence goes on from NZ_JBXWOM010000005.1 coordinate 83,295, forward strand.
GGATATCCAGTCGTGACAAACGAGTGTCCAGCGACAGGCGGCGCTCGGCCAGTTCTGAAATCTGGGATTGAATATCTCGCAGTGTCGAGATGGCTTCTTCTCGCCGTGTCGCCTCAAGCTCAAGGATTGCAATTTCGGTCGCAGATATCTCGCCTCTCAGGCGCGCAGCGGCAGCTTCCAACCGGCCGATATCGCCGGTAAGGCTGGCTTCTTCGCGCTGAAGGGCGGAAACACGGCTTGCCTGAGTGAGGCCGCGCTGAAGCAAGCTTTGTTGATCATCCAGCTCGGCCTGAATCAATTCGACCTGACGCCGCAGTGAAACAAGTTGCGCTTCGGTACCGCCGATTTCGCTTTCGATTTGAACGGTCTGTTTGCTCAGCTGCTCTGTTTGCTGGTTCAGTGTGTTCAAGCGCGCCTCGAACAGGCGTTGCTGACCTGCGATCAGATCAGGGTCAATATTTTCCTGTTGCAGAATCTCGGCCAGCCGGGCGGCCAGAGCTTCGGCATTTGTGCCATCGCGCTCGACTTCCAAACGGGCCCGGCGGGCCAATAGTTCGAACAGCTGGGCTTCGACAATGGTTTTCTCAGACGACAGAAAAGTGTCGTCCAGTCGCAACAGCAATTCGCCACTGTCCACGGCATTGCCATCGCGCACATAGATCTCACCAACAACGCCGCCGTCGGGGTGTTCAATAACCTGACGGTTGCTTTCGACCTCGATAATGCCTTGCGAGATGATAGCCCCGGCCAATCGCGTGTTGACGGCCCAAACACCCAAGCCGCCAACAAGGATGCCAAGGGCTGCAAAACCAACCAGGGCAGGGATCGTAATGCGCCACACCGGCCGCGGATTATTTGTTTTGTCCTGCATCAGTTGCCTGCCTTGCTGAGGTTGCGCTGGATCGATCCGGCGTTTTGTACGACTGCGCCCAGAACTTCATCCCGTGGACCAGATTTGACAACCTGTCCGCGCTCGACCACCGCAAGATCATCACATTCCGAGATCGCCTGCGGACGGTGCGTCATAATGATTGCGGATTTTCCTGCGGCCTTGAGTTCGCGAACGGCGGCGTTCAGCGCCTCGGTCCCATCGGCATCCAGCGCCGAGTTCGGTTCGTCAAGGATCAGCAACACGGGGTCTCCGTACAGCGCGCGCGACAATGCGATCCGCTGTTTTTGACCACCCGACAGCTGACTGTCATTGCCTTCCAGAATGGTGTCGTAGCCTTTTTCCAGCGTCAGAATCAGCTCATGCGCATTGGCCTTCTTGGCAGCTGCTACAACGGCTTCAGGGTTTGGGTCTTCGGACATGCGTGCGATGTTTTCGGCAACAGTTCCGTTGAACAACGTAACTTCTTGCGGAAGGTACCCGATATGCTGACCCAGATCAGTCGGGTCGTATTGATCCAGCGTTGCACCGCCCAACCGGATCTCGCCCGCGGCAGGATGCCAAATACCCAAAAGCGCCTTGGCCAAGGTGGATTTTCCGGACCCGCTTTTACCGATGACGCCAAGCGCCCGCCCGGGCTCGAGGTTCAACGACACGTTACGCAGGGTTGGCGTATCCGCGCCGGGTGGGATGACCGTCAGACCTTTGGCCGTTAGCCGCGCCTGGGGCACAGGCAGCTTGGTGCGCTGTGCTTCGGGCGGCGTGGCATCCAGAAACCGGCTCAACGAGGTCCACGCAGTTCGGGCACGTTCAACGACAGCCCATTGCCCAACGACCTGTTCAACGGGAGCCAAAGCGCGGCCCAATAGGATTGATCCCGCGATCATCGCGCCGGGGGTCAGTTCGTTACGAAGAACCAGCAATGCCCCAAGTGCCAGCATTGCAGATTGCAAAAACAGCCGCAGCGATTTGGTCACGGACGAAAAACTGCCGGTCCAGTCACTGGCAGCGATTGTCTGCTGCAGGGCGTTTGAGCGTTGTCGCTGCCATCTACGCGTGATGTCCTGTTGCATGCCTTGCGAGCGGACGATTTCGGCGGCTTGCCGGGCATGTTCCGAAAAGCTGTTGGCTTTTGCGGACGCGGATTGAGCCAGAGCAACTTTGCGACGGGTCAGTATCTGGTTCAACAACGCGATCACAACCAAAAGCGAACCGCCACCAACGGCCAGCCAGCCCAGAAGGGGATGGAATAGAAAGATCGCCGCAATGAAGATCGGCGTCCAGGGGATATCCATCACAGCCAACAGAACCGGAGAGGAACACAGGTTTTGGATGGATTCCAGATCGCGCAATGCGGTTGCTGGCGCTGCCCGGGCGCGTGGGTGCAGCGATCGGCGTAGGGTCGCGTCAAACACGCGTTCGTCCAATTGCGATTGAAAACGCGCGCCAAAACGCGCCACGATCCGACCCCGCGCAAAATCGAGCATGGCCATAAGGCCGTACAATAAAGCGACCAGCAGGAAGAGTGCCGCCAAGGTCTCGACCGCTCGGGATCCAAGGACGCGGTCATAGACTTGCAACATGAACAAGGGTCCGGTCAGCATCAGCAAGTTGACAAAAATACTGAACAGAAACGCCAGCGCCAGGAATGTGATCCCCTGGTTGCGCGCTGATTGCATTTCATGTCTTGGCTGGGTGGCCCTGCGGTTCTCAATATTCACGAACGAAGCTTCTCGTTTTTGTTGCTCGGGTTTCGAATGGGCTAGCATTCGCGCGCATCCTAGACTGATGTCTCAACAGTGGAAATGCATGCCGTCGCGGATTGTCCATATGCCGCCGACCGAGTTCGTAATCGACGTATTGAATATAGCGCATTGGCATCAAACTCGCCTGTTGATTGAAACGGTATTCTCTTGATCTTCACGTAGCGCAATCGAGGCAGAGTCCACATGGCAAACATCTCAAGCCCTGCGAACCGCGCGCTTGTCATCGTCGCGTTTGATGACGTCGATGCGGTGATACCGCAATGGTTTCAACAAGCTGGACAACTGAACTGCACCTGATCGGGAAAACGGACAATGTTCTGCGTCACGGGACGCACGACGGTGCCAAATTGGGTGCGCTGAACACAGGGGTGGTACTTCGGTCGAAAATGTGGACAAGGCGATCAGGGCGGGGCGTGAAGGGGCCGAAACTATAGTGCAACATTGGGGAGGGCGGGGCTGGCGTCAGGCTATTTGCGATCCTTTGCCCAAACCTTCGACGGATCGTGGGATGACTTGGGCAAAGTTCACCTGACCGATGATGTAACCGGGCAACTGGATTACAGTTTTGAAGCCGAAGAGTGTGTTCGCCAGCCCGTCAGCGGTTTTCGCCCAATACCTTGATCGCCCCCAGAAGACGGGCGATTTCCTGCTCCGTGTTGTAGTGACAGAAGGAAATGCGAATGCAATCTGACAGGTCCAGCGGCGTAAGAACGTTGCCGGAATAGTGATCGGCCTTTCGCGTATGGGTCCGAATGCCCTGCTGATTCAATACCTCGACTACGTCTTCGGATGCATACCCCTCGACCACGATTGACACCAGTCCTTCGCGTGCCGGGTTATCGGCGCCCGCCAAAATGGTCACGTGGTCCATATCACGCAGTCCTGGCAGATTGCCTGTGCCGTTGATTGCAGTATTGGTCAGGTGGGTTTCATAGGCGTGAATGGCGCGACCTGCAGCCTCGATCCGCTTGCGCGGTTCGGTCTCATCCGAGACTTCGCTACCGAGCCAGTCAAAATACGCCACTACGTCCGAAACAGTTGCGTAAGATCCCGCGTCACGGGTCCCGAACTCCCACCCGGTTGCGGGTGCGTCGATCAACATGTCATGCGGCAAAGCGCTGAGTTTGTCAGAAATCCAGGCGATGCCATATCCGTGACGCGAAAACACTTTATAGGGCGAGATCGCGTAGCCATCGACATTATAGCCATCCAGATCCAGTTGCCCGTGGGCAGCATGCTGAATGCCGTCGACGATGATCAAACAATCCGGTGCCACAAAACGGATCGCCGCGGAAATTGCAGCTACGTCCATACCCATGCCTGTCACGGGGGACGCATGCAGGATCGTTGCCACTGCGACATCTGGCGTCATCAGCGCGGTATAGTCATCGGCCGTAACCAATCCGGTGTCGTTGCCGTGGGGCACATTCACATACTCCAGCCCTGCGATTTCAGCCCAGCGGCAGGCTGCGCTTCGGGTGGCCGGGTGCTCGATGGATGACCCTATCACTTTTGACCCTTTGGGGGCGACCAGGCACGCGGTGCGGATCATGCGAAATAGCAGCTCGGTTCCGCTTTCACCTGCGAAGAACTGCCCGGAAGATGCGTTCATGAACACGGCCAGGTCGTCCTTTGCCTTGTTAATAACGCCTTGGGTTCCCTGACCTGCCGGATTTATGCGCCCGGGATTGTCTGGGATTGCTGCATAAAAAGCTGAGGTTTCAGCGACGGATTTCAATGTCAGTGCTCCGCCCGCATTCTCGAAAAAGATGCGTTCGCCCTGAAACGGGCAAGTGCCGACATGGGCGAACCGGTCGCGGATGGCGTCGATGAGGGCAGGGTTGTCTTGGATCATAGATTTGTCCTGTGCATAGTCAGAGCGCGGTTCACGATCGTGCGGCGGAGCTTGGCCACCGCGATAAGGCTTTGTTCGGAAAACCGTCGACAGAGTCATCGAAAATTCCGCGAACTGAATTGATCAGGCCGTATGCTGCCATCCTGTCAAGCGACAACGCGACATGATTGCGCTGCACCGGCGTTTTTTGTCGCTATCGAACTATTCTTTCATAAAAATATTGCGCGTATTATCGGGAGATCCAGATGAGAATGGCGCCTTCTGTTGGCTCGTGTGTGTGGTGAAGCAGGCGATATGTATCGTGAACGGTTTCATATCCTCGACAAAGGTTTTTGTCAGCTTTAGCATACTTACCGCAGGGTGTTTTTCACGATGATCGGGCACTATCCTGCCGTTGGGTGATACGCTGGTTTTCTAAAAATATATAATATAATCAAAAAGTTGATCAGAGTTTATCTATTTACTAAAAATTTAGTTTGACAGGTGCGCAGAAAATCGCTGATGCTGTCTGCTATCCGGTTTGCGCCGGAAAACCATAATTTTTTGGGAGGAAAGAGATGCGGAGACATCTACTTTCCGCAGTGGCGGCTGTGGCCGTCATTGCGGGGCACGGTCCCGTTTGGGCCGACGAAGCCGCAGCACAACGTTGGATCGACGATGAATTCCAGCCATCGACGTTGTCGAAAGACGAACAGATGTCGGAAATGCAGTGGTTCATCGAAGCTGCACAGCCTTACTCTGGCATGGAAATCAACGTCCTGTCCGAAGGCATCCCGACACACTCTTACGAATCCGAGGTCCTGACCAAGGCGTTCGAGGAAATCACCGGCATCAAGGTCAACCACCAAATCCTTGGTGAAGGCGAAGTGGTTCAGGCGGTTCAGACCCAGTTGCAGACCGGCCGGAACCTGTATGACGGCTATGTCAACGACAGTGACCTGATCGGCACGCATTCGCGTTTGCAGCTGGCCTATCCGCTGACCGACATGATGGGTGGCGACTGGGCCGGTACGACCTCACCGACGCTGGATCTGGATGACTTCATGGGCATTCAGTTCACCACCGGTCCGGACGGCAAGCTGTATCAGCTGCCGGATCAGCAGTTCGCAAACCTCTATTGGTTCCGCAAGGATTGGTTCGATGATGAGGCCAACAAAGCCGCGTTCAAAGAGAAGTATGGCTATGACCTGGGCGTTCCGGTCAACTGGTCAGCTTACGAGGACATCGCAGATTTCTTCACCAACGACGTAAAAGAAGTCGACGGCACCACGATCTACGGTCACATGGATTACGGCAAGCGTGCGCCCGACCTGGGCTGGCGTATGACTGATGCATGGCTGTCGATGGCTGGTGCAGGTGATAAAGGCGAGCCAAACGGTATCCCCGTCGACGAATGGGGCATCCGTATGGAAGCAGGCACCTGTAACCCGGTCGGCGCTTCGGTGTCGCGCGGAGGTGCTGCGAACGGTCCGGCCGCGGTCTATGCGATCCGTAAGTGGGACGAATGGTTGCGGAACTATGCGCCTCCGGGTGCGGCGTCTTATGACTTCTATCAGTCGCTGCCGGCGCTCAGCCAAGGCAACGTGGCTCAGCAGATCTTCTGGTACACAGCCTTTACTGCCGACATGGTAAAGCCGAAGTCCGAAGGCAACAACACCGTGGATGACGAAGGCACGCCGTTGTGGCGGATGGCGCCAAGCCCGCACGGCCCCTATTGGGAAGATGGCCAGAAGGTCGGGTATCAGGACGTGGGTTCCTGGACCTTCCTGAAGTCGACCCCTGCGGATCGTGCTCAGGCGGCTTGGCTCTATGCCCAGTTCGTGACCTCCAAGACTGTCGATGTGAAGAAGTCCCATGTGGGTCTGACATTCATCCGCGACAGTTCGGTCAATCACGAGTCGTTCACCGAGCGCGCACCCAAGCTGGGTGGTCTGGTCGAGTTCTACCGCTCACCTGACCGTGTGGCATGGTCGCCCACCGGCATCAACGTGCCGGACTATCCGAAACTGGCCCAGATCTGGTGGCAGCAGATCGGTGACGTGAACTCGGGCGCCTTCACCCCGCAAGAGGCGATGGACCGTCTGGCCGAAGAGATGGACATCACCATGGCCCGTATGCAGGCCGCGGATGAAAGCGCTGGTGTCTACGGTGGCTGTGGTCCCCGCCTGAACGAACCGCAGGATGCGTCGTTCTGGTTGGAAAAAGCAGGCTCGCCCAAAGCCAAGCTCGAGAACGAAAAGCCGCAGGGCCAGACCGTTAACTATGACGAACTGGTTCAGCGCTGGCAGTCTCAGTAAGCCATTGAAACCCGGGGATGCCGTTTCAGGCATCCCCACCTCAAGACCAGTGCGACGCACTGAAGAACCGGAACCCACGGACATGATCGAACTACAAGATGCCACCAAACGCGTTGGCAACGTTATCCATATCAAGCCCACGACCCTGACGCTGCAAACCGGCCATTTCAATGTGCTGCTGGGCGCGACGGGATCGGGCAAAACCTCTCTGATCAAGATGATGGCCGGGCTGGACCCGATCGCCTCGGGCAAGGTGCTGATGGACGGGCAGGACGTCACAAAGCTGAACACGCAAAGGCGGCAGATCAGCCTCGTGCACCAGTTTTTCGTGAACTATCCGCATATGACTGTCTTTGACAACATCGCCTCGCCTTTGCGCGTGGCAGGGATGGCGAAATCCGAGATTGAAGGACGCGTGGAAGAGGCCGCCGACTTGCTGCAGCTGCGCCCTATGTTGCATCGCCGACCGCATGAGCTGTCAGGCGGCCAACAACAACGTACCGCGTTGGCCCGAGCCATCGCAAAAGAAAGCCGAGCCGTGTTCCTCGATGAACCGTTGGCCAACCTGGATTACAAGCTGCGCGAAGAACTGCGCGAGCAGCTACCCGACCTGTTTGCCGGTCGTGGGGCGGTGGTGGTTTACGCCACCTCGGAACCCGAAGAGGCGCTGCTTTTGGGTGGATATACCGCCCTTATGGAAGACGGTCGCGTTACGCAATTCGGCCCGACTGCTGATATCTATCGCAACCCTGAGAATATTGCCGCTGCGCGCGTGTTCTCAGACCCGCCGATCAATGTGGCCCGTGTCACCGTGTCAGCTACGCAGGCACAGCTTGCAGGCGGCGGCGGCTGGGCGGTTTCGGATTTGGCGGACGGCGAGTACATGGTTGCAGTACGACCGCACCGAGTGACTCCCACCCGCACCTCGGATGCCGATGTGGAACTGACAGGTCGTGTGATTGTCACAGAGCTATCGGGTTCCGATTCCAGCGCGCATTTCCAGCACGGGGATGATGCTTGGGTCTCTTTGGCGGCTGGCGTGCACCCTTATCGGGTGGGCGAAGATCACCGATTTTATATGAACCCGGCCCATTGCCGGTATTTCGGCCAAGACGGCAAAAGGGTGGCCTGACATGGCACAGATCAAGCTTTCAAACCTCAAACACAGCTACATGCCGACGCCGGCAGGTCCGGAAGACTATGCGCTGAAGGAAATCGACGTGACATGGCGCGATGGTGGGGCATATGCACTGCTGGGACCGTCGGGTTGCGGCAAGTCCACGTTGTTGAACATCATCTCGGGCTTGTTGATGCCGTCCGAGGGCCAGATCCTGTTCGATGATCGCGACGTGACAGCTCTGCCGCCTGACCAGCGTAATATCGCGCAAGTATTCCAGTTCCCGGTGATCTACGACACGATGACAGTAGGCGAGAACCTGGCGTTTCCGCTCAAAAACCGAGGTGTTGATACGGCGACGATCAAACGTCGCGTCGATGAGATTGCCGAGATGCTGGATGTCACTGAGTTGCTCAAGACCCGAGCGTCAGGACTCAGCCCAGACAATAAGCAGAAAATTTCGATGGGCAGAGGTCTGGTCCGCGACGACGTGAATGCGGTTATGTTCGACGAGCCGCTGACTGTGATCGATCCCCACCTGAAGTGGAAGCTGCGGTCCAAGCTGAAAGAACTGCATCAGCGCGTGCGGGCCACGATGATCTACGTGACCCACGACCAGACTGAGGCGCTGACCTTTGCAGACGAGGTGGTCGTGATGCAGGAAGGCGAAGTGGTTCAGATCGGCACGCCTGTCGAGCTGTTCGAACGTCCTCAGCACACGTTTGTTGGTCACTTCATCGGCTCACCCGGCATGAACGTGCTGCCCTGTGAAGCCAGGGGCGACCGCGCCGTTTTTGAAGGCCACGAAGTGATGTTGGAAGGTCCGATCCATGGTGATGGCGGTCGAACCGATCTGGGCATCCGCCCCGAATATGTGGGGTTCGGTGACACCGGTATCCCGGCACATGTAACCAAGGTCTCGGATATTGGCCGTCACTACGTGGTCAGCGCCATGGTTGGTAATACGGCCCTGAAAGCAGTAACTGAACACAGTGTTCCGGAACCGGGATCACAAGTCTTCCTGCAATTCAAACCTGAACAATCGCGCGTCTACCGCGACGGCTGGATCGCTAGCGAGGAGCGGGCACAATGAGAACGGAAAACCAAAAGGCATGGTTCTTTGTCTTACCGGTGCTGGCACTCGTCGCGTTCAACGCGCTGGTGCCGATGATGACGGTGGTCAACTACTCAGTGCAGGAGACCTTCGGCAACAACCAGTTCTTCTGGGAGGGACTGGGCTGGTTCGAACAGATCCTGCGCTCTGACCGGTTTCAGGCTGCGCTTGGACGGCAGTTCCTGTTCACTTTCCTGATCCTGCTGATTGAGGTGCCCCTGGGCATCATCGTAGCCCTGTCGATGCCGCGCAAAGGGTTCTGGGTTCCTGTTTGTCTGGTTCTCATGGCTCTGCCGATGCTGATCCCATGGAATGTAGTCGGGTCGATGTGGAATATCTTTACTCTGCCCAAGATCGGCTTGCTGGGCTATTTCCTGAATGACGTTTTGGGCATCAACTATGACATGACGCAGCAGCCGCTGTCGGCGTGGATCACGGTCGTCATCATGGATGTCTGGCACTGGACTTCATTGGTCGTACTACTCTGCTACGCTGGCCTCGTGTCGATCCCGGACGCCTATTATCAGGCCGCCAAGATTGACGGCGCCAGCCCGTGGTCGGTGTTCCGTTATATTCAGCTGCCTAAGATGAAAACAGTCCTGACAATCGCGGTACTGCTGCGGTTCATGGACAGTTTCAACATCTATACCGAGCCCTTCGTTCTGACCGGCGGCGGCCCCGGCAATTCGACCACCTTGCTGTCGATCGACCTTGTGAAGATCGCGCTGGGACAATTTGACCTTGGCCCTGCAGCTGCAATGAGCCTGATCTACTTCGCCATCACGCTGCTGGTATCTTGGGTCTTCTACACTCTGATGACAAAGGATGACGCGCAATGAAGAAGCGGTCCCTTATTCCGATCCTCTATATCGCGTTCCTGATGCTGCCGATCTATTGGCTGGTGGCGATGTCCTTCAAGACCACAAACGAGATTCTGTCGGGCTTTTCCCTATTCCCTCAGACCTTCACGCTGGAGAATTACATCACGATCTTCACAGATCCGACGTGGTATTGGGGCTACATAAATTCGATTGCCTACGTGACAATCAACACGGTGCTTTCCGTTTGTGTGGCCTTGCCCGCCGCCTATGCGTTCTCGCGCTATCGGTTCCTTGGCGACAAGCAGTTGTTCTTCTGGCTGCTGACCAACCGTATGGCGCCGGCTGCGGTGTTTGCGCTGCCTTTCTTCCAGCTGTACTCGTCTATCGGATTGTTCGACACATATCTGGCCGTGGCACTTGCCCATACACTGTTCAACGTGCCGTTGGCTGTTTGGATCCTGGAAGGTTTCATGCGCGGTATTCCCAAAGAACTGGATGAGACAGCCTATGTGGATGGCTATTCGTTCCCACGTTTCTTCGTGACAATTTTCCTCCCGAACATCAAAGCGGGTGTTGGTGTCGCGGCCTTCTTCTGCTTCATGTTTTCGTGGGTCGAGATGCTGTTGGCCAAGACCCTGACTGCGGTAGAGGCTAAACCCATCGCGGCCGTGATGACGCGTACTGCCTCCAGCGCCGGGTACGAGCTGGGTCTGCTGGCCGCTGCCGGAACCCTGACCATCATCCCCGGAGCCATCGTCATTTGGTTTGTCCGCAACTACATCGCGCGCGGTTTCGCGATGGGTCGTGTATGAGGTTCGATATGCGTAAACTTCTTCTCATCCTCCCCTTCCTACCCACGACGGCCTTGGCTCAGGCTCAGACCGGATGGGGCAACGTTGGCCAGCAAGAGGAAAAGGGATTTTCCTGGACCGACCCTTTGTGGCCCGATTTCTGGATGGCCTGGACGCCTGCGACACTTGCAGTTTTCGTTGGGATATTCTCAGCCATCGCGCTGATTGGCGTTCTCGAAGGCTTCAAATATCGCGACGGGATCGAGCGGCGCGGCGTATTGGGTCTGACCACCACGCTCGGCGATCGTCTCTTCATCACGCTTCTAGGGGCTGCCTACATCTTTCTGGCCTGGCTCGGATTGGTTGGGCAACCGGTTTGGACGCCGCTGTTTTTGTCCATCGGTTGGGGCATCTTCGTCTTCTGGAAAGTTTAGGCTTTGCGAAACAGTGAAAGGATGCTTGTCTGTCAGGCATACTAAAAAATGGCGACACCGAGACTGATGCGAAAGAAAAAAACTACAAATTTGCTGACCGACGTGGAACTTGAGTTCATGAATGAGCTCTGGGCGCTGGGTCAGGGCTCGGTCCGAGATGTTCTTGATCGTTTGGCGCCAGATCGAAATCTGGCCTACACATCCGGCGCAACAATTTTGCGAATTCTCGATGAAAAGGGATTTGTAGAAAGCGAAAAGAACGGCAAGTCGTTGATTTATAGGCCACTTCTGGAAAAAGACAGGTATCAGTCGCGTTCGCTGCAAAATCTCTCCCGGACGTTATTCGACGACACCCCCGCAACTTTGGTTGCAAGGTTGGTCGACGATGCGGGGCTGACAGAAGATGATCTGGAGGAAATTCGAGCACTGGTAGAGAGGAGACTGCAAAATGACGGCGGTTAAACCGGTTCTCGACGCTTTTCTCGAGTTAAATGTTGTACTTGGATTGTCGGCACTTATCTGGCTGGCGGTGCGCGTCGTGTTCGCGCGATCGTCTATGCGATATGGGTTTGTTGCACAACTTCGATCGCTCAAAGCACTTTGTATTTGTGTTGTGCTGAGCCCGGTGCTGGCAATGGGTGTCTCGGCCTTTATCGGTTTTCTGTGGCCTGGACGCGCAGTCGCACTGGGGGATCTGGCCGTGGCTGCCTACTTGCGTGGTGATATTGCCATGCCGGCTGCGCAGTTCGAAACCCTGCTGAACACGCGCGAACGTTGGCTTGATCACGTTCTTTCTGGTTCGTCTGTCCTTGTAACATGCGTTTTGATTGCATTCGCCCTGGTGTCGACTTTCTTGACAATTCGTGTGCTTCGCGATGCATGGGCAATTCGCAAAACCGTGAGATCCAGCTTTCTTTGGCGGCGGTCGTCGAAGGTAGACATTCGTTTGTCGGACCGGATAAACGTACCCTTCGCTGTGCGCGGCCTACGTCGCCGCCACGTCGTCTTACCCAGCCATTTGCTAAATACACCGCGTGAATTGCGGTTCGCTCTGGCACACGAATTTCAACACATCCGTGCCATGGATGTGGAGTGGGAGCTGGGCTTTGAGCTGATGCGCCCGCTACTGTTCTGGAACCCGGCATATCTGGTGATTAAGCACCAGTTTGACCGACTGCGCGAGTTGGCCTGTGACCAATCCGTTGTCTCGCGTAAGGGGATAGACGCCAAAGACTATACGGCCTGTTTGCTGGATTACTGTTCGCGATCTCTTACAATGAACTGCCCACGCATTCTTCATGTGGCCTTGGTGAACGGGACAAAAGCAAAGCATGTGTTGCGTTTGCGTGTGATTGCCTTGACCGAAGCGTCGACGGCAAGTCCTCCTCTGCCTGCCGTATTTCTTGGGATGACCCTAGCATTGGCAACCATTCTTGCCATCAGCTCGGCGTCAGTACGCCAAACTCAGGATTGGAGCCACGATCGCTTGATGCTGTCGACAGTTGTTAATCTGGAACGGCTTGAGGCTCGCACTCAGGGGAATTGATATGCGGTGATGCTCTCCGGCCAGGGTTGGAGAGACGGATTGCCGTTTCATGCGCACGATGTTCAGCGCCGGGAAATTTTGGCCCGAGGCTGGGGTATGTTGAGTTCCTGATTTTGCGTTAAAGCGGGGCAGGGGTGCCCGTTCTAACGCAACCAGGCAGAGCTATGTCGTTTCACCAACGTACAACCGCTTGCGCAACCGGCATGGTGTTGCCTTGCGGGCCCGAACCCAGTGCGAGTTGCACGCTTCCCAAAGAATGGACCGGAAATAAAACGAGAGTCTGACGCAAATACTCAGACTCTTGAATGATCCCCTATAGGTTGTGTATTTTTTGCCACAGCGTGGCAGTCAAACGCGGGCAACCCTGCAGTCAGATTGACTGCAGAGATCAATAAAATAGAAGTGGATCAATAATTTATGGTTTGAGGCTTTGAGTTTTTTTTGAGCGCTGTTTTGCCCTCTTTAGGTGTACATCTTTTAGCGGATTTCTTCGATTCAACTGCACTTTATGATCCTGCTCCAGCTGAAAAAGCTCTGACACGCGCGGCTATTGCAGCCAAAGCGCATGTCCTTGACGTCGAAACTCATGATTTCGGACAACGTGCAGGGTTTACCGGGGTGGCTTTGTTGGCTGAGTCCCATATCTCGATCCACACTTGGCCCGAGCATGGTTATGCCGCCATTGATATCTTCATGTGCGGCGACGCCGAGCCGCAGCGCAGCCTGGATGTACTGAAATCCTATTTCCGCCCGCAGCGCATTGAGGTGCAATCCATCAAACGGGGCCTGATCGGACAAAACGTGCCGCGGCTAGCTATCGCCGGCAGTTGAAGGGCGAATGAGAGAGCTGCGCAGATGCCCGGTCACGATATCTCTAATCCTGTGCGCGATTTGCGTCTACGTGCTGTTCGGTCCGGTGCGTTATTCGGGGCCTGTGCAAAGCTTGCCCGACCATCTGTTGTTCGTGATCCGGCATGGCGATCTGAGCCATCTGACACTCAACTGTGTGATGATTTTCATCGGCGGCTGTCTGACCGAACCTCGCTTGGGCAGTACCGGGACCGCAGGCCTTGTGATCCTGAGCGTCGTTGCCGGCACAGTGGCAGAGTTCGTTCTGGTCGGGCCGGGGTTCGTAGGGTTATCAAGCGTTTCCTATGCCCTTGTTGCCTTTGGTCTTGTAGCAGCGGGACCGCCAAGCCAACGTGTTTGGGCGCTTGCGCTGATATGCATTCTGCTCGTCGCCGAGTTTTTGTACCTGCGGTCTCAGATCGCGGTTTTCACCCACATTACATCCGCGTTGGTCGGGGGAGGTCTTGCCTTGTTTAATGCGTTGTTCGGCTCGAAGGGGCCGACCCTCACGCCTATGGAATGGCGGCATGTATCGCCTGCCATTCAGATCATCGCCCAGACCGATGAAGATGACGCGGCCGAGGCTGAAGACAAATTTGTTAACGAGGGCACCCAAAACATGTTTGTCCTGCAAGATCGGGGCAACGTGCTCGGTCTGATCGGCTACAGTATTGACGAAGATGTACCTGATGTTGCGTGGCTGTCCTGGACCTACCTGGATCAGGCCCAAACCGGCAAAGGGTTGGGCGGGCAGATGTTGAACGACATGCTGGGTAAGCTTGCGCAGCTACAGATCCGCAAGATTTTCATCGAAACCAGTGACTACGAAGAGTTCGGCAAGAAAATCTATGCCGCCGCGCATAAGCTGTATGAAGAATTCGGGGCAGCGGTCGAGTTGACCGTTCCTGGGTATCACAGCCCGCGAGAGGCGAAAATCATCTATGGATTGGATAATCCGGATGCGCCCGAACTACCGCCCGCCCATCCTGCCTCAACCACAGGTCTGTCTGTCGTTGACCTGCAAAAGGCCGCGGAAACCAACGATGTAGCGGGACTACGCTGGAGCGAATCCGGTACCGGTTTGAACGGGCTGGATCAGCAGCTTTCGCTGGCTCGCACGCAGAAATATCGCATGGCCATTCTTACTGTCCCCTCTGATCTGTCCGACGCACATGCAGCCGAATTACAGGGGCAGGGGATGAAGAAATGCGGTGCGCTCAAAGAATTCTACGGCAAGGACCTGCACCAGGATTGGTGGTCCTATGACCTTGATGAAACCTGAAAACACAGTCTTAACTCGATAGGAGAAATTATGTTTGGAAATCTAAAAACAATCGTCATTTTGGGCGTTGTGGGCTTCATAGGGTATTCGGTGTTCCTGGCCCCGAAGTCCGAACAGACCGCCGATCTTGGGCAGGTTCTGGACCGGACCGAATTTGCGATCAACGAGTATCAGGAATATCTGACAGCTAACAGCATCGCCGAAGCCTCGGACGATCAAGTGGAAGAGTTCACGGAGTATCTCACCCAGATCATGAACTCGGAACCGCGCTTTTATGACGAGCCGCTGGGTCTTGAAATTCTATCCGACGCCAAGTTCTCGGGTTATGCAGACGCTAATGCAAACGGCGCACGAGACTCGGATGAAGGTGAGATTTTGCCATCGAGATTGACGAGGCCAACAGACGCCTGATCGCCACTGACACTACTGGTGAGTCCGCTGGCCTGCGTTTCTCGGGCGCCGGCTTCCTGGCCGGTGCGCTGATTGGCAACCTGCTCAGCCGACAGCGTTCGGCCGGTATCAGCGCCTCAAGCTTCAACAACCGGAACGTGACGCCGCGCGCCAGCTATTCAGCTCCGCGCAGCGCTCGCGCTGGTGGTCTGCGCGCCGGTAAATAAGGCACCGCGTCCGCAACATACTCCACTCAGGCCCGGCGCTAATCGCGTCGGGCTTTCCAGTTATTCGGAATTCAATATGACCGACACTCTGACACCGCGTTACACAGAGCTGCCACGCCGGCAGGCGATGGTTCTGCTTGGCGCGATCCTTGTTGTTGCCCTGTGCGGCATTGTCTACGAACTGATCATTGGAACGGTGTCCAGCTACCTGCTGGGCAACTCGGTCTATCAGTTTTCACTGACCATCGGGTTTTTCATGTTTGCTATGGGGGTCGGGTCATATGTCTCACGCTTTTTCCACGGCAACCTGATCCAAACGTTTATCTGGGTTGAACTGATTCTGGCCTTGGTCGGCGGCCTGTGCAGCGTGTCATTGTTCATGCTCTTTCCCTATGCGCCGTGGTTCTACACGGTGGGAATGTTTACCTTTATCTCGACCATCGGGTTTCTCGTCGGTTTGGAAATTCCGCTTTTGATGCGGGTCTTGTCCGAAAGCAGTACCGCGCGGGAATCCATCGCCGACGTGCTATCACTTGACTATATCGGAGCACTTTTCGGATCTGTTTTGTTTCCAATCCTGTTGCTTCCATCGCTTGGACTGATTTCATCCTCATTCGCCATTGGCCTGACCAATGCCATGGTCGCTTTGCTGAGCGTCCTTTGCCTACGCGACCAGCTGGATTCACCCAAACGGATGCTGGTCAGCGCAATCGCGACCATCGTTTTGCTGTTCGCGCTGACTTTGCTGGCCGGGCGCATCACTGCGTTTGCGCAGGACCATCTGTATTTTGACCGTATCGTCTGGCGTAAGCAGTCGCAGTATCAGTCACTGGTCGTCACCAACACCTGGCAGAAAAATGACGTGCGCCTTTACATCGACGGCCACCTGCAGTTCGCCGAAGCGGATGAGTATCGCTATCACGAGGCGCTGGTCCATCCAGTTCTGTCATGGGGGGAAAACGCCCCCAAGTCCGTATTGGTTCTGGGCGGAGGCGACGGGCTGGCCGTGCGAGAGATCCTGAAACACCCCAGCGTATCGCGCATCGACCTTGTTGATCTCGATCCGGCGATGACCGACCTGGGGCGCAATCTGGCCCCCATCGCGCGCCTGAACGAAAACAGCATGGAGGCCTCGATTCTGAACGTCTACAACACCGATGCATTCAACTATGTCAAATCCACCGATCAAACCTATGATCGGATCATTATAGATTTTCCCGACCCCCATAACGAAGCGCTGTCAAAGCTCTATTCGATCGAGTTCTATGCCATGGTGAACAGCATTTTGAGCGACGATGGTGCTTTGGTCACTCAAAGCAGCTCTCCCTTCTTTTTACCGCATACCTATTGGACGATTTCCGAGACCCTTTCCGAGATTTTCCCGCAGGTGGTGAACTATCAGGTTTCGATCCCGTCATTCGGAGTTTGGGGTTACAACCTTGTGGCCAATGATCCGACGGCGACACTGGGCGAGGTTCCAGAGAGTGCGCGCTTTCTGACATCCGGTGTCTTTGAGGCCGCCCAAGTGTTTTCCGAGGACCTTCTTCCCAAGCGAGAACTGGCGATTAATTCCATCTTTGACCCAGGAATCTATCACGAATACTCGCGTGACGTTTCTGGCTATTGAGCTAGGTTTGCGACCGATCGATTTCCGTCTAGCTGTATGGTTCGCCGTGGCTGAAACAGGCGGCGAGCATGCCTGATCTATTCTGGTTGAGCGACGTACAGTTGGCACGCCTTGCGCCCTTTTTTCCAAAGCCTCATGGGAAGCCCCGTGTTGACGACAGGCATGTGTTGAGTGGTATTATTTCATTAACCGCAACGGGTTAAATTGACGAGATGCGCCCAAAGACTTTGGTCCGCGCAAGATCCTCTTTAACCGTTGGAAGCTGTGGAGCGATTAAGGCATCTTTGCCTAGATGCTGGTCGGCCCGGCAGCGAATGGCGACACGCTACGAAAGATGCCAAAAGCCTTTCTCTTCGCAATCGCTTTTGCTGCACTCGTTATTTACGGGTTAGATATCCTGAAACTAACAGTTGCGTGAGATCTCGCGTCTGGGTCTAAGAAAACTTTGCTCTCTTAGCTGTCTCAATTCAATACTGAAACACGTGGCTTTTTGGCGGAGAGTTTATTGCGATTTAGTGTAGGCATTGCTGTGTCAATTCTGGTGGCTGTGTCTATCGGAGTGTCGACGTTTATTGTTCATTCCCTGTGGTGGACAACAGCGCGCGACAATAGCCGCATGCTTGCAGCAGAAATAAACGGCCAGATCGCAAACACTGTCCGTATCGAGGTGGGCGTGACACTCAGGTCGGCCGAAGCCGCCTGGGCGGCCGTTCGTACGATCTTTGTTCAGAACGTCATCGCGACGCGACAGGCCGACAAGCGGGAGTTTGTTTTCCTGTCACAATTGCAGGCGCAGCCGAATATCTCATGGATGTTCTTCGGCTGGCCTGATGGAAATTTTTTCGCGTCACATCGCCTGGGTGACGGTGGGCTTGAGATGATTGAAATCGATGAGGGAATCCGCGACCGAATGCTGCGGAAAGACCGCTACATCTTCATTCCTGGTGACATACAGTTCGAAGAGCGGACCTTTACCGAAACATCTTATGATCCGCGCGAACATGCCTGGTTTAAAAACTTCATAGGCCTCAATTCCTCTGGGTGGATCGAAGCGCGCGACCTTCCGGATAGTGACAGAACCGTTTACGCCTTTGCCGGTCCGATAGACGTCAATAGAGCGCGACAAGGCGTTCTGGCAGTTGCGATCGAAACGGATCGTTTGTCACGGTTTCTTGCCACGCTTGCGCCCGGCGAATTTGGCGCGGCGTTTATCTTGAACGCCGATGGAAAGGTTATCGCGGTCCCCGATGCCGAAGCGGATGAGGTCACTCCGGCGCGCATGGGCGAGGGCAAGCTTTATGAAGTCGCCATGATCTCGGGCGAAAGGCTGTTGGCTGACCCACAAGCAAATGCCTCTGGTACATTGACGAAACGTGTCGTCATTGACGGCGTGCCTTATGCGGTGGCGCTGACGCCCCTGGGGTTTTACGGCTGGCGCGTTGCCACAGTCATACCTGAAGCGGCCTTTCTTTCGGGCATCGACGAGACGCTGATCAATCTGATTTACGTTTTGATCATTGTGGTGGTTGTTGCAACCGGATTAGCGATCTGGCTGATCCGCAAAGTTGTGGCAAATCCGCTGGCACGCATTGCCGAAGACCTCGGTAAAATTGAGCGCTTTGACGTCGAGCAGATTGAGCGCAGACCGTCCAAACTGTCTGAGCTTTCCAATCTTTCTGCGGCCACCGCCAGCATGGCGGCTGGTTTGTCAGCATTCCGAAAATACGTACCCACAGATCTCGTGCGCATGCTGCTTGCTGAGGGTATCAAGATACAGCCCGGCGGAGAGATGAAGCAGATCTCTGTTTTATTCTGCGACGTCACGGGTTTCACCGGGCTGTCCGAGAAACTTGGCCCCAAGATTACCCAACTGATGGAGCCCTTCTTTAGCGCGGCCTCCACGGCTATCGCTAAAAATGGTGGGACGATCGACAAATTCATGGGTGATGCTGTGATGGCGTTTTGGGGGGCGCCGCGCAAGGATGTGAACCACGCTGAAAACGCCTGCCGCGCAGCATTGGACCTTGTCGCTGCAGTGGACGCGTCTGGAATTGAAGATGATGACGGCAATCCCTTGCGTGTCAGGATCGGGCTGAACAGCGGCGAGGCTCTGGTCGGAAATATCGGATCAGAGCAGCGGTTAAACTACACCGCGATTGGCGATGTTGTGAATGTTGCCAGCCGGTTGGAAGGAGCCAACAAAGATTATGGCACGCTGATCCTCATTGGGCCGGAAACGAGACAACAGGCAGCCGACACAATCGTGGTGCGCGAACTGGACACGCTAACCGTATTTGGGCGCCTTGAAGAGCTTGTGGTCTACGAACTGATAGCGATGGCAGATGGGCGTGGCGGATCATTTGCCTGGATAGAGACCTATGAACAAGGCCTTGCGCACTACCGGGCAGGGCGGTTTGAAGAGGCTCTTGCCGCATTTGAGGTTGCAGACCGAAAACGAAATGGAGATCCCGCCTCAGTCGCAATGATGGCCCGTGCCCAAAGCCTGTTAGACAAGCCTCCACCAGAAGACTGGCGCGCAATTACCAGTACCAAAAAATAGTAGTAGCCACATCCGCCTAAGTTAGGTTCAGGCCCCCTTTTTTGATTTTCGTTTTGTGGTGCGGTTCACGGCGCGCAACCGACCGGTAAATATGTCTGACCTTTTCTGGCAAGCCGACGCCTTGATTAGCCCCATCCGAGTGGTCCAGTTTGAGCGTGAGTGCAGGATTGGCCTTGGGTTCCATAGTAACGATGAACTCCGGGCCGTTGTCCGACCTGATGTAGGCCGGAGTGTGGCGCAAGATGAACAGGTCCATCAATGCACCAATGACTTCTGTCGAGTTCAGCATCCGTATCGCCAGGAACGCTTTCCCGTCATCGGTCCGATGAAGAACGAAGTCATGTGACCAGACATGATTACGATGTTCGGGTCGGAGTCGAACACACGACCCGTCCACAGCGCGGCAGGGCATTGCGAAGCAAAGTCCTCAGAGGATTCAGCGAGAGACGCCCCATCTTTGTTTCATTGGCACTTTGAGGCCCTTACGTCGCCACAGGCGCTCGGCACGCTTGTTGTTGATCTGCTAGCCCGCGTCACTCAGAAGGGCTGCGATAAGGCTTTACCAGTATCGACCAGAATGGCGCATCAGCTTGATCGTGTAGGTAGCCAGCCAGTCTTCGCCGGCACGTCCAACTGGCAACCGTCTCTGCGTGGGCCGATGCTGACCCAAAACACGGCAGATCCGCCGCTCGGACACCCGCATCTTGTTACGAATGTGATCAATGCAAGCCCGGAGACTTGAAGGGCTAAGTAGTTTCCCTGTGCTGCTTCAGACCGGATCAGCTTGCCCAACGTGAGGTGTGACACGGCACGACGCAGCCGATCATTCTCCTGCTCAAGCCGCTCTAGCTCCTTAAGTTGGTCGGTTGCCATACCGCATACTGCTTACACCAGCGATAGAAGGTCTGTCTGTTGTCCGCACTTATCGCATGGTGTCTACGCGCAGCATCTCTTGGCCGTAAAACGCCTCAACCTTCCATAATTTAGTGACAATCACTTCCGGGTTGTATCGTTTGACTATCACATCTGACCCTCGGGTACCTAACTATAGGGGCGGAACAATTTAGTGGGGGAGGATAAGCATTTATTAATCGTATAATCAATCTTATGTTAAATGAGAATCCTTGGAGTTGTCACCTAGTTACAAAATCGACGCCAGAAACCAGCAAGGTTGACCCACACGAATTCATCTACCATCCTATTTGCGTATAGCTTGTTTTATTGTGCGAACCTGCACGTTTGTTTTGGCAAGGTCGATGAAATGACCGATAGTTCACAAAAGACCTACGTGCATGACACTCATCGTCTGCGCGACCCCGCACACACCCTGAGTATTGTGCAACCATTTCTTCGGGAAATGGGTATAACTCGGATCGCGAATCTGACTGGTCTGGATCGGATTGGTTTGCCTACCGTCATGGTTGCTCGTCCCAATTCCCGATCTGTTGCGGTGTCACTTGGTAAGGGACTGTCGTTGCAGGCAGCGCAAGCTTCAGGCGTTATGGAAGCGATCGAATCCTGGCATGCCGAACGTGTGCGACTTCCGCAACGGCTTGCCAGACTTACCGATTTGGCTGATGAAGCGACCGTAGTGGATGTGGAGCGATTGCCTAAGGTCACCGGCGCGAAATTTGATCCCAATAGCAACATGTTATGGGTCGAAGGCCGGGATTTGAAAAGCCAACGGGCCTGCTGGGTTCCGCTTGAGATGGTGGACACTGACTACACCACGGCTCCACTCGCTGGACAACGCGCCTTTCCCAGAACAACAAACGGTTTGGCTTCGGGCAACAATGTCGCCGAAGCGAGTTGTCATGCGATTTGCGAATTGATTGAGCGGGATGCAACGACGCTGTGGTCTCATCAAACCCCGACCGTGCGTATTGATCTCGGCACTGTCGACGACCCAAGATGTCAGGCGGCCATTGAAAAAGTCACCGGCGCAAATCTGGAGATCGGGGTGTGGAACACCACGTCGGATATCGGAATTGCCAGTTTTCGCTGCGTGATCTGTGAGGCCAGCGGGCAGCCTGGTCACATCGGCATCGGCGACGGGTGCCATCCGGATCGAGCAATCGCGTTGCTGCGCGCGGTGACAGAGGCTGCTCAGACCCGGCTAACCTATATCTCGGGCGCGCGCGATGATCTGGATCCGGAAGAATTCACTGACCAGGCGCAAACGGATCGGTGTAGATATGTGCGGGATCTGATCGATCGTGCCACTCCGACAGAGAATTTTCAGGACTGCCCGACGCATTCAACCAAGACATTCGAGGATGACCTGGCTTTGCTGTTGAACAGGTTAGAGGCCGTCGGGATTTCTCAGGTTGTGATCGTGGACTTGTCTCGGCCTGAATATGATCTATCGGTTGTTCGGGCGGTCATACCGGGCTTGGAGGCGCCACATGACGACGCGGATTATGTACCAGGACTAAGAGCGCTGCAGATCAGGCAGGAAACCGCATGACCGTCGTTGTATTTGTGGGCCCTACCCTGCCAGCGCACGAAGTCACCGCACGGTTGAATGCTGCGATCCTACCCCCTGTTCAGCAGGGTGATGTTTATCGCGCAGCCAAGGATCAACCGCACGCCATTGGAATCATAGATGGGTTTTTTGAAGGTGTGCCGTCAGTCTGGCATAAGGAAATCTTGTGGGCGATGGAACAAGGGATACCGGTATTTGGCAGCGCCAGCATGGGCGCCCTGCGAGCAGCGGAACTTGCCGATTTTGGAATGATCGGTGTTGGCGGGATCTTTAAGGACTACCTCAGCGGCGTTTTGCACGATGACGATGAGGTCGCGGTTCTGCACAGCCCGGCAGAACTGGGGTTTCAACCGCTCAGTACACCGATGGTATCGATCCGGGCCACAGTCAAACAGGCGCAGGCCCAAGGGATTTTGCCTTCTGAAAGCGTCGCCACCATCCTAGAGCATGCGAAATCCAGACACTATCGGTACCGCATCTGGCAGAACATCGGCAAAGAGTTAAGCGACTTGCCCGGAATAGCGGCCTTTTTAGATTGGCTACCCGACGGCCAAATTGATGCCAAGGCAGATGACGCTCGGGCGATGCTGGCCCTTATGGCGGATTGCCTGTCGCAAGGCACCCTACCCCCAAGTCCCGTAACACGGACCGAGCCAACATTGGTGTGGAAACAGTTGCGCAACCGCATCGACACCAACGAGGCACAGAACCACGCGGTGATCGACGAGTTGAGGTTAGACCCCGTGCTTTACACCGAATTGCGCAACCGCGCAGTGCTGAGCGTAATGGCACAGGAAGAAGCCGCCGAGCTGGATCGGCAACCTGATCGTGACGCCCTGATCCGGCAGATGACGGGCCACAGGGCCAAGGCTGGATTGTCTCATAAAACGCATTTGATGGAATGGTTGACCGCCAATGATCTGAACCTTGCGGAATACGAGGACATTCTGGCAGATGCCGCCCGGATCGATGCGACGGTCGTCGCGCGTTTGGCCCAATTGGATGTGCCATTGCTGGCTGAACTGAAGCGAACCGGAAAGTATGCCGATCTACGGGAACGGGCGGCCGCCAAGGAAAAAGCTGCGATTGTGAATGGGCACCCCTCGGGCGCAGATCGTCTGCGTATGGTCGTGTGGTATTTTGAAACGCGCCTTGACCAGGACGTGCCGGATAACCTGGACAGCTACGCAACCTCGCTTGGCCTATCCGGGCGCGCGGAACTTGGTGAGTTGATCGAAGCAGAGTATTTGTTTTGCCACAGGAGTGCCTGTGCGGATGTCCCAAAAAGCAAGGTGACCTCCGCCCGGCACGAGGGGTCGATTGATGAACACACATGAGACTGTAAGCGACGAAGAACCCGGCACACGGTTCCTGCTGTATCCGCAATCACCTTTTCTGGAACCGGGCGCGCAACCGGAGCTTGTCGAAATTTCGGCTCCGCAAGGTAGCATCGGGCCGGGGCCGTCCGGTCCGCGCATGTACACTGTAAATCCTGTCGGCAAAACCACACCTTACGGCGCCATTGTTCCCGGGCCAAATGGACCGGGTATGTATCTGCCTCCTTGGGACGGATACATCCA
The DNA here is from genome assembly GCF_059610905.1 of Ruegeria sp. CDSC002. Classification (NCBI taxonomy): domain Bacteria; kingdom Pseudomonadati; phylum Pseudomonadota; class Alphaproteobacteria; order Rhodobacterales; family Roseobacteraceae; genus Ruegeria; species Ruegeria sp. CDSC002. The sequence continues at coordinate 106,925 of NZ_JBXWOM010000005.1, forward strand.
ACCGCCCGCGATGCCTGATGAGTTAGGGAACTTCTTTCATATTGCCCCGTCGGACCCCTCATTTGAGGCGGCGCATTTGTTCGGGTCAGCTCACTTTACAATGGATGTTTGGCAAGGGTATTTTGACCGGCCGATCCCATGGCATTTCTCACGCGATTTCAACCGGCTTGAACTGTCCCTGCTACCCAGTCTGGACAACGCACATATTGGTTGGGGGTTTCTGGAAACGGGCGGCACACACGAACATGGAGACGAGTACCGCCCATATAGCCTGAACTTTGACGTTGTCTCCCATGAAATTGGACATGCCATTATCTATAGCGTCATTGGTATGCCGTCAGACGGAGATGCGTCGGGCGAATATTACGGATTTCACGAGTCCGCTGCCGATATGGTCGCCCTTCTTGCGTCGCTGCATTTTGGTTCTGTTGTTGACGCGTTGTTGAAAAACACGCGGGGCAACCTGTACACATTCAATCGCCTGAACCGGTTTGCCGAACTGGGGGAAAACGCTCAGATCCGAATTGCCGCCAACACACGGTCCATGTCAGAGTTTGCGGCCGGATGGACTAGCGAACACGATCTGTCCGAACCATTGACCGGAGCGATGTTCGACATTTTCGTAGATATTTATCACGAACGCCTGCTGCTGCATGGGCTGATCTCACCTGAAGAAGAACACCTGTCCGATCAACTGGAAGACTCTCCGGATTACAGCGAGGTTATGCAGGGTGTGTTCGATGCCCGCTATGCCGAAAACCCGGAAGGTTTCCGGATCGCTTTGCTTGAAGCGCGCGATTTTTTGGGAACCTATCTGGCCGACACATGGGAGCGGCTGGATGCCGATATGCTCAGCTATTTCGGTGTTGAAAAGGCCCTGCTGGCGGTCGATCAGGAAATCACTGGCGGTGCGTTTCGCAACATCATCGAAGGCAACTTCCGCATGCGTGATATTGGTCTGACATCTGCCGGTCCACGTCTTCCCGACCCCGAGGAAGACAGCCACTCGGCCTCGGTTCGTACGCAGGTGCCAGTGTAACTTGTAAAATCCTTTATTTTTAAGCGGTTTTATGGCATGCAATCGGAAGAAGATTATTGGAACGCATTTGCTCGAATATTTTTCGAGTTTATTTTGAGGGGGAGATGAGGGTTCTGGCTTCGTCGATCCCATAATTGGGAGAGAGAGATATGCCTGAATCCTTGCTCAGTTTTTCAGAAGTGTTGATATATGGCCGTGAGCTCGAAGATTTAGAGTACAAACGCATTCCGTCCAAAGGGAAGGGCGCCAACAAGCATCTCGACGATCAATTTGGGGTGGAAAAAGGGGAGAAAGGTCCTCGGTTCGCCAAGATTTATGGCTTTGCCTTTGAGGGCACTTATTACGAAATGCCGGAGCCGGTGATCTTTCTGGTTCATGGTAAAGGTGAGCTGGTCGCTGATCCCGATAAGCCTGCAGACGACGCATCCCGAGCGCCGCAAGACCCGAGTATCGGGGGCGTCGCAGCGGCCGACTATCAGGTCGCCGATGGCATCCGCGTCTGGCGGTATGACAAATCTGACCAGACCATGCGTATGGACGTGATGACCGGCCAGTTCGAACAAGTCCTTCTGGACATCTATTTCGGCTTTGATAGCCCGGCTATCAGCGGTGCCAAAGTCAGCGGCGCGAAAGTAAGTGGGGCCAAGGTCAGCGGTGCCAAAGTCAGTGGTGCGAAGGTGAGCGGCGCCAAGGTCAGCGGCGCAAAGGTACGCGGCGGCGACTAAATCCAGTTTTTGAAAGTAAGCTCAGGGGCACCGGAACGCGGTGCCCCTTTGCATTTTAGAACCCCGCCTTTTTCAGACCTTCCACAAAGTGCTGCGTGTCTTCCTCTAGCCGATCCGGTTGAACGGTTGTCCACCGGGCCAGCGAAAAGTTCGGATGCGCCTCGCGATGTTTTTCCCGGATCAGACGGGCCATGTCCGTTTGACCAAGCTGCGCATAGCTCGCAGCCAGCATACGCTGCCCTTCAGTCGGGTTGTTCATCTTGTTGACCGTCTCAATGACGTCCTCATAGCGTCTGAGATTGTAATACGCGCCGCCCAGATGCCAAAGGTATTGATCCGGGAAATAGGGATTTAGGCGCATTGCCTGCTGAAGATGCGTTATGGCCGTCTCGTTGTCGCCTGAATGGGCCAAAGCATCGGCAAAGTCAGAATGCATATCTGCGTCATTTGGGTTTAACGCCAGCGCACGCTGATAGGATTGGATGGCTGCGTCATGCTCTTTGCGGTATAGGTGTACATAGCCCAATTCGCCGAAACCACGCGCGTCGGTCGGGTCCAGCTCAATCGCGCGCTGCGCCAACATCAGCGCCTTTTCCAGGGATTGTGATGGCTCTTCGGCCCAGGAATAACGCCAATCGATATTTAGAGTTCGCGACAGCGCTGCTGCAGCACGGGCATATCCTTCGTCCCGTTCAAGGGCTGATTGATAGAAATTCTGTGCCTTGCGGTTGTCGTTTCGGGTATATTTGAAGATGTGGTGCTGACCTTGAAGGACCGAACCATAGGCCTCAAGATCGTTTGGAATCGCCTGAATCATGCGCTGTTTTTCATGCGACTCGATCATCACCGCAGTGGCCGCCACAATGCATTCCGTGACCTCATCAAGAATGTCGAAAATATCGTCAATCTTGCGATCGAACCGTTCGCCCCAGATCGTGCGCTCGGTGTTGGCATCAATCAACTCGGCGGAAATCCTGATCCGACTGGCTGAGCGACGTACACTGCCGCGCGCGACATAACGGACATTCAGTTTTTGCGCGGCCTCTTTCGGAGGCATCGATTGTGTCCTGAAGAAAAACGACGAGTTTCGGGCGATGATAAAAAGGTTCCGGAACTTGGACAGATTCATGATGATGTCGTCCGTCAGACCTTCGGCGATCCAGCTGTCGGACTCATCGCCGCCAGAGCTACTGAAGGGCAGAACGGCCACCGACGGCGTATCCGGCCGTTCGAATATGTCCCCTTTCAAATCCGGGCGCATCGTGCCAGCCATTGTTGCGCCGGCCACTTCGCTGCGGACGCAGTAGGTCGAGACAGGATTCATGATGTTCTTGAGCTGTTTTGGCCCCAGAAACTCGTACCCATATCGCAGGCGATTGCAGACCTGATCATACACGGCAGAGCTGACATAGACCCGCTCAGGCTCGGCTATCTCTTGCAACCGGGCCGCGATATTGACGTTGTCGCCGTGAATGCCACGTTCGTCTATCAGTATCTCACCAAGGTGAATCCCGGCCCGGAACTTGATTCGCTGATCCTGCGCGCGGGTTTTGTTCTGATCGCTTGCGATTTGATGCAATTCGACCCCGAATTCTACTGCGCTGGTGGCAGTTTCGAACAGGGCCAAAATCCCGTCCCCACGTACCTCAACCACTCGGCCGTTGTACTTTGCGCACGATGCCTCAAGCAAAGAAATCAATGCTTTCAATTCATTATAGGTATCCAGCTCATTCTCGCTCATGAGCCGGGAGTATCCTACGACATCAGCGAACAATACTGCGCCAAGCCGTTGAGTAATTGGAATGTCAGAAATTGTCGTACTCACAAGTGTTACTCTTTTTTCGGATTCGTAGCGGACCCGTAACCAACATATATCAAAAAACGTTTTTGACGACCGAAGCAGTTTTGATCGGAACTGATCACACCTCTGCGATCCGAGGTGGCCATGACCAGTCGGCGCAATCATTCGGCCCCAAAGTCACGATCGTATTCGCATCCAGTTCCTGTGCCAAAACGTTTCGGCGAACCATCCACTCGGATTTCAGAATGCCCACAACAACCATATCTTGAAACTCACCTTCAGCGAACCACGCTTGACGCATTGTCCCCTCAATCTGGAATCCTATCTTCGCAACAAGATCACGGCTGTGATGATTGTCCTCACGATAATAAGACGTTATGCGGTTCAGCCCCAACTGTCGAAATGCCAGATCCAGCACCAAAGCAGATGCCCGGAGCCCGACGCCGGATCTGCGCATTGCCTTGTTGACGAAAACTGCAACCACTGCATCGCGATTGATGTTCGAGATAGACTCGAGTCCGGCCAACCCAACGGCCTCACCTGCGGAGGACTCGACGATAAACCAACATTTGCGGCTGGCATCGGAAGACGTAAATGAATCTCTCCAAAATTCTTCGGCATGCGATGTATTGAGGGGCACGCGCGTTGTACGATCGAAACGCGCAAGGTCTTCAACGTCCTGAAACCAACTCAGAACGGAATCCAGATCTGCCCTTTCCATCGGACGCAACCTGAACGTGTTTTGTGAATTGTTGCTCACGATAAATAGTACCTTTGAAAGAAATCAGTAAAATCTGCTCGGACACTAGCACAAAAAATTCAAAATTACGAAATGAGATTACAGTATCTCTGTCCTCTGTTTAATTCACCACAAGAATTGAGTTTTTGGTGCAGGGGGTCGATAAGTGTGCTGTCCGGTCAAATACAACGGAATTTCCCATCCGCAACCCTGTTGGCTAATGATGGCCGCGGACGCTCTGAGCAAAGGGAACACTATCAATGAAATTACTGCGGTTCGGTCCCAAGGGCGCGGAAAAACCCGGTCTTCTGGATGCCAAGGGCGCAATTCGTGATTTGTCGGGTGTGATTGATGATCTCACAGGCGAGTTGCTTGGCGATGAAGCCCTGTACCGATTGCGCAGGTTGGATACCGCAAGCCTGCCTCTAGTGGATGGTCAACCGCGGATTGGCGCTTGCGTCGGTCAGGTCGGCAAGTTCGTCTGCATAGGTCTGAACTACGCCGATCATGCGGCCGAAAGTGGGATGGAGCTGCCGCAGGAACCGGTAATCTTTTTTAAGGCAACTTCGGCCATTATTGGCCCCAACGACACGGTCGAAATCCCTCGTGGCTCGGTCAAAACCGATTGGGAGGTGGAACTGGGTGTGGTGATCGGGAAAGAGGCCAAATACCTCTCGGAAGCCGAAGCCTTGAACCATGTCGCCGGTTATTGCGTCATCAACGACATATCAGAACGCGATTTCCAACTGCACCGTTCGGGCCAGTGGGTCAAAGGCAAATCCGCCGACACGTTCGGTCCTATAGGTCCATGGCTTGTGACACGGGATGAGGTACCCAATCCGCAGGACCTGCAGATGTATCTTGAGGTGAACGGGCAACGGTTTCAGAATGGATCGACCCGAACGATGCATTTCGGCGTGGCGACAGCAATCTCTCATCTGTCGCAGTTCATGTCGCTACAGCCGGGAGATGTGATTTCGACAGGCACCCCTCCGGGTGTGGGCATGGGCCAAAATCCGCCGACCTTTTTTAAAACCCGGCGACAGGATGGAGTTGGGCATCAAAGGCTTGGGTGTGCAACGGCAGAACGTTGTGCAGGGCTGAGCCCCCTGTTTGTGCAATTGTCACAATTTCCCGCAACAGAAAAAGGGCTGAAAAGTCACTCGGGCCAGGGCAGTGAATAAGTTTTGACGTTGGTGAAAAATTTCATCGCCTCGATCACGCCTTCCTTGACGCCGTTGCCGCTGTCCTTGATGCCGCCAAAAGGAGACATTTCGATCCGGTAGCCGGGCTGTTCCCAGATGTTGCAGGTGCCAACGTTCAAACCGTTGATGTAGGTAATCGCCCGGTTCAGATCATTTGTACAGACACCCGCAGACAAACCAAATGCGGTGCCGTTTGAGATCTGCATGACTTGCGCATCATCATCTGGAACACGAACGATCGGCACGATTGGACCAAATGTTTCTTCCATCACCAACTCACTGCCGTGGGGCACCTTGTCGACGACGATCGGCGGCAACAGTGCACCGTCGCGGCCGGGGTGATAGAGGATTTCTGCGCCCTCTTGCGCAGCCCTCAGCACGCGGTTTTCGAACAACTCGGCGGCTTGTGCGTGGATAACGCAACCCAATTGCGTTTCTGGGTCCTGAGGGTCACCAAACCGGATCGCTTTTGCCTTTTCCAGAACAAGTGGCACAAATCTATCTGCCACGCTTTCCTGAACCAGAATGCGTTTGATCGCGGTACAGCGTTGCCCCGAATTCCCTGTGGCCCCGGCCACAGCTATACTGGCGGCCTTGTCCAGATCGGCGTCATTCAGATCATTCAGCACGATCAGAGGATCGTTGCCGCCCAACTCCAGTGCCTGCCGTTTGTAACCCGCCTTGGACGCGATCATCTTGCCTACCGGCACACCGCCCGTGAAGGTGACTATGTCAATGTGTTCATTGGTGATCATCTCATCGCCGATATCTTTTGGCCAGCCAGTCACGACCTGAAACATTTCGGGCGGCAGCCCTGCCTCGTACAGTATGTCCGCCAGCGTCAGGGCCGTCAGTGGGGTCAACTCGGTCGGTTTGCAGACCATGCTGTTATTGGTGGCAATGGACGGTGCAATCTTGTGGCTGACCATGTTCAGAGGGTGATTGAACGGTGTAATTGCGCTGATGGTTCTGACCGGCTCGCGTTTGGTGAAAATCTTGCGCGCCTTGCCGTTGTGGGTCAGATCGCACGAGAAAACCTCACCATCGTCCTTCAGGGCCTCGGAGGCAGCGAACTGAAAAACGTCCTGCGCGCGCCTGGTTTCATAGATCGAGTGCTGATGGCAGATGCCAAGCTCAAGCGTCAGCCATTTTGCGAGGTTTTCGCGATTTTCACCAATCAACGCGCCGGTGCGCCGCAAAATCTCGCTGCGCTCGTAACGCGTCAATTTGGGCGTGTAATTTGCGGCGATCTCAAAAGCTTTGCGTACATGTTCAGAAGTGCCGGCAGGGACGGTACCGACAACCTCACTCGTGTAGGGGTAGTGGACCGGGATTTTAGCATCGGTAAAGACAATCTCGCCGCCAATACGCATGCCTTCGTTGCGGATACCGGATGTGTTCATGATAACGTCCATGATAAAGGGGCCAACGCTATGCTGGCAAAAAACGGTGCTTCAAAATTGCGCAATGGCAGGCGCAGCGAAGTGTCGATCACGCAATTGAAGATGAAGGGAACGCCCCGCTCGGTCAATCCACTGTGGCAGTCCAGAGCTGGATTGCACCTCGGTATCCAAGTCTCACCAACGGTCTTAGTTGCCACTTTCGTGCGACCACGATCTGCGGAAGTTATGCGGCGAAACATTGTACCGGCCTCGGAAATGAACTGAAAGCCTGTCCGTGCTGGAAAACCCGGATGCAAAGGCAATCTCGGATACGCTGAGGTCGGTTTCATTCAAAAGGGCGAAGGCACGATCTAGCCTGAGGTTGTTGTAATACTGGCCGGGCGACATCTTTGTGTGCTGCTGGAACAGCCGTTCCATATGGCGTCTGGACAGAGACGCCTGATCCGCTACCGCCTCAAGACTGAGCGGCGATTCAATGTTGTCCCGCATTATTTGGACAGCTTCGACCAGCTTGGCGTTGCGCGTCCCCAAAAGGGCCGAGACTGGCGAAACTTGATTGCTGCCACTTTCTCCGACGCGTCGGTGCAAGCACATCTCGGACACGTTGATGGCCAGGGCGTTGCCGAACAATTCCTCGATCACTTCCAGCATCATATCGGTGCTGGCGTGCCCTCCCCCGCAAGTGCGCAGCTTGCCGTCAATCTCGTACAGACTCTGGGTTGGCGTCATTGTCGGAAAATACTCGCAAAACCCGGGGCGGTTTTCCCAATGAACGGTGAACTTCTTGTCGCCGATCAGGCCTGCCTTGGCCAAGGCAAAGGCCCCGGTGCAGATACCGCCAAAATCGCATCCATGTGCCTTTTGCCGACGGATCCAATTCAAAACCCGGGTGTCAAACGAAGCCATCGGCTCAGTGCCGGAACACACGAAGGTATAAGCCCCCTGCTCCAGATCATGCATGGGTTGGTCGGCTTGAATGCGGATTCCGTTCGAACACGTGACCGGCGCGCCATCTGCTGACAGGACATACCATTCGAACAATTGCTTTCGGGCCAGTTGGTTTGAAATACGCAAGGGTTCAATCGCTGCGCTAAACGCCAACATCGTGGTATTAGGCAGCAACAGGAAATGAAAGGCCTTGGGTGGTCCATCATAAAGAACGTCGACGGAAATCGCCCCCTTGGGCAGGAAACGTTGACTGACCACTACACCCCTCCTTCGCGTTCGAATACCGCATCGTTGCTGGCCTGCTGGAACGTTCGAGCAACTTAAAGTTATCAATAGATGTAAGACCCTTGGAAATCGAACGCTCATTTTGTATTTTGGATACAACTTACACCGACCGAGACCACTCTTATGCCCAGAACCCGCGCGATCGCACGTCAAAGTCTTCCAGAAGTCATCACAAATGATCTGCGGGAACGTATCCTAAGCGGAGAGATGGCCGAAGGTGAAACCATCCGTCAGGAGGCCCTTGCCGAGGACTACGATGTTTCGCGCATGCCGATCCGCGAAGCATTAAAACGGCTGGATGCCGAAGGCCTTGTGCAGCTGACTAACAACCGTGGTGCATCGGTGACTTCGCATTCGCTTTCGGAAATTGGCGAGATTTTTGACCTTCGCGTTCTTTTGGAAGTTGACCTGTTTAGACGGGCCATTCCGCAGATGACGGAAGCTGATTTCGCCAGATGCGAGAAGCTGCTCGACGACATGGAAAGGTCTTACGAAGCTTACAATGTCGGGCGATGGGGCAGCCTGAACTATGAATACCACAAAGCCCTTTATGCTGCTGCTGATCGTGGGTTGACCAATGAGATCCTGCAAAGGGTCAATCTGCAATCGGACCGCTATGTCCGTATGCATCTCAGCGTTATGGAACAGCGCGAGCCCGCCAAGCTAGACCACCGACAGCTTTTGTCGCTGGCACGCAAACGTCAGGTTGATGCCGCAGGTGAACTGCTGACCAAGCATATTCAACGGACCAAGGATCAGTTGCTGGCGATGGTTATTAAGACACGGAAAGGCGAAACTGGCTGAAGGTCCCCCATCCCTACCACAGTGGATGCAGGCACGCCACTTTGTGGTCTGACCCGCTCAGTTCTGGTGGCGCGGCGCGGCATTCTTCGGTTGCAAGCCAGCACCGTTGTGCAAAGGCACAGCCTTTGGGGATGTTCATCGGGGACGGAAGCTCGCCTTCCAGTTTGATCCGATCCTTTCGCGCGTCGGGATCTGCGCGAGGTGTTGTCGACAAAAGAGCCTTGGAATAAGGATGTCGAGGGGCAGCAAACAGCTTTTCTTTCGGTGCCTTCTCAACCGCGCGGCCTAAATACATAACGATCACGTCGTCGGCAAAATGCTTCACCACCGACAAATCATGCGAAATGAACAGATAGGCAAGGTTCAGACGTTCCTGCAGTTCGACCAGCAGGTTCAGAATTTGCGACTGGATTGAGACGTCCAGTGCTGAAACCGGCTCATCCAACACCAGCACCTTGGGGTTCAGCATCAAGGCGCGGGCAATCGCAATCCGCTGCCGCTGCCCGCCCGAAAACATGTGTGGGTAGCGGTCGTAATGTTCGGGGCGCAAACCCACGAGGTCGATCATTTCACGAGCGCGCGCCTCGCGGTCGGCTGCGGACATCTCGCGGCGGTTAATTATCAATGGCTCTTGCAGGATTTGACCGATCCGTTGGCGCGGGTTGAGCGAGCCGTAGGGATCCTGAAACACAATCTGCACAGTTTCACGCATTTGGGCCCATTTCGACGGAGTTATTTCAACGCCATCGATGGTCAGACTACCCGAGGTCGGTTCTTCGATCATCGTCACCACCCTTGCGAGGGTGGACTTCCCACAACCGGACTCTCCTACGATCGCCAACGTTTTGCCCGGCCGCAGTTCGAAGTCCACGCCAGACAAGGCCTTTACCGTTGCGGCCTTCGACAACAACCCGCCTTTTACGGTATAAAACCTGGCCAATTCACTGGCCTGAACGATGGGGGCGGTCATGCCAACTCTCCGGTTGTTATCTTTTCAACGTAATGGCAACGCGCCTTGCCGAACTCCGCACTGTGCGGAGTTGGGGGCAACGATCGGCACAGATCATCAGCATATTGGCATCTGGGGCTGAACAGACACCCTTTTGGCCGGTCAAACTGCCCTGGAACGACGCCGGGAATAGTAGGCAGCATCTTCGACGTCGCCCGTTCCGGAAGCGCGTTAAGCAACGCAGTTGTGTAGGGGTGACGCGGGGTGCGGAACAGGTCTTTGACTGCCTGCTCCTCGACCTTTTGGCCAGCATATTGGACCTGCACCCGCTCGGCGGTCTCGGCGACAACGCCCATATCATGAGTGATAAGGACCAAACCCATGCCCTGTTCGTCCCGTAGGCGAACCAACAGATCAAGGATTTGCGCCTGAATTGTCACGTCCAGCGCAGTCGTCGGCTCGTCCGCAATCAACAGCTTGGGTTTGCAGGCGATGGCCATCGCTATCATCACCCTCTGGTTCATGCCGCCGGACATCTGGTGCGGAAACGTGTTCAGGCGGCTTTCCGGTGCGGGGATGCCGACCTGATCAAACAGCTCTATGGCGCGTTGGTGGCGGTCCTTTCGGTTCAGGCCCAGGTGGATGCGCAAGGCTTCCTTGATCTGGAAGCCGACCGTAAAGCAAGGATTCAGCGAAGACATCGGTTCCTGAAAAATCATAGCAATGTCCTTGCCGATGATCTTGCGCCGGTCACGGGCCGAGATTTTGGTCAGATCAATGCCTTCAAAGCTTAGTTGGTCGGCCGTAATCGTGGCCGTCCAGGGTAGCAGACCCATCAATGCCAGCATCGACACCGATTTGCCCGAGCCGCTTTCGCCGACGATGGCCATCAACTCACCCTTGTCGACCGACAGGTCAACACCATCCACAGCGCGGAACTGACCCGAGGCGGTTGCGAATTCGACAGTGAGGTTTCGGATATCCAACAGGCTCATGTCTTCAGCTCCGCTTTAGCTTAGGGTCCAGCGCGTCGCGCAGACCGTCGCCCATCAGGTTGATGGCCAGCACCGTGACCAGGATGGCCAGACCGGGGAACGTCACCACCCACCACGCGCGCAGAATAAATTCACGCGCTTCGGCCAGCATGGTGCCCCATTCCGGCGTGGGCGGTTGCGCGCCCATGCCCAGAAAGCCAAGGGCTGCCGCATCCAGAATGGCGGTTGAAAACGACAGTGCCGCCTGAACGATGATCGGAGCCAGACAATTCGGCAGCACGGTCTTGAACATGAGCCGGGCCTTGCTGGCACCGGCGACGCGGGCAGAGGTCACATAGTCCTTTTGCCGCTCTGCCAACACAGATGCCCGGGTCAAACGCACGTAATGCGGTTGAAACACAATGGCGATGGCGATCATCGCGTTCGTCAACGAGGGGCCAAGGATGGCAACCAGAACCAGCGCAAGCAGTAGCGAGGGGAAGGACAGGATGATATCCATCACCCGCATGATCATCGTATCGACCCATTTGGGCGCGAAACCCGACAGCAGGCCGACAATCACCCCGCCCGTCACGGCCACACACACCACCACGATGCCGACAAAGAAGGAATAACGTGAGCCCATGATCAGCCGCGACAGCATATCCCGACCCAGCGGATCGGTGCCCAACGGGAAGGCCCAACTGCCGCCTTCTTGCCACGCAGGCGGTTGCAGAATGTGATTGCGGAACTGTTCAGTCGGGTCGTAGGGGGCCAACAAAGGCGCAAAGGCCGCACAGAAAACAAAAGCTGCAAAGACCCAAAGGCCCATCACCGCACCGCGGTTTTCGCTGAAATAGAACCAGAACTCTCGCAGGGCACTGGGGCGGTCTTCGGTTTTTGGTGGGGTCGCGGACAATTCAGCCATCATCGCCTCCGGATTTTGGGGTTGATGACGCCGTAAAGGACATCGACCAGCAGGTTCACCAGCATGACGATCACGGCGATCATCAGCAGGCCGCCCTGCACCACCGGGTAGTCGCGGCGGAAAATGCTGTCGACCATCCACTTGCCGATGCCAGGCCAGCTAAAGATTGTCTCGGTCAGGATCGCTCCGGCCAGCAAAGTGCCGACCGACAGGCCGATCACTGTAATCACCGGGATCAGCGCATTACGCAGCGCATGCAGCCCATTGATCCGCGCGGGGGCGAGGCCCTTGGCGCGGGCCGTGCGGATGTAATCCTCACCCAACACTTCCAACATGGCCGAACGGGTCTGGCGTGCAATCACGGCCAAAGGGATCGTGCCCAAAACGATGGTCGGCAGGATCAAATGGCGTACAGCCGATCCAAACGCCCCCTCCTGCCCGGACAGCAGACTGTCGATCAACATGAAGCCCGTGACGCTTGGAAAGTAGTACAGCAGGTCGATCCGGCCTGAGACAGGCGTCCAACCAAGGTTGCCGGAAAACACGATGATCAACAACAGCGCCCACCAGAAGATCGGCATGGAATACCCGATCAGCGCGGACGACATCAGCGCCCGGTCGAAGAATTTGCCCCGGTTCACAGCGGCAATAACGCCCGCAGGAAGCCCCAAAGCCACTGCAAAGATCATGGCACAGATCGACAGTTCCAGCGTGGCGGGAAACAGGGCAAAGAATTCGTCCCAAACCGGCTTCTTGGTGACAAAGCTTTCGCCCAGATCACCATGTAACACGCCAACCAGGTAGTCCCAGTATTGCTCTAGCACCGGTTTGTCGAAGCCCAACTTCTCGACCATTTCTTGATAACGTTCTTCGGACATTCCGCGTTCACCGGCCATGACGATGATCGGATCGCCTGGAAGCACCCGAATGAACATGAACGAGATCAGTGTTACGCCCAGAAATGTCGGAATGAACATGCCGAGGCGGGTAAGAAAATAGCCAAACATCAGCGGCCTATGATTGTTAGTTCTTTGGGAAAGCTGGTCAGCGACCGGCAACCGTCGTTGGTCACCAATACGTCATCTTCGATCCGAACGCCGAAATTGTCCAGATCATAGAGGCCCGGCTCGTTTGTCCAAACCATGCCCGCGCGCATGATCTGGCCGTTGCCACGCATGATGTAGGGCGCTTCGTGCACATCGCGGCCCAGCCCATGACCGGTCTTGGTGCGGATACGATCTGCATAGGGCGAGGCCTCGAGCACGCTGGTCACCGCGTCGTCGATATCGTGGGCAGTGACGCCAGGCCGGCAAGCTTCGAACCCGACCAGGTTGGCCCGCAGAACGGTGTCGTAGACCGCCCTGCCCTCATCCGAGGCTTCGGCGACAAAAAAGGTGCGTGTGATGTCGGCGGCAAACCCATGTTTGCGTGCGCCGAAATCGAACAGCAGCGCGTCGCCTGCTTTGATCTGATAATCCGCGCGCGCTTTACCATGTGGTTGAGCCGAGTTTCCTCCGGCCGTCACGATAGGCGAAAATGCCAGCGAAGCGGCTCCTTCGGCGAACAGCGCCTGGATCAAGGCTTGCTCGATTTGTACTTCTGTTTGGCCAACGCGAACATCCGCAATGACCCGCTCCAGCGCTCGCTCCGAGATATCAATCGCCGCTTGCAGCGCTGCAATGTCATCGTCCGTCTTGATGATGCGCAGGCCAGAAATCTCGCGCTCAGCATCCACGATCCGCAAGTTGGGCAGGGCTCGGGTAAAGGCCTTGGAGACAAAGACGCGCATCACCTGCCCTTCGACCGCCAGAGATCGCAACGGCATATGTTCAGCCAGTGCCGCGAAGGCATCGTCATAGCCCGTCTGATCGCGCCAGTCGAAGACAGCGCCGTCAAACCCGACCAGCGCCCAAGAGCCCAGTTCTAGGTTCGGCACAATCGCTGCCGGTACGCCTTCGGCCGGGATCACGACCACAAAGGGCCGCTCGTTGCTCATGAAGGGTTTTACCAAAGCGCGGGTAAAATTCGGACCGGGCACCAGTGCCACGGCATCTACTGACATGTCCTTTGCCAGTTGTTGGTACTCGGACAAATCCGGCATTCGCGCCGACCTCCCAATAAAGAAAACCGGAGCCGCCAATTGGGCGGCTCCGGTCGTTGAGTGGTGGTTTATTCGACGCTCACACCGTAGAAGATGTGTCCGCCCAGCGGGTGCACTTTATAGCCCTGAACCTTATTGCTCATCGGCATGTAAACGACCGAGTGCGCAATGGTTGCCCACGGGGCCTGCTCTTTGAAGATGACCTGGGCATCTTCATACAGCTTGGTGCGTTCCGCCTGATCAGTAGACTGTTTGGCCTTCAGGATCAGATCTTCGAACGGCTCATGGCACCATTGTGCCCGGTTCGACGCTTCACGACCGTCACAGCCCAGCAGAACCGCCAGGAAGTTGTCTGGGTCGCCATTGTCACCGGTCCAACCCAGAAGAACGGCACCATCACGGTCCAGATCTTTCGAACGCGACAGGTACTCACCCCATTCGTAAGACACGATCTCGACGTCCACGCCAACCTTCGCGAAATCCGCCTGGATCAGTTCAGCCATACGGCGCGCATTCGGGTTGTACGGACGCTGTACCGGCATTGCCCATACCTTCATCGACAGGTCGGAAACACCTTCGGCTTCCAGCATTGCCTTGGCCGCTTCTGGATCATAGGCATCGTCGGTGATCGCGTCGTTATAGCCCCACATGGTCGGCGGGATCGGGTTCTTTGCAACCTGGCCCGAGCCCTGGAACACCACGTCGATGATCGCGTTCTTGTCGATTGCCATGTTCAACGCCTTGCGGACGTTCGGGTTGTCGAAGGGCGCCATTGTGGTGTTATAGGCCAGGTAGCCAACGTTGAGGCCTTCCTGCTCCAACATGTTGATGTCGGCATCATCCTGCATCGCCTGAATGTCCGCCGGGTTCGGATACGGCATGATGTGACATTCGCCCGCCTTCAGCTTCTGATAGCGCACGGATGCGTCCGGAGTGATCGCAAAGATCAGATTTTCAACATCCGCCGGATCCTTCCAGTAGTCGGCATTCTGGGCATAGCGGATCACGGCGTCTTTCTGATACGCTAAGAACGAGAACGGGCCGGTACCAATAGGTGCGGTGTTTAGCTTTTCAGGTGTTCCAGCTTCCATCATCGCATCTGCATATTCTGCAGACAGGATCGAAGCGAAATCCATCGCCATATTGGCAACAAACGGCGCCTCAGGCTTGGTCAGAGTAAATTTGACGGTGTAGTCGTCGACCTTTTCAATGGACTCGACCAGATCGGGCATACCCATACCCTTGAAGTATTCCCACGTACCGCCTGACACCTGATTATAGGGATGGCTGTCATCCTTTTGGCGCATGAACGAGAAGATCACGTCATCCGCGTTGAAATCGCGGGTCGGCGTGAACTCGTCATTCGAATGGAACTTCACACCCTGACGCAGCTTGAATGTGTACTCCAGGCCATCATCACTGGCTTCGACGCTTTCGGCCAGACCGGGGATAACGTTGGTTGTGCCGGTTTCGAATTCCAGCAGGCGGTTGTAGATCGGGTGCGATGAGGCATCAAATGTGGTTCCGGCTGTAAACAGTGCGGGATCGAACCCCTCGGGTGAGCCTTCTGAACAATAAACCAGCGTGTTGGCCTGCGCGGCTGCGCTGGACAGGGCAATAGCCGCTGTTGCAGCCAAAAATTTGAGTTTCATGATTGTCTCCCAGAAAATTTTCAATCGGCTTTCGCGTTGCTTTTGTTGACCAAGCAATTTCTGACGACTCTCATCGCCGCGAAATCTGTGCTCAATGTATCCAAAATACAAAATCCATTGTCAACTCACTTTGAGAGTTGAAGGAATGTGTGAACCAATGCACCTCGCAAAGCCGAGAGACTACACATCTCGGTTTCATTGATGATTGCAAAGATTGACGAGTGATTACGGCGTGAAGGTCGGCGCAACACCAACCGGGGGTTGATCTTGAATATATGCACCCACACGGTTCAAAACTTGAGTTCTAGGACATCCCGGGCGGGTCGCAGCACCAAGGTTACGCAGGTTGCCGGGCCCCTCAAAAGGAACAAAGCACAAGGGCCACTTGTCTCGCTTGAATTGCTCGGCAGCCAGGGCCGACACAATTGTACAATCATCAGAATGACAAATGTGTCGGCAGATCGTTTCAAACCTCAGCGCGCTCAGATCAAACCGCTTGGCGACTCGGATCGCAGGATCAGCTTTGGGCAAACGGTCCTCAAGTTCATAGCCAAAACTGTGAGGAAGCCGGATGAAGTCATGCGGAGGCACATCCTCTGGCGCAATAGAGGGAAGCATACAAAGTGGGTGCCCTTCACGCATGGCCAGAAACAACGGCTCGGCCCAAATTGACGTGAAAGCCAGAGCGTCGCTGTTGTTGACTTTGGCCACCAGCGCCATGTCCAATTGATGATCTTCCACCATCTGCAACATGTTTTGCGGAAGGTCCTCGATCATGGTCACACGCATCCGCGGGTACAGATCGCTGAACAACCCTGAGAAGTACTGCGTCAGGTAGGGTGCAAGCGTTGGCGTCATGCCAATCCGGTACGTGACGGCCTCGGGGTCGCGGTATTGGGTGGCAGTGTCGCGGATCTGTTGTGCATCAGACAGGATGGATTCAGCTATTTTGAGGATGCTTTGACCAAATGCCGTTGGGCGCACTTCGTTATTTAGTCGTAGAAACAGTTCAACACCCAGTTCGTGTTCCAGCTTCTTGATCTGGTTCGATAGTGCAGGTTGCGAAACGTTGCACGCAACCGCCGCCTGACTGAACTTGCCATGTTTTGCAATGGCGAGCACATACTCCAAATCCCTGAAATTCATCCGCTCAATCTCTCTGCGGTCATACAAAATCGGCTCGAAACCACCCCTTTATGTACCTTAAAGCGGGTAAAACTGCATGAAATCCCGATCAACTCCGCTGACAAAACTGTTAACCGGCGCATTCGAATAGAACATCACGCGCGGCAGGAAAATTGTAACCTGTTGATTTATTTGATGTGGCATTTCCGGATTCTCACGGAAACCGTGACTATTTGCGTTGGTTATACGGCCGATTTGCAGGATGAATTTCAGATGACCCGGGGTGCCGTCTACCCCTTTGCTACGTGGAATGCCCGACACACAGGGCGGACTGCCAAACGTAACAATTTATGACGGAGTACCCCATGCTGTCCCAACTTCTGACAAGCCTGCGCGCTCGTCTCTTGACCACGTCTACAATAGCGCAAGAGACCACCCGCGACGGCCAAACCCTTTTCAACAACTTCTTTCAAAGCACCGTTGTAGATGACACCCCGGCTTTCGTGCTGGCAAATGACTTCTCGCGTCTGCTGAACTTTGGTGAAATCATCACCAACAACGCCGTTGCCGCCGTTCAAGCGCAGGGGCAGGATATTGATGTGTTCAACTTCCGCTCTGGGCGGATCGAGGCGAACAACGGCCCCGACGCATTGGCCACCGGCGTTCAGGTCACCGGCAGCGCACAGGTTCGCAACTTTGGTGAGATCGCGGGTGAATTTAACGGCGTTCAGTTTGCAGGTGCTCAAAGCTCGGGCGGTCTGGATAATTTCCGCGGCGGCGTGATCAGCTCTGACAGCCGCGCAGTCGACATTCAGGGCCAAGGCATTGATGTGCGCAACTTTGGTGACATCATCGGCACCGGCGATCAGCGCAATGGCACGATTTACACCAACAGCACTGCCGAAGATATCTCGATCTCGAACTTTACGGGTGGCACGATTGACGCGGGCGAAGGCAACCAGGGCGCGGGCATCTCGTTGCAGACTGGCGATGAGGTTGGCGATCGCGTGGAAACCGACATCTTCAACGGTTTTGGAGCGACAATTCAAGGCCGTGGCCAAGGGGCCGCCAATACCGGGCTGGCCGGCGACGGCATTCGCATTGACGACGGTGTCGAAGGTGCCACGTTGGAAACCGAGATCGTCAACAGCGGCCTGATCTCGACCGAAAGCAACCAAGGCACGGCCGCCGGTATCCGCATCGCGGATGGCGTAAACGCCGAAGGTGAGATCCTGAACACGTCGACCGGCGTGATAGAAGGCCCGCGCAATGGCCTTTACATCGGCAATGGTGAACATGATCTGGACGTGCTGAACTTTGGCACCATCCAATCCGGAAGCCGCGCGGTGAACATCGACGGCTCAGGTGTCAACCTGATCAATGGCGGCGACATTCTGGGAAACGACGACCAGCGTAACGGCACCGTTTATGCCGATGGCACCGCAGATGACTTCTCGGTCCGCAATCTGGCCAATGGCACAATCGACGCGGGTGAGCACAACCAGGGCTCGGGTTTCGCAGCAGAAATCGGTGGAGCCGCAGACGGTGCCAACACGTTCTCGTTGGAAAACGATGGCCTGATCCAGGGTAGGGGCAACGGCGCAGCAGGCACTGGCCTGGCCGGAGATGGTATCCGCATTGGCAACCCGGGAAATCAGGGCATCGCCGAAGGGACCATTGTCAACCGTGGCGAGGTACGTTCGGAAGGTGCCAACGGCACTGTAGCCGGTGCGCGCGTTGTGGATGGCGTGAGCTTTCAGGGCGAATTTACCAACGCCGGCACAATCTCGGGTGTCCAAAACGGCGTCTACTTTGGCAACGCGGATCATACGGGTGGTCGTTTCGTCAACGAAGCAGGAGGCGTTGTGTCCTCGGACAGCCGGGCCTTCAACATTGATGGCACGGGGCTTGAGGTCGACAACCAAGGTAACATCCTTGGCACCGGAGATCAGCGCAACGGTACGGTTTACGCTGACGGAACCGCGGATGACTTCTCGGTACAGAACTCAGGTCTGATCGACGCTGATGACGGCAATCAGGGTTCTGGCTTTGGTGTGGAAATCGGTGGTGCAGAAGATGGTGCCAACACATTTACACTGGAAAACACGGGCGTAATCAACGGGCGCGGAAACGCGGGTGCCGCCACGCCGCTTGCCGGTGATGGCATTCGCATCGGCAACGTTGGCAACACCGGCACTACCGATGCGACGATCTCCAACTTTGGCGGGATTTTCTCTGAAGGTGCCAACGGCACGGTCGCCGGCATCCGAGTTGTCAATGGCGTGAACTTCCAGGGCACATTGCTTAACGCGGGTGCCGTCGAAGGTGTGCAAAACGGTGTCTACTTTGGCACTGGTGACCACTCGGGCGGGTCGTTTGTCAATAGCGGCACCGTTTCCTCGGACAGCCGGGCACTGAACATCGATGGTAACGGGCTTTCCGTTCAGAACCTGGGTGCCATCTTAGGTACAGGCAATCAGCGCAACGGCTCAGTCTACGCTGATAGCACGGCAGACAACTACACCTTCACCAACACTGGTCTGGTGGACGCAGGCGAGGGCAATAACGGCTCGGCTGTTTCGCTGCAAACAGGTGACATTTCAGGCGATGTCGTCTCGGCGGCGATTGTAAACGAAGGTGTGTTGCAGGGCCGCGGCGATGCAACCGAGGGCAATCAGGTTGGCGATGGTCTGCGCCTGTTCACGGGTCAGGAAGACGCGTCTTTTGCCGGAGTTGTCATCAACGAAGGTCTCATTGCCGGGTCCGAACAGTCGGACGCTGCAGCCGGTATTCGTATCGATGGCGGTTTGAACCTTCTGGGTGCGATCCTGAACGAAGGCGAAATCCGAGGCACGGTCAATGCGATCGATGCATCGGATGCTGGTGACGTTACCATCGTCAACGACGACGAAGGTGTGATAAACGGCAACGTCCTGCTGGGCAACGGCAATGACATTTTTGTCGATCTGGGCACTACTAACGGCGACATCAGCGGTGGCGAAGGTGATGACGTTCTGATCGCTGGCGATGCAGACAATGTGCTGACCAGTGGTCTGGGCAATGACTTCATCGACGGAGGCGGCGGCATCGACACAGCCGATTTCTCGGATCTGGATGTTGCGGTAGAGGTCCGTCTGGACGCCAATGGCAACGGCACCGCCACGCGCGATACCGGGTTCAACGTCTCGATCGTGGATGCGGCTGTTGTGGCTCCGGACCAGTTTGGTGCGAATATCCCGGATGGAGGCTGGTTTGTAGAAGAGGCCGTTCTGGGCAATCTGTACTACAACATTCACACCTCCGACTTTCCTGCCGGGGAAATTCGCGGGCAATTGCTGGTCGACAGCGATGTAACCGAAAACGGCATCCGCACAGTTTCGCTGAGCGGCGGTCTGGACGCATCGCAAGAACCCGGGCCGACATCGGATAGCGAAGCCACCGGCAACGCGACCGTTGTCATCACTCAGAACCTGGCAACAGGCGAAGTCACCTACTCGAGCGAGCTGAGCGTTGTGGGCCTTAACGAGGCCGACCTGAACACGCCGATCCCCGGTGTCGTATCAGCCATCCATCTGCACAATGCACCAGCGGGCGCAAACGGCCCGGTCGTGCAGGACACGCTGGTGGACGCGGGCGCGACGCTTGATGTTGATGCAATAGGCGGCACCGGAGTTGTCGGACTGGACGTGATCGACAATCAGATCGAAACCGACGTGCTGGTCTCGATCGAGAATGTCATCGGCTCTGACGATGGTGATGTGATTGTCGGCAGCGATCTGGAGAACGTTCTGAACGGCGCGGATGGCGATGACCTGCTGAACGGTGAGGGCGGCAATGACGTCCTGATCGGTGGCGAAGGCGCTGACACCTTCCTGTTCCAGGGCACCTTCGGTGACGACACAATCTCGGACTTTGAAACGGGCGTCGACAGAATTCAGATCGGAGATCTGGGCCCTGACTTCGACGGCGGTCCGAGTCCCGTTCAGGATGGTGACGACGCCGTCATCAGCTTCGGCGACGCAGGCTCGATCCGTCTGGCCGGTGTCGACGCCGCGGACCTGACGGAGAACGACTTCATCGTTTAACCAATCAACAGCGGGGCGGCCTAGGTCGCCCCGTTTGCCAAACCGGAAAGGGTTCCCTGATGTCCCAGAAAACCAATCCCGTGAAAGCCGCCTGGGGGTCGCTGCGCAAGGGCTTTGTTGCAGTTGCCTTCTTCAGCTTGTTTCTGAACCTTCTTATGCTCGCCGGTCCGCTTTACATGTTGCAGGTCTACGACCGCGTCCTGACCAGTCAAAATGTCGACACCTTGATCGCGTTGTCAGCATTGTTGGCCGGTGTATTCGTCGTGGTCGCCTGCCTTGACCTGATGCGGATGCGCATTTTGGGACGTCTGGCCGCCCGCTTTGAGCTGAACGTTGGTGCCCCAGTTCTTGGCGCTGCGATGCGCCGCCGTGTCCATGGCGAAGCCGACGCTGGCGAAAACCTTGTCGAAGACGTGAACGGATTTCGCGAATTCATCTCGGGAACCACGCTGACCGCGTGTTTCGACGCGCCGTGGATCCCGCTCTATCTGTTGGTCCTTTATGCCCTACACCCGTATCTGGGTCTGCTTGGTTTGGCCGGGGCCGTCATGCTGACGATCATGGCTCTGATCAACAACTCGCGCGCCCGGGAACCGATGCGGTCGGCTTCGCAAGCGCGCGGTCGTTCAGATGCCTTGTTCAGCATCAGTGATAAAAACGCCGAGCTTGTTCAAGCGCTTGGCATGAAATCCGATTTGCTGCGACGCTGGACCTCGCTTCAGGCGGAAGCCCATCAGCACAAGACCCGCGCCGCTGACCGGGTTGCCAGCTTTTCTGTCGTGTCCAAGACCGTTCGGATGGGATTGCAATCGGCCATTCTGGGACTTGGTGCGGCACTGGCCATCACCGGAGAATCCACCGCTGGCGTCATGATCGCGGCAACCATCGTACTGGCCCGCGCACTGGCCCCAATTGACCAATTGATCGGTCAGTGGCGCAGCTTTCTGGCCGCGCGCGGATCTTACTCCAAGCTGACTAAACTGACCGAAGAGTTTGCCGAAGCCCCACCCAATCTGCACCTGCCGCGCGCGTTCAAATCTCTGGACGTCAAGATTGCGCAGGCAGGCCCCCCGCGCGCCGTCAACGCCTCGCTCCGCCAGATCGACTTTGGCCTTGTGCCCGGAGATGTGTTGGCAGTTATCGGGCATAGCGGTTCGGGCAAGACCACCTTGGGCAAGATGATTGCCGGTATCTGGCACCCCCAACGGGGCGAGGTTTTGCTGGATGGCAGCCCGATGTCCAAATGGAACCACGAGGATCTGGGCAAACAGATCGGTTATCTGCCACAGGATATCGAGCTGTTCGACGGCACGATCCGCGAAAACATCGGGCGCTTCTCTGTCGCCATAGACGATGCCGAAGTGCTGCGTGCCGCACGCGAAGCCGGTGTGCACGAAATGATCAGCGCCCTTCCCGATGGATATGAAACGCGCATCGGTCGGGGGTTCTTTTTGTCCGGTGGTCAACGTCAGCGGCTGGCACTAGCCCGGGCGCTTTATGGCGATCCGTTTGTGTTGATTTTGGACGAGCCGAATTCGGATCTAGATGCCGAAGGCGAACAGGCCCTGCGCGATGCGATCACGGCGGCGCAGTCCCGCGGCGCAATTGCCATCGTCATGACCCATCGTCCTGCAACGTTGCAGGCTGCCAACAAAGTAGTGGTCCTGCGAAACGGCGCCCAAACACAGTTCGGGGATAAAGAGGACGTCCTGAAGGTCAATCGCCGGAACGTTCTGGACAAACCGACCCAATCCGGGGCGCACGAACCCACTGTGCGCCCTGCCAATGCAACTCAGATCAGCGGAGCTGCCCAATGACCCAGTTGATGAAACGCCCACAATCCCCGAATGTGCTTACCGCCCACGATGTGCAAGTATTGGACATCACGACCGAAGCCTCTGGCATCAAACGCTATGTCCTGTTCGGGTTGTTTACCCTGATGGCTTTCGTCGGCGGCAGCATCTATTGGGCCTTCGCCTCGAAACTGGATGGGGCGGTGGTCGCGCCGGCCTCGTTTGTGGTGGAAGGTGACCGCAAGACGGTTGAACATCTGGATGGTGGCATCATTGACTCGATCTTGGTCACGGATGGTGAATTCGTTCAGGCAGGTCAGCCCCTCGTACGGCTTGACACCTCAGATTTCGACGTAGATCTGAGTGTTCTGGGCAGCCAATTGGGCGAGTTGTCGGTCCGGCGCGCCCGCTTGCTGGCGCAGATTAACGGCACGGACAGGTTTGACGAGCCAACCGCTTTGGCCGGGTTCAGCGATGGAATGCAGCGGCTGCATTGGTTGTCGCCTTACCTGACGCAGAAACAACTATTTGACGCCGAAGCCCGCGCCCGCCGGACCGAGGCTCAAATCAACGCGCACCGCATTCTGGGGCTGCGCAATCAGATCGCCGGCCTGAACGAACAACGCCTCTCGACCCAAAACCAGAAGGACATCACGCAGGTTGAGCTGTCCAATCTGAAATCCTTGCTGGACAAAGGGCTTGTGGCCGTCACACGGGTCAGCGCGCGCCAGATCGAAATGGAACGTCTGGGCGGTGTCGATGCGTCGTTGCGCACCCAGATCGCGCAGGCCCAGGACCAGATGCAAGAGTTGCAACTGTCCCTGCTCAGCCAACAAAAGCTGCGCGACGAGGTGATCGCCGGAGAGCTTGCGGTTGTGGATGCCCAGCTTGATCTGATCCGGTCACAATATTCAGGGGCATCGGAACGGTTGAAACGAACACAGGTCCTGGCCCCTGCCAGCGGGCGGGTCGTTAATTTGGCAGTATCTACAACCGGCGGCGTCATTCGCCCCGGAGAGGCGATCATGGATATTGTTCCCGCCAATCAAGCCCTGATCGTCGAAGCACGTATCAAGACCGCCGACATCGACAAGTTGCAGATCGGTCAGGCAACGCGCATTCGCCTGTCAGCCTTTACGCAGACCGATGTGCCTGAAGCCAGCGGCCGGATTTTTGACATCTCAGCCGACGCGCTGGAGGACGATCGCACAGGCGAGCCTTATTACAAAGCCCGGGTGAAACTGGATGCCGATCAACCCACCGAAGTCGCCGCACTGGATCTGTTGCCAGGAATGCCCGCGGATCTGTTTGTGAAAACCGGCGAGCGCGCAGTAATCAGCTACCTGTCACAACCAATCAGTGACCGGCTCGCCAAGACTTTTATCGAGTAACTTATTTTGCCCGCATCCGGCTTGCCGGGTGCGGGTCGTTCACGTCTTTCTCGTGACTAAATGCAGCAGGTTAGACGCCGTATCGCGCCATGAACATATCAACGGCCTGCGTCGCAATTGCATCCAACTCTGCTTTGGAAAAGCTCTTTTGAACGCCAATGGCAGCGCGGGTCCAAATCCGAACCTTGCAAAGTTCACTGAACTGTTCGGCTGCCAATTGCAGGTTGTCGATGGCCAACTCTCCCTTGTTGACCGCCTTTTCCAGATACTCGACCATCTGGCGCTGACCGTTCTGCGGCCCGGCCTCATAAAATGTTTGGCCCAGCTCCGGGAACCGGTCACGCTCGGCGATGCAGATGCGGAACATCTGTTGCGAGAAGTCCGAGACCAAAAAACTCGTGAGCTCTGTTGCAGCGATTGTCAGAACTTCGCGTGCCGGTTTGCAATCGTCGACCATCGCCACGACGTTTTCCGCCATCCGTCTACACTCGACCTGCGCCACTTCCATGAAAAGCAGCCGCTTATCGGGGA
The DNA here is from genome assembly GCF_059610905.1 of Ruegeria sp. CDSC002. NCBI lineage: Bacteria > Pseudomonadati > Pseudomonadota > Alphaproteobacteria > Rhodobacterales > Roseobacteraceae > Ruegeria > Ruegeria sp. CDSC002. The sequence goes on from NZ_JBXWOM010000005.1 coordinate 131,403, forward strand.
AATAGCTGTATAGCGTGGCCTTAGAGACCCCGGCGGCACGGGCTATATCGTCGACGCTTGCTCCTTCGAAACCATCCGCCATGAAAACCTCTCGGGCTCCGCGCAGGACCTGATCAAATTTTCGGCCTGTACGCAGAATGACGGCTGCTTCGGTCATGTACTCTCCTTCGGTCGATTGGGTGACAAATGTTTAAACCGTTCAGTTCAGATACAACAAATCGCACAATTAGCAGGCATCTGGCAACACAGATGACGTTAGGTTTTCGATTAACCAGTTAAGTTAATTTACAACGCGCGTCCCCAAAGCCCTATAATTGGCCCGTCATATCTTGCAGCCTGTGTGTTACGTGCTACCACTTTGCACATGGTCGATATCTTTCTGCGCACACTGCCCTTTTTTGCGATCATCGGCTTGGGATACTGGGCTGGGCGCAGTCGATTTTTTTCTGAAGAAGCAACGGCGTACCTGACGAAATTCGTTTTCTATTTTGCGCTGTCGGCCATGCTGTTTCGCTTTGCCGCCACCCTGCCCTTTGCGGATATCTTCAATGCAAGGCTAGTCGTTGGATACTTGATCGGAACCGCCGCTGTGTACGTCTTGGCGACGGTTGTCGCATGGATACGTCGGCTTGATATCCCGACCGCAGCGGTAGAGGCGCAATGCGCGGCCATCGGCAATGTCGGTTTTCTGGGCCTGCCCATGCTGGCGCTGCTGTTTACCGAAGCCGCGATTGGCCCGGTTATGCTGGTTCTGACGGTAGATCTTGTGGTGTTTTCATCCCTGATCGTCATCCTGATAAATGGCGGGCGCGACGGGCGGTTGACGCCTGCAACCTTCCGACTGATCGGGATCGGTTTGATCAAGAATCCGATGATCGTTTCGATCTCGGCGGGAATGCTCTGGTCCGCGTTGCAGATTCCTGTTCCTGTCCCATTGAACGATTTCCTGACAATTCTGGGCGGGGCCGCGACCCCGGGTGCCCTGTTCGCCATCGGAGCTTCTCTGGCCAGCAAATCCGCTGAACGTGTACACATTGCAGGCTGGTTGAGCTTTTGCAAACTGGTCGTACACCCTGTTTGTGTTGCGGTTGTGTTGCTGTGGGTTTTGCCCGTGGCTGCATTTCCTGCTTCTGTCGCAATCGCCGCCGCGGCACTGCCGGTGGCGGGTAACGTGTATATGCTGGCCGCCCATTACAGGGTGGCCCCGCACCGTGCATCAGCTGCGATACTACTGTCCACAGCGGCCAGCATTCTGACGGTGCCATTGTTCATCGCCTGGGTCGGAACGCCCTGATCTAAGCCTTGTGAAAAATGGCACACCAAAGCCGCGCAGCCTTTACGTATCGAGCGTGTAAGGATAGCCATGTCGCAAACCCAACGTAAGGACGAAACCAAATGGAAACCCTTTCGGAAAATGCATGTTTCGGAGGCGTTCAGGGCGTCCACCGCCACGCCTCGACTGCCTGCCAATGCGACATGACCTTTGGCTTATTCCTGCCGGCCGAGGCCAAAGACGGCCCGGTTCCGGTTTTGTGGTATCTGTCAGGCCTGACCTGCACCCATGAAAACGCGATGACCAAAGCAGGTGCTCAGGCCTGGGCGGCCGAACAAGGCATCGCGGTGGTCTTCCCGGACACCTCGCCACGCGGTGAGGGTGTTGCCGATCACGATGATTACGATCTGGGCCAGGGCGCCGGGTTCTATCTGAACGCCACGCAGCAGCCTTGGGCGCCGCATTTCAATATGTGGGATTACGTGGCCGAAGAATTGCCTGCTTTCCTGACCGAAAACTTCGCGATCGACGCGGAGCGTCAGGCCATAACCGGACATTCGATGGGAGGGCACGGAGCGTTGACACTGGCTATGAACTTGCCGGGGCGCTTCCGGTCTGTGTCCGCTTTCGCACCCATTTCAAACCCGACGGGTGCGGATTGGGGTCGCAAGCAACTCAGCGCCTACCTAGGCGATGATCAGACGGCATGGGCCAAACACGATGCCTCGGTCATGATGAAAGAAATCGGCTTTGACGGCCCTATTCTGATTGACACTGGTGCGAATGACCAATTCATCGACCTGTTGCGCCCCGAAACTTTGGCGCAGGCGATAGCGGAACGTCGTCAGCAGGCAATCTTCCGTCTTCAACCAGGCTATGACCACTCATACTTCTTCGTGTCGACCTTCATGGAAGACCACATCACCTTCCACGCCGAGGCGCTGTACGGAGACTGAGGCATGAGCAAATACGACTATGACCTGATTATCATTGGGTCCGGCCCTTCGGGTCGATCGGCCGCAATTCAAGCGGGCAAGTTGCAACGGCGCGTATTGGTGATTGACCGCAAGGACCGGTTCGGCGGCGTATCCGTCCACACCGGCACGATCCCATCAAAGACCCTGCGTGAAACGGTACTAAACCTGTCCGGCTGGCGCGAGCGCAGCTTCTATGGCCGCTCGTACCGCGTCAAAGATCAGATCCGGGCCGAAGACTTGAAGGCACGTCTGCATATGACGCTGGATCACGAAGTTGACGTGCTGGAGCACCAATTCAACCGCAACCATGTGGAGACCTTGAACGGGTTGGCCAAATTCGTTGGGCCTCACGAGATTGAGGTTGCCACTGATGCCGGTGAGACCACGAGACTTACGGCGGCCAAGTTCCTTATCGCAACCGGAACAAAAACCTATCGCCCGGATTATGTGCCATTCAACGGCAAGACCGTAGTGGACGGTGACGACTTTCTAGAGATGGCAGAGATCCCGCGCTCGCTGGTCGTGATAGGTGCCGGAGTGATTGGCGTGGAATACGCCACCATGTTCTCGGCTTTGGACGTTCGGGTGACGTTGATCGAACCGCGCGAGACCTTCCTGGATTTCATCGACACCCGCTTAATCCATGATTTCACCCATCAGATCCGCGAAAACGGCGTGGACCTACGTCTGGGCTCAGCCGTTCAAAAGATAGAAGACGCTGGCGGCCATGTCGAAGTGACGCTCGAGAATGGCCGCCACGTGCGAGCTGAGATGCTACTGTTCGCCGCCGGGCGCATGGGGGCGACATCGGCATTGAACCTGCAGGCCGTTGGCTTGGATACCGATCATCGCAACCGGATCGACGTGGATCGCAAGACGTATCAAACTGCTGTGCCACATATCTACGCGACGGGCGATGTGATTGGGCACCCATCATTGGCCTCAACCTCGCTGCAACAGGGCCGCGTGGCTGCATGCCACGCGCTGGAAACCCCTACCCTGCCGGAAAGTCCGTGGTACCCTTACGGCATTTATTCAGTCCCCGAGATCTCAACTTGCGGCATGTCCGAAGAGGAACTGCAGGAACGCGGCATCCCATACGAAGTCGGCGTGGCGCGGTTCCGGGAGACTTCGCGCGGGCATATAATGGGGTTGGAGCACGGCATGCTGAAGATGCTGTTTTCACTGAAAACACGTCGGGTGCTGGGCGTGCAGATCGTGGGTGAAGGCGCGACCGAGTTGATCCATATCGCGCAGGCAGTCCTGAATCTGAAGGGCACGGTGGATTACTTCGTGCAGAATACGTTCAACTATCCAACCCTGGCTGAGGCATATAAGATCGCTGGTTTGGATGCATTCAATCGGATGCCAATCCCGGACGAGTTCAAAGTGCGCAAGAAACCCGCTGAAAAGACCGAGAAGAAGGCCGGGAAAGCGTGACGACGCTCTATATCGATGGCGATGCCTGCCCCGTGAAAGCTGAGGCCGAACGGGTTGCAACCCGGCACAAAGTTCCGATGGCACTGGTGTCAAACGGTGGCTTGCGGCCGTCTGCAAACCCATTGGTGCAAGTGGTCATCGTGTCCGAGGGCGCGGATGAGGCAGACAAATGGATCGCCGAACGATGCGGCGCAGGGGACGTTGTGGTGACATCCGATATCCCGCTGGCCGCAAAATGTGTTGAGGCCGGCGCTCGGGTCCTGCGTCCAAACGGCGAAGCCTTTACCGCGGCCAATATCGGCCAGCAACTGGCCATGCGTGATTTGATGGCCGACTTGCGCGCATCCAACCCATTGGGCGCGGGTGGCGGCGGAAAACCCTTTGGCAAAGCTGACCGATCCCGGTTTTTGGACGCCCTGGAACGGGAATTGAGGGCTGCGCAGCGAGGCTAATCCTCCCGCTTGCCAGCGACGCATCAAAGATGCGCCTTTGACAATTGGGCCGAGCAGCGCTGCGCGCTGCGGTTGTGCCTTGAACAATCCCGTCGCGCTTGGTTCAGTGGCACCAACTAAGGAACAAGAAGACAGGTACGTACATGTCGGTGAAAGCTGTTGTTTTTGACATCGGGAATGTTCTGATCGAATGGCAACCCGAACGCTATTACGACCAGGTCATCGGGGAAGAGCGCCGTCGTGCCATGTTCTCGGAAGTTGACCTGCACGGGATGAACGACCTGGTTGACCAGGGTCATCACTTCACTGACACAATCTATGATTGGGCCGAGAAATACCCGGAATGGCGGGATGAAATCCGCATGTGGCACGACAAGTGGATCGAACTTGCCGCGCCCGAGATCCCCCACTCGATCCGTCTGCAACGGGCCTTGCGGGCCAAAGGCGTGCCGGTTTTTGCATTGACCAATTTCGGGGTGCAAAATTTCGACTATGCGACGACGGTTTACCCGTTCCTCAACGAGTTCGACAAACAATACGTGTCGGGACGGATGCAGACCGTCAAACCGCATGTTCCGATCTATGAAATGGTCGAAGCGGATTGTGGACTACCGCCCGAGGCGCTTTTGTTCACCGACGACCGACTCGAAAATATCGAAACGGCGCGCGCCCGTGGATGGCAGACGCACCACTTTACCGGCCCACAGGGTTGGGCGGACCGACTGCTGCAAGAAGGTCTACTGACGGTCGAAGAGGCGCTGTAGCTCAGGCGGTGACGGGCGTTGGGCGGTTTTCGCGAATGGGAAGGTGGACGATGGCACTGAACGCCCCAATTGCGACTCCGATCCACCAGACCATGGTGTAGTCGCCGTACTGGTCATACATGCGCCCGCCCAACCAGACGCCCAGGAAACTGCCGACCTGGTGGCTGAAAAAGATGATCCCATACAGCGTTCCCATGTAGCGCAGTCCGTAGAGATGCGCGACCAACCCCGAAGTAAGCGGAACGGTGGCAAGCCAAAGCGAACCCATGACCAGCGAAAACACGATGACCGACAGGGGCGTGATCGGGAACACGATGAAGGCCGCCGCCGCAAGTGTGCGCGCCGTATAGACACCTGCCAGAAGGTATTTTTTGGGAAAGTGGTTCCCGGCCCAACCCGCCAGCAGCGTGCCCGCAATATTTGCCAGGCCTATCAATGAAATTGACACGGCCCCCAGTGCTGATGTGGTTGTGATGCCAATAGAATGCAGTACGCCACCGGGTTGTATGGGTCCGCACATCTCGGTCACGAAAGCGGGGAAATGTGCGGTGATGAAGCCAAGCTGATAACCGCAGCTGAAAAAGCCCAGAAAGATCAGCGTATAGGATGGATCGCGGAAAGCCCTGGTCAGGATCTGGCTCATGCTTTCTTCGATCTCTGCCTTGCTGGCGGCCTGCGGGGCGCGCATGAACGGCAGTGTCAGCACCAGTGCCAAGATAGCTGCAGCGAATACGATGAACACCTGCTGCCAAGGCATAAAGCTCAGCATCCATTCGGCTGTAGGCGCCCCCAGAACCTGACCGAAACTGCCAGCAGCTGTGATAATCGCAAGCGACATAGAGCGGTTTTCGTCCGACGATGCCCGCGCCACCACGGCAAGCACCACGCCAAATCCTGTTCCCGCGATACCGAACCCCACAAGCCATGCGTACATTTGGTGCTCGAACGGAGTGACGGACCAGGCCGACAGAACCATACCCGCCGCGTAGGTCAGAGCCCCAAGAATAATCGCGCGCCTGTCGCCGACCTTTTCGGCGATGACCCCGAAAATCGGCTGCCCAATGCCCCAGGCCAAATTCTGAATTGCGATTGCCATCGAGAAGTCCGAGCGCAGCCAGCCGAATTCATCTGCGATGGGGATCTGAAACACGCCAAACGATGCGCGCACGGCAAAACTGACGGTGATGATGATACATCCGACGATCAGGATGGGGTTCAGCAAGCGCGTGTGTTGGGGCATTAGGTCCTCGGGCGTTCAAGAACCAGACGTTACCGCGTTTAGGTTGTGCGTCAATTCAGGAGTTTTGCGGTCACGGATCAGCAAAATTGATGCGCCCGAGAAATGGCTGCTTTTCAACGGGCAAACCGGGCGCTATGCCTCAAAACATGACGGGTTTGATATCGCTTTATGACACGCAGGTGGCCGACGGCACCCTGACCAGAGACGACGCGCAAGAGGCCGTTCTTCCTCATTTCGAACGTATCCGGGCGGCATTGGCCGAACCTGTGAAACGGGGGTTCTTTCGAAAAGCCCCGCCGCCGCCCAAAGGTTTATATCTGTGGGGCGGAGTCGGGCGCGGAAAATCCATGCTGATGGATATGTTCGTCGACTCTTTGGCAGACATCCCCGCCCGCCGAGTGCATTTTCACGCCTTTATGCAGGAAATCCACGCAGGCATGCACAAGGCCCGTAAGGATGGAGTTGAAGACGCGTTGGCTCCGGTGGCCGCCTCGGTGATCAAGTCCGCGCGCGTACTGGCATTTGACGAAATGCAAATCACCGATATCACCGATGCGATGATCGTTGGTCGTTTGTTTGATCTGCTACATGAAGGTGGCACCGTGGTCGTGACGACATCGAACCGCCATCCGGATGATCTGTACAAGGACGGGCTAAACCGGCAGCTATTTTTGCCCTTCATTGCACATATCAAAGAACAGCTTGAGGTGTGGGAGCTGATCTCACCCACGGATTACCGCCAAAACCGGCTAGAAGGCGCACCTGTTTACTTTACACCCATAGGCCCCGAAGCACGCGCGAGCATTCGCAGCGTCTGGAATGACCTGGCCGGGGGGACGGCGGACCCGCTGATCCTGCAGGTCAACGGTCGTGCGGTAGAACTGCCCGCCTTTCGAAATGGCGTGGCGCGGGCCAGTTTTTACGACCTTTGTGGAAGGATGCTGGGCCCGGCAGATTATCTTGCCATCGCGGAAAAAGTCAAAGTTCTGGTGCTTGAGGACATCCCGCGCCTGTCGCGCAATAATTTTAACGAAGCCAAACGGTTCGTCACGCTGATCGATGCACTGTATGAGGGAAAAGTCCGCTTGATCTGTTCAGCTGCGGCAGAGCCCGAGATGCTGTATGTCGAAGGTGAAGGCACATTTGAGTTTGAACGCACCGCGTCGCGCCTGCGCGAGATGCAGGATCAGGATTGGGGGCAATAGGAGCGCTGCCCCCGCCGCGCTTTGCGCGACTCCCCCGGGATATTTGGCCAGATGAAGCTGTGCGGATGCGCCTTTTTCAGCCGTTCTCGCGCAGAATATTACCGGCCAGGTATAGCGATCCACAGATCAGAACCCGCACCTGCGGGTCATCTTCAGTAATTTTTTTCAGGGCCTCGGCTACACTATTGGCAGTAGACGCTGCCAGCCCAACCCGAGAAGCGGCTTCAGCGGTGTCGTCAGCGCTCAGCGTATTGACCTCGCCCGGGATAGAGACTGCCGTCAGGCTTTGCGCCTGTGCGGCAAGCGGAGCCAGATACCCGGTGACGTCCTTTGTGTTCAACATCCCACAGATCATATGGGTTGGACGTGCAGGCAGCTTCGCCAGTAGATCGGCCAATGCCAAACCTGCGGCAGCGTTGTGCCCGCCATCCAGCCAGAGCTCGGCCTCGGGGGCCTGTTCGACCAGAGGGCCGGTTTTCAATCGCTGCATGCGGGCTGGCCATTCAGCCTTGGTCACCGCAGCCTCATAGGCGTCTTCCCCAAGATCCAGATGACGCAATACCGCTAGCGCGGCGCCGGCGTTTTGATACTGATGTGCGCCCAACAGATTTGGCAGCGGTAGATCGCGCAGGCCAGTTTCGTCCTGATAGACGAGCCGCCCGTTTTCTTCGGTGACGTGCCAGTGTTGGCCATGCACCAACAAAGGTGCACCCAGACGCGCGGCAGTGTATTCAATGACCTCCAGCGCCTCATCCTGTTGCGGGCCAACGATGCAGGGAACACCGGGCTTGATGATGCCGGCCTTTTCCGCTGCGATCTTGCCCAAGGTATCGCCCAGATATTGTTCATGGTCGATTGAAACCGGCGTGATGACCGTCACCGCCGGGTCGTGAATGACATTGGTCGCATCCAACCGGCCACCCAACCCGACCTCAAGCAACGTGTAGTCCGCCTTGGACCGGGCAAAAGCCAGCAGGGCCGCGCAGGTTGTGATCTCAAAATACGTGATGTTCTCGCCACCATTGGCGGCATAACATTCGTCCAGAACCGCCGTCAGAGCCGGTTCGGAAATCAGTTCACCCGCCAGACGAATACGCTCATGAAACCGTGCCAGATGGGGCGAGGTATAGGCATGGGCGGTCAGCCCTGCCCCTTCCAGCCCCGCTCGGATCATGGCCTGGGTCGAGCCCTTGCCGTTGGTTCCCGCGATATGGATCACCGGCGGCAGCTTGTTTTGCGGATTGTCCAGCGTGGTCAGCAGACGCCAGACACGATCCAAGGTCAGGTCAATGATCTTGGGATGCAGCGCCATCATCCTTTCCAGAATGACGTCCGATGTCTGAGGGGTCATTTCTCTTCCGCGTCTTCAGCCGGGGCTTCTGCCACTGCATCTTCGGATTCGGGCGCTGGCAGATCACCTTTGACCGCCGGAGGCTGGTTCATCAACATCCGCGTGATGGTGATCAACTCATCGCGCATTTCGGTCCGCTTGGTCACACGGTCCAACATGCCGTGATCCAACAGGTATTCGGCACGCTGAAACCCTTCGGGCAGCTTTTCCCGGATCGTCTGTTCGATCACGCGTGGACCGGCAAAACAAATCAGCGCATTGGGCTCTGAGATATGGACATCACCCAGCATCGCGTACGAAGCCGTCACACCGCCCGTTGTTGGGTGAGTCAGCACTACGATGTAGGGCAGATTTGCCTCTTTCAGCATTTCTACTGCCACGGTTGTGCGGGGCATCTGCATCAGGCTTAGGATACCTTCCTGCATCCGTGCGCCGCCAGCGGCCGAAAACAGGATCAGCGGGCGCTTTAGCTTCACCGCCTCTTGAGCGGCCGCGATGATCGCGTTGCCGACATACATGCCCATGGATCCGCCCATGAACGAAAAGTCTTGCGCAGCTGCGACAATCGGGGTTCGGCCAATTTCACCCAGGGCGACCAACATCGCCTCTTTCTCGCCCGTTTTCTTTTGGGCGGCTTTCATCCGGTCGGGGTACTTTTTCTGATCGCGGAATTGCAGCGGATCGTCTTTGGGCGCGGGAACCTCGACCTCGGTAAAGATCCCACCATCAAACAGATGATCGAACCGCTCGCGCGGAGTGATCGCCATGTGATGATCGCACTGGGTGCAGACATTCTGGTTTTCTGCCAACTCACGGTGAAACAGCATGGTTCCGCATTCATCGCATTTGTGCCAAAGATTCTCCGGCACTTCTCGGCGCGAGAAGATCGAGTTGATCCGTGGGCGGACGTAGTTTGTAATCCAGTTCATATCGGAACCTTGGCTTGTGCGGCTTTGACGTCAAATAAGACGCTACGGAAAGAAATGCAATCAACGCCTGAGCGCAACCCGCGCTGTTAGCCAACTGACGATCATCACAGCAAAATCCACATACAGCCATTGCCGCAGCGCCCCGGTATCCGACATGTCGTAAGGAAGCAGATACAATGCCAGACCACTTAAGCCATCGGGTAAGGAAACAAACAGCAGAGCGACCATATTATTGAACAGGTGCAATGCGATAGCAGGCCCCAACGTCCCTGACCGTGCCGTCAGATCCGCCGCCATCAGGCCGAACATACCGGACCACACGGCAACCAGTAGCGCGTTGTCTCCGGCCGCGCCGGGGGCATAGTGACCTGCCGCGAACAAAATCGACGGTACGCCCAACCAAATAACTGGCGATCGGAATCGCGCTGCCAGACTTTGCTGGATGTAACCCCGAAAAAGCACCTCTTCAGCGCTTGTCTGAATCAGCACTGCAAAAAGCGAGAAAGGCAGAAACAACAGCCAGGTCGACAGTGCCAAATTCTGCGTCAGCGTTGCGCCCATGCCATATGGCGGCAAGATGGCCACGACGATCCCAACGATCAGCAATGCCTTAAAAACATTCCAAAATTGCCCAATGCCCTCGCGCCATGGACCACAGATTGAGCGCAGCGTTCGATGTTGTAGGCGTTTTGCAGCGATGGACACGCCCAATGTGATGAAGCCAAAGCTTGCCAGTAGCACCAAAAGTGCAACCGGGGATGCGCCGGTCAGCAAACCTTGGGCCCATTCGACGGATCCAAGACCCGCAACCAATCCAAAAAGTAGGAAGTTCAGAAGGATGCCAACCACGCCAACAATGGTCAGCCCGACAAGCAGGCGCCAAAGCTCTGGCCGTGCGCGCGAAGGTGCAACCAGTCGTTCATGCGCCATGTATCTGCCGGGGCGGGCGTCAGGCATTGTCGGCCGTGTCCCGGTTCGGCTCGTCATCATCGAAGATCAATGAGGTTGCATTGGCGGCGTTCAGCCTTTCGGAAATCGTAGTCAGATAGCCGGCAACCGTTTGCAGCAGCTGCATTGCAACACCTGCGTCACTTTCAATTACCGCGCGCAACTCCTCGGCCCCAATGCGCAGGAACGAACAATTCTTGACCGCAACCAAATCAAATTGCCGAATTTCGCCTGTGATAATCGACAAGTCTCCGATCAGACGCCCCGGCTCGATGACCGAGATCGTACGCGCGGTTCCGTTCCCTTCATTCCAGATCAGGTCGGCTTCGCCCGAAATACACAGATAAGCGGCATCTGGCGTTTGCCCTTCGGAGAAGATGATCTGTCCGGCTGCGGCATCGTACCATTGCGCCGAAAACGCCAGAAGGCGCTGGTTGCGACCATCAATGCCGGAAAACAGCTCGGTCGACGAGATAATCTTGAGCTTACGGCTCAGGTCATCCGTTGAGCTGGCCTCCTCTTCTGGGCGGGTCCGCGAGACGCCGTCAATTCGACCATCCTTGATCTCGACGAACAGATCATAGGCTTCGGGATGGGCAAAGTAATCCTCCATGAAGACCATGATGGAATCCGGCAACAATTCCCGCAGTTTCAGCCGGGTTCTCAGCCTGCTCTCGGAATCATGGCTGGCCAGAGCTTTGTCCAGGATCAACACATCAGGACGCTTGATTCCAGCGCGCGAGAATGCGGCGCGTTCCTGAAATACCGTCGGCAGGTTATTCCCACCCAGACCCGAGGGCAGGTCATAGATAATGGCCGCCGCCCGGCGGCGCAGACCAGCTTCGTTCATGGCTTCGGCGACGACATCTTCGATTTCATCCGTGTGCGCCCCGGCCATCAAAGAAACCCGCCCGAACAGGGCATTTTCCATGACAGTCATGCGTTCAATATATGCATCCGGCGTGACCGGAACGAACATCCCATCCATCGAGGCACGCAGCTGTTCCGCTTGTCCCCTTCGGATGGCCAAGATCTTATCTTTGTACTCGTCCGGAAAATCAGGCCCGATCTGTTCCGCGGTCAGCAGGAACGGAACGGTCAGCAACAAGGCACGCTCGCCCTCGCTGATTGCTTCATCCCCTTTGGCTTTGCGCCGGTCCTCGATATCAAGCAGACGGTGGAACATATCCTTGGCCATACCCAGACGAAGGAACAGCGGGTGATCTGCCCCGTCCCGCCCAAACGTCTGGTGCAGTGTTTCCAGCACCGCGCTTGCAATGCTCATTGCGTCATCGTCCAGATCGTGATGGCGCAGCATCCACATGAACCGATCATCGCCCGCCAGAATATCCGGTGAGATATCGCGAGACGGAGCGGCAAACAGCAGGTTGCCCCCCAGCGGAACAGCCGGGTTAAAGCGGTCCGGTTCGAACCGATAGACATACCGCGCCAGGTCTTTTTCTTCCAACCTCTGCGCGACCGTATCGCGCAGATTTACGATATCACGCGCCAGGGCAGAATGTTGCACTGGATCGAACTGGGTACGTAATGTCCGGCGGAACATGAACTCGTCGATGCCCATCGCCTCGACCAGCTGGAACCACCAGTTGCGGATATCCTCGATGTCTTCCAACCCTGCCAGGCCGGGATCGATCCACTCATCCGACAGGGAATCCGGAGGGTTCCCGGCCCGCACCGCTTCGATCTGCCACCGGCTTGGGGCCTTCTTTGCGTCGGGTTCGTGTTGTGGATGGGTTCGCAACGGCATCAAAAGGTTATCGCCTAAAGTCCCGTCAAACAGATAGGGTCGCGAATAGGCATAGCCGATCCTCGCCGCAATTACCGTCTGATGGAGTTTTAGCAGATCGTGACCCGCAATTGTGACGCTGCCTTGTATTGGCAATAGCTCTCGTGTCAGTAGTTGCGCCAACGCGCCACGCTCGGCGGCGCTTGACGACTGGATAGCAACGCGGGCACCCTTGGGGATGGTCAGGTCGATATCTTCAAGGATGGTTTTCCCGTCATCATCGCGCACTGTTACATTGCGCAGTTCGATATCGCCGCTTAGATGCGGAATAGACTCTGGCTCACCCACAAACAGCTCTTCAGGGATCATGTTGTCCGGGGCAAAACGTTCAATCACGATTTCCCAGCGCAAAGACATATCCTGAACCTGGTTGTAATAGGTCAGCAAGTCTTTCCATGGGCCACTAAGGTCCTTGTATGCCCCAAGCGCCGCGACCAACGCGCCCACTGTCACCTCACCCGTGATCGCCAGATAGCCACCGACCGAATAGAACAGGAACGGCGTCATCTGAGTAATCAGATTGTTGAGGAACTTCATGAAGAACTTCTTGTTGTAGATCTTGAACCGGATCTCGAACAAGGTTCCCAACCGATGGCTGAATTGTGCCAACCGATAGCGCCAGCCACCATTGGCCCGCAAATCGCTGATGCCCGCCGCGCTTTCGCCAATTTCCGAGCTGAGGTGGCGGACCTGCTGAATACGTTCCTTGTTCAGCAGGTTGATCTGGCGCTGCAGTTTTGGGATCAGCCATGCCTGCAACGGAATCAACGCGATGCTGGCCAGACCGAACCAAACGCTTTGCATGAACAGAAAGGTGACAATGGTCATCATCTGACCAAACTGGAACACCGGCTGGGCAATCGCATCACCCATCAGGCCGCCCATCGGTTCGGCCTCAGAGGTGATCATTGAAACAAGTTCACCTTGGCTGGTGGTGGCAAAATACGATTTCGGGAATCGCATCGCGCGGTGAATCAGCGTGAACCGAAGCCGGCGCAGCATACGCTCGGCCAATATGCCCTTCATCGTGTTGATGCGCATCTTCATCAAGCCGCTGGCGATTACAGTGGCCAAAAATGCGAAACAGAGGATTAGCAGATATTGGACCTGCGTGAAGGTGAACCCAAAAAGTGTAACGCTATCGTTGGGCGCACCAATTGCGTCGTTGATGATCTGTTTTGGCAGCTCTAGCGAGGCGTAGAGAAACGGAAACGACAATACCGTCAGAAACAACAGCACAAGCTGCTGCTTTTTCGAGTGTTTCCAGATGAACGAAAATAGTGTGGGTTCCATGCCCCGGCCTTGCCTCAAAGAATTTAGTACGCGGTTTTTCGGATAATCCAAAGCAATCAGGTGCCGGACGGTACGCACAGTCCCAGGTGATTGCAAGAACGGCGATGGGGGCCTTAGCAGACACAACCAAAACCGCCCAGTCACAACCACGTTAGTGTCGGGCAGTTTTATGCGGATTTCGCCAATTCGGCCTTATCCTCGCCGTTGTCTTTGACTAAAGAAGGTCAAGTTCAGACGATGGGATCATGGGCAAACTTCTCGAACGATATCTACACCGCAAAACTATTGCGCGTTGGCAACGCGCCGTTCAAGACGCGGCCGGGGCCACGAACCCCCAATTGCGTCAACAGCGCGACGAGGCGCGCAAACTGCGTGCGCAATTGGACCGTTTGCTACGGGAAGCAAACGAAAGACTGACGCTGCCCCTGATTGGATCAAAGCAATTCCCCAAACCGCTGGGTACTGACTGGTGCTGGCGACCTGATTTGTGGCGGGGTCCCTTGCCCCGGCCCGGTCTCGCCTCAATCCCGCGTAAGGTCGAATTGGATCAGCAGGTAAAGATATTCCATGACTGCGCTCTATCCGAGATCAGTGTGCGACAGGCACGAAACATGGACGAAAAGGACCTGGCCGCTTTTGGACTTGGCGTCGAAGTGTTTGGCTTTGCGGGGTCATTCCTGTCCGTGTCGCTGGATTTGCCGCCCGAGGCTGTGCAAGGTCTGACGCGGCAGCACCTGATGCGGGTCGATGCCCAGATTGAAACAGAACGTCCGCTGGACGTGACCGCGCGATTGAATATTCGGCACGGCCCAAACACTGATTCCGTTCCACGGTCTCTTGATTTGTCGACAAGTTCGAATGTTCTGGATTTCGATCTTGCCAATTTGCCGCTGAACGAACGGCGTATAGACAAGATCTGGCTGGATCTGGTTCTGACCAATCCGGCTATGAACCGCATAGTTCTGCGGGACCTGACCCTTTGCCGCCACCACCGCGCCGACATGTGAGAGCATTGGCCATGACACAACCAACCTTGACCCCAACCCTGTTCGAAAACGGCATCTGGCGCGGGTACCTGCAGGCCGACACTGAACCGCACGTCGAAGTCCGTTATATGGGCCAGGCGCTGGAGGGTGTACTCATGACCGCCGCCGATGGTGGTTGGGAGCTGAGTGTGCCGGTGCCATCAACCGCGATTGCCGACGGGGTTCATTGCTTTGTAATAGCCGATGCAGCCACATCACAGAAGATCGGTGAATTCACAATCATTGCGGGTGCATCAGCCGCGGATGATTTGCGGACCGAAATCGCTTTGTTGCGGGGGGAACTGGACTTGTTGAAACGGGCATTTAGACGGTCTCAGGCACCTTCGGACTGATCCGGGTTTTCTTCGTTTCCAAGGCTTTGTCTATCTTTCAGGCGGAATCCGTGCATCATAAATGTCATCCGAAGCAACCCGAGTGCGAAAATGGACCGCAGCAGTATCGTCAAGGTCATCGCTCTGATGGTGACAGGGTTCGGGATCGGTATCGACTTTACCGGCGCTCTTATTCTTGTCCCGGCCATCGAAAACAGCTTTGACGCTGATATTACCAGCACCCAATGGGTTCTGAATATCTACGCCTTGTTTTTTGCCATGACCATGGTCGCCGGGGGGCGCATGGGGGACATGTTCGGGCATCGCAAGATGATGATCATCGGGCTGGCGATCTTTCTATTTGCGTCCGTCATGTGCTTTGTCTCTCCCAGTCTCGACTTCCTGATCGCCGCGCGTGCTTTGCAGGGGATTGGTTCAGGTTGCGTCTGGCCTTGCACGCTTGCTTTTGGCGCCACCAAAGTCTCGCGTCCCGAGCACCGCGCCATGATCATGGGTATGATCCTCGCCGGTGTGACCAGCGGCAATGTTTTTGGTCCGCTCATCAGCGGCGCCGCAGTCAGCTTTGGCGACTGGCGCTTGTTCTTTCTTGCAAACGTGTTGTTTTCGACCATTTCGATGGTTACGGCCTTGATCCTTATGGAGCGTGAAACTCAACACAAACGGGGCGAACAAATCGATTTCGCCGGGATAGGTATTCTTTCGTTTGCCGTTCTTTTGCTGCTTTACGGGCTGGACATCGGTGCGGACTGGGGCTGGACGTCTGTCCCGCTGCTGATGTTGTTTTTCGTCAGCGCCGCGCTGTTCTTCTTTTTCCCGCAAGTCGAGAAGCGCGTGAAAGAGCCGCTTTTACTGCCACAAATGATGCAGAACCGCGAGTTTCGGATCACGCTGGGACTGAACATGTTCAACGTGTCGGCGGCATTTGTAGGGCTGCTATACTTCCCTCAATACATGCAAAAGGTCCTTGGTTGGTCCGTGTTTGAATCCGCGATTGGGCTTGCCCCGCTAACACTCCTGCTGGCCGTTGGCTCGATTGTTTCGGGCACTCTTTATAATGATTTCGGGCCAAAGCGCCTGCTGTTCTGGGGGTATTTGATCGCAACGACCGGCGCTCTCAGTATTATTATCTTGCCGGCGGGGCTGGGCTATTTTCAGATTTTGCCCGGCATGGCGATGATCGGGCTGGGCGCAACGTTGACGGTTGGGCCATCAGGCACTGCAGCCGTGTGCGCCGTCAAACCTGAACGCGCTGGACTTGTCGGCGGGCTGAGCTTTATGACCCATCTGGTATACGGCGCTATATCCGTCGCCTTCGCGACCGCAATAATGTATGTCGTCAGCCTGTCCAGCCTCAGTAAACAGCTGGTTGCGGATGGGATCAACATGTCTGCAACCGATCAAAAGGCGATCAACGGTGGAACGCTTACGACCGGTACGGCCCGCGCTATAGTGGAAAAGCTAAGCTCGGCAGAAGCCGAAAAGGTCAAATCCGCCGTCGCTGCCGCATTCGATGCAGGTATGAACATGGCCTTTGTTTTTGCGGCCATCTCGGTCTCGGTAGGCATTGTTCTGGCGATGATGCTTGACGAAGAAAAACTGCACAAGGTTGAGGGCTGATCCTGGCCTTTGCAGAAAGGGCCGCCTGTATCGGCGGCCCTGTTTGTCTTACTGAGACGGTCCGTTGGGATTGAACGCCGACAAACCTTTGAGGATGTCGATGGCGTAAGCCAGCTGATAATCCTCTTCCCGCAATTCAGCCGTGGCTTCGGCTTTGGCGCGGTCTTCTTCGATCTGACGAATTTCATCTTCGCTGAGGCTGTCATTGTTCAGGCTGCCGCGCAGGTCAGCTTCGGACCGCGTGCGGGCGTTGGCTTCCTCTTCCTCGGCATCCGGCGCAGGGCGCGGTTGTTCAACGATGATGTCGGGGCTGACGCCAAGTGCCTGAATTGACCGGCCCGAGGGCGTGTAATAGCGCGAGGTCGTCAGACGCATTGCACCATCGCCACGCAGCGGCATGACCGTTTGCACCGATCCTTTGCCAAAGCTCTTGGTGCCGACAACGATCGCGCGACGGTGGTCTTGCAGCGCGCCGGCCACGATTTCCGATGCAGAGGCGGACCCGCCATTAATCAGGACAACGATTGGTTTACCTTCGGCCAGATCACCCGCTGTTGCATTGAAACGCTCACCGTCGCTTGGGTCACGACCACGGGTGGACACGATCTCGCCTTCGTTCAGGAACGCGTCCGAAACTTTGATCGCCTGGGTCAGCAGCCCGCCAGGATTGTTCCGCAGGTCAAGGACAAAGCCATTGACCTTGTCCAGACCACCAGCTTCTTCGATCTGTTCATTCAGGCCTTCCTGTAGGTTCGGGAAAGTCTGGTCGTTGAATGTGGTGACACGCAGAACAACGCTGGTGCCTTCGGTTCGGGCACGCACGGCTGTTAGCTTGATGGTGTCCCGGATAATGGTGATGTCGAACGGCTCTTGTTCGCCCTCACGAACGACGGTGATCACGATTTCCGACCCGACCGGGCCACGCATCAGATCGACGGCCTTGTCCAATGTCAGGCCAAGGATGCTTTCCCCATCGACATGAGTGATGAAATCACCCGCTTCGATCCCCGCCTCATCTGCCGGGGTATCGTCGATCGGCGAGACAACTTTGACATAGCCTTCCTCTTGCGTGACCTCGATGCCCAATCCACCGAATTCACCACGTGTCTGCACGCGCATCTGCTCAGCATCATCTGGCGAAAGGTAGCTGGAATGCGGATCAAGCGACGTGAGCATACCGTCGATGGCCGCTTCGATCAGCTCTTCCGGCTCCACGTCTTCGACATACTGGGCGCGGATACGTTCAAAAATATCCCCGAACAGATCCAGTTGCTCGTACACGCTGGCCTTCCGGTCAGCCTCTTGCGCCAGCAAAGGACCAGCAATTTGTGTAGTTGCGATTACACCTGCCACGGTTCCGGCCAGACCGGCCATCAGAAATTTCTTCATACTCGTTTATCCATCCTTGTCGGTCCGAAACCATGATTCCGGGTCCACGGGGCTATTATTCTGTCTTACCTCTATATAGAGCGTTTCTGACCGGCCAGTTCCAGTGCCATCACTGCTTGTTGACAAAATTGCGCCGATTTCGGGCGATTCACCCGGCATCAAACCCACCGGAGTGCCTTCGGGGATCACCTCGCCCATGTCTCCGTAAACGTCTTGCAGGCCGGCGAACACGAACAACAAGCCTGGTTGCGGCTCGAGGATCATGACGTTCCCGAGTTCCAGCAATGGTCCACGGTACCGGATTGTTGCCGCGGTTGGCGCTGTAACAATTGCCCGCGGACGGGTGGCCAGAACCACACCGGGACGCGTCACACCAGCCGCATCAGTCTCATCCGCGCGGTGCAAAACAACGCCTTGGGTCGGCAATGCAATCCGCCCTTTGCGGTCAGATACATCCGCATCTGTTTCGGCAATTTCGCCTTCCGAGATTTCGGACAATCCACTGGCAAAGCCGTCCAACGTCTCGGTTGATGAAATCAGGATGGCCGTGCGAACCGGATCTTCGACAAAGCGACGGGGCAAATCCGTGCGGTCAGCGATGGCTTCACTGAGGCTGGTGCGCGCGTTTTGCACACCTGTTAATCCTTCGACCAGAGTGTCTGCAGCACTTTGCTGAAGTTTCCGAAGGGTCTGGACTTCTTGCAGATCACGGGCCAGTGCCTGCGCGCGCGCGTTCAGTCCGGGAGTAACTTCGGACAGCATCATGCCTGCCCGCGCGGAACCAAGGGGCCCGGACGGGTGCAGCATCAGAACGGGTGGTGCCGTGGTCTCAATAGTCTGCAACACACCCAGCAGCTGCGCGACCTCCTGTTCCCGCGACCGCAATTCTGCTGTCAGCTGTGCCTCGCGGGTCGCTGCCATGCGCAACCCGTCCCGCATCGCTGAAAGCCCGGCCTCATAAGCCTGGATAGTTTCGGTCAGGGCACGCACGCGGTCGCGGGCACCGTCGGCTTCAGTCAGGTTGATCGAGGCCTGTTCCAGCATGCGCGCCGCATTCAAAGCTGCTGTGGACGGATCATTCTGCGCGCTGGCAGGCGACGCAAGACATATCGCAAAGATAAGCGCGCGCATCCTCATGACAGCAGGCTCTTCCCCGTCATCTCGGGCGGTTGCTCAAGACCCATCAAGTCCAGCAGCGTCGGGGCTAGATCGGAAAGGCGGCCGTTTCGCAGCGATGCATCTTTTGGTCCACCGACCAGCGCCACGGGAACCGGGTTCAGAGTATGCGCGGTGTGCGGCCCGCCGGTTTCGGGGTCAACCATGACCTCGCAATTGCCGTGATCCGCTGTGACGATCATCGCGCCACCGACCTTGTTCAGCGCCGCGACAACCTGCGACAAGCCCTGATCGACGGCCTCACATGCCTTGATTGCGGCTTGCAGATCGCCCGTGTGACCAACCATGTCGGGGTTGGCATAATTGGTGATGATCAGGTCATAGCCTGCCTCGATCGCCTCGACAAACTTCGCCGTCACTTCGGCCGAAGACATCTCGGGCTGCAGGTCGTAGGTGGCCACTTTGGGCGATTTCGGCATAAACCGGTCTTCGCCTTCCTCGGGCGTTTCCTTGCCGCCATTGAGGAAGAATGTGACATGGGGGTATTTTTCGGTCTCGGCCAGACGGAACTGGCGCAACCCCTTCTTGGCAACCCACTCACCCAGAGTGTTCACGATTTTCCGCTTGGGGAACACGGTTGTCATATAGGCATTGTGACCGTCGGAATATTCGACCATTCCCAACAGGGCGGAAAGCTGCGGGCGCGGGCCGGTATCGAAGTCCGAAAAGCCCGGTTCGCCAATCGCGCGCAAGATTTCACGGGCGCGGTCCGCTCGGAAATTCAGACAGAAAACCCCGTCACCATCCTGAATGCCGTCGTAACCTTCCAGAACAGTAGGAGCGATGAACTCATCGGTTTCAGACTGGTTATATGCGTGATCCACAGCGCCATGCGCGGTTGTGGCAGCCCGACCCTGGCCTTTGACCATCGCATCATAAGCCTCGCTGACGCGTTCCCAGCGATTGTCCCGATCCATTGCAAAATACCGACCACAGACCGTGACGATGCGCGCCCCGTCGGGCAAACGATCTTCAAGCTCAGACAGGTAAGTAAATGCCGATTTCGGAGCGACGTCGCGCCCGTCCGTCATGGCGTGCAGCGCCACCGGAACGCCTGCATCAGTAATAGCCTTGGCAGCAGCGACGATGTGATTCAAATGGCCATGGACGCCACCGTCCGAGACCAAACCCATCAGGTGCGCCGTTCCACCTGCTGCCTTCACCTTTGCTATGAAGGTCTGCAATGCGGCATTGTCGAAAAAGCTGCCATCTTCAATTGCCAGGTCGATCTGCCCCAGATCCATCGCAACAACGCGGCCCGCCCCGATATTGGTGTGACCCACCTCGGAATTGCCCATCTGGCCGCTGGGCAAGCCAGCATCCGGGCCATGTGTAATAATGGTCGCGTGCGGCCCATTGGTCATGATCGCATCAAAGGTCGGAGTATTTGCAAGGTACGGCGCGTTAGACCGTGTGTCTTCGGACAGGCCCCAACCATCAAGAATGCACAGGACGACGGGTTTGGGGGCGGTCATTGCGGCTCTCCGGATTTCTGCTCTGGTCGGTCTTGTATCGCCTGCCCTCGGGCAATTGAACCTTATTTTGTGCGCGGATGTGCAGATTTAATACTCAGTCCGCTCAATCCTTGTTTATCAAATCCGTATACGGACGCGTCGTGCGACCGCGATACTTGACGGTCAGGTCCAGCGGCGCATCGTTTTCATCATAGACCCCGATCACGATCCCCCTGCCCCGGCTTTTGCTCCGCATCTCAATCAACTGCTGTTCCGACCGTGTCGTGCGCTGCGACTGGCGGCGTGTCCAAACGAACAGGTGGTCGTACATTGTGGCAACAATATCGGCGTGATCGGCACTGTTCCCCAGATCAAACAGGATAGACCGATGACCGCCTTCGCAGTGGGTCAGCTTCCACTTTTTGTTGGCTGCCATGAACATGACTGCGTCCCGGACAGAGGCATTTAACATGTCTGCAATTGGTGATGCAGAGTAATCGTACTCACAAATCACCACGTCGCGGGGTGTTTCGTTCTGCTGCCCATGCAGGATCGGAAGCAAGGAGTGCCCCTCAATAATATGCCCTGCGATCTCACCGCCCGCCACATCCACAAATGTCGGAGCAAGGTCGATGGATTCAACCAGTGCATCGCTGACAGTGCCACGCGTTCCGTCTGCTTCGGGTGACGGGTCATAGATAATCAGTGGCACCTTGGTTGATGCGTCCTGAAAGAACGTTTTCTCGCCCATCCAGTGATCGCCCAGAAAATCGCCGTGATCGGAGGTCAGCACGATCATCGTGTCCTCCATCCGGCCAGTTTTCTCCATCCAGTCAAACAGTCGCCCCATCTGGTCATCGGCTTGCTTGATCAGCCCCATATAGGCCGGGATCACCGCATCACGTACATCCTGCCGCGAGAATGTCTGCCCGACTTTAGTATCCATGAATGCCTTGAGCACCGGATGCGCATTCTGACGTTCCGTGTCGGAGCGCACGACCGGCAGAACATGTTCCGGCCCGTATATCGAGGCATAAGGTTCCGGCACGATGTATGGCCAATGCGGCTTGATAAAGCTCAGATGACAGCACCACGGGCCATCATGGGTGTCCATGAATTCGATGCCACGTCCGGTCAGATAAGGGGTTTCGCTGTCCTTTTCCGCTATGTTGGCCGCCTCGGTTGAGTTCTTTAAAAACCAGCCGAACAGGACATTGCCGTCCTCATCCAGCCCCGAATTGGCAAAGTCGTGCCAGGGGTTGTCACTCTCATACCCTTTAGCAGCCAGATGCTTATTGTATTCCTGTGCGGCAATTCGGATCATAAAATCCGTCGGGTCCTTCAGGCAGCATACCGTCATCGCGTTCATATACATCAAACCCGCATTCCGCGACACGCGCGCCGATCAGACTGTCAGGCTCCAACCCCAGCCGCTCCATTCCTTCCGCATCTGCGCGCATATGGGTCTTGCCGACCAACCAGCAGTCCATGCTTGCGTTGCGCAGGTGATCCCCCATCGTGATTTCACCAACTTTCAGCGGAATGCCATTCCATGAGGCGCCGTGTGAATGCACGTAGCGGCCGGTATAAGTCGACATGCGCGAACTGCCGCAAATCGGGGACTGGATGTAGGCCCGATCAAAGCGGACTCCGTCAGCAGCCAGCCGGTCAATGTTCGGGGCGTGCAAATGCGGATGCCCGTAACAGCTAAGATAATCCCAGCGCAGCTGATCGAACATGATAGACAGGATGTTTTTGCCTTTGGCCAAACCCGCGCTCTCCCGCAAGATGCCTCAGGGGTCTATTTAGCCATTACCATCACTATAGCGAAGCGCAATCTGCGTTCAGGCCTGACGCTCCATCTGCTCAAGCATCTTTTTGGCACGTTTGCATTGCAACTGATCACGCAAGGGCGAATTGGGATCGACATCCTTTTTGCAGACCACACATTTGTCCGCGCCCGAGATTGCGTTCAGACCACCACAGCTGCCTTTGATCGTCTTGCCCATCAGCATGACGCCCAGCGACATGCCAACCACGATGATCAAAAGCAGAAAAAACGCTATGATAAAGGTGCTCATCCCGGTTCCTACCTGTCAGTTGGTGCCCAGTGCGTCTTTGAACGCAGTGCTGTGAACCGTAATATAGGCATCGTCGCCGCCTGTCACATCCCGCGAGATAAAATACACGGCAAGTTTATGTTCTTCTGCCAGCTCCAGGCCCTTATCCTGACCCAGCGCTAACATCGCCGTCGCCCAGGCATCAGCCATCATCGCATTTTCGGCCAGAACCGTGACCGAGGTCGTGCGATGCGTGATCGGACGACCTGTTGTTGGATCGATGATATGCGAATACCGCACGCCGTCCTGTTCAAAGAAATTCTTGTAGTCGCCAGAGGTCGCCATACCGAGGTTGTCCAGCTCAACTACCAACTGCAGGTTTTGGGCCCCTGCTTCGGGCTTTTCGATCCCGATCCGCCAAGCCTCACCCTTGTCGTTCTGGCCCTTGGTGACCAAATCACCGCCGATCTCGACCATATAGTTTTCGATCCCAGCGTCGCGCAGAGTCGCAGCCACCGCGTCGATGCCATATCCTTTGGCGATTGCTGACAGGTTGATGCCCACACCAGCATCTGATTTGGCCAAAGTTCCGTTGTCGCTGTCCAACATCAGCAAGCGTTCCTGACCAACGCTTTCCAACGCCGCCTGTATCTCGGCATCTGATGGCACCGGATCTTCTGGCTTGCGCGGACCAAAGCCCCACAGTTCGATCAGCGGGCCAAGCGTTACGTCGAACGTGCCGTCCGATTTTTCGTGCACGTCATTTGCTGCACCTAAAACCAGCGCAAATTCTTCGGAAACCTCGGTGGGTTCGGTGCTGGACGACGCCGAAAATGTCGAAACCTCCGAGTTGGGGTCCCAGTTGGACATCTTGGCGTTCACGTCTGCCAATGTCTCTTCCACGGCAGAGCCCAATGCAGTCTCATCCACATCCGTGCCGATAGCGGTGATGTTGAATGTGGTACCCATGGTCTCACCGGACAGGTGCACAACCTCGGGTTCTTTGTCAAAGAGACATCCGGAAACAAGTGTTGCAACAGCCAGAACAGGCAAAAGGCGCATCGAGAGACCTCCAGAGGAAAACCGTGCCCGGCATATGCCAGCGGCCCCATGCAGAGTCAAACCGACTTCACAGCTTTAGCGGCAGGAAGCCTAACATAAGTAGCCCAATGCCGGCCGGCACACCGAACAACCAGGCTTTTTTTTGCCAGCCAACCGGCTGCTGTTTCCAGGCCATTCTAAAGTTATGCCCGCATACGACCACGGCAAAGAAAATCAGCACTGCGACGGGCGGGGTAAGGTACAAGTCAGACAAAAGGCCGGATATCCTTGTTTAGCGGCAGTTTTCCCCGGTTTGGGCATTTGCACCCTATACAGACCGCATTGCTGCGGTAAGGTGTAAGGGAAGCCATCTCAAAAATAAGAGGAGATTGCCAATGGCCCCAACCTCATATCAGCCCCCAACCCGCGGCGACAAGACCGATACAAGCACGCATAGCCAATCGGTTGAATCCAATCTGTCGCACTCGCAGACGACGGTGGCAAAATTGCTTGCGGGTAAAGGGGATGCTGTATTTGCGGTGCGCCCAAACGACACAATCCATTCGGTCGTGAATACCCTCAGTGAAAAGCGGATTGGTGCCGTGGTCGTGACCGACCAGAACGGTACCCTTCAGGGTATTCTGTCCGAACGCGACATCGTCCGGCGCATGGCTGACACGCCCGGCCAGACCCTGCCACAATCAGTCGAGGATCTGATGACGCGCGAGGTCAAGACATGTTCACCAGACGATTTGTTGAATGATGTCCTGAAAACAATGACCGAAGGACGTTTTCGCCACATGCCCGTTGTTGGCGACGGCAAACTGCGCGGCGTCGTCACAATCGGTGACGTTGTTCATTTCCGGCTGAAAGAGCTCGAGTATGAAGCGTTACGCATGAAACAAATGATCGTAGGCTAATCCTTCCGGCAGAAATCCCTTGACCTTGGCTGACTGACAGTATCCTTGATGCCAAAATTTGTTCGGTTATAGGTCGAGGGTAAATGAAGCACGTTCTGGTAACGGGTACAGCGGGATTCATTGGGTTCCATCTTGCAAAACTGTTGCTTTCGGAAGGATTCCGGGTGCACGGCTATGACGGGATGACCGATTACTATGATGTTGCGTTGAAAAACCGCCGGCATCAGATGCTGCTGCAAAACCCTGGGTTTTCCGTCACCGAGGACTTGCTGGAAAATCACGAAAAGCTCAAACAGGTTGGAGATGACTTTAAGCCTGACGTGATTGTGCACCTGGCTGGTCAGGCAGGCGTGCGTTACAGCCTGGAGGATCCGCGCAGCTATATCGACTCGAATATTGTGGGCACATTCAACGTGATGGAGGTTGCCCGCGAACATAAGGTTGAACACCTGTTGATGGCGTCCACCTCGTCGGTCTATGGCGCGAATGAGGTGATGCCCTTCACCGAGGTCGAAAAGGCCGACACGCCTCTGACCATCTATTCAGCTACCAAAAAGGCCAACGAGGCCATGGGCCATTCCTACGCGCATCTTTGGAACCTGCCCACAACTATGTTTCGGTTTTTTACCGTTTATGGCACTTGGGGGCGGCCGGACCTGGCGCTTTACAAGTTTGTGGATGCCATTCTGGATGACCGTCCGATCGATATCTACAATCATGGCGACATGTATCGCGATTTTACCAATGTGGATGATCTTGTCCGCGGAATCCGGCTGTTGATTGACAGCCCGCCCGTGCGCCCCGACAGCGCAGATGACATCGAAGAAGGCGACAGCCTTTCGCCCGTAGCGCCCTGGCGCGTGGTCAATATCGGAAATGGCGACAAAGTGCGCCTGTTGGATTTCGTCGAGGCGATCGAAGAAGCTGTCGGCAAGAAAGCAATCAGAAACTATATGCCCATACAGATGGGCGATGTCCCGGCCACTTGGGCCGATACCGATCTGTTGCAGCGATTAACCGGGTATCGCCCACAAACCGATTTCAAGGTCGGGATTGCCCAGTTCGTGGAATGGTTCCGCGACTATCACGGAAAATGAACTGAGTGCCGCATGCTCGAAACAGACCCCAATTCCCGTAAAATTGCCGTCATCGGCCTGGGTTATGTCGGCCTGCCACTGGCAGTGGCGTTTGCCGGGGTGGGCCCGGTCATTGGGTTTGATATCAATGCCAAACGCATTGACGCGTTGCGCGCGGGGCAGGATAGCACTCAGGAAGTTGACCCCAATGATCTGAGCGCTGCGACAGGTTTGACCTTTACTTCGGAACCTTCCGATCTGGCGGGATGTGATACCTTTATCGTTACGGTTCCAACGCCAATCACGGCGGGCAAACAACCGGATTTGTCGCCCTTGCTGAGTGCGTCCGAGACGGTCGGGCACATTCTGAAAAAAGGTGACCTGGTGATTTACGAGTCCACGGTCTATCCCGGCGCGACCGAGGAAGACTGTGTGCCAGTGCTCGAACGGGTCTCTGGGCTGAAATTCAACAGGGATTTCTTTGCCGGATACAGCCCGGAACGGATCAATCCGGGTGACAAGGCACATCGGATCTCGGACATTTGCAAGGTGACCTCGGGCTCGACACCCGAAGTTGCTGATTTGGTAGATGCGCTTTATGGCCGGATTATCGCGGCAGGTACACACAAAGCGGAAAGCATCCGCGTAGCCGAAGCCGCGAAAGTTATCGAAAACACTCAACGCGACCTGAACATCGCGCTGGTCAATGAATTGGCGATGATTTTTGGACGCCTGGGCATTGATACCGATGCCGTTTTGCGCGCAGCTGGCACCAAGTGGAATTTTTTGCCCTTCCGTCCTGGCCTGGTCGGCGGACACTGCATCGGCGTTGACCCTTATTACCTGACACATAAGGCAGAGGCGGTCGGCCATCATCCACAGATCATTCTGGCCGGGCGACGTCTGAACGACAGCATGGGCAGCTATGTGGTGTCGCAACTGGTGAAGCGAATGACTCGCGTCGGGATTGACGTCGGATCGGCGCGCGTGCTGGTCATGGGGCTGACATTCAAGGAAAACTGCCCGGATCTGCGCAACACAAGGGTCGTCGACATCATAGAGGAACTGAAGGATTACGGTATTGAGGTAGATGTGCATGACCCGCACGCCGATGCCTCCGAAGCACAGGTCGAGTATGGCATTTCCCTGGTCGACACCCCTAAGGAACACGCCTATGAAGGCGTCGTTTTGGCCGTCGCACATCGAGAGTTTTTGGATGTAGAGCCCGCGCAAATCAGAGCGTTCGGAAAAGACACAAGCGTGGTCTTCGACGTCAAGTCGGTCCTGCCGATAGAGGCCAGCGACCTTCGCCTTTGAGCACAAAAGAAAACCGGCGCGTATGAGCGCCGGTTCTTTATTTCTTACCCGCCGAAATCGTCGAGCATGATGTCTTCGCGGTCCACGCCCAAATCCAGCAGCATGTTGATGACCGACTGGTTCATGATTGGTGGGCCACACATATAGAACTCGCAGTCCTCAGGCGCAGGGTGGTTCTTGAGATATTCTTCGAACAGAACATTGTGGATAAAGCCGGTGTAGCCTTTCCAATCGTCCTCTGGCTGCGCATCCGACAGGGCAACATGCCATTCGAAGTTGTCGAATTCCTCGGCCAGAGTGTCGAAATCCTCGACAAAGAACATCTCTTTCTTGGACCGTGCGCCGTACCAGAAGCTGATTTTGCGGTCGCGATTTTCCAGACGCTTGAGCTGGTCGAAAATGTGGCTGCGCATGGGCGCCATACCGGCGCCACCGCCGATAAAGACCATCTCTTTCTGGGTGTCGCGGGCAAAGAATTCGCCAAACGGGCCCGAGATGGTGACCTTGTCACCCGGTTTCAGGTTGAAGATGTAAGACGACATCTGACCTGCTGGGATACCTTCGGAACCGGGAGGTGGCGAGGCAACGCGGACGTTCAGCATGATCATGCCTTTTTCGTCCGGGTAGTTGGCCATTGAATACGCGCGCTCGATCGGTTCGTTCACAACCGATTCATACTGCCACAGATTGAAGCGGTCCCAATCTTCGCGGTATTCCTCTTCCACGTCGAAATCAGTGTATTTCAACGCATGCGCAGGCGCTTCGATCTGGATGTATCCGCCAGCACGGAAATTCACGTCCTCGCCCTCGGGCAGATCCAGAGTCAGCGCCTTGATGAAGGTTGCCACGTTTTCGTTCGAGCGAACCGTGCATTCCCATTTCTTGACACCAAAGACCTCTTCAGGAACTTCGATGTTCATGTCCTGCTTGACCGCAACCTGACAGGACAGGCGGTCGCCGCAAGAGGCTTCGCGCTTGGTGATATGGCTTTCTTCAGTCGGCAGGATCGAACCGCCACCTGAATGCACACGCACGCGGCACTGCGCACAGGTGCCACCACCGCCGCAGGCAGAAGGCACAAACAGCTTTTCGGCCGCCAGTGTCTGCAGCAGTTTGCCACCTGCAGGAACGGAAATGGTTTTTTCACCGTTGATAGTGATGTTCACATCGCCAGTCGATACCAGTTTCGAACGGGCGGCCATGATGAGGGCCACCAAAGCGACAACGATCAGGGTGAAAAGGACGACGCCCAGGCTAAAAGTTTCCATTCGTCCCTCCTTACAGCTTAACGCCCGAGAAAGACATGAAGGCCATCGCCATCAGTCCCGCGGTGATGAAGGTGATGCCAAGACCCTGCAAGCCATCCGGAATATCCGAGTATTTCAGCTTTTCACGAACGCCCGCCATAGCGGTGATCGCCAGTGCCCAGCCAAAGCCCGAAGACACACCATAAGTGGCTGCTTCGGCAAAGTTATAGTCACGCTCGACCATAAACAGCGATCCCCCCAGAATGGCGCAGTTCACTGTGATAAGCGGCAGGAAGATCCCCAGCGCGTTGTAGAGCGGCGGGAAGTACTTATCCAGAACCATCTCAAGGATCTGCACCATCGCCGCGATCACGCCAATGTAGGAGATCAGACCAAGGAAGGTCAGGTCCACATCAGGGAAACCCGCCCAGGCCAACGCACCGGGCTTCAGCAGATAACTGAGCAGCAGGTTGTTCGTGGGAACGGTAATCGCCTGAACGACCATGACCGAGATGCCCAGACCCAGCGCGGTCGAGATCTTCTTGGATACGGCGATGAATGTACACATCCCGAGGAAGAAGCTGAGCGCGAGGTTTTCAACAAAGATGGCCTTCACGGCCAGTGAAATCAGACCTTCCATCAGTGGGCCTCTACCTGCTGAATTTTGTATTCACGCTCTTCGACCTGGTTCGGCTTCCATGTGCGGAAGGCCCAGATGATCAAGCCGATGATAAAGAACGCGGACGGCGGCAGCAGCAGCATGCCGTTGGGCACGTACCAGCCACCATTGTTCACGGTTTCCAGAATGGTAACGCCAAACAGCGATCCGTTGCCGAACAGTTCGCGAATGAAGCCAACAAGCAGCAGGATCAGACCGTAGCCCATTCCGTTGCCCAAGCCGTCAATGAAGGACGCGACGGGCGGGTTCTTCATCGCAAATGCTTCGGCGCGGCCCATCACGATACAGTTGGTGATGATCAGGCCGACAAAAACCGACAAGGTTTTGGAAATCTCAAAGGCGTAAGCCTTGAGAACCTGATCCACCAGGATCACCAGCGAGGCGATGATCACCATCTGTACGATGATCCGGATCGAACCCGGGATCTGGTTGCGCAGGCATGAGATGAAGAAGGACGAGAACGAGGTCACGAAGGTAACCGCCAGCGCCATCACGAAGGACACCTGCAGCGAAGAGGTCACCGCCAGCGCCGAACAGATACCCAGCACCTGCAGTGTGATCGGGTTGTTGTCGACAAGCGGGTCGACCAGCATCTCTCTCTTGGTCTGGGACATCAGAACTCTCCTGCTTGCAGTTTGGCCAGGAACGGAGCGAAGCCCGCATCACCCATCCAGAATTTCACCAGGTTATCAACACCAACCGAGGTCAGCGTGGCACCGGCCAGCGCATCTACATAAAAGTCGGGGCCAGCGGCAGGTTGCGACTTGGATACTGTGATCTGCAGATCACCTGCATCGTCCCGCAGCTTCTTGCCGTTCCACAACGCTTTCCAACGCGGATTGTCCACCTCGGCGCCAAGACCGGGGGTTTCGCCGTGCTGATAGAATTGAAGGCCGTAGATATCGTTGCCGTTGTTTTCCAGCGCGATAAAGCCATAAAGCGTCGACCAAAGACCATAGCCGTGCAGCGGCAGGATCACCTTGTCCAACTCGCCGGATTCGTCGCGCAGCAGGTAGACAACACGGTACAACGCCTTGCGACCGATACCAGCCGGGTCATCGCCCAGCGCGACGCTCAGCTCTGGATCGCTTGCGGCGGCCAGATCGTCGAATGTTGCGGGATCGAACCGGTCGTCGACGAACTCACCTGTCGAAAGTTCAACAACGTGCGGCTCGAATGCGGCGAACGCCTCAGACACGTCGGTGCCGGGTTCGTAAACACCAGCAACCTGCAGAACGTTGATCTGCTTGTCCTTCAGCGCGTTGGCTTCTTGGACAGGGCGCAAGCTAACGGCTGCGGCGGACACAACCATCGAGGCCACCAGACAGACGGCGACGGCGATAAAGATCGTTTTACCGACCGAGTCCGGCGAGGCCGCCAGAAACTTGGCAATCGCGCCCTTGGGTTCTGGGGATTGCGTATCAGACATGGCGACGCGCCCTCCGTTTGATGTTTGCCTGAACGACGAAGTAGTCGATCAGCGGTGCAAAGACGTTACCGAACAGGATTGCCAGCATCATGCCTTCGGGGAAAGCGGGGTTCACCACACGGATCAACACAACCATGATACCGATCAGAGCACCGTAGATATACCGGCCCATGTTGGTATGGCTGGCTGAAACGGGCTCAGTCACCATGAAAGCCAGACCGAAAGCGTAACCGCCGACGACGACGTGCCAGTACCATGGCATCGCGAACATCGGGTTGGTATCCGACCCAATGAGGTTAAACAGCAGCGTCAGACCTATGGTCCCAGCCAGACAGCCGACAATCAGTCGGAAATTGGCGATGCGGGTCGTTAGCAGGAATGCCAGACCGATCATACAAGCCAGCGTTGATGTTTCACCAAAGCTGCCCTGCATCTGACCAAGAAACGCATTCCACCATGTCAGCCCCTCGGTGGCCAACGCCTGATATCCTTCTGAGGCGGATACCGACAGAGCTGTCGCGCCTGAAAAGCCATCAACCGGGGTCCAAACCGTGTCACCTGACATGTTCGCCGGATAGGCAAAGTACAGGAACGCACGACCGACGAGTGCTGGGTTCAGGAAGTTCTTGCCAGTGCCACCAAAGACTTCTTTACCAATCACCACCCCGAAGATGATGCCCAACGCAACCTGCCAAAGTGGCGTAGATGCGGGCAAGATTAGCGTGTAAAGCATGGAAGTTACAAGGAAACCCTCGTTCACTTCATGGCCGCGAACAGTCGCAAAGATGACCTCGAAGATACCGCCTGCAACCAGAGTGACGATGTAAATCGGCAGGAAATACATCATCCCGTGCATCACATTGGCAAAGATGCTGGCGGGGTTCAGCGAGATACCGAACATCTGCAGGATGGCGATCCGCCAGCCAGTGGCTGAATCGGGTCCAAGCGCGGCAATGGCCGAGTTTGCCTGAAAGCCGGTATTGTACATTCCCCACAGGATACAGGGGATCGTGGCGATCACGACATATGTCATGATCCGCTTCATATCCACGTAGGACCGCGCATGGGGTGCAACGGAGGTTACGGTTTTCGGAGTGTAGACGAAGCTTTCGACCATCTCGTAGATGGGGAAATACTTCTCGTACTTGCCGCCCTTAGTAAAGTTCGGCTCGATCCGGTCAAAGAAGTTGCGCAAACCCATTCGGATCAGCCCTCCTTTTCAATCTTTGTCAGGCAGTCGCGCAGCGCCAGCCCATATTCATATTTCGCCGGACAGGCAAAGCCGATAAGGCCAAGGTCCTCTTCGTCCAGCTCCAGCGCACCTAGCGCCTGTGCAGTATCGGTATCCATTACCAGCAAAGCGCGTAGCAATTGCGTCGGCAAATAGTCCTGCGGCATCAACTGTTCGAATGTACCGGTCGGAACCATCGCACGGCGTCCACCATTCAGATTGGACGTGAATGCAAACAGCTTCTTGGCAAAGGCCGAGCCAAGAACCGGCTGAACCGCGTATTTCGACGGCATCGGAAGAATCCAGCCCAACGTATGCTGATCATGGTCTTCGCGGATGATGCTGATCTGACGCGCGAAACGGCCCAGGTAAGCTTGTGGCCCCTCTGCATGACGGCCCGACAGGATCGAGCCCGAGATTACACGGGCCGTGCCGTCCACATTGATTTCGTCACGGGTAAGATCATCGGTCGAGGCCCCCATGACGGTGCGGATCAGGCGGGGTTGACGCGCGCCGGGGCCTGAAAGGGCAACCACGATGTTCGGATCCAGATGGCCGGTTTGCATCAGACGGCCAATCGCGATGACATCCTGATAGCCGATTGTCCAAACCTGCTTTTCACCGGCCAGCGGCTCAAGGAAGTGGATGTGGGTTCCAGCCAGGCCTGCGGGGTGCGGTCCGGAAAATGCTGCGGTTTCAACACCCGGAACGTCGGCGCCCGGCAGGGCTGCGCCCTCATTTTGGCACAGATACGTCTTGCCCTCGGTCAGCTTGGCAACTGCGCTCAGGCCGACAGCAAAGGCGTCACCTGCATCCTGGATAATGATCTCGGCATCAGCGGCCAGAGGCTCACTATCCATCGCGGTCACAAAAATTGCTGTAGGCTTGGTACCCGGTGCGGGCATCTTGGAATAGGGCCGCGTGCGGAAAGCAGTCCACAGGCCAGCCGCACATAGACGTTCGGTCACGCCCTCGGCGGTATCGGCGTTGCCCACAGCCGAGAAATCCAGACCTGTGTCGTTGACGTCCGAGACTTCGATTACGACGCTCTGCAACACCCGACGCGCACCACGGTTGATGGCCACGATCTTGCCGCTGAGCGGAGCGACCATCATCGCCTCGGGCACGTCCTTGTGGCAAAACAACGGTGTGCCCCGCTGAACCTCTTCACCCTCTTGAACCAGCATGCGCGGTTTCAGGCCCAGATAATCAGCCCCCAAAACCCCGACAGACCTGAATTCAGGACCCGGTTGGATCGTCTGCTCTGGCGCGCCTTGCACCGGCAGCTCCAACCCTTTTTTCAGTTTGAAAGTTTGCATGTCGCTACTGTCTTCCAAGCCTCTTTCCTGCAACACATCGTTCCCACCACTGCATAGTGGCACAAAACGATCTGTATGTGGGAGCCTGAGAGCAAAAAAGGCGCATAGCACCTGTTTTCATTCCAAGCTTCGTTTTGATCACGGTCCCTTTACGCGGGGATGTTGCCAAACGCAAACCCGTTGCTGCCTAAATTGCCGATATTTTGTCAAATTAACTTGAAGGGCTGCCTTTTGAACCTGTTGAAATTGCATATCGCACCCGCAACACTTCCGGTGTAAGCACCCGGGATGGAACCAAACAACGATTTTGAGATTTTTCTGGTGGCAACGCCCGGCCTTGAAGCCCCGCTGCATGCCGAAGCGGTCGAGCAGGGATTCGCAGATACAAAGCCGGTACCCGGCGGCGTCACCTGTCGCGGAAGCTGGCCTGAGGTCTGGCGCGCGAACCTGTGTCTGCGCGGTGCGAACAAGGTTTTGGTGCGATTGGGCGGGTTTCCCGCAGTTCATTTGGCACAACTGGATAAACGGGCCCGAAAATTTCCCTGGGCCGAATTTTTGCGTCCCGATGTGCCCGTCAAAGTCGAAGCGACAAGTCGAAAATCCCGAATCTACCATGCAGGGGCCGCCCGGCAACGTATCGAAGTGGCAATTACGGAAACTCTGGGCGCACCGGTTTCGTCCAATGCGGCCGTGCGCGTCCTGCTGCGCATCGAAAAGGACCTGTGCACATTTTCGATCGACAGTTCCGGCGAGCCTTTGCACAAACGCGGCCACAAACCGGCTGTCGCCAAAGCCCCGATGCGCGAAACGATGGCGGCAATGTTCCTCCGAGAGTGCGGATTTGATGGGTCCGAGCCAGTTTTGGATCCGATGTGCGGCTCTGGCACCTTTGTTATTGAAGCCGCCGAAATCGCGCTGGGGCTGCGCCCCGGCCGTTCTCGCAGCTTTGCCTTTGAAAATCTGCCAAGTTTTGACCCCAACGCCTGGTCCTCGATGCGCCAGCAACAACCTTTGGCCAAACCGGACGTCGTTTTTCATGGCTCAGACCGCAATAGCGGAGCGATTGAGGCCTCGACCAAAAACGCTGACCGGGCCGGGGTTGCCGATTTCACCATTTTTCAGGCGCGCTCGGTCAGCGACATAAAACCCCCGTCGGATGCCGCAGGTCTTGTTATTGTCAACCCACCCTATGGTGCCCGGATCGGGGATGAAAAACGCCTGCGATCCGTTTACGGCAGCTTGGGCAAGGTACTGCAAACCAAGTTCAAAGGCTGGCGTATCGGTATCGTGACCAGCAACGCAAGCCTGGCCCGATCCACCCGCCTGCCGCTGTTGCCCCCCGGGCCAATTGTGGACCACGGTGGCACCAAAATCCGACTGTATCAAACTGGTGTTTTAACCTGATCCGATGCCCGGGAACGACGAAGGCAATTCGCACAAACGACACGGAAACCCCCTTGCACATCCAAAAATGCAAGTATAGATCACGCGCCACGGTCGGAGTGTAGCTCAGCCTGGTAGAGCACTGTCTTCGGGAGGCAGGGGTCGGAGGTTCGAATCCTCTCACTCCGACCAATAAAACAAGGCGCCCAAGGGCGCCTTTGTTGTTTTCAGGACAGTGATCCAAATTTCGCTGAACCTGAGCATTGGCCGAACTCTAACGCATTGGCAGCTTTACGCAGGTGCTCGGGGCTATTAGGTACGCGGCGTCGCATTCCAAAGCTTTCGCCAAAGCCGAGACGCGATCCAATGCCACCTTGGAACTGGCCGCAAGGCGGTTCGTAGAAACGTTCCGGGGCTTTCAATCCAGACCAGACCATTTGATGTCTACCAACCACTTTTTTGCGGCCAAAATCGACGCTCGCCCAGTTTGGTCGACATGTGACAACAGCCATACATCGCGGGCGACCGGATTTGTCTGATCATCAAGTAAGAGGGCGCGGAGCCTTTTGTCGCCATCCGCGATTAACGATGGCAGCAGTGTTTTCCCTAGACCATTTGCCGTCGCTTCCAGTGCGGTTTCGACGTCCGCCACCCGGATATTGGCACGCCGCGTGCTTGAAGCAGAGATCGTTTTCTCAAGCCATTTGGCCTGCGGCAGGCTGGCGTTGGCATCATCATAGGTGATCCAGCCGAGATTTTCCGCGTCATCTGCTGAGATCTTTCGATCTACATATACGCCAAATTGCAGCTCGCCCAGTTTCTGGGCCTTAATGCGAAAGCCACCCTCGTATGGGCGGGCAAACCGCAGGGCCAGATCCGCCTCACGCCTGGAAAGGTCTAGATTGTCCGAGCTTGGAAACAGCTCGATCGTCAATTGAGGGTGCAACTGGCCAATCACGTCAATTTGGGGCACGAGAACGCGATTGATGATGACCGGTACAGAGGTGATCCGAACGACTCCTGACACGTGATCTGCCGTCCTGTCTGCACGTAATTGCAGCGCCCGGTTCGCGGACTCCATGGTTTCAGCGTAGCTGAGAATGTCCAAGGCAGCATCGGTGGGTTCATATCGTCCCGCAGCGCTGCTTAGAAACAGGGATAGGCCAAGATCAGATTCAAGCGCCTTGACCCTGCGTGCCACTGTTGTTTCGTTCACCCCTGTCGCCTGTGCGGCGGCTTTTAGCTTGCCGCCGCGAAACAGGGCCAGGAAATATCTAAGATCATCCCAGTTTGTGCTCTGCATTTCTGCAGACTAGACTGGCAGATTATCCAATTCAATCGGCGAAAATGCTGTGCATAGATGATGGTGTTCTAAATAGGAGAGCAGCTTATGAATTTCATCATTCTCTTCGAAGATGCACCGCAGGCCGACCCTGACACCCGTAAAAACCATATGGCGCAGCATCTAAGTTTCCTTGAACGTCACGCAAGTAAGATTGAAGCGGCCGGTCCGTTGTCAGATCCCGAAAGACAAGGGCGCGATGGGCTTTGGCTGGTCGATGTAGACTCGATAGATGACGCAGAAAGTCTGATCAGAGAAGATCCTTTCTGGGAGACAGGTTTACGTGCGTCCTACTCAATAATCCCCTGGAGGCTGGTTTTTTCGGCAGGGTCGCGACTGATCTAGAAACTGTATTGCTTTCGGCGGCCAAGAAGAACAGTCGCCGGATAGCCCAACAGCAAAGATGGATTTTATCGACCTTTCTCGGCGCTGCACGAACGGTGGCCCCCGGAATTGTCACATCATAATTTTCGCAAATAGGCCCAGGACACATATCCCTTGAGCTGACGCGCGCGATCAAGCGACACACGGCACCAACGGGTGCCACCAGTTTGTTCGCAACTGTGAACCCGCAGGGCGGTTCCATTTGGAAGCCCAACGATAACGATATACCCTGTTCCCGGCCCAGCACGCATTTTCAGCATGTCACCCTCTTCGACACCAAAAACCTCGTATCGTCCAAGTGAGGCCGCTTTTGCAGCCTCAGTGGTTATAAAGATCCCTAGAACAAATACCGCCAGGTGAAAGAAAATTGCGTTGCGCATCGGTTTTTCCTGCTTGTTGCCTCGGACATCATCTTAACGAACCGGATCGACAAGCGGAACGATTCCAGGCAATAACTTTAGGACGCCGACCGGTGTCCAAAGTGTGCTTAGCCTGAAATAGCGCGTCGTAAGGGCAAAACGGATGTTTAGTTTACGGATGTTCTCCCGGCACTTGGCCTTCGGCTGCGTTGGTTTAAAACCTGTATTGGTTGTCCTCATCCGCTCCCCGGACGTGCAGCGTCCGAATGCATGGCTGACGCAGGTCCTCACCTACATTGGGGGCATCGGTCGGACTTCATCGCCTAGCTTCAGGGATTTCCGCGCCCGGTAGCCTTGATCCGCAGGCCTCCATGCCGGTGAGACTGGGTTCGAGGTTTTCAAGAATTCTACTGCCGGATCTCGGTATAATCGTATTGAAGAAGGTTTCGCCCGGCATTCAGAAATTGAACTGGGTACAGTGATGAAACAAAACCGGTAAATTTCCAAAGCGGTACCTTGAAACCTGGGCGGCAATTGTATACCGGTGCATACAAATATGATCGAGCGGGTTGCCCCACGCCTCTCAACAGCAGCAGATTCACACAAAGCGGAAACAGCCATGAGCCAGTATTCAGACTACTTGGATGAAATTGAAACGCGCAAAGAACAAGGGCTTAGCCCGAAACCCATCGACGATGGTGCGCTGGTCGAGGAAATCATCGAACAAATCAAGGATACTGGTCATCCGCATCGCGCAGATTCGCTGCACCACCTGATTTACAACACGTTGCCCGGCACAACCAGTGCTGCGGGTGCGAAGGCAACGTTCCTGAAGTCCATCATCGTCGGCGAGGTAACTGTTGAGGAAATCTCGCCAGAATTCGCGTTCGAACTTCTGTCCCACATGAAGGGCGGACCGTCCGTTGACGTGCTTTTGGATGTTGCATTGGGCGACAAGCAGGACACAGCGGTTCAGGCGGGCGAGGTTCTGAAAACTCAGGTATTCCTGTACGAGGCTGACACAGACCGCCTGAAAGCCGCTTATGAGGCGGGCAACAAGATCGCTGCGGATCTCCTTGAGAGCTACTCCAAAGCCGAATTTTTCACCAAGCTGCCCGACGTGGACGAAGAAATCCAAGTTGTCACATATATTGCAGCCGAGGGTGACATCTCCACTGACCTTCTGTCGCCAGGCAATCAGGCGCATTCGCGTTCCGACCGCGAGCTGCATGGCAAATGCCTGATTTCCGAGGCCGCACAAAAAGAGATTGAAGCGTTGAAGTTGCAGCACCCCGACAGGCGCGTGATGCTGGTTGCGGAAAAAGGCACTATGGGCGTTGGTTCGTCGCGGATGTCGGGGGTCAACAACGTGGCGCTTTGGACCGGCAAGCAAGCCAGCCCGTACGTGCCTTTCGTCAATTTTGCACCTGTCGTGGCCGGCACAAACGGCATTTCGCCCATCTTTCTGACAACCGTGGGCGTCACCGGTGGTATCGGTGTCGACCTGAAGAACTGGGTCAAGAAAGTGGACGAGGATGGCAAGGCGATCCTCAACAACGATGGCAACCCGATTTTGGAACAGCGCTATTCGGTTGAGACCGGCACCGTGCTGACCATCAACACGAAAAAGAAAAAGCTCTATAGCGCGGATGGCAGTGAAGAACTGGTCGACATGGCCGGTTCGTTCACCCCGCAAAAGATGGAGTTCATGAAAGCCGGCGGCTCTTATGCCATCGTCTTTGGCAAGAAACTGCAGACATTTGCATGTGAGACGTTGGGCATCGAACTGAAGTCGGCCTTCGCCCCTGCGAAGGAAGTCAGCCATGAAGGTCAGGGGCTAACGGCTGTCGAAAAGATCTTTAATGCAAATGCGCGCGGAGCGACCCCGGGCAAAGTGTTACATGCCGGCTCTGACGTGCGCGCCAAAGTCAATATCGTGGGCTCTCAGGACACCACCGGTCTGATGACCAGCCAGGAGCTTGAGGCCATGGCTGCCACCGTCCTGTCACCCAGTGTCGATGGTGCATATCAGTCCGGCTGTCACACAGCTTCGGTCTGGGACCTCAAGGCGCAGGCCAACACCCCGCGCCTGATGGCGTTCATGCACAAATTCGGCCTGATTACTGCGCGTGATCCCAAGGACATGTACCACGCGATGACAGACGTCATTCACAAGGTGCTCAACGACATCACGGTGGATGACTGGGCCATCATCATCGGCGGCGACAGCCACACGCGGATGTCCAAAGGCGTGGCCTTTGGTGCGGACTCGGGCACGGTTGCGCTGGCGCTGGCCACGGGTGAGGCGACAATGCCTATCCCGGAATCCGTCAAGGTGACGTTCAAGGGCGAAATGGCACCGCACATGGATTTCCGTGACGTGGTGCACGCGACGCAAGCTCAGATGCTGGCGCAGCACGGCGACAACGTTTTCCAGGGCCGGATCATCGAAGTTCATATAGGTACGCTGCTGGCGGATCAGGCCTTTACCTTCACCGACTGGACGGCCGAGATGAAGGCCAAAGCGTCGATCTGTATCTCGAACGACGATACGCTGATTGAATCGCTGGAAATCGCCAAGTCGCGGATCAAGATCATGATCGAGAAAGGCATGGATAACGATGTTCAGATGCTGCAGGGCCTGATCGACATCGCGGACAAACGTATCGACGAAATTCGCTCGGGTGAAAAACCGGCCCTGCGCCCTGATGACAACGCCAAATACTTTGCCGAAGTCGTCGTGGATCTGGATCAGATCGTCGAACCGATGATCGCCGACCCGGATGTGAACAATGCCGATGTGTCCAAGCGTTATACCCACGACACGATCCGCCCGATCTCGTACTACGCTGCTGAAAAGAAGGTTGATCTGGGCTTTGTGGGCTCCTGCATGGTGCACAAGGGCGACATCAAGATCGTGGCCCAGATGTTGCGTAATCTCGAAGACGAGTATGGCAAAGTCGAATTCAAGGCCCCGCTTGTTGTTGCTGCACCGACGTACAACATCGTTGATGAGCTGAAGGAAGAAGGTGATTGGGCAATTCTGCAGAAGTATTCGGGCTTTGAATTCGATGACCTGTTCCCCAAGCAAACCGCTCGGACCGAGTACGAGAATATCCTCTATCTTGAGCGCCCGGGCTGTAACCTTTGCATGGGCAACCAGGAAAAAGCAGCCAAAGGCGACACCGTTCTGGCAACGTCCACCCGTCTGTTCCAAGGCCGTGTTGTAGCGGACAGTGAGACAAAGAAGGGTGAATCCCTTCTGGGTTCAACCCCGGTTGTTGTTCTGTCAGCCATTCTGGGTCGTACGCCGACGCTGGAGGAATATAAGGTCGCGGTCGAAGGCATCGACCTGACCAAATTTGCACCACCGATGGAAGTTCCCGGTACTGCCCGCTCGGTGCATTTCTAATACAATAGCGGGCTCGGCGAATGTTGCCGCGCCCGCTTTACCCCAAACTGCCCGACGCTTGGTAAAAACGGCGCATTACAATGGGGGTCAGGTACATCGGGATCTGATAGGCCCCGATGAACACCAAAAGTGGCGCCGTTACCTCGGGTGGCAACGCAATCAGGAAAATCGCGACATTCCGGTTTCCGGCGACAATGGACAAAGCGGTGGCTTTGTCGGCAGCCACTCGGTTGCGTGTCAGAAAATACATCACCAGTTGCGCGCCGAAATTGGCCAGACATGCGAACCCCACCCAAAAGGCCGCAAGCCCGGGATCAACAAGCGCAGTCGCGGTCACCGACGGCATCAAGCCGATCACAAAGACAGCGAGGGTGATCGTTGCCAACCCTTCAAGATCTTTGAGGGTAGTTTGTGACGGGTTTCTCAGAAACGCGAGGCGCAACAACACGGCTGCAACAGTCGCCCCCGCAATTGTCAAAAACAGGCGCAAGACGGTGATCAGAACGGATTGAAAGTCTCCCAACTCGGGCATCAGAACGAAGATGGGAAACACCGTCAGCGGCAATACGGCGGTCCCTATCACCATCAGGCGCATAGCGTGCTCCGCCGGATGTCCCATCATCAGGCACATGTTGGCACTTCCCGAGATGGACGGAGCCGCGGCCATGATCAGCAGAGACAAAAAGACCGGCGTACCGGTCCACCCACCGATTATGCCAATAGTCACAACTAGTAGCGGTAAAACCAGCTGGAATGCGATCACTGTGTTTGCCACCTGGCGTAAATCGACCAAGGAACCCAACAACAAAGCAGGCTCAATTCTAAGGACCGTCAGAAACAGCAGTAGTGCGACAAGCGGCGGCAATACTGCCCGCATCGGCTCGGCCAGCGCGGGCAGCAGCAATCCGGCGGCCAGCCCTGCGACCAAAACATAAGGACCGTTACGCGCCGCCAGATGAAGTGGGTTCAAAGCCCCCTACCCGCCCGGGCTTTGCCTTAGGTTTTCCGGCAGCCAGGTGGCCAGATCCGGAAACCAGATCAAGACGAAGACCATCACCACCATGATCAGGAACATAGGGATTGCCGCGCGGGCGATATAGCTCATCTCATGGTTCGTCATGCCTTGCATCACGAACAGGTTGAAGCCGATTGGTGGTGTGATCTGCGCCATTTCAACGACAACCACGATAAAGATACCGAACCAGATCAAATCGATACCCGCGTCCCGGATCATCGGTTCCACCACGGCCATGGTCAATACAACCGAGGAAATGCCGTCAAGAAAACAGCCCAGAATGATGTAGAAGACCAGCAGAACCATCAGCAACTCAAACCGCGTCAGCTCCCACCCGGCGATTAGATCAGCCAGGCCGCGCGGCAGACCCGTGAAACCCATGGACAGCGATAGGAACGCAGCCCCTGCCAAGATCAGAGCGATCATCGCACTGGTCCGGGTGGCACCCATCAGGCTTTCAGTGAATGTTTTCCAAGTCAGGGACCCCTGCCCTGCGGCCAGCAACAGACCACCGATCACGCCAAAGGCGGCGGCTTCGGTTGCAGTGGCATAGCCCAGATACATTGACCCGATCACCACCATGATCAGCAGGATTACCGGCAGCAAAAAGCGTGAGTTCTTGAGTTTTTCAGAAAAGCTCAGCTTATTTTCGCTGTTTGGGTTCCAGTCTTTCCCGAATTTCGAATAAATTGCGACGTATCCCATGAACATCGTCGCAAGCACCAATCCGGGCAGAATGCCTGCAAAGAACAGTTTGGTGATCGATTCATTGATGGTCACGCCATACACGATCAACGTCAGCGACGGTGGGATCATCAGACCCAGTGTCGCCGCGCCGGTCAGTGTTCCGATGATCATTCGTTCGGGGTAATTGCGCTTGCGCAGTTCGGGGATCGACATCTTGCCAACCGTCGTCAGTGTTGCCGCCGACGAGCCAGACACGGCGGCAAAGACCGTGCAGCCAACAATGTTGGTATGCACCAATCCACCGGGCAAAGGTGCCATCCAGGGCGACAAACCTTTGAACATGTCCTCGGATAATCGCGTTCGATACAGGATTTCGCCCATCCAGATGAACATCGGCAATGCGGTCAGGGTCCAGGACGAGGACGCCGACCAGATGGTGGTGATCATCACGTCGCCGACGGGTCTTGTTGTGAACAGCTCCATCCCGACCCAGGCAACGCCCATAAGCGCCAGACCGACCCATACGCCGGTGCCCAACAAGGTGAAAAGAACAAAGAGGAAGAGGATGATGACAGACAGGTTTTCCATGCGCTTATTCCCCGTGGCTCTGATCGGCCAGATCGCGGACGATGCGGTGATTGCCACGGAACAGGACGTGGACCAGATGATCGGTCAGGGCGATTGCAAGAATGACCCCGCCGATCAGCATCGCAGACTGCGGAATCCACAGCGCGGTTTTGTCCTGACCCTGACTGATGTCGTTGAACTTCCAGCTCCAGTAGACAAAGCGATAGGCATACCAGCAAAAGTACCACATTACCGCTGCACCCACGGAAAAACACCATATTTCAAGGATGCGTCGAACCCGATCAGGAACCGCATTGAGTAGGATCGACACAC
Source organism: Ruegeria sp. CDSC002 (assembly GCF_059610905.1). NCBI lineage: Bacteria > Pseudomonadati > Pseudomonadota > Alphaproteobacteria > Rhodobacterales > Roseobacteraceae > Ruegeria > Ruegeria sp. CDSC002. Next base: position 173,897 of record NZ_JBXWOM010000005.1, read on the forward strand.
GAATGTGGCTGCCTCGGTTCAGAGCATTGGCAAAGGCCAGAAATGACGCGGCGGCCATGGCATAGCCCGCGTAATCGGGGGCGCCGGGAAAAACTTCACCGGTCCAGCGGGCCAGCATTTGCACAACGATCAGCAGCAAAATGGCGATCAGGCTAAGCGCTGCCAGAACCCCTGCTGCCTGATAGATGAAATCCAATACGGACCTGAGCCCTCGTAGTGCCGCCATGCTGTCCCCACTATTAGTTATTCTATGGAAACGGGCAGCGGGTTGATCCGCCGCCCATCTCTGGCCAATTACTGAGACGAATTGAACGCATCGACGATGGCCTTGCCCTCGTCACCTGCGGCCTCAAGCCACTCATTGGTCATAGTGACACCGATCTCTTTCAACTCGTTGGTCATCTGCTCGGACGCCGGACCGACTGTCATGCCTCCATCACGCAGACCTTGCAGGGTAAAGCCGGTGTATTCCTTGGCGCGCCAATTGCCGGCATATTCGGCAAGCTCTGCACAGCCCTTGATGACGTTCTTGTTGGCATCAGAAACGCCAGCCCAGATGTCTGAGTTGACCATGACGTAGTTGCGCGGCAGCCACGCGTCCACTTCGTAGAAATAATTCAGGCTTTCCCAAACCTTGCGGTCATACCCCGTCGATCCCGACGACACCATCGAGTCCGCGACACCAGTGGCAAAAGCCTGGCTGATTTCTGCAGCCTCAATTGTCACAGGCAACATGCCGGTCAGTTCCGCCAAACGCGACGTGGCATTGTTATAGGACCGGAATTTGATGCCTTCCATGTCGGCGACAGAGTTCACCTCGTCTTTAAAGTACAGCCCTTGCGGCGGCCACGGCACGGCATAAAGCAACGTCAAGTTCTGTTCAGCCAGCAGATTTTCGATCGAGGGTCTTGCGGCCTCCCATAGCTTGGCGCTGTCATCGAACGACGTTGCCAGGAATGGGATCGAGTCGAACCCAAACAGTGCGTTTTCGTTCTGGTGACCGGACAGCAGACGCTCACCAATTGGGGCTTGCCCGGTTTGAATGGCACGCTTGATGTCGGCACCTTTGAATAGTGACCCGGACGGATGCGTGACGATTTCAACCTCACCACCGGTGCCTGTGGTCACGCATTTGGCAAATTCCGCACCCGTGGCCGAATGGAAGTTCGATGCCGAATATGCCATTGGCATATCCCATTTCTCGGCCATTGCCGGTGCGGTTGCTGCGGCTGTCAAAGCGGTTGCCGCCAGAAGGCTTGTCAATTTCTTCATCTTTTTCTCCCTGTTTAATTTTGTTTGCCGGCTTGTGTTACCGGACATTTCTTAAGTCGCGTAGCGAGACGGCGCATAGACGCTCATGTCTGCGTTTGGGGTCCTGCCCGCGATCATCTGCGCGAGCAGACGTCCTGTTTTTGGCCCGCCTGTCAGACCGATATGATGGTGGCCAAACCCCATAAATGCTCCGTCAATTCCCGGCACTTCGCCGATGATCGGGATCGAGTCCGCCGGTGCGGGCCGGTGCCCCATCCATTCTACTTCGTCCTTCCATGTCACGCCCGGAAAGGCCGCCCGGGCATTCTTGCGCATCAGTTCGATCGGTGCCCTTGAAGGCGGAGCGTCCAGCCCGCCGAATTCGACAATCCCGGCCAGCCGAATGCGGCCATCCATCGGCGTGGCGACGAACTTGCCCGAAGCAACCATAACCGGACTTTTTGGCATCGCGGAAGGTTCCACCAATTCAAGATGATAACCACGTTCTGTCTCCAGAGGAACAGAAACGCCCAATTTGCTGGCCAGAGGCCCGGACCAGACGCCCGCAGTGACAATGGCAGTGTCACAAGCAATTGTCTCACCAGCGGTCCGCACGCCGGTGACCTTGCCGTTATCGTGTACGACATCTTCAACAGCAGCACGGATGACCCTGCCGCCGTTGGCCTCGACATGTGCGGCGAGGTCTTTCACGTACCGCCCAGGATCGGTGATGTGTCCGTGATCAGAAAGCTTGGCAGCAAACCCGATATCTTTGCTGTAGATCGGGTCGTAGGCGTGGAACGCGGCACCCTCTAGTTCTTCCCACTTGAACCCGTGCTTGCGCCGAACACCCCAACCAAAGGCATCGCCTTCGAAATGCTGGCGGTTTTCGTACAGGAACAGGTAGTCGGATGGCATAATCCATTTCTCAGCCGCCGTACCCTGAGCCAGCGCCTGATGATCGTTTAGGCTGTCTCCGACAATGGGTGTTAGCGCGGCCGCGATACGTTCGACGTCACCTGCGTTTGCGTGTTTCAGATAGCGCGTCAACCACGGCAAGAGCTTGGGTACATAGCCCCATTTCATGAACAGAGGTTGCGACGGGTCAAACAGCATCCTTGGCGCTTTCTTAAGCAGCCCCGGCACTGTGACCGGAATGATCGAGCAAGAAGCCAGCACACCGCCATTGCCATGCGAAGTGCCCTCTCCGGGGCCGGCCTTGTCGATCAAGATAACATCATGTCCGTCACGTTGCAGCCAGACGGCGGTTGAGACACCAACTATACCGGCACCGATGATGGCAATTGTCTTTTTTTCGCTCATGCCGCCACCGCTTTAGAAACAGCATAGTGGTTCAGCTTTGCCTCGTCTGGCTTCCCTCCAAGACCCGGTGTGTCAGGGACTATGACCTGGCCCCTTTTCACCTCGAAAGGCTCCTCAAGAATGTCTTCTGCCAAGAAATAAGAGGCCTGATAAAACTCGCAGCCCAGCGTGACTTCCGGTGTGGCGGCGATCATGTGAGTGCCTGCCATATGTGCCAGACCTGCCTCGAACATATCTCCGCCATAAGCACTCAGGCCGTGTGCGGCGGCCATGCGAGCGACCGTTTGCCCGCGCGTCAATCCTCCGGATTTCATGATTTTGACCGAGACACCGTCGCAGATCCCTTCGCTTGCAGCCCGCTCCATGTCCTCGGGGCCAAAGACGCTTTCATCAGCGAGTAGCGGCACATCCGTCATTTGCCGCAGCTTCGCCATCATGCCGTAGTGATGTGCGCGTACCGGTTGTTCGATGAAATCGGGATTGAACGATGCCACGTCCCGCACCTGCGCCGGAGCGTCCTCGATTGACAGGCCTTGATTGTAATCAACACGCACTGAGAACTGTGGGTAATGCTTCGCCAAATACTCAAGGCGCATGATATCAAAAGCATGATCCTTGAACCCAGTCTTCAACTTCACGATCCTCACGCCGTCGTCCTCCAATCGGGCCAGAAGATCTATATCCTGCGCAAAATCGGGGTTAGCGATGGAGCAGCTTAGCGGGATCGCGTCGCGGCATTTCCCTCCCAACAAGGCCCAGACCGGAACGGCGCTGATCCTACCCGTCAAGTCAAGCAATGCTGCTTCCAACGCCGCTTTAGCCTCGGTGCAATGCGCCACCGCATATGAAGCACGCTCCATGATGGCGGCTCTGTCAGCAACCCTCGCCCCCATGACCAACGGACGGAGGTAGCGATTCAGGGCGGCGTATGTCGCTTCGGGCGTTCCGGTGAATACCGACCATGGTGAGGCTTCGCCATATCCGTGGCTACCATCCTCGGACGTCAGGCGAAGGACAACGACCTCGCACACGCCTTCGACAGATCCAATGCCGTGGTCCCGGCGGGATGTGACGGGCAGTTCAAGGTGCCACAGGTCGTAGCCGATGATTTTTTGTGACAGATCGACCATTCGTCCTCCCCAGCGGTAGGTGGAAGCCTGCCTTGACCTACATATCATTTCAAATACTATGTTTTCATAAGTCCATCATAATAAATGATAGGTTAAGCTATGTCTCTGCGCTTTCGTCAGTTGCAGGCGTTTCACGCCATCATGGAAACGGGTACCGTAACCGGGGCCGCGTCGGTTCTGGGAATCTCGCAACCGGGCATCAGCAATCTGTTGGCCCAGCTGGAACGCGAGGCCCGGTTGCCCTTGTTCGAACGCAACAAAGGACGTCTTTTGCCGACGCCAGAGGCCGAGCTTTTGTTTCGAGAGGTCGATACGGTGGTCCGCGGGCTGGATCACGTCGCGCAGGCCGTGTCGGATCTTCAGAACAAGCATCCCGGGCAATTGCAGGTCGCGGCACCCCATTTGTTGTCGTTCGGCTTCATGCCGCGGGAGATTGCACGCTTTGCCAAGTCACGCCCCAATCTATCCGTCAGCTTCCAGTCGCAGTATTCTTCGAAAATACAGGAGTGGGTAACTTCGGGCTTGTTCGAAATCGGCATCGTCGAGATGCCAATACTCCACGATACGCTGAACTATCAGGTCTTCCATTTTGAAACTATGGCCACGTTCCCCGAGGGTAGCCATTTGGCTACCCATGACGTTCTGACACCTGAGCTGTTGGAGAATGAGCCGTTCATCGTCATGGGCCCCGAGCACCAAACCCATCGCAGGACCCGCGACATTTTTCAGACTGCAGAGCGTACTTGGCAGACGCGAATACACACGCACTTGTCGGAAAACCTGCTGAGCTTTGTCAAACAGGGCATGGGCGTCGCGATGATTGATCCGTTCACAGTGACCTTCGATGAAGAGGGCGGATATCAAACCCGCCCCTTCACACCAGCCGTCACGCTGGATCTTGCAATAATCACCGCCAAAGGCCGTCCTTTATCGATGATTGCGCAGGAGTTTCTGGCCCAACTGACCCCGTCCATCGCGTCTTACGCCACCCATTCCGACACCGGTGCTGCAGCTTCGTGAAGCTGTTGTGAGTGGATGTCGACCAGCGTCGGGCCATCATGCTCAACGGCCTGCTTCAAAACTCTGCGCAGATCATCCGGGTCCTTCACTGTCCAGGATTTGACCCCAAATGCCGCCGCAACAGCGGCGTGATCGGTCCGATTGAAATCGACGTTGTAGTAACGCTGCCCAAAGCCTGCATCCTGACCCGCTTTGATCCAACCAAAGACTGAGTTCGAGAATACGATCGAGGTAATCGGCATTTTGTGCCGCACCATCGTTTCAAACTCACCGCAAGTGAAGCCAAACGATCCATCCCCCATAACGGACAATGTCTTGACCGATGGCCGACCTACATGGGCGCCCATCGCCGCACCAAGCGAATACCCCAACGCGCCATGTGCCCGATTGGTGATAAAATGCCGCCCCGGTTTGCGCCAGCGGTAATGGGCGCTGAAGTAAGGGCACGGAGTGCCCGGATCAGCGACGACAATCGCATCATCGTCCAGGATGTCTGCAAGAGCCGCCATTACGGCTTCGGGCCGGATCGGGGTGTCGCGACTGGCCGCAAGCGGAGCGAACGCCGCCAGCTTGGCTTCCCAAGCGGCACGGGCTTGGGCCGCTCCACCAAAACCTGGCAGATCGTGCCGCGTCTCAAGCGACCGCGCCAAAGCCTCAAGCGCCAACCGGGCATCGGCACAAATGGCGACTTCGGTCTGATAATTTGCGCCGATCACCATCGGGTCGCTGTCTATATGGATGATAGTGGCATCTCGCCCGGGGCTGCGCCAGCGTTCGGTCGTGACCGACCCCGCGCGGCATCCGACAAATATGACCACATCGGCCTGATCCACAATGGCGCGCGTGGCCGGAACACCACCGTTCGAGCCAACGACGCCCAAGGCCAGCGGATCCGTTTCGGCAATGGAACCCTGACCGGAAACTGTTGTGGCAACTGGGATATCCAACAGGGTGGCAACACGGTGCAATGCCTCTTCGGCCCCGGACAGAACCGGCCCGCCGCCGCAAACGATGACTGCTGATTTGGCTTTGGCCAGGATATCCGCAGCCGCTTCAATGGCATCCAGATCCGGTCCAGCCCGTTCAGCGGGATAGCTGCGGTGGCGTGCATCTGCCCAAACCTCAGCTTCGTCCACCGGACCTTTCTGCGTATCAAAGGGCAGCGCCAGATGTGTGGCTCCTGGCGTTCCGGTCGTCATTGCACGAAACGCAGCCCGCACCATCGCAGGCAAACGCGAGGCGTCGTCCAGAGACGCATTCCACTTTGCCAACGGCTTGAACAGCGCAGCCTGATCCAACTCAGTCAACGGGTATTTTCCGCGGCTGGTCGTCGCCACGTCAGAGGTGATCGCCAGAATGGGAACCGAGCTTTCGCTGGCCTCGATCACCCCCGGCAGTATGTAGGTTGCCCCGCCTCCGGACGGGCCTTCGCAGACGCCCGGCTTGCCAGTGACGCGTGCGTATCCATCCGCCATATAGGCCGCGTGACGTTCATCCCGGGTCAGTATGTGCTGAATACCATGATCCATCCGCGCTAACGCGTCATAGAAGGGCAGCGTTGTATCACCGCACAGGCCGAACATGTGTTTCACGCCGTGTGCTTCCAACATGCGCACCATTGCTTCGGCTCCTGTCAGATAATTCGTCCCGGTCATGGCTGGGTTTCCTTTGATTTCATTCTGCACACAGAGCTGTATACAGTTTTGTATATTGATTTCAAGAGCAACCTGTGGCACGCCTTAGCAAACGGAAAAAGGCGGCACTTATGGCAGGTCCACGCGTTGATGACATCTATGATCAGGTAAAGGCGATGGCCGTCTCGTTTCACCTTCGACCTGGTGATCGGTTAAACGAAGTGGCTTTGTCGAAGGAATTGGGCGTCAGCCGAACCCCCCTGCGCGAGGCCTTGAACCGGTTGGTGGCCGAACACCTGTTCGACTTTCGCCCTGGCCTGGGCTTTTTCTGCCGCCCGCTGGACCCGCAGAGCGTGTTTGATCTGTTCGAGTTGCGCCAGATCATCGAATCCGCCGCCGCGCGCATTGCTTGCGCGAAGGCGTCTGACAAAGATCTACAAACACTTCGGGATGAGCTTTACGCGACCGGCATCGACATCACCGGCCTGACCGTCGAAGAAGCGGTTAGCAGAGACGAAGATTTTCATCTGGGCATTGCCAGGCTATCGGGCAACAACGAACTGGTGCAAACCCTGACCCGGATCAACGAACGCATCCGATATATCCGCTGGGTTTCCATGAGCTTGGATCGGGTTCAACGCTCTAAAGACGAACATAAACGGGTCATGCAGGCCCTGCTGGATCGCGACGCGGATGAGGCCGCGCGCGTACTGGGTGCCCATATTTCCAAGCGAATGGATCAGGTGCAGGACGCCGTGCGCCACGGGATATCCAGCATCTACATGGAAGGGTCCGAAGACATTTCGGCACGAATAATCGAGGAGGCGCACGGATGATCGCCCAAGGCGGCAAATCTATTTACGGAGCGTCGGTGGGTATTCTGATGCTAGACGCCCAATTCCCACGCATCCCCGGTGATATGGGAAATGCGCTGACATGGCCTTTTCCGGTGCTCTATCGCATTGTTCGGGATGCCTCGCCGGACCTGGTCGTTCGACACCGGGCCGAGGGCATGTTGGACGCATTCATTGATGCCGCGCGAGAACTGGTCAAGGACGGCGCGGATGGCATTACCACCAATTGCGGGTTTCTGTCCCTGTTTCAGAAAGAGCTGTCCGAGGCTGTGCCGGTTCCTGTTGTGACCTCATCTTTGATGCAGGTGGAGATGGTGAACGGTATCCTTCCGGCCGGAAAACGCACGGGGGTTCTGACCATCTCTGCCTCCACTTTGACCCGTGAACATCTGCGCTGTGCTAAGGTTCCGGACGATACACCCATCGGATCCACCGAAGGCGGGCGCGAATTCACACGCGCGATACTTGGGAACGAACTTGCCCTGGATGTTGATAAGGCCCGTGCCGATAACGTTGATGCCGCGCTTGCGTTGCAGTCTCAAAACCCTGAACTCGGCGCAATTGTTCTGGAATGCACGAATATGTGCCCTTACGCGGCAGATATTCAGCGCGCCACAGGATTGCCCGTCTTTTCCATCGTGACATTGGTCAGTTGGTTTCAGGCCGGGCTTTTGCCGCCGCGCTTCCCCGGTCCTTAGGAGGCACAACGGCCGTTCGATTCCACCAATTCGTGCATTGCGCTTACTGGCAAAAGACCGTAAGCGTCCCGCCCGCCGGTCGCAGCCTACCCGGTTATCAAAACAAGGACTGAAAACATGAAAACTACATTGGTCTGCTCCGGCGGACTGGATTCCGTGTCGCTTGCGCATGTGCTGGCCGCGGAAGGAAACCTGTCACGGCTTGTGTCTTTCGACTATGGCCAGCGCCACACCAAAGAGCTGACCTTCGCTGCCCTCTCCGCAGAGCGGCTGAGCGTGCCTCATCACGTGATCGACCTGCGTTCTGTCGGCGCGTCGCTGACAGGCTCGGCCTTGACCGACGATGTCGACGTGCCTGACGGGCATTACGCGGAAGAAACGATGAAGGTCACGGTTGTCCCCAACCGCAATGCGATCATGCTGACCATCGCTTATGGCGTGGCAGCAGCGCAGCGTGACGATGCGGTCGCGACCGCTGTGCATGGCGGCGACCATTTCATCTATCCCGATTGCCGCCCGGCATTCACCGATGCGTTTGACACCATGCAGCGCGCCGCGTTGGACGGCTACGCGGATGTGGCGCTGCATGTGCCATTCGTGCACCGCAGCAAAGCCGATATTGTCCGCGAAGGCGCGCGCGTGGGTACCCCGTTCGATCAGACGTGGTCCTGCTACAAGGGCGGCGATTTGCATTGTGGCCGTTGCGGAACATGCGTTGAACGGCGCGAGGCGTTTGATCTGGCCGTTGTACCGGACCCAACGCAATATGAAGACGCCAAATTCTGGAAGTCGGCCATCGCGGGGGCACAGGTCTGATGTACCGGATCACCAAGGAATTCCACTTTTCCGCCTCGCACCAGCTGACCCACCTGCCCGAAGATCATCAGTGTGCCCGGATGCATGGACACAACTATGTCGTCGTGGTCGAATTGGCCCGGCGCGAGTTAAACGCGGATGGGTTCGTGCGGGATTACCACGAGCTGAAATCGCTCAAGACCTATATCGACGACGAATTTGACCACCGGCACCTGAACAATGTGCTGAACGTCGTGTCGACTGCCGAAAACCTCGCGCGGCACTTCTTTGACTGGTGCGCGGCCCGCTGGCCCGAAACCGCTGCGGTGAAAGTGTCCGAGACGCCCAAGACATGGGCCGAGTATCGCCCATGACCCTTAGAATATCAGAAATTTTCGGCCCCACAGTACAGGGCGAAGGCGCGCTGATCGGTCAGCCGACGGTATTTGTACGCTCGGGCGGGTGCGATTTCCGGTGCAGCTGGTGCGACAGCCTCCATGCTGTCGACAGCGCCTATCGCCACGATTGGGCAGCAATGGAAACGCAGGCCGTCTGGTCTGAGGTTCAGCGTTTGTCAGGCGGGCGGCCACTGACCGTGTCTCTGTCTGGCGGAAATCCCGCCATTCAGGATTTTGGCCCGCTGATCCGGCAGGGCAAAGCGGAAGGCTATGCCTTTTTATGCGAAACCCAAGGGTCAATCGCAAAGCCGTGGTTTTCCGACCTTGCTATGCTTGTTCTCAGCCCGAAACCCCCCAGCAGTGGCGAGGATATGGATTGGACGGCGTTTGACGCCTGCCTCAACGTGCGCCCTGCGCAAACTGTCCTCAAGATCGTGATCTTTGACGACACTGATTTTGACTGGGCACGCAGCGTAGCCGACCGGTATCCGGACCTTCCGCTTTACCTTCAACCCGGTAACCCGGAAACCGATCCGGCCAGCCCGGTTGATTTGACCAATGCCACCAGCCGTGTGGAATGGCTGATAGATAAGACTTTGAATGCCGGTTGGTTCGCGCCTCGCATTCTGCCCCAGCTACATGTGCTGATCTGGGGCAACAAACGCGGCGTCTGACTGCAGGAGAGATAACATGACCGATAGTATCTACAGTAACCTCACCCAGTTGGGCGGAGACACCAAAATGCCAGCCAGCCCGGAAGAGGCGGTTCTGGAACGCGTGCAGAATCCGCAGGCTGATGTGGATTACAACGTGCGCTTTACCGCGCCCGAATTCACCTCGCTTTGTCCGATGACGGGCCAGCCGGATTTTGCCCACCTGGTGATAGATTACGTGCCCGATCAGTGGTTGGTGGAAAGCAAGGCGCTCAAGTTGTTTCTGGGCTCATTTCGCAATCATGGCGCCTTTCACGAAGATTGCACCATCTCGATTGCCCGCCGGCTGCAGGAGTTTCTGGAGCCAAGGTGGCTGCGTATCGGAGGGTACTGGTATCCGCGCGGGGGCATTCCGATCGACGTGTTCTGGCAAACTGGCCCAACGCCCGAAGGCGTCTGGATCCCGGATCAGGGTGTGCCGCCTTACCGTGGGCGTGGTTGACCACGATGATTTGAGAGGCGTGTAGGCCCCAGCCTGACAAGCAATCAAAGGGGCCCCTACACCGGTTCGAAACGTGGCGCTTTGGCACTGGTGGTAATTTTGTTTCGTCCAGGCTTGTGGTTTTGAAACATCATGACAATTCAGCGTTGATGGGTTAGATGTTCTTTTAATGTAAGAACGAATTCCTGGTGACGTTTGTGGAACAGGTGGCTTTTAATTTTGAGATGGGTGTTGTTTGCGCCCTTCTTGCCTTCACCGTATTTCTCTTTGTATCCGAAATCGTCAGAATTGACCTTTCTGCCATACTTGTTCTGGTCCTTATCGGCCTTCTCAGTTACGCGCCCGGGCTCGAAAAACTCGCTGACGTGCCGCACCTGTTTGATGGATTTGCATCCAATGCGGTGATTTCCATTATCGCGGTCATGATCGTCGGCGCGGGCCTCGACAAGACCGGCATAATGAACAAAGTCGCCGCTGTTATTCTGAAATATGGCGGTACGTCCGAGAAACGCGTGCTACCTATTATTTCGGGCACTGTTGGGGTCATTTCCTCGTTCATGCAGAACGTTGGGGCCGCTGCGCTGTTTCTTCCGGTCGTCAGCCGAATATCTTCCCGATCGGGCATCCCGTTGTCGCGCTTGCTGATGCCCATGGGATTCTGCGCCATCCTTGGCGGAACAATGACGATGGTCGGATCTTCGCCTCTTATATTGCTGAACGATCTGATCCAGTCAGCCAACAATAGCCTGCCCGACGGTCAGAAAATGGAACAGTTCGGCCTGTTTTCTGTGACGCCGATCGGGATTGTTCTGATCCTGACTGGCATTGCCTACTTTCTGCTGCTGGGTCGGTGGGTTTTACCGGGTGATGAGGGATCGGAAAACACCGGAACCGGACAGGGAACGCAGGAGTATCTGCAACGTGTCTACGGCCTGAAAGCCGATGTTTTTGAAGTAATCGTTCCAGCCGAAAGCCCTTTGGTCGGGCAGATTTTGGCCGACATAAACCACGAAAACCACCTGTACATCATTTCGACATTCTATCGCGGCAAAACCTCGATGGTTCAGGTCCTGACGGCCGAAATTGCTGCACCTTGCCGGTTGGCGATCATTGGTCGACGCTGGGTCGTAGAGGAGTTTGCGCAGAAATACGGGCTGACCGTGCTGCCGGCGTTGGACATCTTTGTCGAAGAATTCGCACCAACCAATGCAGGCATCGCCGAAGTTGTCATAACACCCGACAGCAAACTGATTGGGAAATGCCCACGCGAGCTATTGTTCCGCAAAACATATGGCATGTCGTTGCTTGCCATTCATCGCGGCGAGGAAACGCTCAGCCATGTTGAATCCGAAACGCACGAGTCCACTCAAATCGGGCTTGAGGAGTTTCACGCAGGCGACATGCTAGTGGCCCATACACGGTGGGACAACTTGATGCGGATCAAGCGCGATCCCGATTTTGTGGTCGTCACCACCGACTTCCCGCAAGACGAACTGCGCCCGCAAAAGGTCGGTTGGGCGCTGGCGTTTTTCGCCGTTTCCTTGTCGATGATCCTGTTCACCGACATTCGGCTCTCGCTCTGTCTATTAACCGGAGCCGCGGGAATGATGCTGACACGTGTGTTGAGTGTCGATGAAGCCTACCGTGCGGTCGGATGGAATACTGTTTTTCTGCTCGCATGCCTTATTCCATTGGGTCAGGCGGTACAGAATACCGGCACGGCTGCGTGGATTGCACAACAGATCATGATCATTCTGGACGGCTGGCCGATCTGGTCCCTTCAGGCAGGCGTTGCGGTTCTGGCTACGGCGTTTTCGTTGGTGATGTCCAATGTCGGCGCCACTGTTCTGCTTGTGCCATTGGCCGTTTCCATTGCGGTGGCAGCTGGCGGAAATCCGGCCGTGTTTGCCCTGACGGTTGCCATATCAACATCGAACAGCTTCATAATCCCGACCCATCAGGTAAACGCCCTGATCATGGGTCCTGCAGGGTATAAAGTCATGGACTTTGTGCGCTCAGGGGGGGTCATGACGATCCTGTTTCTTGTTGTTTCACTCCTGATGCTCAATTTGCTGTACTGACCGCTTAGACAAGCAGGAATGGGTCCATGGTGCTGACAATGCGCTGACGCTCTGCAGCTGCAAACTACCGCTCACTGAATGCACGTTCCATTGTCATCTGCACCGGCTTCAACAGGTAGGAAAGCAGCGTCTGTTCGCCCGTCGTCATTTCCGCAACAACAGTCATCCCAGCTTGAAGTGGACGTTCCCACGGGCCCGTACCAACCTTGGTTTCGGCCAATTGAAACGAGGCCCTGAAATAGGTTTCACCGGTTTGTTCATCGGTCAGAGGCACAGGATAGATGGATTGCAGGCGTCCTTCAACCTTACCGAAACGCCTGGCATCAAACGTGTCTACGCTTACTGAAACCGGCTGATCCACCGCAACATGGCCGACCTCGGAATTGGTGATACGTGCTTCTACGACCAAGGCGCGACGGGTTGGCAAAATCTCAAAAATCACTTCGCCCGGCGCGATGACTTCCCCTGGGTTAGGAAATGTTACCGCCTGTATAGTTCCACGTGCTGGGGCAGAAATACGCAGTGCAGACAATTTGGAATTTACGACGTCTAGCGATATCTCCAACTCCACGCGCTTTTGCTCAAGTTCGGCCCATCGGGTCAGCACCTCATCTCGCAACGCCAGGGTTTCTTCTGCTTTGGCTGCGCGGGCCAGCATCAATGCGCTCTGGGCTTCGGCAAGGCGCACCCGAGCGTCCGATGCAGCCGCGCGAACCGCGTCCACTTCATCCTCTTCCTCAAGGAAATCGCTCAGGGATTTTAGACCCTGCGTCCGCAACTGTGCGTATCTCTCAAGAATCTCCTCTTTCTTTCGAACGCGGTCCTGCGCGAATTGCGTGGCCCGTATCAGAATATCCAACGTCCCTTCTTGCTGTTTGATCGAGGCCAGCTGAATGCGTTGGCTTTCAGCATAAAGGTCCAGCCTTGCGGCCGCAGAAGTCAGGCCCTTGCCCTTGAGCGCATCAATTTCCGCCTTGTCAGGCACAGCTTCGCGATCCAATACCGCCAGTACAGCAGACGCTGTGGCCAGGTCTCGCTGAACCGCAGCAAGCTGGCCGGACGTAACATCTCTTTCCCGCGTCAGATCCGGGTGATGCAGCTCAACCAGCAAATCCCCCGCTTCAACCAGCTGACCATCGCGGACGTGAACAGCCCGGACAATGCCGCCGGGCATCGTTTCGATTTGTGGATACGCGCCAACTGGCAGGATCGTCCCTGGGGCGCGGGTGACCTGGGGAACAGCAGTTTGCCCTGCCAGAACCACCAGGCATCCAACCATGGCCGAAAGCGCAAGCGACAGGAAAGCCGCAAATCGTGGCCGCCGCATTCGACGCCTCCAATTTGCGCGTTCCATTGGACCGGACGTGTCACTTTTCTTTGAACCTGACTTCACTGTGCCCTCCCAAGCGTTTTCAATACGGCCTGAAGTTTCTTGCGACCCGCATCACCAGTGCTGTTCACGACAACCTTGTCCCCGTTCAGAAAGATGAAGCGGTCTGCAATCTGCATGAATGAGCGATCCGCCGTTGCTATGGCCACTGTCTTGTGTCCTTGCTGCGCGCGGATCCAGTTTCTGAAACACGCACGCCGATGGTCGGACAGGCCGTTGGTTGGCTCGGAAAACAGATAGACCGAAGAAAGTCGCGCCATGCTGCGTGCAAGGACCAGCGACTTTAAGGTTGCCGATGGCATCTGCGCCAGGTCACCGTCGGTCAAACGAGTGTCGATGCCGTTTGGCAGAAGCCCTTGGTCATCCAGCAAATCCATGTCAGTCAAAGCAGACATTATGTTGTCATCAGTAAGAGACGGCGAAGCCAATCGAAAGTTCTGGGCAACAGTGCCGTAGAACATCGACATGTTGTAAGTGGCGTAGGTTATGGATTTACGCAATTCGTCCCTGGCGATCTGACGAATGTCGATGCCGTCATGTTCAATCGTACCAGCCAGAGGCGTATAGAGGCCGTCGATCAGATCCAGCACCGCTGTGCGACCTGCCGCATCGCTGCCCATGACCAGTACCACTTCGCCCGGATCACAGTTGAAACTGGCTTGCGAAAGGACAGGCGCGTTCAAAGGGTCCGGCCGGTACGTGACAGAGGAAAATGCAATCGCGCCGCTTAAAGTTTTTTGGTGCGTTTGTTCCAGCCCCACTTCGATCTCTTCGCCAAGATCAAGGACGCGATCTGCCTGATTTCGACTGCTTCGGAAGGAAAGGATCTGGGGGAAGCTGGAATATAGAGACTGAATCGGCGCCAGGATTTTGGACACCAACGCAATCGAGGCGATCAACGCACCAAAACTGATATCACCGCGCAACGCGCCATGCGCGCACAAGATGATTGCCCCCATCGTCGCAAGTGCCGTGACGGATTGAGCCAATGATTGCGCGAGCGCCTGAAACTGACGGCTGCGGCGCGCGGCCGCTTCTGCGCGCTGTGCAAGACGTATGCAGCGGTCCAACCATTGGTTTTGCATCCCCAGATTTGCAATGGCCCGCTGGTTAAGAATAGCGTCCTGAACGCCCGACTGGCTAGCGGCGGTGGCCTCTGCCATTTTTTGATCCAACCGTTTTTGGTTTGGGATGATGATTGCGCCAAGCAAGACAAGAAAGACCGCCAAGCCGAGAGTCAGCAGCCCGACCTGCGGTGCGAGATATGCAAGGACCGCAAAGAAAATCACCACGAATGGCAGATCCAGAAGGGTCGTCATGACCTGCCCGGTAAATGCATCGCGCAAGGATTCGAATTGGCGAAAACGCGATAGCTGTTGGTTTACATCCGTTTTCCCAAGCTGGCTCAGCGGCAGTGACATCAGTTTGCGAAACAGCGCAATCATCAACTGACGTTCTCCACGCCAGCCAACATATGCCAGCGCCCGCGTGCGCGCATGGCGGAAGCACAGGTCTGACGCCCCCACAATCACCACACCAATCATCAGCGAAACCAGCAAACTGACAGAACCCGACGGGATGACCCGCTCATAGATGCCCATGATCAGCAAGGGAGCCATAAGCCCCAGAACGTTGGACAACAACGAGACGATCAGCAGCCAGGGCAACATCGTGCCTAATTCTGCGAATGCCGAGCGGACAGATGTGAACCGCCTATCTGTCTGGTGATGCGTGAAGCGGTCGATCCGGATGACGGTGCACCATCGGCGGCCGGGCTTGAGGTGGTTCAGATCTGGGTTCAGATCTTCGCTGATTTGCAGCGTGCCACCTATCCGATCCAACGCAAGGTAGCAGGCACCTTTGTCCGGTATGATCAATGCCGGGCATTCGTGATCCGTGATCTCGCGTTCACGACATCTGATCTGCGTGTAGGGGATACTGAGGTTTTCCAACGTCTCGAAAATGTCATCCGGGCGGAGCCGATCCAGCACGTGCGGAAACGCCTCAAGCAGCCGGTCTTCATTATTGCGCCAGCCGCGCGCCAATAGCAGTCTAAACAGCAACCCGCTTGCAATCTGAGTGTTCATTACGGTCATGCGGCACCCTTTTTCCAGGCTTCCGCGGCAGTCCGTTCAAGATCTGCGTCCACCGCCCATGCCGCCAGATCCAGGGCGTTTGACAAACTTAAGCAAACGCACCTGTCCGTTATCTGCCTCATCCGAGGGTCCGGGCTTGCCACAAACATCGTAGGCCGCGGAGAAACGGATTGGAGGTAATCCGCCAGAGCTTGGCGTTCCATTGTATCTAAAACCGCTGTTGGTTCATTCATCAAAAGCACCCGCGGCCGCAGCGCCAAGGCCCGTGTCAATGCAATGAGATGACGGTTCACCGGGTCGGCCTCAAACCCGGTTCCGGTGTTAAGCAGGGTTGCATAACCCATGGGCAAACGGTGAATGCGTTTCTCTAGCCCAAGTGCGACGGCAATCTGCTTGGCGCGATCAACGGTCTCTGCGTCACTAAAAGCGCTGATGTTTTCAACCAGTGTTCCCGACAGGATCGCGGGCTCGGCTTCGAGCGCAACCAGCGCATCGTGCCCGCGCCACCCGGTCAGCTGTGAGGCCGGTATGCCACCAATGGACAACCTGCCCTCATCAGGTTCTCGCTGCCCCGTCATTGCGTCAAACAACGCTTCGACCATCCAGCTTTCTTCGGGCTCAATCAAAACGCCCTGCCCTTGCTCCACCTGAATGTTGAGGGGCGAGAAAGCTCTCCCCTCTCCCTTCAAACGGCGCATGGACAAACCGGAAACCCTGATCTGATCCAAGTGATTGTAGGAAAGCCCTACACTTTGCCCGATTTCAAGCTGTTCCATTTCGTGCAATCGTGCTTGTGAAATGGCAGAGTTTTCCGACTGAACCCACATCGCCATGAGTTTGGTCAAAGGCTGGATAATTCGGCCATTCAACAGCATGCAGGCAGCCAATTCGGCGATGCCGATCAGGTTGATGATCACCAGGTAGGCCCCCAGCAGCCCCATCGCAGCAACAGTCATCTGCGAAAAGATGGCTCCAAAGCTTTGTGCAAAGCCCGAAAATTGGATCAGCTTTTTGCTGATATCGACGGTCTGATCTTCAAGCAATTCAAAGCGGCGGGCCATTTGTGGCTCCATCCGGTTTGCCTTGACCGTGGGCATGTTCGACAAAATCTCGGTCAAGAACGCGTATCGGCGTGTGTCCAGGGACTTGCGGTGCTTGAACAAAGCCCACTGCCCCCGCTTCATGACCGCTGCGAAGATGATCACAACGCAAAACGCGCCCAATGGCACCAAAATCAGCCACCCCCCGATCAATCCGATCAAAATCGCAAACAAGACCGTAAAGGGCAGATCAATCGAGAGTGTTTGCCCTTGCCCCGAATGGTAGTCCCGCAACTGGCCGATAGCTGCGTAGCGTTCCGCATAATTGCTGGCGGGTTCGCGTGAGAAGGCCAGAGAATTCGCGTTCAGGACTTTGGTCATAAAGCGGCGGTAATTCCAGACCGCTGCCCCCTCAGCCGAGGTTGTCAAAAGGACGGCACGGCACTGTCTAAGCAACAGCTCCATAAAGGCTCCGATCACCAGTGCCACCGTCAATACGCGCAGCGTGTCTGTAGACTGAAATGGGATAACCCGATCGAATATCAGCAAGATGGAAATCGGCATCAAAAGCGACAGAATATTCATAGTCAGAGAGGCAACCCAAAGCGGGATATCAAAGTGAGGTGCCGAAATGCGACCAACAAATCCACGCGGTTCCATGATGCTTTTCACCCCCTTGGTCATTTCAGCAGGAGTGGTCGGCTTCCGTTTAAGACCCGTAAATTCTCCGGCACATCTTGCCTAAGATTTGCCTTTAAATTTAATCGCTTAGTTGCCCGTTATGGGCGGAGGCGTGTTACCTAAAACGGTGAATCAGCTGTTGTTTGGGGAATTGTGCGATGGGTAAACTAGAGAACGACCTGAATTTTAACACAAGGTCCGCACAGGCCGATATGGACGAACAACACGAGATCGCCTCTCATCTTTCCCGCAGTGTTGTCGAGCCAAGCGAAGATCCGACGCGCAGTTCGTTACACACAGGCCAACAGTTCTCTGGGACATTGGAACGCAACACTCGGAACGAGGGTTCCCCGGAAGAGTTGAACCCTCGCACCGTGCATGCACAACAATCCGGCAACGTCACAAACACTGATCCTGTCGCCCACACTTTTCATTCAACGAGCTCGTCGGCTGGGTCAATTGCACAAAACCCCAAGGCAGAGGCGACGGAAATTGACGAAAGCGCGGCCGGAATGGAAACAATCAGTGCTGCAATTTCAACGCCCCAAACAATCAAAGGTGTGGGAAAAACCCATGTAAGCGGTCCGGCCTCTCGTCCAGAGCCGCCAAGCGTACCCAATCTGGATGCAGCGCCGGCAGTTTCAACCGACACACAGACCGAAAACAACGCGCCGCAAGAGGTCACTCTGGACAACACATCTGTTGCAGAGAACGCCAATGGCGCGGTGATCGGAAACATTTCCATCGTGGACCCGGATGCGTCGGACACGCACAGCTTTGACATCTCAGACGACCGTTTTGACATCGTTGACGGCAAGTTGCAGCTAAAGCCTGGCATTGCTCTGGATCATGAGGAAGCGGCACGGATAGAAGTCGACGTCACGGTCACGGACTCTCGCGGGGCCACCCTGACCGAGAGTTTCATCGTGGAGGTTCAGGATGTGAACGAGGGTCCGACAGGCCTTGTGCTGGACAACACTTCAGTCGCCGAGAACGCCAACGGCGCGGTGATCGGAAACATCTCGATCGTCGACCCGGATGCGTCGGACATGCACAGCTTTGACATCTCGGACGACCGCTTTGACATCGTTGACGGCAAGTTACAACTAAAGCCCGGGATTGCACTGGATCATGAGGAAACGGCACAGATAGAAGTCGACGTCACGGTCAAGGACTCTCGTGGGGCCACTCTGGCCGAGAGTTTCATCGTGGAGGTTCAGAATTTGAACGAGAATCCGATAGGTCTTGTGCTGGATAACACCTCTGAAAACCTCATTCAGAATGGCAGTTTCGAAGAATTTGACTTGGATAAAGGCAGGTGGAAAGGCTTTGGCTCGGATGAAAGCGGATCCTGGCAAGACGCACATGGAATGGAAATCTGGGATCATTTAGGCGGTACGAAAGCGTCCGATGGCGATCAGCTGCTCGAGATGGATCATGGTCGGGGCATCGACAGTATTTCCCAGGTCGTCCAGACAGAGGATGGTCAGCTCTATGATCTGGGCATTGACCTGCGTGAGCGCCTCGCAGGTGGAACCGATACAGTCGAGGTCTATTGGAACGGCAATCTGGTGGCGGAGCTGGACCCGCAATCCGCTGATTGGGAGACGTTCCAGATGCAGGTTGTTGGAACCGGGCAAGACACGCTGGAACTGCGCGAACCTGAGGGCCAGAATGATACCTACGGCGCCCTGGTTGATAACATCACTCTGACCGCCGCGCAGCAGACAGTGGCCGAAAACGTCGATGGGGCCGTTGTGGGGCAACTCAGTTTCGTGGATGCGGATTTGCACGACACCCATAAGTTTGAAATCTCGGATGACCGGTTCGAAGTTATTGACAATCAACTGCGTCTGAAACCCGGCGTGGCAATGGACTATGAAGAGGCATCCTCGGTCACTATTGATGTCACGGTGATTGACGAAGGCGGGTTACGTCAGATCGAAAGCTTTACGGTCAATGTGGCAGATACGGACGAGATGACGTTTTCGTCAGGGTTTCACGCCAAATACTTCGACGTTGATCATCGTCTTTCCAAACTGGAAGACATCAACTGGACCGCAGAGCCGACCCATGAAGAAGTTAAGCCCGAAATCAACTACGCTAACGGTCACGACACATTCTGGGATGGAGGCGCAAAAGACACGTTTGGCGTCCAGATCAATGGCAGTATCGAGGTTGAGCAAGGCGGAACATTCACTTTCTTTCTGGGCGCCGATGACGGCTCGATGTTGGTAATCAACGGCCAACCGGTCGTTGAAAATGATGGGCTACACGGGTTTCGAACTCGAACAGGTGAAGTTGAGCTTGAACCGGGAACACATTCGATCGAAATCCGATACTTCGAAAATTACGGCCGGGCTGGACTGAAGCTTGAATGGGAGGGCCCAGGTCTTGACGGACGTGAGGTGGTTACAGCCCCGGACATGTCCGAGGCCCAAACCGTTTCGGGGATGCCGCTGGCCATTGATGTGGATATGGGAACGCTCAGCGTGACCGATGAAACCACGTTCGAACTGACAGGTCTGCCCACCGGAACAATTGTCGAGGCTGGCGGAACCGCATTCACAGCAAACGCGGACGGGATCGCAGAGATGGAAGGCTGGCAAGGTGAGATGATCACCATAACACCGCCGCCAGAGTTTGCGGGAATAGTCGAAGCAGCCCTGCATCATTCTACGCCGACCGGTGAAAACAGCAGTCACGACGGCGTACAATACCTGACTTTCGAAGTAACTCAGGCCGACATGCCCTCACCAGATGTCAAAATTGTGGGCGGATTCCGTGCCAGTTATTTTGACATGGACAACAGGTTGTCAAAGTTGGACGACATCGACTGGTCCGCTGACCCGGCGCATCGGGAATTTGTGCCTGAAATCAATTTTGAAAACAGTCGCAACTCATTCTGGGAAGGCGGTTCAAGGGATACGTTTGGGGCAAAGCTCGAAGGTAAGATCACAATAGAAGAAGGCGGTTCCTACACTTTTTTTGCCGGTGCGGACGATGGCGTAGCAGTCTTCGTCAACGGGGTTAGGATTGTGGACAATGATGGTCTGCATGGGTTCCGGACGCGGTCCGGAGAAATCGACCTGGAACCTGGCACTTATGATATCGAAGTTCGGTATTTTGAGAACTACGGCCGTGCGGGGTTGAAATTGGAATGGGATGGGCCCGACACAACGGGGCGTGAGCTTTTGCAGGCCGACCCAGCCCCGAATTTTGGTGAAAACGGGGCTTTTGAAGTCGCAATCGAGCTGGACCAAGCAAGTGATCAGGCTGTTGTATCATTGGAAGGGCTACCACCAAATACGCTTCTGATCAGCGGTGAGGATTCACTGATGACTGATGGCGGTTCGGCGGATCTGTCCGGCTGGGATCTCGACTTTCTTGAGATATCCCCGCCCCCAGGATTCGAAGGCTCAATCGACGGAGAAATCTTGGTGACGGACACCGGATTTAATGGGGCGCAATTGACCTCGGAGATTCCCTTTGCGCTGGAGGTCGGGCAGACAGATGAAGATGCAAAAGACTTTGCCATTGATCTGTCCGAAACGCTTGCTGCGACAATGCAGGTTGAACCGCCGGAGCCGTGGCACATAGATCAGTCGCAAAGTGACGCGGAAAACGACGGTGATGTCATGGCCGAAGCGGTACTGACCAACCCGGGCTCTGAGATCTCGTGTATCCAGACCGAAGCCTATGAGCGCATTGATTGGTAGCAATATTCAACCTTGTTTGCGGGCCACGATCCATGTTGGGTTATATGTCAGGGTCACGCCATCATCGTCACCAAAGTGTCGGACATAGTGTTCCGAGAATTGGGCAAGGCTGGTTTTGGTCCAGGCCTTCTGCGCGCGCCCGTTGACCCCAGTTCTTCGAAGGTGATTGAGAACGCCTCGGGGCGTATCAAAGCGCAATGCAGAGAGAATTTCGCCGCAACTGATAATCTCTAACCGGCCTTCGACCGCCGCGGCCAAATCTTCAGATCGGCACAGGCCCGGCGCTTTGGCTGTGGAGCCGACTTTCATCAGCTCCCGGTACTGTTCTGGTCCAAAGCCTGAAACCGCCAACCAACCTCCAGGAGCCAATGCGTTGGCCGCCTTTTGCAAGAAGGCTTCGGGATCGAACAGCCATTGGATCATGGATGCGGAAATGACCAAATTGGGCTGAGGTGGCCATTCAACAGTTTTGGCATCACCACACAAAAAGTCTGCGCCGACCGCTGTTGCGGTCTCAGCTGCTTCGGGCGACAGGTCATTGACCGTCAACTGGCCAATATCGAATGCGCTACACACCCGATTCGTGAGGTGGCCGGTACCACAGCCAAATTCCAATCCGGTCGCGAAACGATGCGGCGCGCCGCCGACCCGCATCTCTTGGACCAGCCGATCCGCGATTTTGGCTTGCTGGCTGGCCGAGCCGTGATAGCTGCGGAAACTGCGGCTGAAACTGCGCTGAACGCGGTCTGCGATCTGTACGTTCATGCGACCCACTCCTGCCAGTTCTGACCGTCGCGAAACGGGACATGCGGGGTGGCAATACCACGCACGGCAGCTTGTTGGTGCGCCCATGCCGCCTCTTGCGCGGGGGTTGGGATAATACGGTCCCGCTGGGGGATCCAAATCCGGTCAAACGCCACCTCGGGTGCGCCACCACGGTCGATCACGGCGTGAAGCTCTGCCTGCGCAGCCTCCAGATCAATTTCAGGCACCGGCCCGTTCATTCCAGCACGGCGACAGAACTTTGCGAAACTGGCTTCGGTCAGATTATCCGCTGTGGCGCGGATCATATCCGGTGCGATTCCACGCTCGGGGTCAGCCGGACATAGCGTGCCACCGACAGCAATCAGCCGATCGGGACGAAACCCAGTTTGCGCCAGCCAATGGCCCAAAGATGCAACACCAAAAGAAAAGGCAATCAGATTGACGCGGTCATATTGCGCAATATCAGGCAGAGGATCGTCAAGGTGGCGGAAGTCGTCGACGAATAGCACATCGCCGCGCCCTGAAAGCCCAGCAAAAGGCACAGCCCCCAGCGCCCAACCGCCAAAAACCAGAATCAGCTCGTCCGTTCCCGAACGCGATAACCACCGCTGTTTCATGACATGCCTTTGACGAGCGAGATCATGGCCGATGTTACACGGCTCAATTCATTCGCAGAGATGATGTATGGTGGCATGCAATAGATGTTGCGGGCAAACGGGCGCAACCAAACGCCGGTATCGGGTGCCAGCGCATGCGCAACCGCAGGATCAACCCATTGCTCCATTTCGATGACCCCGATCGCGCCAAGCACGCGCACATCGGCAACGCCTGGCAATTCACGTGCGGGGGCAAGCTCTTGCTTCATCTGGTCGGCGATCGCGTGCACTTCGGCGCGCCAATCTCTGACCGATAGTTGGTCCAGACTGGCCACCGCGGCAGAACAGGCCAGCGGGTTGGCCATATAGGTCGGGCCATGCATCAAAACGCTGGCTTCGCTTTCCCCAATTTGGCGCGCGACATCTTCAGTCGTGGCGGTCGCGGCCAGAGTAATATGGCCGCCAGTCAAAGCTTTGCCCAAACAGATGATGTCCGGAATCACTTCGGCGTGGTTCATCGCGAACAGTTCGCCCGTGCGCCCAAACCCGGTCGCGATTTCGTCAAAAATCACAAGAATTCCGAGTGCTTTACACAGGTCTTGCGCGCCTTTTAGCCACTTGGGGTGATAGAAGTACATACCACCCGCGCCCTGCACCACAGGCTCAAGGATCAGGGCCGCGATTTGATCGGCCTTGGTTTCCAGCAGCTCTTCCAAAGCATCCAGCCCATTCAGGGTTGGATCATCCGTCCATTCCTGCTCAAACGATATCGGCGGGCGTGGCAGGAAATGTTGGATTGACAGCGCGCCACTGAACAGCCCGTGCATCCCATTCTCGGGGTCGCAGACGCTCATCGCTTTCCATGTGTCCCCGTGATAACCGCCGCGAATGGTCGCAAACTGCGTGCGCCCCGTGTGACCCAGCGCCATCTGAAACTGCACGGCCATTTTCAAAGCGACTTCAATCGCGACCGATCCGCTGTCGCTGTAGAAAATGCGATCCAGCCCGTCAGGCAACAGCTCGACCAGCTTGCGGCCTAGGTCAATTGCGGGTCGATGCGTCAGACCACCGAACATGACATGGGGCATTTGCCGCAGCTGTTCCTGCATCGCAGCAGTAATGGCCGGATGACGATGCCCGTGCACCGCACACCACCACGACGACATTGCGTCGATCATCCGAGTGCCGTTTTCCCGGGTCAGCCATACCCCTTCGGCCTCTGTGATCAGATGCATCGGACCGGGGTTCAGAACATTCGTATAGGGATGCCAAAGGTGGCGGGCATCAAACTCCAGAGCGGTCACAGAGCCCTCCGAATTGTTGCAGTGTCGATCACATGGAAGGCATCCGATAGCGTTTCCCGCGTCAGGGTTTCAAGATACGGCAAGCGTCCCAAATAGGTAACCTGGCACATCTCGGCGATGGTCTGTTCAACCTCTGGCTCAGCATCGCCTACAAACGCTACGCCCAAAACGTTGCAACCTGCACCCCGCAAGGCCATCAGGGACAGGCTTGTGTGATTGATCGTCCCCAACGCGGTCCGGGCCACAAGAACCACGGGTGCCTGCCACCCCGAGATGACATCAAGGAAAAAGGTTTTGCGGTTCAGCGGCACCATGATCCCGCCTGCCCCCTCGACGACCAAGGGGCCGTTGACCTGCGGCAGCGCAAGTCGATCCGGCAAAATCTCGACGCCCATGTCTTCGGCTGACAAATGGGGTGAGGCTGGCATGTTCAGGCGATAGGCTTCCGGCAAAATTTCGGCGCGGGAAAGCGCCGCGACGGTTTCTGTGTCCGTTGCATCCTCAAGCCCGGATTGCACTGGCTTCCAATAGGTTGCGCCAAGCGTGGCCGTCAGTCCCGCAGCAAAAACCGTTTTTCCGACGCCGGTGTCGGTGCCCGTGACGATAACAGCGCTCATGCCGCCTCCGTCTGTTGATGCGCCAGTGTTTCGAACAGAGCACTTATGTCATCCTTGTCCACGTTGCCGGTGATCGACACGCGCAGGCGCGACGTGCCCCGTGGCACGGTCGGCGGCCGGATACCACGGACATCAAAACCTTTGGCCTGTAATTTTTCGGCCGTTTCCAGGGTTTTGGCGTCATCACCCAGAATGATGGGGATAATGTGACTGTTAAGCGCCCCTTTGGGTATTCCGAACTGACGTGCGATGGTATGCGCGTGGCGGGTTCGGGACTGGGCGTTCAGTATCAACGAACGATCCGTTTGCAGATGCTGCAGCACCGCCCGAACCAAGGCCGCATTGAAGGGCGACGGGGCTGTCGCGAAGATAAACGGCCTCGCGCGGTTGATCAGTGTTTCGATCATCACCCGCGGGCCGCAAATCAACCCGCCCGAAACCCCCAATCCTTTCCCGCAGGTGTGCAGAGTCAGCAGATCAGCCTTCAGGCCATGTGCCAAGCCTCTACCGTTAGGACCAAAAACTCCGGTCGCGTGGGCCTCGTCCACGACCAATATGGCACCATGTTCAAGGGCGAGATCCGATAGCGCGTTCAGAGGCGCAATGTCGCCTTCCATGGAATAGATGCTTTCCACGGCGATCCAGATTTGGCCTGTTCCGCCCTCTGCCAACCATCCCTCAATTGCCAGGCGGGCCGCTGCCACATCGTTATGGGCAAACGCACGTGTTTGGGCACGCCCCATCCGCATGCCTTCATGCGCACTGGCATGAACCAAAGCGTCATAAAGGATCAGGTCTTCGGCTGCTGGGAGGGTCGAAAAAATTGCCTGATTTGCCTGAAAACCCCCGCCCATGAACAAAGCCGCCTCAGCGTTGAAAAACGCGGCAGCCTCATGTTCCAGCGCCTCATGCTCAGGGTGATTGCCCCGCAACAGACGAGAGCCCCCGGATCCCAGTGGCACACCCCGCCCCAATGCCTTTTGGGCTGCATCCCGCAGGAGCGATGATTGTGCCAAACCAAGGTAATCGTTGGAAGCAAAGTCCCGACCGCGCCGAGGTGCCAACACCCGGCGACGATGCCGGGTGCCCAGCAATTCAAGCATCGAGCTCAGACGACTCAATGCCTTCATTCAGCAGCGTCCAGACAGGATTTTTCAACTGACGTTTCTGCCTGTAGACCCAGCTTCTTGAACAGAATGGCGTCAGTGTCTTCTTCGGGGTTTTCTGCCGTCAAAAGCGTTTCACCAACAAAGATCGAGTTCGCACCGGCGAAGAAGCACATGGCCTGCAATTCCTCACTCATATCGCTGCGCCCTGCGGACAGACGAACATAAGACTGCGGCATCATTATCCGCGCCACGGCTATTACCCGCACAAAGTCGATCGGGTCGATGGGCTTCGCGTCTGCCAATGGTGTGTCTTCCTGCGGCATCAGCATATTGATCGGCACTGAATCCGGCGCCGGGTTCATATTGGCCAAAGTGACAAGCATATCGACCCGGTCCTGAACCTCTTCGCCCATTCCGAGGATACCGCCGGAACAGACTTTGATACCCGCTTCCTGCACACGGTTCATCGTGTCAATCCGGTCTGCAAAGGTGCGCGTGGTGATGACTTCGGGATAGTACCGCTCAGATGTGTCGATGTTGTGGTTGTAATAATCGAGCCCTGCGTCGCGCAAACGGACCACCTGATTGTCGTCCAGCATGCCAAGGGTCATACATGTTTCCATCCCCATCTCGCGCACGCCTTCGACCATGGCAACAAGGGCATCCATATCCCGGTCTTTGGGTTCGCGCCACGCAGCGCCCATGCAGAACCGGGTTGCCCCGCCGTCGCGGGCCTTGCGGGCTTCGGTCAGAACGCGCTGAACCTCAATCAGTTTCGAGGCCGACAGTTTGGATCCGTTCCGTGCTGATTGCGAGCAATAGGCGCAATCTTCGGCACAGCCACCTGTTTTGATCGACAGCAGTTTCGATGTCTGGACCTTGTTGGGATCAAAGTTCTCGCGATGCACTGTCTGCGCGCGAAACAGCAAATCCATCAGCGGAAGGTCATACAGAGCTTGAGCAGCGTCGCGGGACCATATCGGGGAGGTATTTTTCATTTTATAGATACTTTTCGAGAACTCTCATGGCTACACATTCTTTTATAGATAAAGATCGTTATCACAACCAAATTTTACCATCTGCGTCACTCAGGCGGAAAGACGCGGATGCTTGCAATGGTCCGCTGTGCCAACGCCGCTTTAGCAAACGATGCGGAACATTCTATCCCAATGCCGCTGTCGCTATTTCCGCAATATGCACCGCGCGATAATCAACCGTCTCAAATCGACACATGTTGCCATGATTGGGTAAGCAGATCACAATGGGCATCAGTACCAAACATTCCCGCATGCGCCGCGCCGCTGCAAACGCGTTGGATACCAGTGTCACACGGTTGTTTTGTAAGTCATGCAGAAGGCGCGTTAGCCAACATATTGAAAGGTTCCGAATGACCTCCTCCAGCCATTTTTCGATGTCTCGCCGCCAGTTCCTTGCCACAACTACGGCCAGCGCCGCCGCAATCACCCTACACCCGTTTTCGGCCGCTGCTGCCGACAATCAGGCGCATCTTCGGATCATGGAAACCACCGATATCCATGTGCATGTCTTCCCTTATGATTACTACGCAGACAAGCCGCGCGATACGGTAGGCCTGTCGCGCACCGCATCGATCATCAATGACATTCGGTCAGAGGCAACCAACTCGTTGCTGGTGGACAATGGCGACTTTTTGCAGGGCAACCCAATGGGTGACTACATCGCCTATGAGCGCGGCATGAAAGAAGGCGACAGCCATCCAATCATCGCCGCATTCAACACCGTGGGCTATGACGCAGCTACTTTGGGCAACCACGAGTTCAATTACGGCTTGGATTTTCTGGAAAAGTCACTGGCTGGAGCAGATTTTCCGGTCGTTTTGGCCAATATTGCCAAGGAACAAGGCGCAGGGCCGCGTGACGACAAAACTTTGGTCAAGCCTTACGCCATTCTTGACCGCGAAATAGAAATGGGTGACGGCACCAAGCATCCAATCAAGGTTGGCGTCATTGGCTTTACCCCACCTCAAATCATGAATTGGGACCGCAAGCATCTGGAAGGCAACGTTCAGGCCCGCGACATCGTCGATACGGCGAAAGCGTATGTGCCAGAAATGCAAGAGCAAGGCTGTGATCTGATCATCGCCCTATCGCATTCGGGTATCGGTGAGGCAGATCACGCCGACGGCATGGAGAACGCCTCAGTCGTGCTGGCTGGTGTTGAGGGCATCGACGCGCTGGTCACGGGTCACAACCACCTGGTCTTCCCCTCGCCTACATTCGCGGATCGCCCGGGTACCGACGTCGAAAAAGGCACGCTTATGGGTAAACCAGCGGTCATGGGCGGTTTCTGGGGCTCGCATCTGGGTCTGCTGGATCTGCTGCTGGAACGCGACGGGAATGAATGGCGCGTCGTAACAACGACGTCCGAGGCGCGCCCGATATCAAAGCGCAACGAAGATCGCTCAATCACCGCGCTGGTTGGCGACGACCAGACCGTGCTGGATTCGGTCGCCAAAGATCACGACGAAACACTGACTTATGTGCGCCGCGCCGTTGGGAAGACGTCCGCGCCTTTGCACAGCTACTTCGCACTCGTCGCGGATGATCCGTCGGTGCAAATCGTGTCGATCGCACAAAAATGGTATGTCGAAGAGATGATGAAGGGCACCGAGCACGAAGGGCTGCCCATCCTATCAGCCGCCGCTCCGTTCAAGGCCGGTGGCCGTGGTGGGCCAGAGTATTATACCGACGTTCCAGTGGGCGATGTGGCTATCAAAAACGTGGCTGACCTGTATCTCTATCCAAACACCGTGCGGGCGGTCCGCGTGAACGGGGCACAGGTTCGAGGCTGGCTGGAGCGTTCGGCAGGCATGTTCAATCAGGTCGAGCCGGGCTCGGCCGACGCAATCCTGCTGAACCCAGAGTTCCCATCCTACAACTTTGATGTAATGGACGGCGTGACCTATCAGATCGACCTGTCCCAGCCCTCGCGATTTGGACCAAAAGGCGAAGAAGTGAACCCAGACGCGGCGCGGATTGTGAACCTGTCCTTCAACGGCACGCCGGTTACGGATGACATGGAATTCATCATCGCCACTAACAATTACCGCGCGTCTGGCGGCGGGTCTTTCCCGGGCGCATTGGGCGACACGGTTGTCTTCGAGGCCCCCGATACCAACCGCGACGTCATCGTTCGCTACATTGTCGAGCAGGGCACAATTGATCCAAAAGCGGACGCCAACTGGTCCTTCGCCCCGCTCGCAGATACCACGGTGCTTTTCGAAACCGGCCCCAAAGCGCGCGACTATATGAGCGATGTCAAAGGAGTGGTGATCGAAGACGCAGGCGAAGGCGCCGATGGTTTTGCCGCGTTCCGCATTAAACTTTAAACGTCAAAGATTTTAAGCCGGCTGCCACCCCGACTAATGGGTGGCGGTCGCGCACCGAAGATGGCGAATTTTTAAACACTTAAAACCGGGCTTTGGAGCAATCAGTCAAGTTCGCCGCTTTCTGACATCAAAATCGCCAGCGGTCGCGTAGAATGGATTTGCGACAAGATAATCATCACCACGGCAGTCAACGGTATCGCCAATATGGTGCCTGCCAGACCCCACATCGCGGTCCAGATCGTCAGCGAAAACAGCACCATAAATCCGCTCAGGTTCACCGAGTTTCCGACCAAGCGGGGTTCAAGGAAGTTTCCGACAAACAACTGAGCGGCCATAAGCGCAATCAGCGCGACACCGGCGTGCCAGATGCCGCCGAATTGCACGAGGCTCAGCATTACGGGAAACAGAACGCCCACGATTGAACCCAGATATGGGATATAGTTCAAAAGTCCGATCAATATGGCCCAGAACATTGCGAACTCGATCCCAAGCAACAACATGATCACATATGAGATCACAGCCAAAATGACGTTGATCAGGGTCTTTGCGCTTAGGTAGCTGCCAATCTTCTGGTTGATCTGGGCGACGATTTGCAGCGACCGGTCAGCTGTTTCGGCATCACCCAATGCCTTTCTAACTTTTTCCGGCATGTCATCCAGATCGGACAGGATGAACACAATATAAAGGATTGTCATCAACATGACCGTCCCGAAACCCTGCACTGTGGAAAGCGTCCCCTGCACAAAACCCAAAATATCGAACTTGCCGGCAATCGTCTGCTCGATCGTGGACCAATCTGGCAGTTTTTTGACGCCCAACATCGCCATTGCCGAGTCAATCAGCGCTTTTAAATTTGTTTGGTAACGCGGGATATTCTGGGCGACCGCTTGCGCGTTTGCCTCAAGAAAGACCCCTATCAGAACCAACGTTAGAAATATCGCAAGCAGCGCAAGCAAACGGCGCCCGCGGCGTGGTATGTGGCGCAACCCCGGAACACGGCCGATTGTCGAAGCGGTCGAGTCCAGAATGTATATTCCGATTATGCCTAAAAGCACCGGAAGAAGGATGCTTTTGCCCAGCACCAGCAGCCAGCCGATGACAACAGCGACGATCAGGCCAGATGCAAGTTTTGTCACATTAAACTGCAGCATATCTTCGCTTTCGGTCGGACGGGTGGGTTCTTTTGTGCCGGGTTCAAGGCTTATATTCAACTTCTTTCACGCGATCTGCGGCCCCGAGCGCGGTGACGGCTACCCGGTGCAGGAGGCGTTTCGCGACCACCGGCAAAACACTGTGCGATTGACATCCATTCGGCAGCAACCGGTCCCACCACCTTCAGCGATGTATCCGCGATGTTACGGGTTTGAGCTGAGACCTGTGCAAACTCCACCGCAGGTCCTGTTACCTGGTTATCTCCTGGTTCACCGAACTCCCAGACGGCTCCGGATGGCGCGGTCAGTTCCAGTCGCGGCATCGCCTCGGGTACAGGATGGCCGTTGACCTGATAAGCCCAGCCAAACGTATTAACACCCAGAATGACGATGTTCTTGACCCGGTCCTGTTCGACGCGCTCGACACCAAGAACGTCAAAGACCTCTTGCCCGTGTGCCCAAGTCTCCATCTGGCGGGCCGTGATCGACGAGCGTACAGACATATCCGGACCGGCCCATTTCACCCGGTGCTTGGGATCGAGATCGGCCCAACGCGCGCCAATATCTGTGTAAAGTGTCCGCCAGGAATCGCGCAGCTCGTTCCCGCGCAGCAAGATCGCTTCGTTCTCGGCTGCGCGCAGCCCTTCGACCTTGGCTTTGACAAACAATCCGCCAATGCGGGCTGTGAACGCGTCGGGGTCCTGAAGCGACAGATCTGCCATCTGGTTCCAATAGTGCAGATGCACCAGAACATCGTTCAGCGTCCATCCTTTGAACTGTGTTTGTACTTCCCATTGTTCGCCCGAAATATCGCCCAGAATGGCAAACAATGCCTCGCTTTCTTGCAGAAAATCCGTTGCCTGTTGCACTGCTTGTTCCCTCGATTTTGTGTTTGCCTATTCGATGTCCCCGGATGAAGTGGCGGTGGTCGACACACACACAATTTCATCTATGTTTGATCAATCTCGATCATCACATCCCCAGCGCTCAGCTGCTGCCCGACCTCAACGTGGACAGAGGTCACGACGCCTGCAACGGCAGCAGTGATCTGGTGCTGCATCTTCATGGCTTCGAGAACGGCCAGACAGTCGCCTATCGAAACGCTTTGACCGGGTCTTGCCGCCACCTCGACCAAGGCACCCGGCATGGGGGCGGTGACGCGACCGCTAGCGATCGTTCCCGCATCCAATGCACCGGGACGCAGGCGTCGAAACGTCAGGCGCTCGGCGCCGATGGCGATCTGGGCTGTGTCGCGGGTTATGTGTGCGGTTGCGTCGACGGTGTTGTCATTTATGCGTGCCCGGACCTTCCCGCTGCTGCGCTTGATAAACGAGACATCATACGCGTTGCCCTCAACCCATACCGTCCATCTATCGGGGCGGGCGAGCGCGCGCGTTTGTATCTCTTCGTCACCATAGGCAAGCGTCACGGCGAACGGCGGCAACGCTGCGCTGGACCAACCCAACTGTTCGGTTGAGACATAGCCCGCCGCAGCCCTTGCGCGGGCCTGATCCGCATCCAACAACAGCACAGCCGCCAATGCGATGTCCGGCGCAGTTGCCCAGTACGCAGGAAAGCCCCGGGGGTAGGTCCGATCCAGAAATGTTGTCGTTGCATCGCCGGCAATGAAATCTCTATGCTGCAGCACATCTGCAAGAAACCGCGAATTTGTCACCGTTCCCAGCAGAATAGTTTCATGGACAGCCTTAATCAGCCGCGCACGTGCCGTTTCGCGGGTCGGACCATGCGCGATGATCTTTGCAAGCATGGCATCATAAAAAGGAGATACCTCTTGCCCCTGCTGAATGCCTGAATCCACACGAACTCCGGGTTCAGCCGCAGCCTGCCAGAAATCAATTGAACCGGTTGCCGGCAGATATCCGTTAGCAGGGTCTTCGGCATAAAGCCGCGCCTCGACGGCGTGACCGTTCATGGTGACGTTTTCCTGAGAGATTGGAAGGGCATCACCCTGCGCGACAGCGAACTGCAGCGCCACTAGGTCGATGCCAGTGACCATCTCGGTCACAGGATGCTCAACCTGCAGTCGGGTGTTCATTTCAAGGAAATAGAACACGCCGGACGGTTCCAAAAGAAACTCCACGGTTCCGGCGCCGCGATAGCTCACCGCACGGGCCGCCTCAATCGCCACAGCCCCCATTTTTGCGCGCAACTCTGTCGTCATGACCGGGCTTGGTGCTTCTTCAATGACTTTTTGGTGGCGACGCTGAACCGAGCATTCCCTTTCACCCAGATGAATTACGTTCCCGTACCCATCGGCAAAAATCTGAAATTCGATATGGCGCGCATCACCGATCGCTTTCTCAAGGATCAGTTCGCCGGATCCAAAAGCGTTCTCGGCCTCGGATCTGGCAAGCGCGATCACCTCAGAAAGAGTTTCGGCGGATTGGACCACGCGCATTCCGCGTCCACCGCCACCAGCCGCGGCTTTGACCATGATGGGAAAACCGATTTTGCTCGCTTCAGCGACCAGTACGGAACCCGATTGATCATCGCCTTCATACCCTGGAACGCAGGGAACGCCCGCGCCAATCATAAGGCGTTTGGCGACGGCCTTGTCGCCCATCAGCCGGATCGCTTCGGGATCGGGTCCGACAAAAGTCAGACCCGCGGCCTCGACTGCCGCTGCAAAACCCGCATTTTCGGACAAAAACCCATAGCCCGGGTGGATCGCCCCTGCCCCAGTTTCCTGAGCCGCAGCAATGATCTTTTTTGCGTTCAGATAGCTGGCACCAATCGGCCCTTCACCGATCCAAACTGCCTCATCAGCAAGTTCGACATGGGGTGCCCGAGCGTCAGCGCTTGTATAAACGGCCACTGTGCGCAGGCCAAGCGACCGGGCGGTTCGCATGATACGCGCGGCAATTTCCCCACGATTGGCAACGAGAAGCGTGTCGAATGTCATGCCTCAGCCTCTGCTATCTATCTTGGATGTGGATTTGGTGAGTAATGCAGCATGGTCAGAACCTGTGCACCCCGTACGAACTGGGTTTGACCGTTCGCGCGCGACCCTCAAGGCAGGTTTCAAGGCAAAAACCCAGCACACGCCGCGTGTCGCGGGGGTCGATGACGCCATGATCGATACACCGGCCCGAGGTGTAAAATGCATTCTCCTGTCGTGTGAAATGTGCTGTGATCGCTGCCTTTTGCGCAGTCAGTTTGGCTTCGTCGGGGTCGATCCCTTTGCGTTTGAGCCCTGCGCGCGCAACCAGTTCCATCGTCCCGGCGGCTTGCTCACCTCCCATTACGCCCGTTGCCGCATTGGGCCATGCGAACAGGAAGTCCGGGTCATAGGCGTAGCCGCACATCCCGTAATTGCCGGCCCCGAAACTTGCCCCGACATAGAGCGTGATCTTGGGCACATCGACCGACGTAACGGCCTGGATCATCTTAGCCCCATGTTTGATCATGCCGCTTTGTTCATATTGGGTGCCGACCATGAACCCTGTAATGTTGTTCAGAAATATCAGGGGAATGTCAGACTGACCGCATAGCTGGATAAACTGTGCGGCTTTGTTCGCGCCTGCAGGGTCCAGTGGCCCGTTGTTTCCAAGAATACCCACAGCGATACCATTGATTGCAGCCTGCAAACAGACAGTCGCCGAGCCATAGTCGGGCTTGAAATCCTCAAAATCCGAGCCGTCCACTATGCGGGCCACAACCTCGCGGACGTCATAGGGAACGCGATAATCGGTTGGAACAATGCCTGCGATCTCATCCGCATCATATTTCGGTGGCTGCACTTCTTTGCTGCGACGCACAGGCAAGGATTTGTTCCAATCCAGCCGGGCCATCACGTTCCGAGCCATTTCGATACCGTGCGCATCATCCTCGGCCAGATAGTCGACTAGCCCGGATGTGGTGGCATGCATCTCGGACCCGCCCAGATCACGGTCATTGGCCTTTTCGCCCGTCGCCGCATGAACCAAGGCGGCACCGGCCAAGGCGGCCATGCCGTTGTTCTTTACGCCAACGACATAGTCCGCAAGGCCAGGCATATAGGCCCCGCCGGCGGTTGATGGGCCGTGCAGCACTGCAATGTTGGGCAGCCCTGCGGCCGAATGGCGGGCCAGATTTCGGAACAGTTTGCCGCCATTGGCCCAGAATTCGACCTTGTATTCCATCAAGTTTGCACCGGCGCTTTCGACAAGATGCACAAAAGGCAGGTTCTGTTTCAATGCCATGTCTTGCGCGCTCAGGAAGGCCGCAGCTGACATCTCGACCATCGCGCCGGCCTTGATCCCTGAATCGTCGACGATGATCATGCAGCGCACGCCCGAGATGAAGCCGCTGCCGATGACCAATGACGCGCCCGGAACCGATTGCTCAGGATCGCATGTATCGACGCAGTAGCCCGCCAACCCGTGCAGTTGCAAAAAAGGCATGCCAGGATCCAACAGTTGGGCCAAACGGTCACGGGGTGTGATCTGCCCCCGGGCTTCCATCCGTTCGCGCCGTTTCTCTGACAGGGCGACAGGACGCGCTTCAAGCGCGCGCATCTCGTCGACAAGAGCCAGCATATCGGCTCGGTTCTTGGCAAAGCTGTCAGAATCGCGGACGACTTTACTGACAAAACCCATCAGCTTTCTCCTCGCTCGGGATATGAGAATAACTCTGCAGGAATCCTGATCGGTGTGGCCAGCAATATCTGGGCATAACTCTTGCCTTGCGCGTCGTTGCTCAACGAGGCGACGCCACCGCCACCCAGCGCATTGTGCAGCAGAATGTTCATGGAATGCGTTCCTGGAAGATAGAACCGTTCGACCCTGCCAGATAGGTGGTTAGAAAAAACATCTGCCAGCGTCGCTTCGGTCAGCGCGGCCCAAATGTAGGGCAAAAAGGTAGCATGACGTGCAATGACCCCAATGTTTGCGGCGTCGCCTTTGTCTCCAGATCTAGCCCAGGCCAAATCTTCCAAGGGGCATGTGATCCACTCGGTCACCTTTTCGTCGGCTATTTCCGGGGCTTTTGCCGGGACAGGTTCCGGGTCTTGTGGGGACGTTTTCGGCGGATTGTATGCGATATCGTCCCCATCCATCGTTACGCAATAGGTCAGCGTGTTGTTTGGCACCAAGAAGGAAAACAGGGCAACGACTGGCGAGGGCTTTGGACGCCCTCCTCCGGTAAAGATGTGCAACCCCGGCGGTGCGGCCAGTGCGCACCCGGTCATTTCACGCAGGAATACGCCAACCGCGCGAGGGTCATCGTGTTTCACGGCTACCTTGAACGAGATCTCTTCGTAATCGCCGTCGCCAGGCCGACCTCCGAAGGTTTCAAACGACACCTCGCGATAGTCGGGGGTGCCCATCCGTTGCAGGACAGCGCGCGCGCGATCCAACCCCGCTTGGGCAAAAGTCTTCGCCTTTTGTCGTGCCTCACGCCCGTTGATCAGAATCGTCATGCCCGCGCGATAGCCATCCGCCCAGGTGGCGGACACTTTGAGTTGCCCGGTCGGCGCGCGGCCTTTTGCACCCGAAACGGTTACATGGTCTGGCTCGGATTGCTCAATCCTGACATTGGAAAAGTCGCAAATCACGTCAGGCAGAATATAGGACTGCGGGTCGCCGATCTCATACAGCATCTGCTCGCAGGCCGAAGCTGGGGCCACACATCCCGTCGTGCCCTTCGGCTTGGTCAGGACCAACCCGCCATCTGCGCTTACCTCGACAATCGGATAGCCAATTTGGGCGATATCCCCCGACATTTCCCAATCCGTGAAATTCCCGCCAGTGGCTTGGGGTCCACATTCCAGCAGATGCCCCGCAAGCGACCCGGCAGCCAGTAAGTTGTGGTCCTCGTGCCGCCATCCAAAATGATACATGCACGCGGCCAACGTAAGTGCGCTGTCGACGCAGCGGCCTGTGATGACGATGTCAGCCCCGGCGTGCAGCGCCGCCAATATCGGCCCTGCCCCAATATAAGCATTCACCGAGGCGATCTTTTCGGTCGGTGGCATCGGCGCACCGGAAAACATCTCAATCCGATCGACAAACTCAGCAACACGCGGCAGCAAGTCGTCGCCTTCGACCACTGCAACTTTCAAGTTCAATCCCAATTCAGCAGATTTGCGACGTAATTCATCAGCACAGGCAACTGGGTTGACCCCGCCTGCATTTGACAACACCTTGACCCCTTGCTCGGCGATCTGGGTTAAATTTTTGGCCATTACGTCAGAGACGAAATCCACCGCATATCCCATTTGGGGGTCTTTAAGGCGGGCTCGGGCCATGATCGACATGGTGATTTCGGCCAGGTAGTCGTAGACTAGAAAGTCAATCTGAGGGGCACGCAGCAATTGCTGTGTCGCATGAGGGGCTTCCCCCCAAAAACCACTTGCTCCTCCGATCCGCAGAGAATGTGTCACGCCACGTCTCTCCCGCTTGGGTACGATCTGCAGTTTACAGACCGACTGTTCTGTTTTTATGATCTACTGACCTCCTTGGTCAACGAAGATTTGCCACTGCGACGCGACGGAAGATGACGGATACGATGCCAAAAAAACCCTCGGTCCAGGATCAAAGGTCCCGGGATATGCAGGCCAAAATCTGCAATGCGACGGTCACCTGTCTGGATCACCTTGGGTATGCCGAGACTACTTTTGCCAAGGTGCAAGCCAAGGCGGGCATCTCACGCGGGGCAATTACGCATCACTTCCCCACGAAACAGGCCCTGGTCGCAGCTACCGCGATGCGACTGCTGGGCAATGTGCAAAACCCGCTCTGGCCACATGATCGCGCCCCTCAGCCCGTCTATGATCTGATTATGTCCGCCTGGGCCAATATCGTAAATTCCGCAGGCGGACGTGCCATAGTCGAGATTCTGGTTGCTTGCCGAACCGACCCAGCACTGTTCGGAATGCTTGAACAGAGCCTAAGAGAATGGGACAAATCGAACCTGAGCCTGATCTCAGCCCGGTATGTCAGCGCAACAGGCAACCGTGACGACACTGAATTGTTGTGGAGCATCGCCCGGAATTTCCTGCGTGGTTTGTTGTTGCATGAGAAATTTGTTTCGTCGCCAGAATACCTTACGCAGATGATGGATCGCTTTGCTCGCATGATGGAAAGCCAGCTTCAGGTATTGCCCGAAAATGACGTCGAGGAGGTCGAATGACCCTGCCATCCCCTTTCATGACCCCTGAACGCGAAGCTTTCCGCGGGAATTTCCAGCGGTTTGTCGATGCCGAAATCAAACCTAATATTGAGCAATGGGAGGCGGATCGCAGCGTCCCATGGGAACTGCATGCAGCAATTGCTGAGTTCGGAGTATATGGCTTTGGGATCGATGAGGAATATGGCGGCCTGGGTTTCGACAACGCCTTTATGCGCCATGATTATAGCGAAATCCTGTTTGGTTGTGGGGCATCCGGTATCGGAGCCGCCGTAGGGGGACGCACGATTTCAATCAGCCCAATTGCGAAATTCGCTTCCGAGGAGTTCAAACAAAAAGTGCTGCCCGAGATCATCTCGGGGCGCATGATGTCGGCCCTTGGGATCACCGAACCGGGCGCAGGGTCGGACGTTGCCAATATTCAAACAAGGGCCGAGTGCAAAGGCGGCAAATGGATTCTGAACGGGGAAAAGACCTATATCACCGGGGGGATGGATGCCGAATGGTTTGTGGTTGGTGCCCGTACCGGTGGCCCAGGATTGACCGGCATTTCGTTGTTTTTAGTCCCTCATGACGCGACCGGATTCAGCCGTACACCTTTGGGTGGCAAGATGGGCTGGCACAGTTCACAGCAAGCAACGCTGCATTTCGATGATTGCGAGCTGGATTCTACTGCGCTGTTGGGGCCTGAGAACAGGGGCTTCATCGCAATCATGAACAATTTTAACTTTGAACGGCTTGGCCTGACATCCGCTTCGTTGGGAATGATGAAACTATGCTACGATAGTGCGCTGGACTGGGCACGGGAACGCGAGACATTCGGCAAGCGACTGGTCGAACATCAGGTCATTGGCCACAAATTTGCAGAAATGTCCGCCCGGTTAGATATGAATGAGGCATATATCGAGCGGATCTGCTGGGCGATCGAGCAGGGCCTGATGCCTGTCGCCGAAATTGCCAAGGCCAAAGTTCAGGCCACGACGTCGCTGCAATTTGTTGCTTCCGAAGCGATGCAGATCTTTGGCGGTGCCGCCTACATGCTGGGTAACCCTGTCGAGCGTGTCTGGCGCGAAATCAAAGTAATGGCAATTGGCGGCGGATCCGAAGAGATATTGCGCGATCTGGCCGTACGCCAGATGGGATTGGCCGGGCAATAGCGGCGACGTTACGGGTCCGCATGCGCGTACTATGAACGTGAAGAGGTCGCCGAAAGGCCAGCCTTAGACAAATCCTTTTCCTGGCAATTGTCCGTAAATGATCAATGCACAATTGCGCAATCATTCATGACAATCTAAGTTGCACCAAACTCAACACGCGAGGGAATTATGGAAATTTGGTTCTATGTGGGGCTTGGCTTGTTGATATGGGCTATCAGAGATTTGGTATTTGGTTCGACCTACTTGTGGGAACGGGTTACCCGTGCCGAAAATCCGGGAACCTACTGGGTTTGTGTTTTGGTTTGGCTTGTCGTTGCGTTGGCTATTTTGGCCACGTCCCCAACGACCTACTACCTGTTCTCCTGACAACACGTTCCGAAAAGAAGGCCATGCAACCCGCCGTTCCTAGACATGGAGACCGGTGTTTTCACTATGGATGCAGTCACCTTATCGTTCGCTTCGCGAACGCACCCGACTGTTCGGGTGTCAAAATCCAGTCGGCTATCCAGTATAGAACTTTATCGATTGCCTGAAAGCCCGCAAAGGCGATCCGGAATGGAAAATTCTCTAGAACGATATGGTGCGGGTGGAGGGACTTGAACCCCCACGCCTTGCGGCGCCAGAACCTAAATCTGGTGCGTCTACCAATTTCGCCACACCCGCAACCCAAGCACTCAGTGCCAGAATGTCGGCGTGAATAGCAAAGCTTGCTGCGGAGTGCGAGAGGTAAAATTGAGTTGTGCACAAGATTATTGATGACATTGGCGGAACATGCTTCTGAACTGACCGCCGTGCACATATGATGTGTGCTGGACGCCGCTGCCAAGCAGGATGCGGGTTATTCTCATATGTTGCTGTTCGCGACAGGAAAGCAGTCTGATTATTGGCGTTTTCCGAGCAGATAAAAAAGATTCCCAGGTCAAAATTTTTCAATTTCATTGTTTTGCATTTAGCAACATTCAGGTTCTTTTGGTGATAGTTTGAAAACTATCTAACGTTGAGTAAAGCGCCTCTCATTTAAGATCCTGCAATGGTGAGAATCCAAAGACGATTCCAACAAACACAAATTTTACAGACGTCCTCTGCGTAAATTATGTTGGGCTGAGTTCAAAAGAGGTGTCTAATTTCCGTTTATTAACAAATTACTAAGTCCGCCCTCAAAAATGTCGCACATTTGCGCCGTTGCAAATTTTGTCCTCTTGAATGCTGCAAACGGCAAATGGCGCTGTCTACATCGATGCCGAAAATACGCTCGTAAGTTGTGGTTAAAAAATACCACCGACCACAATTGCGACACAATTCAAACGCCAAAAAATCTTATTCGCGTCAAAATAAGACCGCCTTGAAAGTCACTTATGAGCAGAAGGAGTTAATGAGTCTTTTTTGCCTTCGGGCGCTGTACGAGTTTTTTCGCTCAACTCCAGTACAAGGGTCTGAAACGTGACCAATATGATGAACTCCGCTGCTGCCGAGCAAGAAGCCGTTGGCCTTGCGCGTGAAAGTTTTCTTGGTGAACTCAAATCCCTGAACCGCGACCATCCAAACACCGGGTTTGGCGTTTCATTGCGCACGCGCTCGGGGCGGCGATACTTGCTAGCCAACTCGCGTATGCCGCTGCCCGAAACCAAATCCGAGGGCTTTCCGACCGGGCGTCGTCTTGCCCGCCTTGAAAATAGCGAGCGCTTCAGCTCGATCGAAGTTTTGGCGGATTGCCACACCTTCGAGTCGATTTCGCCGGGCGCCGAAGCCGCTATCTTGGGCAATGCCCTGAATCTGATCGCCCGAATCGACACCATGACCAGCACGCCAACAGACACGTTGGCCGCGACCGGAACCGGAGGCTGAACATGGCGCGCAACGACCATCTTTTGTCAGTTGGCAATGAGGCACTGACGCCCATGACGTCAGCGATGAACTCGCTGACCGCACAGATTGATCAATTGACAGAGGTGGCGGATGCACGTTCGTCCGCGCGTCTTGCCACGCTCAAGACGCGGATGGAGAATTTCTCGGCCAGCGTTACGATGGTCGGGCAGGTCAAGGCTGGTAAGTCCTCGATCGTGAACATCCTGGCCGGGCGCCCTGCCCTGCTGCCGTCGGATGTAAACCCGTGGACATCGGTGGTGACCACACTGAACATCAACACCCGCACCGAAGGCGACAAACGCGCCAAATTTACCTTCTTTGAACAGGAAGAATGGGACAACCTGATGGTCGGCGGCGGCCGTCTGGGTGAGCTGGCAAACCGCGCTGGCGCCGATGACGAGATGGATGACATTCGCCGCCAGATCGGCGAGATGAAGGCTAAATCCGAATCCAGATTGGGCCAGCATTTCGACCTGATTCTGGGGCAGAGCCATCAATATGATTACTTCGACGAAGAGCTGATCCAGCGCTATGTCTGTCTGGGTGACGAAGATGACCCGGACATCAACCCCAAGACCGGGCGGTTCGCCGATGTGACGAAGTCGGCAGAACTGTATATGGACATTCCGCAATACCCGATTGCGTTGAAGCTGTGTGACACGCCGGGTGTCAACGATACTTTCATGGTCCGCGAGCAGATCACCCTGCGCAGCTTGCGCGGATCTGAGGTCTGCGTTGTTGTTCTGGCTGCCAGCCAGGCGCTTACAACCATGGACATGGCGCTGATGAGGATTATTGCCCAGTTTGAGAACCGGCAGATCATCCTGTTTGTGAACCGAATTGACGAACTGGCTGATCCGGTCAATCAGGTCCCGGAAATCCGTGACCGTATCCAGGACACGCTCAAGCAGAACAATATCGATGCCAGTACCAGCGTTGTCTTTGGCAGCGCATTGTGGGCTGAGGCCGCGTTGACGGGCAACCCCGAGATTCTGTCCGATGAATCCCGCGAGGCGTTGAACACGTTCTATCTGGCTGCCGGTTTTGGTGATCAGGCACCCTCGCTCGACAAAATCTGGGCGCTGTCCGGCCTGCCCGATTTGCTGTTGGCCATGAACGAACGCATCGCAGAAGGCGCAGGCACCCGTTTGCTAGATCGCGTCCGCCACCGCGCCCGCAATATCGCCAGCCAAATCCGCGCCACGGCCGTTGCCAAGACCCTTTCGGGCGGTGAAGGTCTTGTGCGTGATCTGGATGGTGTATCGCCAGAGGACGCGATCGCCACACTCTCGGATCAATACGATAAGAAAGTAGCTGAACTGACCGCATCCTTACGTGCGAAGGTGTTGGAGAGACTGAATTCGGCGGAAACCAACTTTGTCAAACGTGCAACGGATTCGCTGATTGCCCATCTTGAGCGGAACGGCGAACAAGGCACGTGGCAGTATGACCCGGCGGGTCTGCGGACCTTGCAAAAGGCCGCGTATTTCAGCTTTGCGCGGTCGATGCGCAAAGAAGCAGGTGCGCTGTACAATACGGCGGCCGCAGATATTGAGACACTGTATCAGAAGATACTGGGCAACCACCTGGGTGAGTTCAGTATCGAAGCACCCATTGTTCCGCGTGTCCCACCCCCACTCGGAATTGGACGAACAATCGCATTGGACTTGCAAAGCACCTGGTGGCGTCGCTGGTGGCAGCGCCGCAAAGGGTTCGAAGCCTATGCAGCCGACTATACGCGCCTGATCGCGTCCGAGGCGAATTCGATCACCAAGGACATCGAGGAAAATCAGGTTGCAGCCGTGTTGGAAAACGTTCGCGCGATCCTGTCGGATTTCATGCGCGAGCAGAAAGAGACGTTGCTTAGCATTTCGGCATCGGCCGAGAGTGACCCAAGCCGCAACGCAGCTCTGATGGCAGGACTGACACCACAGAAATCGCGTGACGATATTCTGGGCGACATCCTGAAAGATCTTAGTAACGAGGCAGCATAAGTAGCGATATGGCAAAAGACTCACAAACCCGTTTCGTCTCGCCCAAGGCATGGGAACGCATTGAGCAGTGGTCCCGCCGCAAGCCGATCTTTGCGCTTATGGGAGAGTTCAGCGCTGGCAAATCGACGCTGATTAACTTTCTGCTTCGGTCGCACACGCTGCCGACTCAGGTGACTGCCACGCAGTTGCCGCCCGTCTGGTTCAGCTGGGGCAAGCAATCTGCATATGTACAACGCCATGACGGCAAACGCGAAAACATCGAGCTAGATGCGTTGGAATCCGTCGGCGTCAATGACGCTCAATTCGTTCGTATTTTCCTTGAATCCGACATTCTCGAGGCGGTCGATCTGATAGACACGCCCGGCATTTCGGACCCCAAGATTTCAACCGATGTCTGGCGTCGCGCCGTGGGTCAAGCCAATGGGGTGCTGTGGTGCACACACGCCACCCAGGCCTGGCGTGAGACCGAACGGGCGACATGGGTCGCGCTGCCGGAACGGTTGCAACACAACTCGCTGTTGTTGGTCACCCGCGCGGATACCCTGGGCACGAAGGACCGTCAGAAGGTGTTGCGCCGTGTAAACCGCGAGGCCGGGCATCTGTTCAATCGATCGATTTTGTTCTCGGCCCGCGATGCTATTACCGCGCGCGACAAGAGTGGCGACGCCGAAATGTGGGGACGCAGTGGCGGCGGCAAGATGGTGGACAGCTTTCTTGAGATCACCGAACAGATCATGGACAACCGAGCAGACATGCTGGCGCGTTACCAGATCGACAACAGCCTTGCCCATATGCCCAGTGTGCAACCTATCCGCCCACGCAAACACGGCGAGAGCGCAGAGCAGCCTGCCACGCTAAAGCTGGTCAATCCTGTTCAGGACGAAAATCTGCAGGACGAAGTCGTTACGAGCTTTCCGGTCCGTCCTGCCCGGGTCGAGGCACGCTCAGGCGACACTGAACGCGCACCCCGCATTGACGCGGATGAGGCCGAACGGTTGCGGGCTGAAATGACCGCGATCTCGGAAGAGACCACGCCCGAAACAGATCAGGACGAGCTACGCTCTTTCTTCCGGGAAACGCCAAGTCAGCCTCTGAATTTGGCGGATGTTGTCGAGATCCCTTCCGAAGAAAACGCGTTTCTTGAACTGGATGACGAGGATCTCGACGAAGAAGAGCCCCTGGAACTGGAAGCCGAAGTCGAAGCAGATCAATCGGACGTTAGCGCCGATGGTCAGGATCCTTTTGTGGCGTCGCTTGGAGACAAGCTGGCCGACGTACCTGAAACTGTTGAGACCGACAAACCCGGCGCAGACGCGCAAAGCGCTGATGTGTCAGTGTCCTCCATCGCCGCCTTGCTCGCCGAGCAATCGGATGGTGCGGCGGATGAATTCGAACCGGAACCTGAAACCAGCGGCCTGATGGAAACACAGATCGTGCATATGCCGAACGGCACGTCATCCGAGGCGGAGGCCGAGTCTGAATCGCTTGAGCAACTGCTCAATGTGGAGGCCGGATCAACACTCAGCGCATCGGCGATGTGGCGCGAGATCACAGCTGGTGAGGATCTTCCCGACGACTCGGAAGGCCTGAAAAAGGTTTTCATGGCCTTCCTGGAAGAGTTCGACAAGATCGCCGCTGAACACGGCGCCCGTGACGAAAAAAAGGACGTTTCAACGCTTCCGAAAGCCGGGAACAAGGGCGGGGCTGAATGGCATGTTTTATAACGTGAAACCAAGGTAGAAGGACGGGAAGCCCGATGTCTATCGAAGCCGCACTGAAATCTGCGATGGAAACGATACCCGACTGCGTCGCAGCCGGGTATGTCGACATGGAAACAGGGATGTTATTGGGGACCAGTGTCCGCGATCAAGAGGACACCGAAGTGCTGGACAGTCTTGCGCTTGCAGTGGCGAACCTGTTTCAGGGCGGCGGC
The DNA here is from genome assembly GCF_059610905.1 of Ruegeria sp. CDSC002. Lineage (NCBI taxonomy): Bacteria > Pseudomonadati > Pseudomonadota > Alphaproteobacteria > Rhodobacterales > Roseobacteraceae > Ruegeria > Ruegeria sp. CDSC002. Next base: position 218,149 of record NZ_JBXWOM010000005.1, read on the forward strand.
GTGGGTGCTTTTGAAGCCTTGCTGCGGAAATCGGGTAATGCTGATACCGAAAATCCGGGATTTGGGGAAATCGCGGTGTTTTCAAAGGATCGGTTGAACATTTTCTTGCGGACGCAGGCCTATCCGGATCATGTGGTCTGCTACATCTGTCGCAACAGCGTGAATGTAGGATTGGCACTGACAAAATCGCATCTCAGTCTGGGGCCCGTCGCGGCCGCAGTTTAGACGGGACCAGAGGGGGTCACGGCATGATGGATACAAACATACTCGATTTGCTCGAGGACATTGGGCGATCATCGGTTGCCCGGCTGGAGCCAGCCGTCGCGCTTGCTGGTGACACTGCGCTTGAGCGTCGCGAAAAGGTATTGCAGTCCATCCGTGGCACTGTTTTGCCGCGCCGGTTGGAGTTTACGGCTGCCAATGGCGATTGTCTCGCGATTGAGGTCAACAGCTCTCGGGTTACTGATGTCTTTCGTGTCCGGTCCGGCGTTGCGCCTGATTTTGAAACCGAAGAGCGCGATACTCTGGCTGGACAATTGGCGCAACTGGTAACCGATATTGCCGCGGCGCCTGCACCGCTCAGCCTGATATCCCTACGGCCGGACGCCACGCTGGAAGCGGACGATGTCGGAATCACTTTTAGCGAAATCGCTAGTGCTTGCACGATGATCGAAATGCCCGCTGAACCCGTCATAGCGGTCGTTCCGGACACAGCCGAGCCCGCAAATGACGTGGAAGCAACAGACGATGCCAGCGATTTGGCCAACCAGTTCTATCTCGGCAGCCAGCGGTTGGCTGTTGGGCGCATCCAGGTCAAAGCTGAAGGCGGGGAAATGGTTCAGTCTGACGGCGATTGTAGTGAAGATCAGCCATTACATGCAGATGAAACTTTGCTGGCGCAGTTCGCACGTGACCTGTCGGGCTGGGATGATGACGCTGCCGCCGCGCTGGATCATCCGCAACTGATCGTCATGCGTCCGTCCGGCGGTAAAGGTTCTGGTTTGGCCGTCCTGAATGACGGCAAGGAATTCTCCATGGTCGTTCACGAGGCGCGCAAGCTAGGCGCCATTGTGAATCTGTGGACATCTCTGACGGAGCGTTCCGAATGATAGCGCCCGTAATATTCAATTTTTCGACTAATTCAATCTGTGATTGCAAGTACCCAGGGTAACAGTATGAGTGAAAATAACCGTCGTGAGTTAATTCGAATCGCCGAAGACATGAACGGGGTCAGTAACGACGAGACCCGCCAGTTTATTTCGCGCATTGTAGGCGATCTATCAAATCTTAAACCGTCAATTGCATTTGTCGGACAAATCAAGGCTGGCAAGTCCCGCCTTATCAACGGGTTTACGGGGCAGGCCGAATACCTGCCCTCGGATGTTAATCCGTGGACGACCGTGATCACCGACATGCATTTCGGTCACCCCTCGGGTCGGACCCAAGGGGCCGAATTTCATTTCTTCGATAACCGTCAGTGGCAGGCGCTGATCGCCGAGGGCGAAGAACTGCGCAACATGTTCCCCGACGACGAGGACAGCTATAAGCGCGAGATGATCGAAGAGCAGGTCGACGCGATGAAAACCCGCGCCCAACTGCGATTAGGCGACAGCTATGAGCAGTTGCTGGGTCAGCATCACGATCTGGAGCATCTGAACTCGGACGATCTGGCCCGTTATGTTTGTGCGGGTGACGATCCGACTGACAGCGAAGAATACGACCCCGGTTCAGATCGGGGACTGTACAGTGACATCACGCGCAAAGCCGAGGTCTACTTTGACATTGGCCATTTTCCGTTCCCGTTGACGGTTACGGATACGCCCGGCGTCAACGACCCGCTGCTGATCCGCGAAGAAATCTCGCGCCAATACCTCAAGGAATCCGATTTCTTTGTTGTTGTATTGTCCGCGCATCAGGCCCTGTCCCGGGCGGATCTTAAGCTGTTCCGCCTGATGCAGGCACTGGAACTAGGGCAGATCGTCGTCTTCATCAACCGCGTGGACGAACTGGGCGGCGGCGCTGAGGACGCTGGAAAAGTCCGGACGGACGTGTTGGATGGCCTGGAAAAAGCCCTGGGCAACTCGGACATTGATGTTCTGATGGGCAGCGCCCAATGGGCCCATTATGCCTTGACTGGTGACGATACCGGCGTGAACCACGATCACGTTCTGGCTTGGCTGCGCGCCCACCCCGAGCAGATGAAGCAATATCTGGACGGTGTAGAAGAGATCAAACAGGGCCCCGGCCCAATCAGCCGTGAGGGCGTTTTGCGCTTTGCCGCAATGATCGCCTCTGGTCTACCCGATCTGCGCCGCCACGTTACGCACGCCTTGACCCAAGGGCCCCGTGACGAACAGCTCAAGATGGCCTGGCAGCACCTTAACAGTTTTGCGCAAGGTGAGCTGGAACGGTCTAAGGCCCATCTGCGCGTAATTGACGACGAAAACTCCGCCGACATTACCGACGGCGACGAAAACGACAAAACATTGGCCGAGCTGCGCGCGCTGGTTTCGCAAAAAACCACACAGATCATTGACGATATGGATGATGTGTTGGCCAATCTTCGCGGCGTCATGGATGACACTGTATCCGAAGCCGTTTCCGCCGTTGTCCGCGGACCGAATGGCGATTCCCCTTTGTTGGCCAAGGGCGGTGACACTGAATTGAACTTTTCGCCGCTGCGGGATCGCATGCGCGAGCTGGTTCAGGGTGCAACACAGGTGGTGCGGCAGCGAATGCTCAGCGAACTTTACGCCGTCGACATGAACAGCAATGCCGCGCTTCGCGCCCTGCCCGGCTGGCAGGACCCGGCCGATAGTCGGATGAACACCAGTGCGGTTCGGTGGTTCCGTCCGGATACCACTGCACTGACCCGGGGCATCACCGTGGAATTGCGCGTCAGCTGGTTGTCCCGGCTGATTTCGCGCAAAAGTGTGGTCGCTCGGGCCGAGCGGATGATCGTTCAGGAATTCGAAATGATCGGGGACGATCTGGTGGACACGGCGCGCGCCGATCTGCTTGAGCGTCTGAACACCGTTCTTGACCATTATATGGCATTGTTGGCCGGACATCTTGAACAACGGGTCGGAACCGGCCAAACCAATGTTCGTGCAGAAGCACAGGCAGCATTCGATCAGGCGCAACGTGTCGCAGATGATCTGGATGCGGTATTCGGCGGCAATAGCGCGGACAAGAAATTAGCAGAGGCTGCGGAATGATTGAATTTCCCGGAACCGAACAGGAAGTACGCAAGCTTGAACGCTTCCTGACCGCCACCGAAAACCTGCCGTCAGAGGTCGGTCTGGACAAGATGCGCGAGCGCGCCTTGTTCCATGCCGAACGGCTTTCGAATGCGGTCAATATCGGTTTTGCAGGGGAATTCGGGGCCGGGAAATCCAGCCTCGCAAACATGCTGGCCGGGGCGGACATTCTGCCCACGGGTCCGCAGCATCTGAAACTGCCATTGGTCATCGTGGCCTATGCGGACGCACCGGAAACCACGGTTGGCTGGTGGGACAAAGAGCCCAAAGTCTATTCCGGCATTGCGCTGGAAAAAGCCGCGGCTGATAACCCTGATTTTATCTCGGTTGGGTTGAATACCCCTGCCCTGCAAGAGATCTCATTATTCGATCTGCCGGGAACCGGCGCCCTGGATGACACCTACAAGTCCACTCTGGACCTATTGTCCTATGTCGATTGTGCCATCTGGTGCACGAACGGAACCAATGCCTGGCGTGAGACTGAGCGCCACCTGTGGGCACAAGTTCCGCAAGAGTTGCGCTCGAACAGTTTGCTGGCCGTAACCCACGCGGATCTCCCCCCGGTTCGGGACGCGCTGGACCGTGTTCTGCACCGGTTGGAAAAAGAAAAAGGTAAATTCTTCCGGTCTGTCGTGCCCATTGGCACACCGGTCGCCGTCAAGGCTATGGCGCAAGAACCCGAGCCTGATTTTGATCTGTGGGAGACCTGTGGCGGTCAAAATCTGGCCGAACAGGTCCTGCAAGTCGCATCCGAGCGGCGTTTGAAGGATTTGGAAGCTGCCCAAAATGACATCGAGCAGGAGTTTCTTCCGTTTCTGGCCAGCCTGAACATCGCAGAAGCTGAACCAGCGCAGGTCGAAGCGCCCTCAATTCATGCGACGCTGGAATCCGCCCTTCCCCCGCTTGAAAACCCGATCCTTGAAGACTGGCTGGCGGCAATTGCCAGCATCTATGACGACTTGCGCGAGACATCGGATATTGAACCCGCCGCATTCCTGAACAGTTGTCAGGAAATCGTCGAAGATTTTGCAGAGCGTCTGGAGCAAGGGGGCGAAATCGCCACTGAAGCCGACTGGATTCCCGGTGAGTTTGAAAAGGCCACTGATCTTCTTTTGCTGCTGCAATTCGAAAGCGGTGACGCGCCACTGAAGGATGCAATCAGCATCCTCGCCCAGCTCAGCGATAACCTCGCCTGGGCCGGCAGCCGCGTCGATTCCGTTCAGGCAAAAACCGGAACCTGACGCCTACCCGTTTTAATTGAGCCGCAATGCAGCGATTCGAAGCCCTCAGAATCGCGCGTTTATTGTTTCGGATTTAGTTACCAATCCGCAAAAAATAGGCACTCAGTCCGCAAGTATTGCCGCTAGAAAATCAACATTTAGATTTTCGCATGAGAAAGAGCGCGATATATAGATTTTCTTTGCGCTGGGTTCTTAGTGAAGCCATCGGGCGGCCCCAATAAAGTCAAATTTGAAACGTCTAACGTACATGAGTGTCCTGCGGTTGTGTTTGGTTGTGAGTTCGCGGGCTGAAAGCCCAGTTAAGTAAGCCGCAAAACGATTAGAACGGGCGGAAAGAAATGAGCCACAACCAGGCCGTCGGCGCGACGCACGACGAACCGAAAATTGAAGGTCTTCAACCAGGCGCCAAGCTGTTGCGCGGGCAATACGAGATCCTGCGTTTTATCAGCAATGGCGGATTTGGTATCACCTATCTTGCGCGGGACAGTCTGGAACGCGAAGTTGTGATCAAAGAGTGCTATCCCGGTGCCCTTTGCCGTCGTAACGGCGATATGGTTGAACCGGTCGAGCCGGACTACAAGGACGATCTGCGCGCAATCATCGACTTGTTTATTCTCGAAGCACGCAATCACGCTCGCTTGGTACACCCCAATATCGTCGACGTTCATCAGGTGTTCGAAGACAACGAGACCGCTTATATCGCGATGGATTTTATCCGTGGCTGCGATCTGCTGGATTATGTTGAAGATTCCAAAAACAAAGCTGGCCCGGACTTTATCGTTCAGGTCACCGAAAAAATGCTGTCGGCGGTGTCTTTCATCCACCAAAGCGGCATGCTGCACCGCGATATTTCGCCCGACAACATCCTGATCGACGAAAATGGTGATCCGGTACTGATCGACTTTGGCGCCGCGCGCGAACAGGCTGCGCACCAGTCCGCCGCGCTGATGACCCTCCGGGTTATCAAGGATGGTTATTCGCCGCATGAGTTTTATGTACGCGGCGCGGAACAAGGGCCAAGCAGTGACCTCTATGTTCTTGCGGCGACCCTGTATCACGCCATCAGCGGCGAACGTCCGATCGACGGTCAGACTCGCCTGAACGCATTCAACAACGGTCAGACGGACCCCTACACACCGCTGGCGGGGCGTATCGAAGGCTACCCCGACGGGTTCCTGGAAGCCATTGACAAGGCGATGGAAGTTCACGCAACGGATCGCCTGCAGACCGCATTAGATTGGCTACGCATGTTCCGCGGCCCCGGCGTGATGTTCGACAGCTTTGACTATCGGCCGGTGTCGGTGATCGTGGCGATGGACCAAAAAGACGAAGAAGAAGAGAAAGCCAGGATCAAGGCTGAAAGCGAAAACGCCGAAGCCGTTGTCACCGCATTGCTTGCCGGAAACACTGACATTGCACTGGGCAATGAGGACAAGAACGACGACGGGCTAGCCACGTTCACATCGAAGGATGAAGTTCCGGTTGCGGTGGATACCGTGGTCAAAAGCGGGTCCAGTGGTGCAGGCAAAATTGTTGCGGGTGTGGCCGTGGTCGCCGCTTTGGCGGCGGGCGGGTTCTTCCTGATGTCCGGAGAGGAAACTCCGGCCGAAGACACCGCATCGACGCAAACGCCCGTAGTAACGGAAACGGTGGAGGAAACCGCCGCAGTCGAAACATCCGAGCAGGAACCGGTCGAGCAAGTGACCGCAGCCGAAGTGGAGCCGGCATCAGAACCAACTGAGACCACGCAGGCCGAGGTCGCACCCACTCCAGAGCCTATCGAGCAGGCGCATGAAGATCCGGTTGCCACGGAGCAGGAAGAAGCTGCGGCGACGGAAACGGCTGAAGCCGGGACCGTCGAGCCGACACCGCCTGTTCCGGCGGAACCGGTGAACCTCGCAGAACAGCAGATCGCTTTCTCTCACTGGGACGTAGACATCCCGTTTCAGACATCACGCCGCCGGGCTTCGACCGGCAACGTGATTGCGATAACTGGTGTTGACCAGGATATGGACGCGTCAATTGTGGGTGAGTGGGTCACGCGCGGCGCCACGATCTTCACTCTGAACGGCAAGCCAGTGCAGGCAGATACGACTTTTGCTGCTCAGGTGTTGAACGATCTGAATGTGGACCCGGACGGCTACATCCGCGTTTCTGCCCGCTATCGCACATTGGGTGAAACCCGCCCTCAGAACGGATTGTTGGCACTGCCCGCAATGCACGTGATCGGCTTGGAAAATGGCTACGTTTTCACAATTCTGAACAAAGACGGTGCGGGTTGGACAACCGTTCTAAGCTCGGTTCCGCCGGAGGCGGCAGGCAGCTTGCAGGAAGGGGATGTCCTGGTCTCAGAGACAATTTCTGGCACTGGCATTGATGGCTCGGACAGCCTTGATGTTTTGTTGGCCAAACTCGTTTCCGAAGATCAGCCGCAGGCCCGTTTCAGCGTTTTGCGCAGTGGCGTCGAGACGGATGCTGACATGCCATTAGCGCAGGAGTGATCTGACCGGTTCGTATGTGATCTGCCAGTATGTATTTGCTGAGGGTAGCGCCAAATTCGGCACCCCTGACGGGAACCGGCCCGTCGCGGAAATAGAAAGTGACCTTGTTGTCACAAATATCCGTGCCGTTGTGCAACCGCGCACAGAGGTAAGAAGCAGCCCCATAGGACCGTTGTCCTGTGCCAAGGAATAAAGGTGTCGACACCATGTTCAAATACAAAAGCCCTCTTAGCCGGCTTCTCGAAGGTGCCGGCAAGCCAAAAGAGAACGAAGCCGAAGAAGCGGTAGCGCCAGAGGCGGAAAAGGCCGAACCAATCGCCGATTTCAATGCCCTGCGCGAAGCGCTGGCAGGCGGCAATATGTCCTCGGACAGCTACGAAGAAACCGATGAGTTGGTGCCCGAAGAGAAAATGCCGGAATTCTCTGAGGAAGACGTAGCAGATGCAACTGAGGCTGAAGATGATGTCGTCGTCGCTGAAGTTATCGCAGAAGTTCAGAACGTGGCAGACGAAGTATCCGCGCCCGAAGCAGAAACCGTGTTGACGCTGCACTCGGCAGTTGAGGAAGAAGTCGAAGAGGTTGTCGAGCACGAGGTACTTGAAGTCGAGGAACCCGAGCCGGAACAGATCATCGAGGTAATCGCTGACGAACCCGCCGCAGAACCGGTGCCAGAAGCACCGGTCGCCGAAGAACCACTGGCTGAAGTTGCACCGGTTCCGCAGCCTGCGGCTGCCGAAGATCGTCGTGGTCGCGTCAAGACAACCTTCCTGGGTTTCGAACGCGCCGACACGCATGTGCAGGACCTGATCGAGACAGCAGAACCTGCAGCCAAGACAGACAATGCCGAACAGTCTTTCCCGGTTGGTTGGCTGGTCATCACTGGTGGTCCGGGCCGGGGTGCGAGCGTAACACTGACCGAGGGCTTGATGCAGATTGGCCGCAACGACGATCAGGCCATTCAGCTCGACTTTGGAGACACTGGTATTTCCCGCAGCAACCATGCGGTGATTGCTTATGACCCCGAGGACCGCAAATGTTATCTGGGACACGGCGGCAAGGCCAACCTGGTGCGTCTGAACGGGAAGCCGGTTCTCAGCACCGTCCCACTGTCCAGCGGGGATCTGATCCGCATCAGCGAAACATCAGTCCGCTTTGCCGCCTTCTGTGACGATGGCTTTGACTGGCGGGATTCCTAATAGATGCTGGCGACACCGGCATATGATATTGCGCTGATCCTGGACAAGGGCCAGCGTGACACGCAGGAGGACGCGGTTGCTTCGCGTATGTTCGATGCGACGAATGCAAGCTATGTCGTCGTCGCTGACGGCATGGGCGGGCATGCGGCAGGTGAAGTCGCCTCGGACCTTGTGATCCAGGCCTGGCGTGACGCGTTAGATGCCGAGCTTGAAGGTTCAACGACACCCGAGTCCGCTTTGATCGACGCGTTGCCCCTTGCGGCAATGCAAGCCAATGCGTCCATTGCCGGTTATTCCGAGGAACAAGGTACTGGATTCAACATGGGCTCAACCATGTTGGGCACTTTGTTGTTGGGCCGGCGGCTGTTCTGGATTTCGATCGGCGACAGCCCGCTTTACCTGTTCCGGGACGGAGAGCTGTCGCAGATCAACGAAGATCACTCGATGGCTCCTATGATTGATGCACAATTGGCCGAAGGGACTTTGACCGAGGCCGAAGCTCTGGCGCATCCTGACCGCAACCAACTGACTTCGGTCATCATGGGTGCGGCAATTCCAAAGGTCGATTGCCCGGAAACCCCGCTGGACCTGACACCTTCGGATGTTTTGGTTCTGGGAAGCGACGGCCTCCAATATCTCAGCAACGCTGAAATTCGGTCCATTCTTCAATCCAATGCCAGCGGGCTTGCACAAGACATAGCCGGGGCGCTGCAGGCCGCGCTGAACGCTAAGGGCGACCCAGATCAGGACAACATCTCAATCGGTGTTGTCAAACTTACAAAAAACTAAACAAGGCAAAGCAACAGGACCCATGAGAAACCATCTGATCATATCAAGCCTGGCACTTGCTGCCGCTGCGGGTACCGCCTCGGCACAACAGGCATGCTCAACCTACGAAATTCAACGAGGCGACAGCCTGCGCGAGTTATCCATCGAAGTTTATTCGACCGAAGACTTTCGTATCATTTACGATGCAAACCGGGATTTGATCGGGAACAATCCGAACATCATTCGGGTAGGCGACGTTCTGACCATGCCTTGTTTGGAAGAGATCGGGCGTGCACCGGCCGCGCCGCAGACTGAAGCCGAAGCCATGGCCGCCGAAATGGCCGCCGAGCTGGTCAAGGCAGCCGAGAATCGCGCGGCGAAAGCCATCGCAGAGGCTGAAGCCCGCGTTGCCGAAGCCGAAGCTGAAGCCAAAAAGGCAAGCGAAGATGCAGTGATCGCTGCAAAATCGGCTGCCAAGGATGAGATCGAATCCGCGCGGGCAGAAGCCGCAGCGCTGATCCGTAATGCAGACGCCGGCGAACGCCCAGAGATCCGCGACCGTCAGTTGTTGCTTATCACTGGCGGTAACTATGCGCCTTTCACCGACGAGGCCCTGCCCAATCGCGGGCTCTACACCTACCTTGTCGAGACAGCGATGCTGCGTGCCGCACCCGAGCAGGCTTATAAGATCCAGTTCGTCAATGACTGGTCATCGCATCTGGACCTGCTGATGCCGACACTGGCGTTCGATGCCACCTTCCCATGGTCGCGTCCGAACTGCGAGGCAGCAGAGACTTTGTCGGAAAAGGACCGTACGCGGTGCGAAACGTACGACTTCTCTAACCCGTTCTACGAAGTTGTGGACACGTTCTTTGCCCGCGAAGGATCGGGCTATGAGCAAACACTGACCTATGCTGACTTCGCCGGGACAACCATCTGTCGGCCGGAAGGCTGGTCGTTGTCACACATGGATGAGGTCGGGTTGTATGAACCGGCAATCTCGCTTGTGCGTCCGGTTTCACCCGATGACTGCTTTCACGCCGTTATGGACGGGACAGCCGACATCGTCGCAATCGAAGCTCATCTGGCGATCGAAGCAATCGGACGGCTGGGATACGAACACCGAATTGTTGAAAACCCCAACCTGGCGGCGATCAAGTCCCTTAACGTCATGACGCATAAAGATAATCCAGATGGCGAAGCGATCCTGGAGACGCTGAATCAAGGTCTGACAATCATGCAGCAATCCGGCGAATGGCGCGACATCGTGTCAACCGCCCTACGCCATCAAATGGAAAACGGCTGAAACACTTTTAAGCCTTCTCAATTACTATCTCTGGAGAAAACAACTAATGCCTAAACTACCGCTCCATAACGTTGCGATGACCTCTGCTGCCGTCATCGCGTTAAGCGCCGGAGCCGCCGCCGCCCAGCAAGCCTGTACGAATTATACGGTACAGGATGGTGACACGATGGCCACCATTGCGATTGCTGCTTACGGCACGTCAAACTACCAGCCAATTTTCAACGCAAACCGGAACTCGATTAGCAACCCCAACGATCTGGCACCTGGTCTGGCGCTTGTGCTTCCGTGTGAGGACGGCAGCTTGCCGAACGGCCAAAGCGCACGCGAGATTATTGCTGAACAGCAAGAACGTTTTGCGAGCTCGACCCAAACAAGTTCGTTCAAAGCCCCAATCAAACTGGTTACGGGCAACGGCTGGGCTCCGTTCGCGGATGAGACCCTGAACGGCGGTGGTTTCATCACTCGATTGGGAACAACGGCTCTGCAACGGGCAGGCAATGCGCACGAGTATTCGATCAGCTTTGTCGATGACTGGAACTCGCATATCGAAACCCTGCTTCCGCTGGGCGCGTTTGACGTGTCGATGGCGTGGAACATGCCCGATTGCACCAACCGTAGTTACGAATGGTCCTGGGAAACAGAAATCCGCTGTACGCAATTCCACGCGTCAGCACCTGTGTACGACATCGTCTTGGGTTTCTACACACTTCCCCAAAGCGATTACGCCAGTGCGACAAGCTTTGAAGATCTGAAAGGTGCAACCGTCTGCCGTATGGAAGGTTGGTTCATCCACGACCTCGAACAAGAAGGTCTGCAACCAGAAAAAACCATCGATCTGCTGCAACCCGTTACCGCGCGGGAATGCTTGGATGCCGTCCTAACTGGCTCCGCGGATGTCGCGACCTTCGAAGTTCAGCTTTTTGCCGACGCAATGGCTGAAATGGGTCTCAACGAGAACGATCTCGTCGAAAACCCGTATGTCACGACACTTTCAGCCCTGCGGTTCATTACTCACCGGTCCAACCCAATGGGTAAACAATACTTGGCGATGCTGAACAAAGGCCTGAACGAAATGCGGGAGTCTGGCGAATGGTACGCCATCATCTCGGACACACTGAATGAGCACAATGAACGACTAATAGCCTCATCCGGCTAAGGATCCACTTTCCAAATTCCAACCCACGGGAGGAAAAACAATGCACAAACAAAAATTTAACACCAAGGTGATGACGGCGACTGCCGTCCTCACACTCACCGCAGGCGCAGCGGCAGCGCAGGAAGCCTGTTCAAACTACACGGTCTCGGACGGTGACACGATGGCCACCATCGCGATCGCTGCCTACGGAACGTCGAACTATCAGCCCATCTTCAACGCAAACCGCAACATCATCACCAACCCGAACGACCTTGCGCCAGGTCTGGTTTTGGCCCTGCCCTGTGAAGATGGCAGCCTGCCAAACGGTCAATCCGCGCAGGAGCTGATCGCTGCGGAAGAGCAACGTGCAGCAAGCGTCAAGCGTTCGAATGTCTATGCCCCGCCGATCAAAATGGTTGCGGGTAACGGCTGGGAACCCTTTACCAGTGAAGCACTGGGCGGCGGCGGCATCATGACCCGTCTGGCTACGACCAGTCTTCAACGTGCCGGCAACAGCCGCGACTACTCGGTCAGTTTTGTCGATGACTGGAGCTCGCATCTGGACACATTGTTGCCGCTTGGCGCGTTCGATATTTCGATCGCATGGACCGTTCCGGATTGTACGAACCGCACATACGAATGGTCGTCAGAAACCGAAGCGCGTTGTACGCAATTTGTGGCTTCTGTCCCTGTATACGACATCGTAGGCGGCTTCTTCACATTGCCGGAAAGCGACTACGCCAGCGCGACCAAATTCGAGGACTTCGTAGGTTCTACCATTTGCCGCATGTCAGGCTGGAGCATGGTTGTTCTGGAAGAAGTCGGATTGAACCGCGAAAACACAACTGTGGTCCAACCCAACTCGGCCCGCGAATGTCTTGATGCTGTTTTGACCGGCACGGCGGATGTCGCCGCGTTTGAGGTCGATCTGTTCGCTTCGACCATGAACGACATGGGACTGACTTCGTCTGATCTGGTTGAAAACCCATATGTTTCGACCTTGTCCTCGATGAGCTTCCTTGCGCACCGCACCAACCCGTTTGCTCGCGAATATATCGCGATGATGAACAAGGGCCTGAACGAAATGCGTGAGTCGGGCGAATGGTACGCGATTATCTCGGACACCCTTCGCGAACAAAACGAAAAGCTGAACGCAGCATCTAACTGATCATTCGACTTTTAGCACGAATTGGGCCGGTCATTTGACCGGCCCTTTTTCGTTTAAAATAGGCGGTTTAGCTACAGGTTGCACCCAAATTCCCAAAAGTACGGGAATCCCCTAATTTCCAAAACTCGTGGATTAGTTAACGTGAATTCAACTACACCGGTGAGGCTTCGGCCTAACCACTCACTCAAAAAAGGGCCGACTTTGGGGGTCGGCCCTTTTTTCTATTGATCTCATCAATCCGAAAATACCCACGCCGCAAAACGTGGGTACTGTTTATCAGCCGATGATCGCGTTCAGTGTCGCGCTGGGGCGCATTACTGCTGCGGTCTTGGCAGGATCGGTGTGATAATATCCACCGAGATCCGCGGCAGCACCCTGAGCGGTCGCCAGCTCAGACAGTATCTGATCTTCTTTATCCGCCAGCTCTTTTGCAATCGGCGCAAATTCTGCTGACAATTCAGCATCACCCGATTGCGCGGCCAGAGCCTCAGCCCAATAGCGTGCGAACCAATAGTGGCTGTCACGGTTATCTGGCTGCCCAACTTTACGGCTGGGCGATTTATTGTTGTCCAGGATGCCTTGCGTGGCCGCTTCGGCCGCGGCACCCAGAACACCCGCTTTGGCGTTGCCATTATTGTCGGCTAGGAAGTTCAGCGATTCACCCAAGGCACAGAACTCACCCATCGAGTCCCAGCGCAGGTGGTTTTCCTCAACCAATTGCTGCACGTGTTTCGGAGCGGACCCACCCGCGCCGGTTTCGAACAGACCACCGCCATTCATCAGCTTCACAATCGACAGCATCTTGGCCGATGTTCCCAGTTCCAGGATCGGGAACAGGTCAGTCAGGTAGTCGCGCAACACGTTGCCCGTGATAGCGATGCTGTCCTTACCTGCCGTGATGGTTTCCAACGACTGGCGGGTCGCCTCGCGCGGAGCCATGATCAGGAACTTGTCGGCTACGCCAGCTGCCTCGAGTGCCGGTTTGACGTATTTGATCAGCTCCGCGTCATGGGCGCGGTTTGCGTCCAGCCAGAAGATCGCTTCGGATCCAGTCAAACGCTGCCGGTCCATGGCCAGCTGGATCCAGTTTTCGATAGGAGCTTTCTTCACAGTGCAGGCACGCCAAATGTCGCCCTTTTCAACGTCATGCGAATGCAGCGTCTCGCCATTGGCCAAAACGATACGGATGGCACCGTCGGCCGGCGCTTGGAACGTTGTTGGGTGCGAACCGTATTCTTCCGCTTTTTGCGCCATCAGGCCGACGTTGGCTACAGCACCGACAGTTGCAGGGTTCAGCGCGCCATTGGCTTTGAAAAACTTGATGCTCTCATCATAAACTGATGCATAGCAACGGTCGGGGATCACACAATTGGTGTCGCCCTTGGCACCGGCCTCGTTCCAGCCTTTTCCGCCCGCCCGGATTATGGCGGGCATCGAGGCGTCGATGATCACGTCTGACGGCACGTGCAGGTTGGTAATGCCTTTGTCGCTGTCGACCATATACATGGACGGGCGATCACCTTTGATCGCTTCGATGGCAGCCACAATATCGGCATTGCCCTGAACACGTTCCAGCAAATCGCCTAAGCCGGAATTCGGGTTCACACCCAAAGCGTCGAGTTCAGCGCCAAATTTTTCGAATACCGGGGCAAGCCAGGCTTTGACCGCAAAGCCAAAGATGATTGGGTCCGAGACCTTCATCATCGTGGCTTTCATGTGCAGTGAGAACATGGTGCCGTCTTTCTTGGTGTCCTCAATCGCATCTGCCAGGAAGGATGACAGCGCCCTGACCGACAGGAAAGTGGCGTCTGCAACGGTGCCCTCGGCCAGGGGCCAGACGTCTTTCAGGATCGTGACGCTGCCGTCTTTGCCGACGAATTCGATCTTGGCATCACCCGCCTGAGTGGCGGTAATGGTGGCTGACTTCTCGTTAGCGTAGAAATCATTGCCAGACATCGACGACACTTTGGTTTTGCTGTCCGACGCCCACTCCCCCATCGAATGCGGGTTCTTCTGAGCATAGTTCTTCACCGCACGCGCCGCGCGACGATCCGAGTTACCTTCGCGCAGTACCGGGTTCACAGCCGAGCCTTTGATAGCGTCGTAACGCGCACGGATCGCCTTTTCCTCGTCAGTCGAGGGTTCTTCGGGGTAGTTCGGAATGTCATAGCCTTGCGACTGCAACTCTTCGATTGCCGCCACCAACTGCGGGACCGACGCCGAGATGTTGGGAAGTTTGATGACGTTCGCATCCGGAGTTTTCACTAACTCGCCCAGAGCTGCGAGATCATCGGTGATGCGTTGCGCGTCAGTCAGGTTCTCGGGGAACGTTGCCAGAATACGACCCGCCAGTGAAATGTCCTTGGTTCCGACACTGACACCCGCCGCAGAGGCGAATTTGCGAATGATGGGCAGAAACGATGCGCTGGCCAGTTCGGGCGCTTCGTCTACAATGGTATACAATATGTCGAAGTTTGAGTTATCTGCCATATTCTTTTACCTTTTTTAAGCCTTTCGGGGCGTGCGATCCTAGAGTGTGCCACAAACGGGTGGCTAATGATGGGCGTGTTCAACCTACCGCCCAACGGTGACTCTGTGTTGACAAGGTCTCCCATAAATCACGATTGGCTTGGGATCAATCGTCTAAACGGGGCGCAAATTGCCACGGGTATGAGAATGTGGATAGAGGTTTTAGCTAAAACTACTGAGCACCGGTTGTGAGGGTCATTACTGGCGCTACTTTTTCCGGCAGCCCGTACGCCATGAAGCCGCTTTGTTTTTCAAGTTGACCGAGGTAATCTGCGATTGCGGCGTTCAAATACTCAACAGAACCGGCGTCCGCCTCGCGCGGAACCGAGATTCCGAATCCTCGCATAACTAGTATCAAAATGTAGCGCCCATTCTCTCCGGTTTCCTCAAGGAAACCTTGGAGTACGGACATGGCGAGGTCCGGCCTGCCAAAGGCAGCAAGCAACGTGTAGCGGTGCAACCACTCTTCATCTTGACCCAAGGCATACCAATTCGAAACTTTGCGAAACCATCGCTTAGGGAAAACCAACTTAGCAAAGTCTCGCTGTACAGCGTAATCTGCATATTCGTTCACAAATTCAATGCCTTTGTCTTCGTCGCCGATTTTCAGATGTATCATGGCTGGCATAAACAACTCGTATTTTTCGCCAGGCTCCAGCCGAGCGAGCGTCGCAGATGCCGTAAGAGCGCTTTCATGATCTCCTGCGACATTCAGATCGTAGAGCAAACGAGCACTATACACCCATGTTTGATCGGGCCAACGCTGTTCGGCTTGTGCAAGAAACTGTTCGACCGCGTCATGTCCATTTACGTCGTAGTGAGCATTGATCAGTACTGTTCCCGCATCCCCATTGCTCGGGTCGAGTTCCAGAACCTTCTCCAACCCATGAATGGCGGCTAGAGTGTTTCCCTGGCCCCTGTCGAACTGAGCTTTGTGAAACAAAGCCTCAGTGCTGCTTGGGGCAAGCAACAAAGCTTTTTCATACGCTGCTTCAGCAGATTGGACGTCGCCCGCCGCGTTATAGGCAATAGCACGCCACAAAGTTGAACGTGGGTCGTTCTGAGCGAGAGCCAAAGCACTGGTATAGTCCGAAATTGCCTCTTCGTACCGTTTGCCGCTGTAATACGCCCAACCACGAGATCTCAGCAGTGTGTTCCGGTTTTCTGGGGTAACACCCTCGCCATTTATCAAAGTTGTGCAGGCCGCGATCACATGCGCCGTGCCGCCTTTGTTGCCAAGGCATGACTGGGCCAGCTGCGTGTAATTTGGTCCGGGTTTTGATGGTGAATTGAAGGACAGCAACAACGTGGCGATCACAATAACCAGGGCGGCAAGACGAATGTGCATTACACCTCCAATCTGTTCAAAGCACTCACCTTAAAGTGGCAATCCAGAACCTATACTCAAGGAAACGGGTCGCCAAAATTGTGTAATGAAACGGAAAAGACACAAGCGCAATCGCAGAGATTGATCAAACGCCCCAAGTGTCACTCAACCGATACCCACCCGGCCAAGGGTCGTCTGGATCAAGCATGTGCTGATGGGTTCCGGTGATCCATCCGCGCCCGCTGATTTCTGGAATGATAGCGGGTTGGGCACCAACTTGCGTTTCCCGAACAATTCTCCCGGTAAAGCGCGAGCCAATGATCGAGACGGCCTCGAGGGTTTGCCCAACCGTCATCTGCCCTTTGGCCGCCATTAACGCCATGCGCGCAGATACTGCTGTGCCAGTGGGCGAGCGATCCACCTTCCCGGGCTGGATGGCAACGGCAGATTTACCGCGCCAACCAGTCGGCGTCTTTTCAAGCGGGCCACAAAAAGCGCAAAAGGAAATGTGGGTCCAATCTGGGTTCTCGGGATGCGAGAACCCCAGTTGGGCATTGGCGGCATTCGTAATTGTAACGCCGGTCCGGGCGATTTCACGCGCTTCGTCTTGGGTTATATCAAACCCCAGCTTAGCGGCATCTACAACCACGAAACTGTCGCCTCCAAAAGCCGTATCAACAGTCAGCGTGCCCAAACCCGGAACCTCTAACGGGACAGAGAGCTTACCCGCAAAAGTGGGGAGGTTCTGCACGTGGATCCGTTCTGCCTTACCGCCCCGGCATTCAGCGCGCACGCGAACCAGGCCTCCGGGCGCTTCAAACGTCAGAATTGTCTCGGGTTCTTGCATTGCTATGATCCCGCTATCCAGCAATACCGTGGCAACACAGATTGAGTTTGAGCCGGACATGGGTGGAGTGTCCTCGGGCTCCATAATGATAAAGGCGGCATCGGCATCCGGATGTTTGGGCGGAACCAGAAGATTGATATGACGAAACACACCGCCTCGCGGTTCGTTCAGTACGAAATTTCGTAACGTTTGATTGTTGGCGATATGCGTCCGTTGCTCCCAGATCGTGTCACCGGGCGGCGGAGAGACCCCGCCAACGATGACGTCGCCAACCTCGCCTTCGGCATGGGCCGACACAACATGAATGGTCTTAATGCTGCGCATATCCCCTCCTCAAAATCGGGTGGCGGCGTAAGGCGACAATGATATTGGTGGGTCTTGCCCATCGACCAGCGCCCCGACGAGTTCCGCAGTTCCCGCAGATTGGGTCAGGCCCAAATGCCCGTGCCCGAATGCGTAAACGACATCCGCCGATTTACGAGACGGGCCGATCACCGGAATGCTGTCCGGCAACGATGGACGATACCCCATCCATTGCGTGCCACTTTCGGTTTTTAGTCCAGGCAGGAACGCCGCCGCCTTTTCCAACAAAATATCGGCGCGCTTGTAGTTTGGCGGTAAGGTTAACCCGCCCAGTTCGACGGCCCCCCCTACACGCACGCCACCATTTATTTTGCTGGCAACAAAGCCGTGGCGCGAGAATGTTAGGTGCATACGCAAATCAAATGCGCCTTCCGGCAAAGTCGTATTGTATCCACGCTCGGTTTCCAGTGGAATGCGATCGCCCAATGTTTGCACGATGTGATGAGACCAAGCACCTGCGGCAACCACCACCTTGCTCGCTTCGATTGTTCCGTCCGCGCATGCGACCCGCACACCATTTTCCTGCGGTGACAGGGTTCGGATATCTTTCCGTTCAATCCGACCGCCGCGACCCTGAAAGACCTCAGCAAGGTGTTCGACCCATCGTTTTGGATCAACAGTGTTCAGCCAGTTCGGCGTAAATCCGGCATGGGTGAACCGAGGGCTGAGTCCCGGCTGCATCTCGGCAATTGCGGCCGGGCTTTCAATCAGTTCAAATTCGATCCCGTGTTCGCGCCGCAATTTCCATGTCGGCAAACTGGCGCGATATTCAGCCTCGCTTTCATACAACTGCATCTGCCCATCGCGTTGCAGCAAGTGCTCGCCATCGACGGTAGATATCAGTTGATCAAGCGCAGTTTTGGAAAACGCCATCAAACTGGCTTGTGCACCAAGCAAGTTTTCATAGCGGTCCGGTCGGCTGGCGCGCCAAAACCGGTACATCCACGGCGCAATTTTCAAGGCGTAGGCCGGCGGGATAGATAGTGGGCCCAACGGATCCAACAACCACTTCGGTGCTTTGCGCATGATGCCGGGCGTGGCCAGTGGTTCGACCTCAGAAAAGGCAAACGCCCCGGCGTTACCGGCTGATGTTTCAGCCGCGATGCCCTTGCGATCCAAGACAAGCACGGAATGGCCCCGTCGTTGCAGTTCGAGCGCGGTCGTAATCCCAATTACTCCGGCGCCGATGACAACGACTTGTAAGGTCATGTTTCGATCCCGGCTCTGAAAGGATCGTTATCGTTGAACAACAACGTCGCTTCGGCCATGACGAATGCTTGTCCGGTGATCGAGGGGATAACACCCCCGTTTAGCCCGGGCTGGTAGGACAGCCGATAGGAACTGCCAATCACGCTTTGCTGGATGATCTCCTGACTCGGCGCTAAGCGCCCGTCCGCCGCCAGACAGGCCAGTCGGGCCGAGCTGCCCGTTCCGCACGGTGAGCGGTCATAATTGTCATCGGGGCACAGAACGAAATTGCGACTGTAAACTGACGGATCTGGTGAATCATCTTGAAAGATAACGTGGTCAATTGGTTCGCCTTTTTCGCCGCCAACCCCGCGCGTGATCGAAGCCTCTCGGATGGCGACCGTCATATCCGTCAGTTGGCGAATATTGGCAGGCTCGACCGGGATCGGGCTGGGATCAACGATGAAGAACCAGTTGCCGCCATATGCAACGTCGCCTGTGACATGGCCATAGCCCGCGACATCCAGTGTAACGGCCTGATGAATTCTGCGGCTTTCAATGTTGATCACGGTTGCGGTGTTTGCATCGTGCAACTTGACCGTCACCACCCCGGCAGGCGTTTCGATCCGGTGTTGGCCCACGTCGATTCGTCCCAGATGAGCCAATGTGACCGCCAGACCGATGGTTCCGTGCCCACACATGCCCAAAACGGCATCGACATCGAAATAGATCACACCAGTCACGCATGTCGGATCAACCGGCTCGACCAGTAACGCAGCGACCATGGCTGGCTGGCCGCGCGGCTCTAACATGACAGAGCGATAGAACGCCTCATGCTCTGTCGCCAGCCGCTGTGCTCGTTCCGCCAACGGCCCAGAGCCTAGATCGGGCGCGCCATCCAGTATGACACGCGTCGGTTCGCCGCCTGTGTGACTGTCGATCACGTGCATTCAGCGATCACCCCACCCTGTTTCGACCAATCGGCATACCAAATCTGGAACAGATCATATTGCTGTTCGCAATAGTTACGTTGTGCATCCGTCAACTCATCCGTTTCGTTAAAGTGCAATCGGTATTCCTGTTCCCCGTTCAGGACCAACAAGTGCTTGTAATACAGCACCAGATCCGGGCCTTCGTCAAAGCTGGAAAGTACTTGAATCGCCTCGGTCAGTTCCAGTGCGCGCTTGCGGGCCTCAGCATGGCCTTGCGCCGCTTTTTTGGATAAAGCAGCCAGCAACAGCGCTTCGCGCGGCAAGGCTGTGCCAATCCCGGTGATCGACCCGGTTGCGCCGCAGTTTACGAAACCGTGGAAGACCTCGGTATCAACACCCACCATCAGGGTTACCTGATCGTCCTGACTGGTAATGTTCTCGGCCGCATATCGCAGGTCGTCTTTGCCGCCGAATTCCTTGAAGCCAATCAGATTTGAATGTTCTGTGCGCAGAGCAAAGAACAGGTCAGCCCGCGTAGCAAAGCCATAATACGGGCTGTTGTAGATGATCGCCGGAACATCGGGGGCGGCTGACAAAATCGCTTTGAAGTGGTTCCTCTGCGCGGCAGGTGAACTGCCGCGAGACAGAACGCGTGGAATGACCATCAGGCCAACGGCGCCTACCTTTTGTGCATGGGCTGCATGGGCCACGGCGGATTTGGTGTTGATGGCTCCGGTCCCGACCACAACGGGCAAACCCGCGTCGACCAAACGCTCGACACCTTCCATCCGCTGTGCATCGGTCAACAAGGGCCAATCCCCCATCGAGCCGCAGTAAACCACCGCGGACATACCCGCGTCGATCATCTGCTTTCCTTTGTGCACCAACGCATCAAAGTCAGGCGTCCGGTCGGGTTTGCATGGTGTCATCAGAGCGGGCATCGTGCCGGTGAACACATTGGTCGACATTGGTAAATTCCTCGATGGCTGGGCGGTTACACACGCTTTTAGAATCGCCATAACGGATATTGGATACAAAATCCAGAAAAATTGAAAACGCGCCGGATCGATGATCGGGCGCGCTCAAATTACAAAATGGATTTTTCAGCGAAGGCGGTGACCTGTTTCGGGATCGAACAGCATCACGCGTTCCGGTCGCACTGACAGCCCGATGCGTTCACCCTGTTTGCTGCGCTGATCTTCTCGTTCCTCGACAATCAGCTTATCGCCATTGGGCGTCAGCAGATACGTATAGCTGACACCGCCAAGCGCTTCGGTCAGATCAACCGTGCAAGTATCGCCTGCCCGATCCACTGCGATGTGTTCCGGACGTATGCCAAGGGTCACTTTACTCATCCCTGCCGGTACGTTTACAGGCACATCCAGCGGTTCGCTGAGAGCCGGGTGCGAAACCTTTCCATCGACGATGTCGCAATCAAGGAAATTCATGGCTGGTGACCCGATAAACCCCGCTACAAACCGATTGTCTGGGTCCCGATACAAATCCATCGGCGCGCCGACCTGTTCGATCCGGCCATCACGCAGCACAACGATCTTGTCGGCCATAGTCATCGCCTCGACCTGATCGTGAGTTACATAAATCATGGTCGCGCCAATTTCATTGTGCAGCCGCGCAATTTCAACCCGCATTTCGACCCGCAATTCAGCATCAAGGTTGGACAAGGGCTCGTCGAACAAAAACACTTCGGGCCCCCGCACGATGGCACGCCCGATGGCGACCCGCTGGCGTTGACCGCCAGACAGGGCTTTGGGTTTGCGCTTAAGGTATTGATCCAACTTGAGGATGTTCGAAGCGTCTTGCACTTTCTTGTTGATCTCGGACTTTTCCACGCCATTCATGCGCAAGCCAAAACCCATATTCTCAGCCACAGTCATGTGTGGATAAAGGGCGTAGGTCTGGAACACCATGGCCACGCCACGCTTGGCCGGGTCCATATGGGTCACTTCGCGGGCACCTATATGGATTTGCCCTTCGGTTGTTTCCTCAAGGCCCGCGATCATCCGCAGCAAAGTGGATTTACCACAGCCCGACGGGCCAACGAAGACACAGAACTCTCCATCTTCGATTTCCAGATCAATGCCGTGAATAACCTGCGTCTCGCCATACCGCTTGATCGCCTGGTTCAGAGTCACACCTGTCATGTTGCTTGCATCCTGTCTGTGTCGGCGCTTGGGCGGGTCTCGGGGAACCGCCAGGCCTGTGCTTCGGCTCCGATTTGTTCGGCCACACGGCGAACACGGGGAACCCAGGTTTCCAATTGGTCGAAATTCATCCGTTCGGTCGATCCGGTCACGGAAATCGCCCCCAACATCCGCCCGCCCGAGGTGAGGATAGGACAGGCAATGCAGATGATGCCGGGCTCATGCTCTTCGTCATCGACGGCATAGCCACGGTTGCGGATCAGGTCGAGATCGGCACGCAACGCCGCCTCCGAGGTCAGTGTCTTGTCGGTAAAGCGGTGGTAGCTTTGCTGAGACACGGCGCGGTCCAGCGCGGCCTCATCCAAAAACGCCATCATGGCCTTACCGACGCCAGTGCAATAGGCCGGGCCGACCTTGCCAGCCTGCGAATACATCTCAATCGGCTGGGCCGCATTGCGTTTATCCACGTACAGCACCTGATTTGAATCAAGCTGTGCCAAATGCACCGTTTCCCCGGTTTCCCGGCTCAATGCATCCAGAAAAGGTCGCGCAATTGGCGCGAGCGAGCTTTGTGTCCACGCTGCATGAGCCAGCCGAACCAATCGCAAACCAGGCGTATATGTCTGTCGGTCCGGATCATACGACAGCATTCCCTGATTGGTCAGCGTTTGCAGGAACCGATACAGGGTCGCCTTGGGGAAATTGCTGCTTTCCAACAGCTCTGCGAATCGAACCGGGCGCGCGAATGCAGCCACCTGATCCAGCACATCACATGCTTTTCCTATTGTTCCGTCACCAGCCACGGATGCCTGTTCTCCTCCAATTAACCCATCGCAATCGGCACGAGGGTCTTGACAAGACTAACCGAGTTGATGTGTAGTTTTCAATATATAAAACACAGTTTCACTATTTGGAACTGAAAAAGTATAAAATGGAAGCTAAGGGAGGAAACCATGCATTCCATGTACAAGCGCACTGCCGCCGCTTTGGCAGCCAGTGTCGCACTTGCCGCACCTGTCGCCGCCGAACTGACCGGCGAGCTGCGAATCTTTCTCGATACCTCCAACCCGGCGCCACGCGCGACGATGGAGGCAATGATCGACCGTTTTGCGGAACAGCATCCGGGACTGGAGATCGAAACCACAGTAATCGACCGCGAGGCGTACAAGACCCAGATCCGCAACTTCCTGACTGCGGATACGCCGGACGTGGCGACGTGGTATGCGGCGAACCGCATGAAGCCCTACGTCGAGGCGGGCCTGTTCGAAGATGTATCGGATTTATGGGCCGAACCTGAAATCGCCGAAAATCTGGCATCGACCAAAGGTGCGATGACCATCGACGGCAAGCAGTGGGGTGTACCCTACACCTACTATCAGTGGGGTGTTTACTATCGCAAAGACATCTTTGACGAGCTGGGCCTGACCGAGCCAACGACTTGGGAAGAAGAGCTGGCGAACTGCCAGAAGATCGTCGATTCCGGTCGCGCCTGCTATACGATCGGCACCAAGTTCCTATGGACCGCTGGCGGCTGGTTCGACTACCTGAACATGCGCACCAACGGGTTTGACTTCCACAACCAGCTTGCCAATGGCGAAATCAGCTGGGAAGACGACCGGGTCAAGCAGACGTTCGCTAACTGGAAACAGCTGATCGACATGGGCGCGTTCGTCGACAACCATCAGACGTACAGCTGGCAAGAGGCCCTGCCCTTCATGGTGAACGGCGAAGCCGCCGCGTACCTGATGGGTAACTTTGCTGTTGCTCCGCTGCGCGAAGCGGGACTGACCGACGACCAATTGGACTTCTATCAGTTCGTTTCTATCAACCCGGATGTCGAACTGGCGGAAGATGCGCCAACTGATACGTTCCACATCCCGGCCAACGCATCGAATAAAGAAGCCGCGCGTGAGTTCCTGCGCTTTGCCGTTTCCGCGGATGAGCAAACTCAGATCAACAACGGCGCAAACCTGGGTCAGCTGCCTGTGAACGCCCAATCGTCTGTTGATGAAGACAAGTTCCTGCAGCAAGGCTTTGAGATGCTGTCGGCCAACAGCCCCGGTGGCGTCGCCCAGTTCTGGGATCGTGACGCACCCGCGGAAATGGCGAAGGTGTCGATGGAAGGGTTCCAGGAGTTCATGGTCAAGCCGGACAATGCTGACCGTATCCTGTCCAAACTGGAACGCGCACGTCAGCGTATCTACGAAAACTAAACCGGTTGGGCCGGGCTTTTGCCCGGCCTGCACCACTTCGTGCGTAAGGCGGGTGCATACCCGGCTTACTCCTTTGATCCAAAACCGAGTGAGCGCATGTCAGCCGTCGATGTCCCTGAACAAGAAAGCTGGTTCCACAGAAATCAACAGCGCATAGCGCCCTGGCTATTTTTGGCCCCGGGTCTGCTGTTCTTCATGGTCTATGTGATCATTCCAGTGTTCCAATCGTTCAACTTGTCCTTGTACGAATGGGATGGGCTTGGCGCTGCGGAATATGTGGGTTTTCGCAACTACGAAGACCTGTATTGGGAATTGGCCGACCGCGACGCGTTTTACATATCGCTGAAGAACAACCTGATCTGGTTGATCATGTACCTGCTGGCAATCCCAGCTGGTCTGTTCATTGCTCTGTTCCTGAATCAAACCGTCTGGGGCATTCGGCTCTATAAGTCACTGTTTTTCTTCCCCTTTGTCATCTCTCAGGTCGTCGTCGGACTCGTTTTCACGTGGTTCTATGATCCGACTTTCGGCCTGTTGAACGAATTCCTAGGCTTCTTCGGCTTCGGCCCGCTGAATGTTCTAGGGGATGAGCGTTTCGTCACCTACGGCATCATCTTTGCCGGACTCTGGCCGCAAACAGCCTACTGCATGATCCTGTATCTCACTGGCCTGAACGCTGTGGATCCTGAACAGATCGAGGCCGGACGTCTAGACGGTGCAAAAGGCGGGCGGATGCTGTGGCACATCATCCTGCCTCAACTACGCCCAGCCACCTTCATTGCTTTCGTTGTCACCATCATCGGCGCGCTTCGGTCATTCGACTTGATCTCGATCATGACCCAGGGTGGCCCGTTCGGTTCGTCCCGTGTGCTTGCCTATTACATGTTCGAAGTCGCGCTGTCAGAATACGGCTTCCGCATGGGATATGGCGCCGCCATCGCGGTGATCCTGTTCCTGATCATGCTGTGCTTCATCGCCTATTTCCTGTGGTCGATGTACCGCGAAGAAAGGGGGCATTAAGATGTTTCCCAAACCCATCGAAAAACAACCCCGCGGGGCTCAGATCACCTACCAGGCGATGCTGCCCCTGGCACTGCTGCTGTGGCTCGGCCCCCTGTTGGCGGTAGCGCTGTTCTCGGTCAAGCCGGCAGCCGACTTTACCAACGCAAACTACTGGGGGATGCCGTCCAGCTTTGAGGGTGCCTACAACTATGGGCAGGTATTCTTCAACTCGGACATGCCACGCTATTTGCTGAACTCGTTCATGATCACCATTCCAACAGTGATCGGTGCCGTTGCGCTTAGTTGCATGACCGGGTTTGCACTGGGGATCTATAAATTCCGCTCAAACATCTGGATCTTTTTCATGTTTGTTGCGGGCAACTTCGTCCCGTTTCAGATTCTAATGGTTCCGGTGCGCGACCTGACGTTGGAGTTGGGTCTCTACAACACCAAAACCGGCCTCGTCTTGTTCCACATTGCTTTCCAAACAGGCTTTTGCACGTTGTTCATGCGCAACTTTATCCGCGCCCTGCCCTTCGAACTGATCGAGGCGGCTCGCGTTGAAGGCATCAGTGAATGGCGCATTTTCTGGTACGTGGTCCTACCGCTGATGAAACCGGCGATCGCGGCCCTCAGTGTGTTGATTTTCACCTTCATCTGGAACGACTACTTCTGGGCTGTTGTCCTGACACAGGGTGCGGAAAGCCAACCCGTGACAGCAGGTATAACCAGTTTTAACGCCCAATTTCGGGCGGCCTATCAACTAATGAGTGCCGGTTCCATCGTCGCGGCTCTGCCGCCGGTGGCCATGTTCTTCCTCATGCAGAAACACTTCATCGCGGGTTTGACCCTCGGTGCCGTAAAATAACGTCAAACCAAAGGTTTGCCACATGACCAAGATCACCTTTATCGGGGCAGGCTCCACGATCTTCATGCAGAATATCGTGGGCGACGCCCTGCTGACACCTGCACTGGCCGACAGCCATTTTGCGCTGATGGACATCGATCCCGTGCGCCTTGCCGAAAGCGAGGCCGTCGCCAGGGCGATGATCCGCTCTGTCGGAACAGGGGCATCTGTCTCAAAGCATACCGACCGGCGCGCCGCGCTTGAAGGCGCCGATTTCGTCATCACCGCCTTCCAGGTCGGCGGCTACAAACCCTGCACGGTGACGGATTTCGAGATCCCCAAACAATACGGCCTGCGCCAGACCATCGCTGACACCCTGGGCGTCGGCGGCATCATGCGAGGCCTGCGCACGGTTCCTGTGTTGTGGGACGTTGCACGAGACATGATGCAGCTCTGCCCAAACGCAACGCTGCTGCAATACGTGAACCCGATGGCGATCAACACATGGGCCCTGGCAGAACGTTTCCCGGCGCTGAAACATGTCGGCCTGTGTCACTCTGTCCAAAACACCGTTGAAGAACTTGCTCACGATCTGGACCTGCCCAAGGACGAGTTCCGCTACAAGGTGGCAGGCGTGAACCACGTGGCCTTTTTCCTGAGGCTAGAGCATGACGGGCGCGACCTCTACCCGGCATTGCGGCAAGGGTATGCCGGCGAGCAAATTCCCAAACCACCGCTTTTGATGCCACGTTGCCCCAACAAGGTGCGGTATGAGGTGATGGAACATCTGGGCTATTTCTGCACGGAAAGTTCAGAACACTTGGCGGAATACGTTCCATGGTTCATCAAAGATGGCCGCCAGGACCTGATTGAGCAGTTCAGCATCCCTCTGGATGAATACCCAACCCGTTGCGAGGAACAGATCGCCAGTTGGAAAGAACAGGCAAAGACCCTGACTGACGGGCGTGATATTGAAGTGATCCGAAGCCATGAGTTCGCCGCTGACCTGATGAATGCGATCGTGACTGATACGCCCTACGTGGCGTATGGGAACCTGCCCAATACTGGACAGATCCCTCAACTCCCCCTTGGCGCGGCTGTCGAAACACCTTGCCTTGTCGACACTAACGGTGTCCAACCTTCGGTCGTAACAGATATTCCGCCCCAGCTGATCGCGCTGATGCGCAGCCAGATCAACGTGCAGGAACTGACTGTGCGGGCATTGGTTGAGCAGAACCCAGAATACATTTACCACGCCGCTATGATGGACCCGCATACGGCCGCTGAACTGGACCTGCGTCAGATCCGCAGCTTGGTTAGTGACCTGTTGGTGGCACATGCCGATTGGTTGCCAGATTGGTGCAAACCCGCCAAGGCGGCCTGATCCCAATTTTAGAAGGCTGAAAAACAATGACAAAAAAACGCCGCTCTCAGCATTGGTATGGCAAGCTGGACAAGGATGGCTTTATCCACAGATCTTGGATGAAGAACCAAGGCTTTCCTGATCACGCGTTCGATGGTCGCCCGATCATCGGTATCTGCAACACCTGGTCGGAACTCACGCCCTGCAACTCGGGCCTGCGTGATTTGGCTGAAGGCGTCAAACGTGGCGTTTGGGAGGCCGGAGGATTTCCGGTCGAATTCCCGGTGATGTCACTGGGTGAAACCCAGATGAAGCCAACTGCCATGCTGTTCCGCAACCTGCTGGCGATGGATGTCGAGGAATCTATTCGCGCCTATGGCATCGACGGCGTGGTGTTGCTGGGTGGGTGTGACAAGACCACGCCGGGGCAGCTGATGGGTGCGGCGTCAGTCGATCTGCCCTCGATCGTAGTCAGCTCTGGCCCGATGCTGAACGGAAAATACCGAGGCAAGGACATTGGATCCGGAACAGATGTCTGGAAATTTTCCGAGGCCGTTCGTGCCGGCGAGATGACCTTGAAGGATTTCATGAACGCCGAATCCGGTATGTCACGCAGCGCAGGTGTTTGCATGACCATGGGTACGGCCTCAACCATGGCGTCTTTGGTGGAAGCGATGGGTATGTCCCTGCCCACCAACGCCGCCCTGCCGGCAGTTGATGCCCGCCGTATGGCGCTGGCACACCTGACGGGTAAACGGATTGTCGAGATGGTGGACGAAGATCTTAAGCCGTCGGACATCCTGACCAAGGAAGCGTTCGAAAATGCCATTCTGGCCAATGCGGCCGTTGGCGGCTCGACCAATGCAGTAGTGCATTTACTCGCGCTGGCGGGCCGCGTGGGCGTAGACCTGACGCTGAAAGATTTTGAAATCGGGTCGGAAATCCCACTACTGGTGAACTGCATGCCCTCAGGGAAATACCTGATGGAGGATTTCTGCTACGCGGGCGGTGTGCCGGTGGTTCTGAACGAGTTGAAACCCTTCCTGCGCCCCGCAAAAACCGTTCTGAACAAAGATATCTCGGCGCATTTTGAAGGGGCAGAATGCTTTAACCCCGACGTTATCCGCCCCTTCGACGATCCGGTGAAACCCGCCGCTGGTCTGCGCGTGCTGCGCGGTAACCTCGCGCCCAACGGGGCCATTGTGAAACCCTCGGCCGCGACGGATGCGCTACTGGAAACAGAAGCCGAGGCCTACGTTTTTGAGAGCATCGAAGACTTGAAAGCAAATATTGACCGGGATGATCTGCCAGTAACGTCTGAAACCATTCTGGTCCTGAAGGGTTGCGGCCCAAAGGGCTATCCCGGCATGCCCGAAGTCGGCAACATGCCGATCCCGGCCAAACTGGTGAAGGAAGGCGTCCGCGACATGATCCGCATATCCGACGCCCGCATGTCCGGCACCGCCTATGGCACCGTCATCCTGCATGTCAGCCCCGAGGCACAGGCAGGCGGTACGCTGGCACTCGTCAAAACCGGGGACCGTATCCGGGTTTCTGCCAGCAACGGGGAATTGGAGTTGCTTGTCGCCGCTGAGGAGTTGGAAACCCGCCGCGCCGCGTGGCAACCGGATGATCCGCACTACACGCGCGGTTATGCGAAACTCTATGTCGACCACGTGCTGCAAGCCGATCAGGGCGCGGACCTAGACTTCCTCGTCGGCAAAGACACCCGCCTTGTGACCAGAGAGAGCCACTGATGGACCATCCAGCCACTTTCCACGATCTAAACGGCGCCTCGGTCTATATTACCGGCGGCGGCTCTGGTGTAGGGGCCGCACTGACAGACGGTTTTTTGGCCCAGGGCGCAAACGTTGCCTTTATCGGCCGCTCGGACGCCAGCGCATTCGTTGAGGAAATGCGGGACAAACATGGTCGCGCGCCGCTGTTCATGCAGGGCGACATGACGGATACCGAACTGCTGCACGCCACAATGCAAAAGGCTGCCGAGGCACATGGACCTTTGGATGTGTTGGTCAACAACGCCGCTAACGACAAGCGTCACTCGCTTGAGGAAACCACCGCCGAGTTCTGGGACTGGATGATTGAGGTGAACCTCAAGGCCTACTACTTCGCCTGTCAGGAGGCTGCGCGCCAAATGACTGGCAAAGGGGGTTCAATCGTCAACTTCAGCTCGATCAGCTACATGATGGGGAATGCGGGGTACCCAATCTATACGACGTCGAATGCCGGGATCACCGGGATGACGCGATCTTTGGCACGCGAATTGGGGCCGCAAAAAATTCGTATCAATGCGCTGGCTCCCGGATGGGTTTTGACGCAAAAGCAACTTGACATGTGGGCCACGCCGGATGACCTGGCAGCGCATTTGGAGCGCCAGTGCCTGAAAGAACACCTGACGCCCGAAGACATGATCGCACCGACATTGTTCCTGGCCTCGGATGCCAGCCGCGCGATGACCGGACAGTGCATGGCCGTCGATGGCGGCGTTGTAGTAACGGGGTAAGGCCATGAATGCAGAGTGGATAGCCGTCGACTGGGGAACATCCCAACTGCGGGCCTGGGCCATGCAGGGCGACACCGTACTGGCGCAATCCCAGTCTGATCGGGGAATGGCCCGGCTGAGCAGAGATGCGTTTCAATCTGCCTTGCTTGACCTGATCGCCGACTGGCTGAGTCCTGAACCTGTCGACGTTGTGGCTTGCGGTATGGTCGGTGCGCGGCAAGGTTGGGTCGAAGCACCCTACTCGGCCGTCCCGTCAGCGCCGCTGCCGGATGCACCTATACGTGTACCGGGAACCGATGCGCGGATACGCGCATTCGTGGTGCCTGGTCTCAAACAGAACGCACCGCCAGACGTTATGCGCGGTGAGGAAACTCAAATATCTGGCTTTCTGGCAACCCGCCCGAACTGGGACGGGGTTATCTGCCTGCCCGGGACGCATTCAAAATGGGTTCAGATCAGCGCAGGAGAAGTCGTGAGCTTTCGAACGTTCATGACAGGTGAGATGTTTGAACTGCTCTCCGAGCAATCAGTGCTCAAGCATTCGGTCGGTGACGGCTGGGACGCCGACGCCTTCGCAGAAGCTACGGCAGACGCGTTGTCCAAACCCGAACAATTGGCTGCGCGTCTGTTCGGACTGCGAGCGGCGGATTTGTTGCACAATCAGGACAAGGAGACAGCCCGAGCCAAGTTATCCGGGCTTTTGATCGGGGCCGAGTTGGGCGCAACACGCCCTTACTGGTTGGGGCAGCAGCTGGCAATCATCGGCGCCGAAGGGATGTCCCAAATCTACGCACGTGCGCTGCAACTACAGGGCGCTTTCGTGGACACAGCTAACGCAACACAATGCACATTGGCAGGTCTGGCACAGGCCCGCAAACTAACGAGGCAAACCGCATGAGCCGCCCCATAATCGCCATTCTGCGTGGCTTGCAACCGGCAGAAGCCGTCAATGTAGGCCATGCTCTGATCGAATCCGGTATCGACAAGATCGAGGTGCCGTTGAATTCGCCTGACCCGCTGAACAGCATTGAATCGTTGGCCAGCTCATTCGGCGATCAAGCATTGATCGGCGCTGGCACGGTTCTGACCCCCAAGCAGGTAGAGGCCGTTTCGCAAGTTGGCGGAAAACTGATCGTTTCCCCGAATTATGACGCCGAGGTCATATTGCGCTCTGTCGCGCTTAACATGCAAAGCTGGCCGGGCGTCTATACCCCGACCGAGGCGTTTGCCGCGCTTAAGGCTGGCGCGACGGGATTGAAATTGTTCCCGGGTGTCACCGCCGGACCAAGTGGTTTGGCCGCACTGCGACCTGTATTGCCATCGGGTACTTTGGTCTATGCCGTTGGTGGCGCTGGACCTGAGAACTTCGCCGAATGGATCAAGGCTGGGGCAGACGGGTTTGGCATCGGATCGGCCCTGTTCAAACCGGGGATGTCCGTCGCGGAAATTGCCGGTCAGGCCAAGCGGATCGTCGCTGCCTATGACGAGGCTGCTGGATGACCTTTGTTTTTGATGATCGCCCTTGTGAGCTTGGCGAAGGACCCCTGTGGCATCCTGAACGCAAGCAACTGTACTGGTTTGACATCATCAACAAACGTTTGATGACGCAGACCGGGGTTGAGCAACACAGCTGGCAGTTTTCGGAACATGTCTCAGCAGCAGGTTGGGTTGACCGGGATACAATAGTGATGGCCTCGGAAACCGGTCTGTGGCGGTTTGGTTTGAACAGTGGTCAAAAAGACCTGATCGTCTCGCTTGAGGCGAACAACCCGGTCACCCGCTCCAATGACGGGCGCGCAGACCCGTGGGGCGGGTTCTGGATTGGGACGATGGGTAAAAACGCCGAACAAGAGGCGGGCGCGATCTATCGGTACTGGCAGGGCGAACTACGCCTGCTTGTGCCCGAGGTCACAATCTCGAACGCGATCTGTTTTTCCTCAGACAGTTCCTGCGTCTATTACACAGATACAGTCACACAACAGGTTAGGCGCTGCTCGCTGGAGCCTGAGACGGGGTGGCCCGAAGGCAATAGCACGGTGTTTCTCGATTTGCGCGCTGATGACCTTTTTCCCGATGGCGCTGTGGTCGACGCAGAAGGCAATATCTGGATCGCCCAATGGGGGGCAAACCGTGTCGCTTGCTATGACCCGAACGGGCGGTTTCGGCATGCCGTTTCGTTTCAGGCCGCACATACATCTTGTCCCGCCTTTGGCGGCGACGATCTGACAACGCTGTTTTGCACCACTGCCCGTCAGGGGTTGGACGCAGACACTGTTGAAACACAACCAACCAATGGCATGACCTTTGGCGCATTGGACGCGGGCACAGGCCAGGCAGAACACAGAGTCCTTCTATGAAACCAGAACTTGGTGTTTGCTATTACCCGGAACATTGGCCCGAGGCCATGTGGGCCGAAGACGCGGCTCGAATGGTTGAAACTGGCATAAGCTGGGTCCGGATCGGTGAGTTTGCCTGGAGCCGAATGGAGCCGGTTCCTGGCGATCTGCAGTTGGATTGGCTGGACCGTGCAATCGAAACGCTTGGGGCGGCTGGGCTCAAGGTTGTGCTGGGGACGCCCACTGCGACGCCTCCGCGGTGGATGCTTGAGAAACACCCAGACATGCTGGCAGTGGATGTTCTGGGGAATACACGAAAATTCGGCTCACGCAGGCATTATTGTTTTAGCCACCCGGGTTATGTCCAGGAATCCGTCCGCATTGCCCGGATCATGGGCGAGCGCTATGGACGAAACCCGCATATTGCGGCATGGCAAATCGACAATGAATATGGCTGTCACGATACGACCGTCAGCTACGGCCTCGCCGCTCTGCATGCCTTTCGGCATTGGCTAAAGGATCAATACGGCAGCATTGACGCACTAAACGAGGCATGGGGCAACATATTCTGGGCGATGGAGTATCGTGATTTCGACCAGATTGATCTGCCCAATATGACAGTGACCGAACCCAACCCGGCGCATGTTCTGGCGTTCCGGCGTTTCAGTTCGGATCAGGTCGTTGCGTATAACAAAGCCCAGGCAGATGTACTGCGCGCTTTGACCGATGCGCCTTTGTTGCACAACTATATGGGCCGAGTGCTGGATTTCGACCATTTCAAGGTTGGCGAAGATCTGGATATCGCCACATGGGACAGCTATCCAATCGGCTTCCTCTCTGACCGGCTTGAAGCGGATGAAACGCACAAAACCGCCTTTCTTCAGCAGGGCGACCCGGACATGCAGGCTTTTCATCATGACCTGTATCGCGCGGTCGGGCGTGGGCGTTGGTGGGTGATGGAGCAGCAACCCGGCCCGGTGAATTGGGCACCATACAATCCGGCGCCACTACCCGGAATGGTTAAGCTTTGGTCACTTGAGGCAGTGGCGCACGGGGCAGAGGTCGTCAGCTATTTCCGCTGGCGGCAGGCCCCGTTTGCACAAGAACAAATGCATGCGGGGTTGCTGACACCCAACAACCGCCCTGCCCCGGCCCTGACCGAGGCAAAGCAGACTTCGGACGCGTTGTCAGAAATAGGCAACGTTGTGCAAACACGGGCCCAGGTGGCCATCCTGTTCGACTACGCCTCGGATTGGGCTTGGTCGACACAGCCTCAGGGCGCGGGATTTGACTATTTTCGTCTGGTTTTCTCGGCGTATCGCGCCTTGCGGCGGGCGGGCTTGTCTGTGGACTTCGTGTCCTCAACCAACATTCCGCGTGTTGGCTACAAGTTCATCCTTGCTCCGGGGATAGCCACCGTGAGCGACAATTTGGAGCGTCAATTGGTGGAGGCCAGTGATCTGCTCATCCTGGGTCCACGAAGCGGGGCGATCACACATGATTTCCAGATTCCTCGGGCACGACCCGGTCTGAACGGTCTGAAATGCGACGTCGATTTGGTCGAGACACTGCCGCCTAACATCCGCCGTGGCGTTGAAGGCGGCGGCACGGCGCAACATTGGATCGACAGGGTTTCAGGGGCTGCCTCCAATTTGCTGACATTTGCAGATGGCACCCCTGCGCTTTTGGGTGAAAACTGTCTTTGGTATCTGGCAGGTTTCCCGGATGACACATTGTGGGACCGGGTCGTTGAAATGGCCGCGCGCAAAACCGAGGTTACCCTATATCCGATGCCCAAAGGGTTTCGCCGTCGCGAGACGGCCACGCATGTTTTCCTAATAAACTACAATGCGCAACCGGTCGCATGGAACGGTGACGTCGTTGACGCATGTGACGTTGCTATCACACAGAAAGATGCGCCCGAAGAGGAATAACCTCTCCGGGCGCTCGTTTTGGATTTAGCTTCAAAACCTACTGGTCAGTCTGCAGGCTGTTGGGGTCGAACACGCCCCCAAAGCCACCGTTGTTTGAAGGCGGAGTTTCAGTATCTGAACTCTCCTCTTCGGCGTCCCCACCAAGAGTATTCGGCGCGAAGACATTGCCAAAACCACTGTTGTTGGATGGTTTCGGTGTGGATTGCTGCGCACCACCTTGTTCGGCTTCTTCGGCCTCGCGCTTCTTACGCTGTTCTTCGCGCTGCTTGCGCAGCTCTTGAATGCGTTGTTCGGCTTCCAAGCGTTTCTGCTCTTTCACATTGGCGATGCATTGGCCGGGGTTGTAGGCCGTTGCGGTGCCAACGACAGTGATCGTCGCAACCGCAAACACAACCAGCAAGACAGCCGCCATGTTGCCAGCAAAGAAGCTGGGCAGCTTAATCTTGCCGGCCAGCTCCTCAACTGTGGCGCTCTTGCGGGCTGCGGCCACCAGTTCCTGACGCTTCAGCTTGGCTTCGTTCAACAAGGCAAAGAACACTGTCAACGCCACGATGATGAAGGCCAGAGCCGAAATGGCGGGTGTAATGCCGTAGCGCACCTTTTGGGCCAGTTCGATCGTAAGCGTCGGGTATTCACCAAAGGTGAAAGTGGTCGTGTTGTAGTTCTCGAACGAAGCGAGGAATGCCAGCACAGCAGCCGACGCGATCGCAGGACGCATGAAGGGCAACAGGATCTTGCGGAAAGCCTGAGCATGCGTTGCACCAAGGTCCAACGCCGCTTCGGTCAATGCCACATCGTAACGCTGCAGACGCGCCACCAGAACCAGCATGCAATAGCTTGCGATAAAGGTGGATTGGCCGATTACCGTCAGGAAGATACCGTTAGACAGGAAGCTATCTGCACCCAGTCCCAGCATCCGATTTATCCGATCCCAGAACACCAAAGTCGAGATGCCAAGAACAACACCCGGGATCAAGATCGGAGCGATGATGATCGTATAGTAGGTCGCCCGTAACTTAGGCCAGATCTGGGTCAGCATCAGCGCACCGGCCAGACCCATCGCCACCGACAGAACAACCGTTCCGGCGCCAATGATCAGCGAGTTCTTTATGCCGTTCAGGATACGCTGATCCTGAAACAGCTCGCCGAACCACTGGAAGGTCAGACACTCCCACGGCGTCATGCGCGGGAAGGCCGAGGAATTGAAGGCTGTGACCGACATGATTACCAGCGGGCCCAGCAGGTACAGGAAGAAGATGACCAGATAGACCCAGATGCTTACACGAAGGAAGGAATTGTTCATTTCCCGATATCCCCCATGTTCACCTTGAACAGGCGCATCATCGCCAGCACGAACAGGATACAGGTCACCAGAAGAACGATGGCGTAAGCAGCACCTTGCGGCCAGTCATTGTTGTCATTGAATTGCTGGTAAATCAGCTGCGTGAACCACAGACTGGACGGTCCGCCCAGGATTTGCGGCGCGGCCAGCGCACCGGCGCTTAGCATGAACACCATGGTACAGCCCGAGCTGATGCCCGGTTTGGCGTAAGGAATGACCACACGCCAGTGAATTCGCCACCATGGCGCACCAAGATCACGCGCAGCCTCGATCTGGTTTTTGTCCAGACTTTCGATCACGTTGTACATTGGGAAGATCATCAGCAGGATGTAGGCATAACCCAGACCGGCATAGAGCGCGATGTCATTGCGAATAAAGTCAAACGGCGTATCCCAGATGCCCAGCCCCACGAACAGGGTATTCAAAACACCGGTCTCACCAAAGATAATCCGCAGGGCAAAGGCGCGCAAAATCTCGTTGATCCAGTATGGGATGATCAGCATGATCGCGAAGATGCGAATGTGGTTGCCCTTGGACTGGCCCAGATAATAGGCAATCGGATAGCAGAGGATCAGGTTGAAGATCGTCACACAGACTGCGGCCAGCAATGTGCGAAAAAAGACCCTCAGGTCGACTGCATTATAGGACTGACTACCGCCTTCGGGGCCATAGATCAGGTACTTGTAGTTCTCCAGCGTATAGACGTCCTTAGGCCCGCCAATCTCGGGCGGTGGCAGATTCGGACGGAAGGAGAAATCCAGCATCGACAGCTGGGGCAGAATGATCAGGCCAATGGTCCAGAACAGGACAAGACCCAATATTGCGGCGCCCATGCCGATGCCGTTTCGGTTAAAGAATTCTTTCAGGAAGCCTGGCATAGTCGGGCCCCTTATTCCGCGGCCAATTCACCCGCCGGAACCAGAACCGCATTGCGGGTCTCATATTCCAACGTGATGTTTTGGCCTGTGTGGTCATCGAAGGATTGGCCGAGGTTTGGCAAGGACACCTTGATCTCTTTACCGCCGTCACCTTCGGTGAAGATGTTGAAGACGTTACCTTCGAATTCTTCGTGGTTCACCCGCGCGGTGACAAAGTGATCGCCTGACGCACCATCGGAGGCGATCGCAAAAGCCTCGGGGCGAATGAACATCATGGCGTCATCACCCACTGCCAGCTTTCCTTGGTTGGCGGTCGAGATGCGTGCAACCAATTCACCAGACCGGTTCGTTGAAATCAGCGCTTCGTTCCCCATCATCTGTTTAATTTTGCCGCGGAACACGTTGTTTTCACCTACGAAAGAGGCCGCGAATGCAGTGTTAGGATCATTGTAGATGGTCTTGCCATCGGCGATTTGATCGATCACACCTGCCCGCATGACCGCGATATTGTCTGACATGGTCAGGGCTTCGCCCTGGTCGTGGGTGATATAGATGAAGGTGATGCCGACGCGTTTTTGAATCTCACGCAGCTCGGTGCGCATATGCTGGCGCAATTTGAGGTCGAGCGCGGACAACGGTTCATCCAGCAACAGTACATCCGGTTCCGCACATAGCGCGCGAGCGATGGCAACCCGTTGGCGCTGACCACCGGACAGCTCGCTTGGCAGTTTGTCACCCTGGTCGGGCAGCGCGATCATGTCCAGCAGCTCATCGGCACGTTTTCGGCGCTCTTTGGCGCTTGCGCCGCTGATCTCCAATGAGAAGGTGATATTTTCCCACACTTTCATCAGCGGGAACAACGCGAGGTTCTGAAAAATCAAGGCGGTCGGGCGTTTGTTCGGGCCGATGCCCCGCATATCCTTGCCACCGATCAGAACTTTGCCTTCGCTTGGTTCCAGAAAGCCCGAAACGGCCCGCAGGATCGTTGTTTTGCCGCACCCCGAGGGACCGAGAAACGAAAAGAAATCGCCCCCGTTGATGTTCACGTTTGCATCCCTCACGGCAACAAAATCACCGAAACGGATCCACAGGTTCTCAAGATCTACACCGACCCCTGCACTCATTTTTGGTATCTCCGTCAGGTACGGTCCGTGACCGCACCGAAATAGCGTCCGTCACGCCGTTGTGGCATGCGGGTTGATAGCCCTCCGCACAGTGGCGGAGGGCACCTTGTCAAAGCAATCAGGCGCTTTTGAACTTGTTGACGAACTCGGTCCGAGTTTCGGCATACCACGGAGCCTCAGCAGGCCATGGGTTCAGGTTTGCCAGTGAGTCGCCCGGATAGGCCTCGGCGAAGTTCTTCTTGTAGGTGTCGCCCGCATATTGGTCGGCACCCAGAACTGGCGAGTTGTAGCCGTGGCTATCGATGGCGACACCAGCAGGCTTGGCCTGATAGGCAAAATCGATGAAGGCATAAACCTGGTCGATGTTCTGCGCACCAGTCGGCATCGACAAACCGTCGACCCATGCCATCGCACCTTCGACCGGAGCCTGATAGTGCACCGGCTCACCAGCTGATTTCAGCGCCAGCGGCGGACCATCCCAAGTCTGGCCGACAATAACGCCTTCGTTCAACAGGCCGTTTTTCTGGGTGTCAGCGTCGTTCCAGATCAGCTTGATCCGGTTCTTCCGCTCGACGCACCAGTCGGTGATCTGACCCCAGACCTTGCGCATGGTGTCTTCGTCGCCGTACGCGGCCCAGACAGAGCCAGGCTCCATCTCACCAGAGGCTTCCATGTACAGACCCGCACCCAGCATCATCGAATGCGCGCGGCCCATGGTCTTGCCTGCGTTTGCTTCGGACCAGACGTCCCCATAGGACGGGGCGTCTCCTTCGGGCAGCCACAGGTCGGTGCGGTAGGCAATACCTTCTGTACCCCAGATATGCGGCAGCCAGTGCACTCCGCTGTCACCAAAGTTCCAAGCGTCGGTGCCGATCTGCGCCATCGCAGGGTTCACCAGATCAATCGGAACCTTGTTCATGTCGAAGGGCTGCAACAGTTCCAGCGGCCCCCACTGCAGCGAGCGGTTGTTCGTCGGCGATACGATGTCAAAGCCTTGGCCTTTGGTGGCCTTCATCTTGTTGATGATTTCTTCGTTCGACCCGATACCGGTATAGTTCACCTTGATTCCGGTCAGAGTTTCAAACTCTTGCAGGAATGCGGGCGGCAGATAGTCCGACCACATCAAAATGTTGATTTCACCCGAAGATGCCAGCGCGCTTTTGCTGTAAAGCGGTGCTGCCAGTGCTGCTGCGCCCGCGCCTTTCAGGACCGAGCGTCTGGAAACGGTTTTCCGTTCAGCCATATTTTAGTTCTCCCGTTATTGGACTGTGTTGTTTTGTTATTATGGTTGCCACGCTAGAACTTTGCGGGGGCATTGTCAGGCCAAAAGTGACGGATTGGCAATTTCGTATGTCCAGATTGCGATTTAATCTAGCAAATATGGCTAGTTAACCCCTGGGTCCGCAGTCACATATTGAGACCGAAGCAGCCTATTTCTGCAACGTTTCTTAAGAAATTAACACAGCTGCCCGTCCGGTCCGGGACCAGATTTTGGGCCGCAATCCAATTGGGGAAAAGCGGGTTCTGTCATGCCAGACCGAAAGAAATCACGCCAAAAACAGTCGTAAACTGCATGCTTTTGGCAACGCACACAGATCCCGGGACTTGCTGCCGCGGGGCCCAGACAACGTTCCAAGCTGTATGAAAAGGGGCATTCGCGTACTGCATAGCACCCTTCGATCCATCAGGTATGGGTTACAGTTATTTTCTCATAGACAGACCTTGGTGAAAAAGGTGAACCTTGCCCGGATCTGCCGAAACGGCAACCGTTTGACCCCGCATGTTTTTTTGGACGCCCGGCAGTTTTGCGATTGTGGCGTCCTCCCCGTCTTTTGCCGCAAAATACAACAGCGTGACCTCGCCAAGGGCTTCGGTAAAGTCCACAATCCCTTCCATAATCGGATTGCTTTCAACGGGATGAAAGTCTTCGGGACGCACTCCGATATTCACCTGTTTACGCTCGTCAGCTGCATCGGTTGGGATGCTGGTCACCGCGGTCCCACCACCATCCAGTTTTACGACGGTGCGCTCACCAGTCTGCGTGATGACCCCCGGCAAAAGGTTCATTGCAGGTGAGCCAATAAATTGCGCGACAAACTCATTGTCAGGCGTTTCATACAGTTCGAGAGGGGTGCCAACCTGTGCGATCCCCTTGTTGGCCAAGACGACAATCCGGGTGGCCAATGTCATCGCCTCGACCTGATCGTGGGTGACATAGACCATCGTGCTGTCGGGCATCGCCTCTTTCAGGCGTGCGATTTCGATGCGAGTCGCGACGCGAAGCGCCGCATCAAGATTGGAAAGAGGCTCATCAAACAGATAGACTTTGGGGTCGCGCACGATCGCCCGGCCGATTGCAACCCGTTGCCGCTGACCACCGGAAAGGGCCTTAGGAAGTCGGTCCAGAAACGGTTCCAACTGTAGGATACGAGCTGCGCGGTCAACTGCTGCGTCGACCTCGTCCGATGGCATTTTGGCAATTTTCAATGCAAAGGCCATATTCTCGCGCACTGTCATGTGCGGATACAGGGCATAGCTTTGGAAAACCATCGCAATGCCCCGTTGCGCGGGCGGTACGTCGTTCATCACCTGACCTTCGATCTCAAGCGTTCCGCCCGAAATCTTCTCTAGTCCCGCAATCATACGCAGCAACGTAGATTTTCCACAGCCAGAGGGCCCGACAAAAACGATCAGTTCACCGCGTTCGATGTCCAAGTTGATGTTTTTGAGCACATCGACGTTGCCATAGGTCTTTGCCACATCCGTGAGATTGAGTTCCGACATGGCTTACTCCTTTTCGCGCATCATCAAACAGAATTGAGCCGCGTCGAGGGTGATTGTCCCCGCCCCTTCGACGCCGCCCAACTCTTGCCCGATTGCCTGCCAGTTACCGTCGGGCAGTGTGATTTCCGCGCTGTCAGATCCCAGATTGAATACGCAGAATATCTGTTGGACATTGTCCTCACGCAGGAAGGCAAGGATCGGTCCAGACTGTGCCATCTCGCGCTGTTGGCCAGTCATCAATGCGGAATGCGCGTGGCGCAGCGCAATGGCACGGCGATAATGTTGCAGCATGGAGTTTGGGTCTTGCTCTAACCTGTCTACTGCACGCTCGGCCTGCGTTTGGCTGACGGGCAGCCAGGGGGCACCAGTACTGAAACCCGACTGTTCGTCCTGCGCTGCCCATACCATCGGGGTACGACAACCATCACGGCCCTTGAACTCCGGCCAGAATTCTATGCCGTAAGGGTCCTGCAGATGTTCAAACGGTACGTCCGCCTCGGGCAGACCAAGCTCTTCTCCTTGATACAAGCACGCTGACCCACGCAGGCACATCATCAGCACCGCGTGCTGACGGATGGCCGCATCGTCCAGCGCCCACCGTGTCGCGTGGCGCTGAACATCGTGGTTCGAGAACGCCCAGCAAGGCCATGCATCGCCAGCCTTTTCTTCCAACTGATCAAACACCTGCTTGGCGTACGCGGCGGTTAAAGCGCGTTTTTCGAGAAACTCAAAAGCATAACACATATGCATGCGTTTATCGCCGCTGGTGTACTCGCCCATGATCTCAAGACCGCGCTGCGCGTCGCCAACCTCGCCCAAACAAGCGCGGCCTTCGTATTCGTCCGTTAGTGCACGCAACCGCTCGAGGAAGGCGATGTTTTCCGGCTGGCTTTTGGAATGAAGGTGATCCTGATGGTTATAGGGGTTCACCATCGGCGCGATCGAGGCATTTCGCTGATCCATCGGCAGGCCAGGGTTGTCGCGCAGTTGTTTGTCGTGGAAATAGAAGTTGATCGTGTCCAGACGGAAACCATCAACGCCCAAGTCCAGCCAGAACCGTGCAACATCCAGCAATGCATCCTGCACGTCCGGGCAATGGAAGTTCAGATCCGGCTGCGACGTCAGAAAGTTGTGCAGATAATATTGCAGGCGTCGGGAATCCCACTGCCATGCGGACCCACCAAAAATCGACAGCCAGTTGTTTGGCGGCGTGCCGTCGGGCTTGGGATCAGCCCAAACATACCAATCGGACTTGGCATTTTCGCGATTGGATCGGCTCTCCTTGAACCATAGGTGCTGATCCGACGTGTGCGACAACACGAGGTCGATCATCACCTTCAGCCCAACTGAATGCGCCTGATCCAGGAGATACTTAAAGTCCTCCATGCTGCCAAACATCGGATCAACATCACGGTAGTCGCTGACATCGTATCCAAAGTCCTTCATCGGCGATTTGAAGAATGGCGAGATCCAGATGGCATCGACGCCAAGCGAAGCGATGTAACCAAGCCTTTGGGTGATACCCCTGAGGTCTCCGATACCATCGCCGTTGCTGTCTTGAAAGCTGCGCGGATAGATCTGGTATATCACTCCGCCCCGCCACCAATCGGCGGACGCTTTGGTTGCTTTATGTAGTTCTACGGTGTTCTGCACGTTCATCAGACGCCTCTACTTGACGGACCCGGCCAACAGACCGCGGACCAGATATTTTTGCATTGCGAAGAAAACAATCAGCGGGACGATGATCGAAACAAAGGCCGCTGTGGCAAGGATTTCCCAATTCCCACCGCGCGTGCCTAAAAGCTCAACGATGCGGTTGGTCATGACAGTGGTCTGTCCGGATGCGTCGATCAGGAACACCTTGGCGACCAGCAAGTCATTCCACGTCCAGAGAAACTGGAAGATCGCAAAAGACGCCAACGCTGGAAAGCTGAGCGGCAAGATCAACTTGGTAAAGATCTGAAACTCGGTCGCGCCATCGACCCGCGCGTTTTCGATCAGATCGCGAGGCAGACCGGCCATGTAGTTACGCAAAAGATAAATCGCCAGCGGCAACCCGAACCCGGTATGCGCCATCCAAACCCCCAGATATCCTTTGCCAATCCCAATATTCAGATGGAATTTCAGCAACGGGATCAGGGCCAGTTGCAGCGGGACAACCAACAGACCAACGACAGCCGCAATAATCAAAGCGCGCCCGGGGAAATCCATCCAAGCCAGCGCGTAGGCTGCAAAAGCCGCCACGAGAATCGGAATGATCGTTGCCGGTATCGTCACGGTCAACGTGTTGAAAAATGCGCGTCCCATACTGTCGGTGCTGTCTTCTGCCAGAAGAACCTTGTGATAATTGTCTAAGGTAAACTCAGGCGGCAATTCTGCAGTTACAAAAACACGCGATCCGCGGCTGCCGGTGAACTCGTCCGGGTTCTCCATGCGGTAATTCCCTGCGGCATCTACGGTGATTGTGCCGCCCTTTCGCAGCTCAGCTGTTTCGCCGGGGGCAAAGGCATCAATCGCGCGAGAGCTGATCCCCCATTTTGAGATTGTCGCCTTCGTCCCTTCGTCAAACAGATTGCCTTCGATCACGTACAGCCCGTTTTTGAGTACCTGGGTATCCGGGGCAGCGCTGCGCAGTGTCAGGTTCTGCTCGGACGGAAACAGCGACCGCCACCAGCCGCTGGTTGCGATTTGATCCGCTGTCCGAAAAGACGAGATCAAAAGACCCAGAGTTGGCACAACCCACAGCACCACCAAAAAGAGGACCGAGGCATGGACGACCCAGCGAAGGGCGGGTTTGGTTCCTGCAATATCGCTCATGACCCTACTCCATCTCTTTCCGCGCGTTGCGCACATTCCAGACAAGGATTGGAGCCACTAAGAGCATGATCACCATGGCCGAAGCCGACCCGACGCCCCAGTCGTTGGCGCGGAACAGCTTGTCATACATGTAGTTGGCCAAGACCTGCGTTTCCCACTGGCCATTGGTCATTGCAAAAACGATGTCAAAGACCTTGAGGACGGTGATCGTAATCGTGGTCCAGACGACAAGGATAGTGGTTTTGATCTGCGGCACTTTGATCCGGAAAAATATCTGAAACGGATTAGCCCCATCCAGAATTGCGGCCTCAATCGTTTCCTCGGGGATTCCGCGCAGGGCGGCCGATAGGATAACCATGGCAAAACCGGTTTGGATCCAGATGAGGACAACCATCAGCAAAAAGCTGTTCCAGAACGGTATCGTCAACCAAGTCTGCGGCTCGGTCCCGCCAAAGAAAATATAGAGCGCATTGAGCATGCCAATCTGGTCTTGCTCAGCCGGACGAGTGTCATAGACCAGCTTCCAGATAACCGATGCGCCCACGAACGAGATCGCCATTGGCATAAAGATCAGCGACTTGGCGAGATTGCCCCAACGAATGCGGTCAGTCAGCTGTGCCACCAACAGGCCAAAGGCCGTCGACATTGCTGGCACAATGATCAGCCAGAACATGTTGTTGCGCATCGCTTCCCAAAACTTGGGCTCCTTGGCCATCTGGACATAGTTGTCCAGCCCGACCCATTTGTAGCCGCCGCCCGGGACACGATCAGTCAGTGACAGGCGCAGGGTTTCGACAACCGGATAGGCCAGATACAAGCCCAAAGCAGCCATCGCCGGGAACAGAAACAACCAAGGCCGGATCATGTTCGCGCGGTTGATATTGCGGCCAGCATTTGGCCCCCGAGGCGGGAAAAGAACTCTGTCCAGAAACTGATTGGATAGATAGAAATAGCCCACGCAACCTGACACGCCGATGGCGATGGTCAGCAGGCCTTGAAATGCCGGGTGCATGCCGCTCTCCCTTGCGACGATGGGTTCGGGCAACCCGACAGAGCGGGTTGCCCAATCTCAGACGCTTTAGTCCAGCGCGTCCCACGAGGACTGGATTTCGTCGGCGACGTCCTGGGCAGGTGTTCCGCCCGTATAGTCGACCATTCCAGTCCAGAAGGTGCCTGCACCCACGCCGCCCGGCATAAGGTCGGAACCGTCAAACCGGAAGGTGGTGGCCCCCAGAAGAATGTCGTTCATCTTCTTCAG
This sequence comes from Ruegeria sp. CDSC002, assembly GCF_059610905.1. Taxonomy (NCBI): domain Bacteria; kingdom Pseudomonadati; phylum Pseudomonadota; class Alphaproteobacteria; order Rhodobacterales; family Roseobacteraceae; genus Ruegeria; species Ruegeria sp. CDSC002. The sequence goes on from NZ_JBXWOM010000005.1 coordinate 262,494, forward strand.
CGTTGGGTCTGAGAAGACCGAGGTATCGACGCCTTTGTGCGGCGTCAGGAACCCGGTCAGAGCCATCCAGGCTTCGTGCGCCTCCGGCGTTTCCAGGTATTTCATCAGCGCATGCGCGCCCGGGCTGTCATTGGTAATGGCCCAAACTGTGCCGGCCCCAAGGACCGGGCTGCCGAGGTCTTTACCTTCATAGGCCGGGAAGTAGAAGAAGTCAGCATCCTCGCCCACAACCGTACCTTCGGGGAAGAAGGCGGGAATGAACGAGGCCTGACGGTGCATGTAACACTGCGGAGGCGAGCTGAACATACCCTTCGGGCTGTCACGGAAGTCAGTCGTTGCAACCGCACCGGCTCCGCCGGCCACGTAATCATCGTTGCGCGCAAACGCTCCGAATTCTTCAATAGCGGCGACAACCTTAGGATCGTTAAATTTCAATTCGTTGGCGACCCAGGCGTCATAATCTTCGGGCGGTAACGTGCGCAGCATCATGTCTTCAACCCAGTCAGTCGCTGGCCAACCGGTCGCTCCGCCGGACCCCAGCCCGATGCACCAGGGCGTTTCACCATCTGCAACGATCTGATCGGTCAGCGCCTTCAGCTCTTCCATTGTGGTCGGGATTTCATAGCCGGCGTCTTCAAAGTTCTCCGGCACAAACCAAACCAGCGATTTCACGTCGACCTTGTAGAAAAACCCATACAGATGGTCCTGCCCGTCCGGGCCCTGATAGGTTCCCAGATCCACCCACGACTGACCGGCCGCATAGTTGTCGCGAATCCAATCCGCAGTTCCTTCACTCAGGGGTGTCAGGAATCCCGCCTTGGCCATATCTGATGCCAGACCGGGTTGGGGAAACACTGCTACGTTGGGCGCCGATCCGGCTTCGGCATCAATTCTGATCTGCTGCTCAAAGCTGTCCGAGCCCACATAGCTGTACTCATGCCCGGTCGCTGCGGCAAAGCCGTCCAAAACCTTTTCGACATTTTCCTGATCAGGCCCCAGCCACGGGCCAAACACGGTGACCTTGTCGGCATACGCCGCGCCCGCCATCAGGGCGAACGTGGCCGCGCCTGCATAAAGCGAGTGTTTCATGAAGTTTCCTCCCAACTTTGCTCGCGCCTTTGAGACTCATTTTCAAAGCGCTTTGGATGACGCACTTTATCCGCTAACATTCAATTTTTGTCAATAATCTGTTTACTGATGCCCATATTATTAATATTCAGGGCTGTGTCAGAAAGATGTGGCAGTCGGGTGGGAAGCGCCCGCAAATCTGCAAATGATCAAATTTGAAGGCGCTTTGAGGCGAAGATGAATCTAAAGCAGCTCTCAGAAATCCTTGGTTTATCTCAAACCACTGTCAGCCGCGCGCTGAATGGTTACCCCGAGGTGAACGAGGATACGCGCCTGCGCGTTCAAGCCGCCGCTGCCAAGCATGGCTATCGGCCGAACAGCCGGGCCAAGGGATTGGCAACAGGGCGCTCGATGGTGATTGGGCACGTGATTCCCTCCTCATCCCAGCATGAAATGGTGAACCCGATTTTTGGTGATTTTGTCGCCGGTGCTGCACGCAAGTATTCGGATCATGGATATGACATGATGTTCACCAATGCAGACGACACCTCGATCGAGGAAGCTTATCGCAGTCTTTTCCAGCGTGGCGCGGTCGATGGTATTGTTTTGCAAGGCCCCAAAGTCAACGAGCATCGGATCGAGGTCCTGACCAGAATGGGCGTGCCCTTTATCGTTCATGGCAGATCGACCGGGGTAGACGTGCCCTATGACTGGATCGACGTGAACAACAAAAGTTCGTTCCTGCGCGCCACCCGGTTTCTGATCGACCTTGGGCATCGTCGCATTGCCCTGATCAACGGGCTTGAGGATATGGATTTCGCTCAACGTCGCCGCGACGGATATCTTGAAGCCCTGCATGAGGCAGGCCTGTCCCCCGACCCGGAATTGATGCGCAGCGCCGAGATGACCGAGGTTTATGGTCACCATGAAACCCGCGATATGCTTCGCCTGGATGACCCCCCTACGGCCATTCTGACAGCCTCTATGATTTCCGCGATCGGTGTGCGCCGTGCACTCAACGAAGCGGGGTTGAAGATGGGCAAGGATGTCTCGGTCATCGCCCATGACGACGATCTTTCCTATCTGAAGAACGGCCAGGACGTACCGATTTTCACCGCTACACGATCGTCTGTACGTAGGGCCGGAGAAATGGCGGCTGAAATGCTGATCGAACGCATTAAATCTCCGGAAGACCCGGTGAAAACTAGATTGCTGGAGGCCGAACTGGTAGTTGGCGGCTCAACCGGCCCCGCCCCAAACAGGTTCTGAAAATGAAATATACACGCTCGGACTTCCCCAAAGATTTTCTCTTTGGTGTCGCAACCTCGGCTTATCAAATCGAAGGACACGCACAGGGCGGCGCAGGAAAAACCCATTGGGATAGCTTTGCGGCCTCACCCGGAAACGTGGTGCGAAACGAAAATGGAGATCTGGCCTGCGATCACTTGAATCGTTTTCCACAGGATTTCGATTTGGTGCGTGATGCTGGTTTTGATAGCTACAGATTCTCGACCAGCTGGGCGCGCGTTTTACCCGAAGGGCGTGGCCCGGTAAATCAGGCAGGCCTAGACTATTACGACCGGCTCGCCGATGCGCTGCTGGAACGCGGCATTCGGCCCTGTGCGACCCTTTATCATTGGGAATTGCCTTCTCCGCTTGCTGATCTGGGCGGCTGGCGTAACCGGGATATCGCAAGCTGGTTTGCCGACTTTGCCGAGGTCATCATGGGCCGCATCGGCGACCGCATGTACAGTGTAGCGCCAATCAATGAGCCGTGGTGTGTCAGCTGGCTGAGCCATTTTGAAGGCCACCATGCACCCGGAATGCGCGACATTCGCGCGACGGCACGGGCCATGCATCATGTTCTGCTGGCTCATGGCCGCGCCATTGAGGCGATGCGTGGTCTGGGCATGTCAAACCTGGGCGCTGTGTTCAATCTGGAATGGGCCGAACCTGCCGATGACAGCCCCGCTGCGCGCAAGGCGGCTGACCTTTATGACGGGATTTACAACCGGTTTTTCCTAGGTGGTGTGTTCAAAAAAGCCTATCCGCAAAATGTTCTGGACGGGTTGGAACCTCATCTTCCATCCGGCTGGCAAGACGACTTTGACACCATTGGTGCACCCGTCGATTGGTGCGGTCTGAACTACTATACCCGCAAACTGATCGCGCCTGCCGATACCGCATGGCCAAGCGTGGAAGAAGTACCCGGCCCGCTTCCCAAAACACAGATGGGGTGGGAGATTGAACCCGATGCCCTGACGCGCTTTCTGACCCGTACGGTGCGCGATTATACCGGCGACTTGCCGATTTATGTCACCGAAAACGGCATGGCGAGCCCGGAACGCCAGCAAGATGACGACCGCATTGACTACCTCAACAAACACCTTGGTGCCGTTCAAAACGCGCTGGACGACGGCGTTCCAGTCAGGGGCTATTTCATCTGGTCCTTGTTGGATAACTACGAGTGGTCCTTTGGCTATGAAAAGCGGTTCGGGTTGGTTGATGTAGATTTCGATACGCTCGAGCGGACGCCAAAAGCCTCGTACAACGCGCTGAAATCGGCCTTGTCCGGTGGGCCTGTTTCTCTGCCGATGGCTCAGCCTGCCGGAACAATGCACGAGCACTGGAATCTTGTCGCGGACATCGGTGGCACAAACACACGACTGGGTGTCATCTCGAACGGACAACTGACGGACCTTCGCAAATACCCAACCGGGTCGTTGCCAGAGCTTCTAGATGCGTTCCACAGCCTGCGTGACGAGATTGGCACCGACCCACGCGCCGTCGTCGCGGCCGGAGCAGGTCCGGTAAAAGACGGGACAATCCGCCTGACAAATGCACATCTTGATTTGTCCGAAAGCGACATCGGCAAGGCAACAGGCGCGCAACACACATTTGTTATCAATGACTTCACCGCGGCCGCCTGGTCGGTCGCCGAAATCACCGGTGATCATGTCGAGGTCCTGCAAGGGGCTGAGACACCGCCGGTCGGAACCCGGCTGGTTGTGGGCCCCGGCACTGGCCTAGGCGTAGGCGCATTGCTGTATTCCCAGGGGCGATACCATACCGCGTCGGGCGAAGGAGGCCATGTCGGACTGTCCCCACGCCACGAGGATGAGGTCGAAGTCTTCAAAGCGGCACGCCATATCGCGCCCGAATGCTTCTTTGATGACAGCCTAGTGCTCGAAGCGGAAATGTTCCTCAGCGGCACCGGCATTCCCATTCTGTACCAAGCCGCCAGCATGGCTGCTGGACAGACCGATGCTCCAAGGCGCAGCGCCAAGGATATACTGCAGGACGCGCTGGCGGAATCCGACCCGATTGCGGTCAAAACTGCGCATATGTTCAAAACCCACCTTGGGGCTATTATGGGCGATCTGGCCGTCGCCTACATGCCGACAGGAGGTGTTTTCCTTGTGGGTGGCGTCGCCGAGAAAAACCGGTGGCTGTTCAAGGATGCGTTCCGGGATGCCTTTAACGCCGGTGGGCGGTTCAGTGACTTGCGGCGTTCAATGAACCTGTATGTGTCCGAGCAAGATGAATTTGGCATTGTTGGCGCTAACAATTTCTGTAAAAGTGCGCTCGCGCGGTAAACTGACCGCCTGACCCTGTTACAGAAAGGACCACGGCATGATTTTGTGCTGCGGTGAAGCCCTGATCGACATGATCGCCGAGCCAACCGTTTCTGGGTCGCGCGGTTTCGTACCCCATTCCGGTGGTGCCGTCTTCAACACAGCCATTGCTTTGGGTCGGCTGGGCGCGCCGGCGGGTCTGTTGACAGGCTTATCGACAGATATGTTCGGACAGCAACTGGCAGACGCGCTGCAAGCCAGCCATGTGGAAGCAAGCCATGTGATCCGATCGGATCGCCCCACGACACTGGCCTTTGTACAGCTAGTGGACGGCCATGCCACCTACAGCTTTGTCGACGAAAACTCGGCTGGGCGCATGTTGATGCCTGAGGACATGCCAAAACAGCTGCCTACTGTATCCGCCTTGTATTTTGGTGGGATCAGTCTTGCATGTGAACCCTGTGCGGACGCCTACGCGGCCCTGTTGGAGCGCCACGGATCAGACCGGGCAGTCATGTTGGACCCAAACATCCGACCCGGATTTATCAAGGATCAATCACGGTATCGTACACGATTGAACCGTATGATCGCTCAATCTGATATCGTGAAAGTCTCGGACGAAGATCTGGACTGGATCGTTCCAGGGCCTGAAACACTGGCCGAGAAAGTCCCACTACTCCTGCAAGCAGGACCTTCCGTAGTTATCGTAACACGCGGCAGTGATGGGGCGTCGGGATATCTGGTGGACGGGTCCGAAACTTCGGTGCCTGTCAAAGCGGTCGAGGTGGTCGATACGGTGGGTGCCGGTGACACTTTCAACGCTGGCGTTCTGGCTGAGTTGGACCGTGCAGGTCGATTGACCAAGGCCAATCTTCGGACGTTAGACCCAGACGTCTTGCGCGCGGCGTTGGCCAAAGGTGCAGACGTCGCCGCCATCACCGTTTCCCGCGCCGGCGCAAACCCGCCGTGGGCGCATGAACTTTGACCCCCTAAGGGACCGAGATGAAAAGATCAGATATCAACGACATCAAAACCGAAGCCGAGGCCTTCATTCGCTCGTTCGGGGCCGTCCTGCCCCCCTTTGCCAACTGGTCGCCGGAACAAATGCGCAGCGCACAGGCACAAGGCATCCGTGACCGCGGTCTCGGGTGGGACATCACCGACTATGGTCAAGGCCGTTTTGATGAGCTCGGCCTGTTCCTATTTACCCTGCGCAATGGCGATGTGCAGGATCTGAACAAAGGTCGCGGGATGCTTTATGCAGAGAAGCTTTTGGTTTCTCGGGACAAGCAACTCTCCCCGATGCATCGCCATATCATTAAGGCCGAAGACATCATCAACCGGGGCGGCGGCGATCTGGTCATGGAGATTTATGCCTCGGACCCGGACGGCGGTATAGACCGGGATAACCCGGTGGTTGTTCCCAGCGACAACTGCCCTGTCACCATCAAACCTGGTGAGTTGCTGCGGCTGAAACCCGGTCAGAGCGTAACCCTGATGCCGGGTATCTGGCATGCATTCTGGGCGGAACAGGGCGACTGCCTGATTGGCGAAGTGTCAACTGTCAACGATGACCGGACCGATAATGTATTCGAGGATCCCATTCCGCGCTTTGCAACGATTGAAGAAAACACAAAGCCCGATTTCTTACTGGTATCAGACTATTGATAAACGGATAGCGCGTGCGCCGGCTTGATCACATCCGGGCCGGGTGCTGATCGCTGCATCGGGATAACACCCTTTCCCGAATTCAAAAAATCGAATTAACATGGCCCTCGACAAAGGAAAAAGTCGCGAGCCTGATTTTTGCGCGACCATCGAAGGACCCAAGTGATGGTAACCAAAGCACAGCTAGAAGCCGAAGTCGCAGAGTTGCGGCGTCAACTGGCCGAACAATCCAGCGCACGAGAAAGCATCTCAGATTCGAACAACGGCAAACAAGCTGATCCACACAAATCGATGACGGACGGAATTGTCGAAAGCCTGGATGAGTGGTCAACGCAATTAGAAGAAGTCATGACAGAGCTTGAGGAGTTTCCACATAAAAGGCCGATCCTATTCGCCCTTGGGATTTTCACACTTGGCTATCTTCTAGGCCGTTCCCGGTAGGAGCCCGAACATGAACCGCATTTCACGCAACATTTCGATCATCCTGCGAGCCGAGCGTCTTATTGCTCAAAGGCAACTGTCCGTCGCGGCGAAACGCACAGGCTTTTACGCTGCTGCCGGGTTAGCCGTTGGGCTTGCCGTAATCATGCTGAACGTCGCCGGGTTCTTTTGGCTGTCCGAGACCATGTCAAAGTCTCTGGCCGCGATCATAGTGGCCGGGGTGAACCTTGTTCTGGCCGTGATCCTCGCACTGGTCGCAAATTCCATGACCGCCGAAAGTGACACTTCGGCTGCCGTCGAATTGCGGGATATGGCGCTGCACGACATCGAGGACGAAGTCCGGGACAACTTCGCCGAAGCGCGCAACACAATCGTCGGCCTAAAGCGCGATCCGATCGGGATGCTGTCACCCGATATTATCAGCACGGTTCTAGGCGTTCTGCTCAGATACGCGCGACGTGGAAAAAACAAACCGGATTAGAAGCGATCATGCCATTCTCGCCGCTGCACGCGCGATCACCATCTCTTCGTTTGTGGGAATAGCCAGAATACGCACCCGGCTGAAATCAGTGGACAGAACCGTAGCGTTGTCGGCATTTCGGTTCGGGTCCATATCAATCCCGATCCAGCGCATCCCTTCGCAAACCATCTGACGGATACGGGCGGCATTTTCACCGATGCCTCCGGTAAAGACCAAAGCGTCGATGCCTTCCAGTGCGGCAGACAAGGCGCCCAGTTCACGGCGGATGCGGAAGACATAATACTCAATCGCCTTGCGCGCGTCCGGAGTGTCAGCAGCCAACAGGGTGCGCATGTCCGAGGACATGCCGGACAGGCCAAGCAAGCCGGACTTTCGATAGAGAAGCTCAGCGATTTCGTCTGCCTCCATCCCTTCTTGCTGCATCATGTAAAGCACGACCCCCGGGTCCAATTGCCCGCTGCGGGTGCCCATGGGCAGACCGTCGAGCGCCGAAAATCCCATGGTCGAGGCCACGGCCCGGCCACCCGACACCGCACACATCGACGCGCCATTTCCCAAATGCGCAATGACGACGCGGCCGTCGTACAAACCCGGCGCAATTTCTTTCAGCTTTTGCGAGACGTAGTCATAGCTCAGCCCGTGAAACCCGTATCTGCGAACGCCCTTTTCGTAGAATCTTTGAGGCAATGCGAAGGTATCATTCACCCAAGGGTGTGTCCTGTGAAACGCGGTATCGAAGCACGCAATCTGGGTGGTACCCGGAAAGGCTGCCGCGGCCGCCTTGATACCCGCAAGGCTGTAGGGTTGGTGCAAAGGCGCGAAGGGAATGAAACCGCTTAGCGTATCAAAAACGTGCTCGTCCACCACGACAGGTTCCGAATAGACTGGTCCGCCGTGAACGACGCGGTGGCCCACGGCCCGGACGTAAATGTCCGGCAGGTATTCGCGGGTAAGTTCAAGAAACGCGCTGATGGCCTCGTCATGGGTCTTAGCCCCAGACAGCTGACGGTCGACAGACCGCCCCCCTGCCGATTGGGCCAACAGGCGTGGGGCATCCCCCAACCGCTCGATTTGACCGCGCCAGCGCATACTGGGACGTCGGTCCTCGACCAGTTCGTAAAGCGCGAATTTCAACGAGGACGACCCGGCATTCAGCGCCAAAACATGTTCAGCCATGGATTTTGCCTTCATTCGCAATTGCATGCAGCGCCGCGACAGCACAAGACGCCAGCCGCGAAGCATCATCATCTGCCCGAGATGTCAGGATAATCGGTGCCGCAGCACCTATCACAACGCCGGCAGCCTCGGCATGAGAGATATATGTCAGCTGTTTGGCTACCATGTTGCCGGCTTCGATATTCGGAACAACCAGAATGTCTGCGACCCCCGCGACTGGTGAGGTAATGCCTTTTGTCCGCGCCGCGTTCAGATCAACCGCGTTGTCCATGGCCAAGGGACCATCGACCAGTCCGCCGGTGATCTGTCCACGCTCGGCCATTTTCGACAACAGCGCGGCATCGACAGACGACGGTAAATGCGGGTTGATGGTCTCAACCGCTGATAAGACGCCAACCTTGGGCATCTCGATGCCAATAGAATGCGCAAGATGGATGGCGTTCTGAACGATATCGGCCTTGGTTTCGAGATCCGGTGCGATATTCACCGCCGCATCTGTAACCATGATGGGTCGAGACATGCCTGGCACGTCCATCACGAACACATGCGACAGCCGCCGCCCGGTTCTCAGACCTTTTTCCCTGCGCAGAACGGCGCGTAACAACACATCCGTGTGCAAATGACCCTTCATCAGCATCCGGGCCTTACTTTCAACGACCAGCCCGACCGCGCGTTGGGCGGCCACTTCGTGGTCTCGCGCTTCAATGATTTCAACTCCGGACAAATCGGCCCCAAGCTGGGCAGCAGCAGCGGTGATTTTGTCCGGGTCGCCAACCAAAATCGGAGTAATGATGCCGCTTTCCAACGCGAGTAATGCCCCGCCTAGCGAATTCGGCTCTTCCGGGGCGACGATCGCTGTGGGCATCGGGTCCAAAGGACGTACCCTTTCCAACAAAGCGACGAAATGCCGGTGACGCTGAACGATCAGTCCCGGCACCTCGACCGAGTCGAAGGTCAAATGCCGCGACGGTGGCGTGACCTGTACGGTACCGCTCAGGATCAATGCGTTATCCCCGACCCGGCGCACTTCGGCGGAACAGGTCAGGTCGCCGTCTTCACGCTTTTCGGTAACAGCCACAAAGGCGGTCAGTTCTTCGCCCGCCATAACCGGAGCATGAAAACTCAGGTCCGCCCGACGTGTTTGCGTACCGGCCCCCGGTAAGATGTTTCCAATGACTGCAGCCACCAGACCCGCGGGCCACAAAGCGGGCGCGACAGCCTCGGGGTGTCCATCTCCATCTCCGTCATAGGCCGCCAGATTTAGCGGGTTGTGGTCACCCGAAGCCGAGGCAAACGCGTACAAGTCGTCCACGGTGCACAATCGGGTGACCTGCGCCTTGTCGCCCACCTTCAGTTGAGAATAGGTTCTGTTTTCTTGAATTTTCATCTCGTCCGGCTTTGTTTTTGAAAGCGTGTTCGTTGTTTCAAACATTGGATGTGCGGCCCCCCGGAACCAGAACATATCCACCTTTGTTGCTACATTTCTGCAACGCAGCGTAGTCAGATCATTGGCAAATGACAAATGACCTCTGTGCGTGGGGCGGCGCGGATTATCGCTTGACCCAAATTCGGAACTCGGGCAAGCATCACCGCGATGGTTCCCTATGGTTCGCCACGGGATGAAAAGGGAATACGGTGAGGTTGCCAACAAGCGCCAAGTCCGTGACTGCCCCCGCAACTGTAAGCGGTGAGCGACGCCAAATACCCACTGACCCCAAATGGGTCGGGAAGGATGGCCAAGCCACGACCCGCAAGTCAGGAGACCTACCATCCGATGTTCAACCAACCCGGGGCGGGGCGTCCTGGAAGGAGGCTTTATGACACGTCTAAGACGTGATGACATGATTGGCACCTTCTGCCCGCGCTTGGCAACAGGCGGAGTGGGCCATGTCGATCAGTCCTGATCACTTCCTTCTGATTTGCGAGACCTGCGAGGGTTCTGACCGGGCGGATTCATTGCGCGCTGCGCTTGCAAGCAAGCTTCCATCCAGTTTTGACATCCAAAGCGTTTCCTGCATGGCCGGTTGCGGTCGTCCCACAACCGTCGGGTTTCAGGCATTCGACAAAGCGCAGTACCTTTTCGGTGACATCCAATCGGCTGAGGACGTGGATGCTTTGGCCGAATTTGCACATCAATACCATCGCATCGCGGATGGGTGGACCAGCGCAACGCAGCGCCCGCCTGCCCTTCTTGAAAAGACTCTGGCGCGCCTGCCGCGGCTAAAAGTGGAGACAAGCGCATGACCTGCGGAGCTTTCCTTGAGGCGCGCGGGCTGGAGTATTACGCCCTGAACGGCGACGTACTGCTGCAAAACATCAATTTCGAACTGAATGAAGGGGCCACTCTGGCAATTGCCGGCCCAAACGGTGCGGGTAAGACAACGCTGCTGAATCTTTTGTGCGGCGGTGAAGAGATTGTGCTGGGGGACGTTTTGGTAAAGGGGCGCAGCCTTCGGCAGCTTTCGGCGATGGACCGCGCCCGAATGATCGCCGTGGTCAGTCAGCAGGAATCGCCGGACGGGCGTTTGTTTCTGCGCGATTACGTGGCCCTTGGGCAAATCCCCATCCGCGCTGATCGATCTGCGGCTGAGCACGCCTTGGAATTGGACCGCATCTTGAAGCTGACCGGACTCGTCGCCCTCGCCGACAAGCGGATGGCCGTGTTATCCGGCGGGGAACGCCAGCGCGCTCATATCGCAAGGGCGCTGGCGCAAAACCCGTCGCTTTTGTTCCTGGATGAGCCGACGAACCATCTGGACCCGGACGCCAAGGGACGGATGCTGTCGCTGGTAGCCGAGCTGGGCATTACGGTGGTCATGATCGTCCATGATCTGGTCATGATCCCGGAATTCGCGACCCATGTCGCGTTGATGAAATCCACGCGCCTGACCGGTTTCGGCCCCGTGCACGAAGTGCTGACACCCGAAAGGGTCCGTGAAACGTTTGGCGTCGATTTTCTTAGCTTTCAGCACGAAGGCCGCATGATCCCGGCACTGGATATCCGAAGAACCACTACCTCAAACTAGGAAAAATAACATGAACAAAACTCTCTGGTGCGCTGCACTGATCACTGGCATTGCAAGTGCCACAACAGCGCGCGAGATCACCGTCGACAATTGCGGCGAGCCGCTGGTGTTTGAAACTCAACCCGAGCGGCTGGTCGTACACGACATGAACATGACCGACATGGCCTTTGCGCTGGGTTTGCAGGACAAGGTCGTTGGCCTGACGGGCATCACTGGCTGGTACAAAACCAGCCCCGAGTTTGACACACTGCGCGGCGACATCCCGGAACTTGCGCCTAAGTACCCGACAGTTGAAAATCTGGTCGCTGTCGAACCCGACCTTTTCTTTGCGGGCTGGTACTATGGGATGAAGCCGGGCGGTGACGTGACCCCCGACACGCTTGCGCCGTTTGGCATCAAAACGATGATCCTGACGGAAAGCTGCGTACACCTGGATAAGGATCGCCCAGAAGCCAGCATGGATTTGCTGTTCACCGACGTCCTTCGCTTGGGCAAAGTAATGCACGTTGAAGACAAGGCAGAAGAGCTGGTTTCCGGCTGGAAGGAGGAACTGTCCGCGATTCAAACACAGACGGCCGACCTGCCGAAGCCCCGCGTTTTCCTGCTGGACGGCCCCGCCGATGCCCCGTTTACGGCTGGTAAGTTTGCCATTCCCGACGCGATGATTGCTGCCGCTGGCGGCGAGAACGTCACCCATGACATGGACACCAGCTGGGGACGTTCCTCGTGGGAGGCTGTTGCCGCTTCGAACCCGGAATTCCTGGTTTTACTTGATTATCAAACTGGAAATGGCGCCGCAGATACCTTCAAGTTCCTGCAGGACCATCCCGTGATGTCTCAGACGGACGCGGTCAAGAACGAACGCTGGATTGGTCTGCGCTACGAGGAACTGACACCCGGACCGGCAAATATCGAAGCAATTTCGAAAATGGCCAAAGCCATGCACCCGGGCCTGAACTGATATGGGCCGACTTGGCCTTACACTCTTGCTGGGGGCGGCTGTATTGGCCGCCCTTTTGCTAACCTCGACGGTCTACGGGACCACATCCATTCCGGCCTCTGACGCACTGGCCGGTGTCTTGTTGGGCACGGGAATAGTGGAAGGGGAAATGTCTCCGCTCCACCGCATCGTGTTTGACCTGCGCTTACCACGCGCGCTGTTTGCCGCCGTGATCGGTGCTGGGCTGGGCATCGTCGGCGTTGTCCTGCAAACCACCACACGCAACGATCTGGCGGACCCGTTTCTGTTCGGCCTGTCCTCTGGCGCTGCGGCGGGAGCTGTCTTTGTCATTACAGTAACCGGAGATGTGCTGGGCTTTTGGACCCTGCCACTGGCCGCGTTTTTCGGAGGGCTTGTCGCATCAGGTATTGTGCTGGCTTTGGTTCATGGGCTGCGCACAAGCGCGCCCGAAAAACTGATCCTCGCGGGGCTTGCGGTTTCGTTTTTGTTTTCAGCTATTACCAATTATCTGATTTTCGCGGGCGACAGCCGTGCGGCCCATTCGGTTATCTTCTGGATGCTTGGGGGTTTGGGTCTTGCCCGGTGGGAGACATTCCCGCTGGTCTGCGCAGGTTTAGCATTGATCCTCGCCTATGCAATGTACCGTAGCCGCTGGCTTGATGCACTGCTGACTGGTGATTTGACGGCCGCCACCCTGGGTGTGCCCGTTCAAGGCTTACGGTTCCGGATGTTCTTCGTGGCCGCTCTTGCGACTGCTGTGTTTGTGTCCGTCGCGGGTGTGATCGGTTTTGTCGGCTTGATGGTTCCCCACATCGCACGCGGTATCGCGGGGCCTTTGCACAGCCAGCTTGTGCCTACCGCCGCCATTGTCGGAGCAGCTTTGCTTACAGGCTCGGATATCCTGAGCCGTCTGTTGCTTGCCCCGCAAGAGCTGCCTGTTGGGATTGTCACGACATCGCTGGGATCGGTTTTTGTTTTTCTTCTACTAATCCGAACCGCGCGCCCTCGCAGATGATCTCAAAGGGTCGCTTCGGCAAAAAAATTAAAGTTTCCTAAATGACTAATATTTAACAGGCCAAATGACCTAAATCAAAAAAGGCCCCCACAGATCACGGTATGCGATACACTCGATTACAGGAATCGAGTGTAGCCAGGTCGCACGCAATGCAACAACTGACCAGCCGACGCGCGTTTCTAAGCGCAAAGATCAGACCAGAGGACGGCAATATCGCCAGACCTCCGGGCTCGGTTGAGCTGTGCTTTGTTGAAACATGCAGTAAATGTGGTGATTGCGCAGATACTTGCCCCGAAGATGCGATCGTCATCGGGACAGATGGATATCCCCGCTTCCAGCCCACTGACAATCCCTGCACCTTCTGCGGTGACTGCGCCCGTATTTGTCCAACCGAAGCGATATCGATTGACCGTTTGCCAGATTGGCCATGGCGCGCCGCGCTTACAGCGGACACCTGCCTATCTATGAACGGCATCAGTTGCCGCATCTGTCAGGACAATTGCGAACAAAGCGCGATCCGTTTCAAACTGATGACCGGCGGCCGCGCAGAGCCGGTGCTTGACCTTGATACATGCAACGGCTGCGGGATTTGCCCAAGTTTATGTCCCGCCGATGCCATTGCGCTGGAACGCCAACCTCAACCACAAATGGAAGCTACTCAATGAACATCTGCGGTTGTCTCGCCCATGTCGCACCTGATCACACGAGCGCAGCAGCGCGCGTGATGAAGGGCACGCCGGGTGTCGAAATTCACGCTGAAACGGAAGATGGCCGATTTGTTGTCGTCGTCGAAGACACTCCAACCCGTCTTGCATCCGAAACCATCATGGATCTGCACCAGATCCCAGGCGTCATCTCTTTGACCCTGACTTATCACCATTTCGAGGATCTCGCGGACGCCCATCCGCAGCCCGATGCCCCAAGCCCAACCACCAGCCGGAGGCCCACGCAATGACACATTCTGAATCCCGTCGGACTTTTCTCAAGGCCTCTGCGGCCGCAGCAACGGCGTCAGCCGCTGGTATTCCGTTGGCGGCCGGTCAAGCCAATGCCCAGGCCGGAGCGCCAGACATCCGGTGGGACAAGGCGGCTTGCCGGTTCTGTGGTACAGGCTGCTCTGTTCTGGTTGGCACCAAAGAAGGTCGTGTCGTTGCGACGCAAGGCGACCCCGACGCGCCGGTGAACCGGGGGCTGAACTGTATCAAGGGTTATTTCCTGTCCAAGATTATGTACGGCAAGGATCGACTGACTACACCTTTGCTACGCAAGACCAATGGCGAATACGACAAAAACGGTGAATTCGAGCCGGTAAGCTGGGACGAAGCGTTCGATGTCATGGCCGCAAAATGGAAAGAGGCGCTGGCCAAGAAAGGCCCGACCAGTGTCGGCATGTTTGGTTCCGGGCAATGGACGGTTTGGGAAGGCTATGCGGCATCCAAACTGATGAAAGCCGGGTTCCGGTCCAACAATATTGACCCCAACGCACGGCACTGTATGGCATCAGCCGTTGTGGGCTTTATGCGCTCCTTCGGCATTGATGAGCCAATGGGCTGCTATGACGATTTTGAGCACGCGGACACGTTCGTTCTGTGGGGTTCGAACATGGCCGAGATGCACCCGATCCTGTGGTCGCGCCTCACCGATACACGTCTGACCAAACCGGATTGCGAAGTGCATGTACTGTCGACGTTTGAGCATCGCTCGTTTGAACTGGCGGACAACGGCATCGTTTTTGAACCGCAGACCGATCTGGCGATCCTGAACTACATCGCCAACTACATCATTCAAAATGGCGCGGTAAACGAAGACTTCGTCAAGAAGCACGTCAACATCACCAAAACCGCCACCGATATCGGCTATGGCCTGCGCGACACCAACGCACTGCAGCAAGAAGCCGAAAATCCGAACTCGGGCAAGATGGATCCGATCAGTTTCGAAGAATACGCCGAAGCCGTCGCGCCCTACACGCTGGAATATACCTCTGAACTGTCTGGTGTCCCTGCAGACAAGCTGGAGAAACTGGCCCAGCAATATGCCGACCCGAACCGTAAAGTGATGAGCTTGTGGACCATGGGCTTCAACCAGCACACCCGTGGGTCCTGGGTGAATTCGCTGATGTATAACGTGCACTTGCTGGTGGGAAAGATTTCCGAACCCGGAAACTCACCGTTCTCGCTGACGGGTCAACCGTCGGCCTGTGGTACGGCGCGTGAGGTGGGGACCTTTGCCCACCGTCTGCCGGCGGACATGGTTGTTACGAGTGATAAGCACCGCGAAATCTGCGAAACCGCATGGAACATCCCCGAGGGCACTATCCCGCCCAAGCCCGGCTTCCACGCCGTGTTGCAGCACCGCAAACTGAAGGACGGCGAACTGAATGCCTATTGGGTCCAGTGCAACAACAACATGCAAGCCGCGCCCAACATCAACGAAGAAGGCTATCCTGGTTACCGTAACCCGGAAAACTTCATCACAGTCTCGGATCCTTACCCAACTGTCACCGCAGTTTCGGCCGACTTGATCCTTCCCACGGCCATGTGGGTTGAGAAAGAAGGCGCCTATGGCAACGCCGAACGCCGTACGCAATTCTGGCGTCAACAGGTGCAGGCACCGGGTGAGGCCAAGTCGGACCTGTGGCAGCTGATGGAATTCGCGAAACGTTTTACCATCGAAGAGGTCTGGGGCGAAGAGCTGCTGGCCAAGATGCCCGAGCATCGCGGCAAGACCATGTATGACGTGCTTTATGCCAACGGTAAGGTCGACCAGTTCCCGCTGTCGGAAACGGCGGAAGGGTTCCACAACGACGACGCGGAGCATTTCGGCTTCTACGTTCAGAAAGGTCTGTTTGAAGAATATGCCGATTTCGGACGCGGCCACGCGCACGACCTTGCTCCGTTCGAGATGTATCACGAAGCCCGTGGCATGCGCTGGCCTGTCGTCGACGGCAAGGAAACACTCTATCGCTTCCGCGAAGGGTATGATCCGTATGTGCCGGAAGGCGCAGACGTTAAGTTCTACGGCTACGAGGACGGCAAGGCCAAGATCATCTTTGCCCCCTATGAGCCCGCCGCCGAGGAACCGGATGAGGAATTCGATCTGTGGCTATCCACCGGTCGTGTGCTGGAACACTGGCATTCAGGCTCGATGACCCGCCGCGTGCCCGAACTGCATCGCGCGTTTCCGTCAGCCGTTGTCTACATGCACCCGGAGGACGCCAAGGATCGCGGTCTGCGCCGTGGGCAAGAGATCGTACTCTCCACCCGCAGGGGCGAGGTGACCAGCCGGGTTGAAACGCGCGGCCGCAACAAGGTGCCACGCGGATTGGTCTTTATGCCATGGTTCGACGAGCATCAGCTGACCAACAAGCTGACGCTGGACGCGACTTGCCCGCTGTCGAAAGAGACCGACTACAAGAAATGCGCCTGTAAGGTCGAGCGCGCGTAACGGACAAGCGAGGCAAAGGCCGTCCCCATGCCCTTTGAAGGTAAACCTCTTTCGCCGCAACGGCGTCGCTTCCTGCAGGATGCGGCGCGTGCGTCGGGCGGCTGTGTGGTCGCCGGGTCATTGTTGGCATGGCTTGCCCGCGATGCCCGCGCGTTGCCGGCCGAAGCGTTGCGCCCCCCCGGCGCGCTACCGGAAGAGGCGTTTCTGTCCGCTTGCATTCGCTGCGGGCTTTGCGTGCGGGATTGCCCTTACGACACATTGAAACTGGCGGAATTGGGCGTGGATGCGGTTGCTACAGGGACGCCCTATTTCACAGCGCGGGATGTGCCTTGTGAAATGTGTGACGACATCCCTTGCGTGGCCGCCTGCCCCACCGGTGCATTGGATCCGGCCCTCGACAATATTGATGATGCCAAGATGGGTGTTGCCGTCCTTGTCGATCAGGAGAACTGCCTGAACTTCCTCGGCCTGCGCTGCGATGTCTGCTATCGCGTCTGCCCCGTGATTGATGAGGCAATCACGCTGGAAACGGCCCATAACGAACGTTCAGGCCACCACGCACTGTTCATCCCGACAGTTCATGCGGACCACTGCACAGGCTGCGGCATGTGCGAGAAAAGTTGCGTTCTGCCCGAGGCCGCGATCAAGGTCCTGCCTGCGCGTCTGGCGCGCGCCAGCAGTGCCGATCACTACCGCAAAGGCTGGGAAGAGAAAGAGGCCAAAGGCGGTCCCCTAGTCGAAGGCCTCATCGATCTGCCGGACCGTCTGCCCGGTCCGGGCACCGACAACCTTGCCGCGCCGGGCGGGTTCGCACCAGCATACGATTTGCCGGGGGTCGGACAATGAGTGCACGCACACATATGCCGGCCGGAATGGAGGCCATCGAAGAAAAAGGTTGGGTGCGCGCCCACAAATACCTGCTGCTGCGCCGCGCAAGCCAGTTGCTCTTTCTGGCTGTGTTTCTTCTGGGACCGTGGTTCGGCATCTGGATCGTGCAAGGCACGCTCGCGGGTTCTTTGACGCTGGGCGTGCTACCGCTGACCGACCCATTTATCTTACTGCAAAGCGCGATCGCCGGGCATTGGCCGGAATTGACGGCCCTGATCGGCGGAGTGATCGTTCTCGCCGCTTACGCTCTGATTGGTGGGCGCGTCTATTGTTCATGGGTTTGTCCGATCAACCCAGTCACCGACGCAGCCAACTGGTTGCACAGACGTTTGGACCTGCCGAAAGGCTGGCAGCCCAAGCGCAGCACCCGCCTTTGGATATTGGCCACCGTCCTAATCGTCTCGGGCGCTACAGGCATGATCGCATGGGAGCTGGTCAACCCGATCACCATGCTGCATCGCGGGCTGATTTTTGGCGCGGGGTTCGTGTGGGCCATGATCATTGCCATCTTCGTGTTCGACCTGTTCGTTTCGCGCCACGGCTGGTGCGGTCACATCTGTCCGGTTGGCGCATTTTACGGCCTGATTGGTGCCAAAGGTTTGCTGCGGGTCAGCGCCTCAAATCGCGCAGCCTGCGATGATTGCATGGATTGCTATGCCGTTTGCCCAGAAAATCAGGTCATATCTCCTGCGCTGAAGGGTAAGTCGGGTTCCACACCACTGATCCTTTCCCCTGACTGCACCACCTGCGGTCGTTGCATCGACGTGTGCGCCGTCGACGTCTTCAAATTTACTCACCGGTTCGACGACAAGGTCGCCGCACCTACTGATCCAGTTCCCGCGCCCGATCCGCGCGCAGCCAGACCTATCTGAGGGAGTGCCAAGATGAACAAGCCAACCCGAACAGGCCTTATAGCCCTTATCCCCGTTTTACTCTTGGGCGGATTCGCCCTTGCGCAATCAGCTCAGGTAGAATCCCTGCGGGGTGCCGATGTGGATGAACTGATCCCTCTGGAACAGATCCACAAGAACGTCGAAGGGCGCATGCAGCGCAACTATCGCCAACAACCGCCGCTGATCCCGCACTCGGTCGAGCAATACCAGATCGACACGCGCACAAATCAGTGCTTGTCCTGCCACGACTGGACCAAAGCCGGCGAACGCAACGCCCCGACATTGTCGATGACACACTATCTGGATCGCGACGGCAACGAGTTGGATCACATCGCAGGCACCCGTTATTTCTGCAACCAATGCCACGTGCCGCAAGCAGACGCGCCGCCATTGGTTGACAACGTCTTTCAACCGTCCTCGGGCAATTAATCCAACGCAAGAATGAAAGGAGCACCAACATGGCAGACTCTCCTGAAAAACGCGGGTGGATTGGCCGCATCTGGAACTGGATCTGGACCCCAGCGGTTGCCTTTAGCTCGGGTTTTCTGATCCTTGCGGGTTTTCTGGCTGGAATCCTGTTCTGGGGCGGGTTTCACTGGACGCTTGAGCTGACGAATACCGAGGAGTTCTGTACCTCATGCCATACGATGGAGACTAATCTGGGCGAGTATCGCGAGACGATCCACTACAACAACCACTCCGGTGTGCGGGCTATCTGTTCCGATTGCCATGTGCCACATGAGTGGAATCACAAGATCAAAGCCAAGATCATGGCGGTCAAGGACGTCTATCACGAGCTGGCAGGCACGATCAGTACACCCGAGAAATACGAAGAGCACCGTCTGAGCATGGCGACCGCCGTCTGGAAGAAGATGAAGGCCTCCGACAGTCGCGAATGCCGGAATTGCCACAACTTCGACTATATGGATTTCACGTTGCAGGAAACGCGCGCTGCCTCTGAGCACCAACGCGCCATTGATGAAAACATGACCTGTATCGATTGCCACCAGGGCATCGCCCATAGCCTGCCACCCGGCTATCAGGAGCGGTATCAGGAAGTGACCGAAACCTTGGCCAGCAAAGCGCAGGGTTCGTTGCAACAACAGGCCGCAGCTGACGGCGATGACATCAAGTCATTCCTGAGTACTCGGGCAGACTGAAAAGGGACACGAAATGCTGGAAATTCTGGGAACAATCGGGGCCAACGTCATCAGTCTGCCGGGTATCCTTGGGCTGGCCCTGGGAATGATGACACGCCGCGTTTGGCTGGGCGCATTGATGGGGGGCATTGTCGGGGTGTTGGCAACCTTCGTATTCGCTCATGGTTCATTTGCCGCGGTCGATACATTTGAGCTGTTGGTCGCAATTGGCATTGGCCTTTGCGCTGGTAGCGTGGGATCGGCCATACGCATCAAGGGGGCAACGGTCTGACACTATTGGCAATCTAAGATCCAATTACATTTACTTTGCCGCATGTGAAACTGCGGCAAACAACCCAGCGTTGCCTCAACGTAAAAGTTCAGGAAACGCGACAAACGATATCAATTCAGTAGTATAACCCTGTTAAGGCCTTTGGGCTTGGCGTGATGGTCAATGAAAACAAACCATTCAGACGGGGGCATCTATGCTGCGAACATTACAAGATTGGTGTTTTATCACCCGTGTTTTAGCGGCTTCGATTGCATTTTTGCTTGCTGATCAGGGTTTGGCCCAGTCAGATGCAGCAGCGCCCAGTGCGACCAATGACGATAGGCTGGAAAATGCAGACTGGGCCAACGTGCAGGATATCCTGAACCACCGCTGTGTGGTGTGCCACAGCTGCTACGACGCGCCCTGCCAACTCAAGCTGACATCCCCTGCCGGCCTTTTGCGCGGCGCCAGTAAAGAGGCGGTCTACCACTCCGAACGACTAAAAGATGCGCAACCAACACGGCTTGGCATCGACGCGCACACAATTCCCGGGTGGCGGGATCTTGGTTTTTTTCCCGTTCTTCCGTCATCCGAGGTGACCGGCACGGGCAGGTCGGTGTTAGAGCGCTCTCTTAACCTCGGCAGGCAAGCCCGTTTGACGGCTAACGCACCTGTCCCAACCCAGCTTGGTTTGTCGATTGATCGCCCCTTGACCTGCCCTACAACGCAGGAATTCGACGCCTTCAGCACGGAAAACCCAAGGGCGGGAATGCCCTACGCCACAGCCCCACTGAGTGAGCAAGAATACCAAACCCTCATGTCATGGCTTAAAAATGGTGCGCCCTTGCCATCGGCCACACCACAAATCCCTCAGGACATTCAGGATCAGATCACAAATTGGGAGGCCTTTCTGAACGTGCCCGACCTGCGCCATCAATTGATGAGCAGATATGTATACGAACATCTGTTTCTGGCGCGTCTCCATTTTCCATCCGACAATCCAAGACAGTTTTTTCAGCTGGTGCGGTCCGCCAGCCCGCCAGGATCAAAGATTGAGATCATCGCGACACGCCGTCCCTTCGATAGTCCCGGCCCAAGGCCGTTCTACTATCGCCTGCAGGCATTCGACGAAACGATCGTGCACAAAGATCATCTGGTCTATAGTTTTGGTCCGGATCGTCTGGCGCGATACCAGCAGCTATTCCTTGATCCGGCGTGGTCCGTCACCGAGTTGCCTGCGTACGGAGAAGACGAAGGCGGCAACCCGTTCAGCACCTTTGCCAACATACCGGCCCTCAGCCGTTATCAGTTTCTTTTGGACGACGCATTGTTTTATGTGCGCAGCTTCATCCGCGGACCGGTCTGTCACGGCGAAACCGCTGTTGACGTGATTGAAGATCGGTTCTGGGTCAGTTTCCTTGATCCGGATGCCGATCTGTCCGTCACAGACCCCAGCTTTTTGGCGGACGGGGCGGCCTTTCTGGAATTGCCAGTGAGTACTGCAGATATAGGGTTCTTGGGGGACCTTCACGGAATGTCCCACGAAAACCAGATCAAGTACCTTGAGTTTAGGGATGCCCGATATCGCAACAGCGCGGCGCACAAAAACGGGTTTGGATATGACGCAATCTGGGATGGCGAGGGCACCAATCCCCAGGCGCTGATTACCGTGTTTCGGCATTTCGATAATGCCTCTGCTATGACCGGGTTCCACGGCGGCATCCCCGAAACCGCATGGGTTATCGATTATCCGGTGTTCGAACGTATTTATTACGACTTGGTCGCAGGCTTTGATGTTTTCGGTCGGCTCGAACACCAGCTTTCAACCCGGTTATACATGGACGAGCTGCGGATGGAGAGTGAGGACACTTTCCTGAACTTCATGCCGCGCGGCGACAGGCAAAGGATGCACAAAACCTGGTACCAAGGAGCTCTGGCCGAGCTGCACACGTATTGGCACCGGCGCCGTGTCGATGACAGTTTTCCGACTGGCATAGATTTTAAAACGGACACGCCGAAGCAAGAGTTCCTCCTGGAACTTCTAAATCGCGGCAACGGTCTTTGGGCTGTCGAGGACACGATCAACAGATGCAAAGGGGCCGTCTGCTCGAATGGCAATTCAGATGTTGTGGACAACTTGCGGGCGCTCGCGGATCAAACCGGCGATTGGGTCAGGTATCTGTCAGATGTTTCCCTGCTTTTGGTGGACAACGAAGATGGTTCCACATCTCTCTATTCGCTGCTCCACGACAAGGCCCATTACAATGTGGCGTTCTTATTTGAAGAAAAAGATCGCAGGAATCCGCAAGCCGACGTGCTGACCATCCTTCCGGGGGTGATCGGAAGCTATCCAAATTTCTACTTTCGACTTCAGGAAGCCCAGCTGGCGTCTTTTGCAACCGACCTCAAATCAGTGCGGTCGCAGACCGAATGGCTCGATTTCGTAACCACTTATGGCCTGCGCAGGACAAGCCCGGGGTTTTGGGAAACCAGCGATCAGGTGATGACTATGTTTCTGGCAAGCGACCCCGTTCAGGCAGGCGTGCTGGACCTGAACCGGTATAAGGACCCTCGATCCGATAGCGATCCTGAAAACAACTAAGTCCGCCCATTGAAAAAGGGGCGTCTGATCATTCGCATTTTATCAACTCGACGCAGAAAGAAAGCCTAATACCTAGGCCACGTCATTGAGCCAAACTGAAGTAGCGGTAAGCACAGCAAACGCGGTTGTTACGGCATTTTCAAAAGCCGATGCCGCCTCGTTTACTTTATTTTCTGGCATGACATTATACTGCCTGCAAGATCTCCATCAGACCCAGATTTTCGGCGGGAAACCTTGTTTGTAACCCGAGCGGAGAAAGGACGAAAATACACCCCGGCAAGCGAAGAGCGAGACGGCGGAGTATTGGTCCGAAGCTTACTTTTCACCCGTCAGGTAGCCTAAAATGCGTTTTAGGTGCTGCGCGATGTCCTCTGCGGTGAGTGGCATCCCGGCAATGCTTTGCTGGATGTAATACCGATAGGCGCCATCCAGCATCATATAGATGTCCACACCACGCACATCATTGATCGCAAACTTCTTTCCAAGCTCGTCACAAATTGCGACATACCGGGCCTCGACGTCAGCAACTCGCGGCCTGAGCAAACCATCGAACATAGCCTGATTGCGGATATCATACCAAAGCCTGTGCAGTTGCGCATAGTTGACGATCGAATAGGCAAACAGCTCGATATACGCGCTGCGTGCCTCGCGAGGGTTGAGTTCTGCATCCAGAATCTCGTTCAGCTGTGACGTGAACTTGTCGACCGACAGATCTACGCAATACAACAGCAACCCCTCTTTTTCGGGAAAATAATACTGTATTTTGCCTAGTGATACGCCGGTCGAGGCCGCAATGTCCCGCAAGGTGGTGTTGGCGTATCCAGCCCGCGCAATTGTGGCAATCGCGTTCTCGGCAAGTTCACGTCGCTTCTGTTCTCGGTTTCTGTCGCGCTGTTTGGCCCGATTCTCTGTCAAATTTTGCGTCATCCGCCTTTCCTAGCGCAAATCCCGCAAAAGTTTGAGCGGAACCCTGGTGTTTGTGAGAACTGGATCAAAGCCCTGAAAACACAACGTTTGCCACGAAATAATATTCCAATTCAAACGTACAATACAAACGTATTGAAAAGATGTCAGCTATGTGCAACAAATAACTGTCATAACCGACAAACAAATAACCAACAGGCAAGCAACAGGAGCAAATCCGTGACCTATCCAGAATAAGTTCGGGTCGTTGGTAGGGTTCGCGCAGAACAGTTGTTCCGTAACGCGGCGCAGACCCGGGAGGAGCGAGCCAATCAAAACATCTAAGCAACGAGGAGGTGTCACCCCGGGACTACTCGCACCGCAATAATCAGACCAAAAACCCGGCCTAAGACTGGGCTGCAATAAACGACAGGGACTATGAAAAAGCGCGTAATCGGCTTGTTTGCCGAACCAATTGGTATTGCCTGCTGCAAAGCGGCCCACATCAGGGTCGCGGCGTTGCATTCAAACGGAAGACCACATTCCGCCATCGCACCTAATTGCGACGGCCTCACGCTGCGCGCCTCCCTGCTGCACCACAAACAGTTTCACAAGCCGGAAACGCAACCATTTGAAGACACGTCATTCGATGGTTGCACGACCATGCGCAAACCACGGCGCTTTCAACAGGCCGCCGCGCCCTAGCGCCACGGTCACATCAGGTCCCCTCGGCACAATTAAAGACACAAAGCCGAGGAAAGGGAGGGAAGAATGAATAAAATTGCAACATTGGCATTGGGCGCGGGCTTGATTTCAAGCCCAGCATTTGCCGGCGGAATCGAGGGGTTCCCATCGGTAAACCGGTTCCTTTTTGAGCAGGGCCGTTATGTCGAAATCACCGGAGGATGGGCCGATTCAAAAACCGAAGGCACTGAGTTCGGACAGCCAACAGGTACTGTTACACCCAGCATTAGCGGCCTGTCCCTGGCTTACAAACAGGATGTAGGCGACAAATGGGCAGTCGCAATCCACGGCTTCAACTCGGTCAACTATAAGCTTCTATACCCAACTGGTACGGGCGCCCCGTCTGCTGGCACCAACGTCCGGTATCGCGGCACCGAAGTCGCTTTGATGGCGCGCTACAAATTCAATGAGAATTTTAGTGCCTTTGCCGGGGTACGGTTCGAAAAAATTAACGATTTCAGCGGTGCACTGATAAATCCCTCTCTAAGCTACTCGCTGGATTCCGAGGGTGACTTCAATCCCGGTTTCCTTGTGGGTGCCGCGTATGAGATCCCGTCGATCGCGTTTCGCGCCGACCTGACATACTACTCGGAAATTGATCACGATCTGGATGGTGTCGAACAGCTGCAACCCCTTTCGCCATCTGACGTGACGACGCAATTGAGCACCCCTCAGACAGTCGCCCTGAACGTACAAAGTTCAATCAGCGGCCCTTGGGGCGCCTTCGGGTCGGTCCGTTGGAGAAACTGGGATGATGTCGCCGTACAGTCTCCGGTTCTTGGCGGTCCGCTTGCGGAATTTGCGGAAAACTCGGTCGACTACCAAATTGGCGTCGGCTACCTGCTGAACCCGAAATGGTACTTCTACGGCATTCTGTCCCGCTCTGAACCTGAAGGCGGTTTTGTTGGCTTTGACTATGAAGGCGGCGGCAAAGGTATCACACTGGGTGCCGTTCACTCGATTGGTCAGACCCGAATTCTGGTTGATGTCACGTATGGCACGCTTGGCGATGTGAACGAACCTGACGCGGGCCTGCAGATCCGGGATGTTTCCGGCACCGCTGTACGTGTGAGCCTGTCGCATAACTTCTGATCAAGCACCCGACCGCGAACGCGGTCGGGACTTGCACTCCACTACGCGAATGGCCGCTGCTTGTTGCCTATTGCTTCGGCGGTCAATTGCTTCTCAAACGCGGTCGTTAGGTTCCATTGTTTAACACCTTTGACAAAAAACGATCCTTATGATCTGCTTTGAGTGATCGATCACTTACCGTCTTGCTGCAAGAAGTTCCGGAGGAGAATATGAATTCCAGTACTGAAAGCCCACCGGTCAGCATGAAGCTGTTTTACGGGGCAGGCGGCATTGCCAACGGCATCTTGTCGAACGGGCTGAGCTTTTTCCTGCTTATCTACTACAATCTGGTCATCGGCCTTCCGGCCGAGACGGTGGGGTTTGCGCTTTTCATTGCTCTGATGTGCGACGCTGTGTCTGATCCTGTTGTCGGTTACTTGTCGGATAACACGCGCTCTCGGGCCGGCAAGCGCCACCCGTTCATCTACGCGGCGATTATACCTGTCGCGCTCCTTTTCTGGTTAATTTGGAACCCACCTGCAGCACTGACCTCAGAGACCCAGCTGTTCTGGTTCCTGCTGATCACAACGATCCTTCTGCGGACGGCGATGACGTTGTTTGACGTTCCACACAACGCGATGGTGCCAGAGTTGACCAAGGACTATGGCGGAAGAACCATGTTGTCTGGCCTCAAGGTCTCGGTCACCTGGATTGCCGGTCAGATCATGGTCATCGCGATGTATGTGATCTGGTTGGTTCCGACCGACACGATGCCTTACGGCATCCTCAACCAGGCCGGCTATCAGGAAGCAGGCCTTGTCGGTGCAATCCTCATAGCGCTGGCTATCACTGTCACCGCCTTGGGCACGCGCAAATGGCAGAATAGAATGCTGGATATTTCGCATGTGGCGACCTACAGCATCTCTGGGTTTTTCAGACAGTTTTTCGCGGCGTTCAAGCTGCCTGCATTACTTGCCATCTTTGTCAGCTCGGCGGTTTTCGCGGTGGGCGCTGGAATCGGAGCAGCTTTGTGGACCTACCTGACCTCGTTCTTTTGGGAGCTGAACAATGACCAAATAGCTCTGATCCTGATGGCCAACCTGATCGGTGCTTTGATAGCGGGCGTAACCCTGAAACCTATCGCAGGATCCGGCGACAAAAAATCGAGCGCCATATACTTGTCGATCCTCTCGGCAATTGTCGGTGTCGCCCCTTACGTGCTGCGTGAAATCGGGTTCTTCCCTGCAAATGGCACCGAACTTCTGATCTGGTTGCTGTTTGTTCACGGCATTCTGCAAATCATCCTGATTGTCTGGACCACATCTCTGCTGACGTCGATGACCGCGGACGTCGTTGAATTGGGTATCAGCCAGAACGGTTTCCAGAACGAAGGGATCATCACATCGGTCATCACATTCGTGCTTAAGGCGGGCACGGCTGGCGGGTTAGCGATCTCAGGAATGTTTCTGGCATATGTAGGCTTTCCGGAAGCGCCAGACCAATCGAACCTTACCCCCGAGGTCACCCGTGCACTGGGATGGAACTATGCCTGCCTTAGCCTCGTCATATACATGGCCTCGATTGTTGCCCTGATGTTCTACCGGTTGGACAAGGCGCAGTTCGACCAGCTTCAGGCAATCCATGACTAAACAGCTGGCAGGTCGCCCGCGTGGACGGAACTTCAACTGATCAGCAATGGCGGCAAGCCAGAATATTACACAGCCTCTTCAAAGCCACGCAGTTTTTTGAGGCATAGGTAACCCATCGTCGTGCCCACTTTGATGCGGGCACAAACCCCGAAAATAGATAGAGAAGTTCAATGCAATACCTCAAATCCCACCCCCTTTCTTGGATCATCTTCTTATGTTTGCTGTTGGCCACATGGTTTCAGGTCTACGCGATCTGGGGGTTGCTGTTCATGTGGTGGGCCGCCTCATCCTTCATGACCGGCCAGGCCTTTTTGATTGAAACAATCGACAGCCGAGAAAACCCGCCGCTTTTCTACGCCATCACGATCATGTGGTTCACCTTCGGGCTGCTTTACGTCGTGCAGGATCTCGCATGGCGTCTGTTTGGAATTTACATCGGTTAACTGTTCAGGAGAAACTCAATGACCAAAACTGCATTCATCGCTGGCCTTATGGCTCTTGCAGCATCTCAGGCGGCGGCCGGGGATATACAGATCGATATCTCTGGTGTCGATTCTGGACGCGGAGGCGTCCTTCACATCCTGGCCTTTGACGATAAGACCGCGTTCGACCAAAGCCAGATGGCGAAAATCGTAGGCTACGCGAAGATCCCCGCCTCAGGTAGCACAGTTTCCGGAACGCTCGAGAACCAGAAACCCGGACAGCTTGCGATCATGATACATCATGACCAGAACGACAACGGCCAGTTCGAGATGAAAGGGCCGATCCCGCAAGAAGGTTGGGCATATTCCAAGGGCGCAGGCGTCAGATCGTTGCCGGCGTTCGAAGACGCGGTGATTGAATACGATGGCAATACCTCATCGCTTGGTTTGAAAATGAATTACGCAAACTAAAGCTACCTTTCAAATTTGACCCCAACTGCCCCGGAAACGGGGCATTTTTTGCGGATATCGAATTGTTCGGGTTGAAACGGCGGGGCTAAGTTTTATTTTGTCCCATATGACAGTTTACTGAAATCGCAGCCGCTGTCGTCAGATCTAAAGGACCGCCATCCGCCATGAAGTCATCCCTGGAAGACACCAGTCGATTCTTGATGCAGGCCACGCTTGGGACCGATCAGAGGTTACTGCATCAGGTCAGCAAGACCGGCCCGGAACGCTGGTTGGATGATCAGCTGAACGCCTCGGTCGGAAACAATGGGCCGTTCGAAAAATCCACCCGCAGGATTTGGAAGAGCATTCGGAAGCGCCTGAAGCGCGCTCATGGTGAATGGGCGATCAACGGCGACGGCAACAATCCCGCCCTGCCCTATAAATGGTATTTCCACATGGCCTGGTGGAACCACACGCTGACGCAGCGCGACGACCTGTTGCGTCAGCGTGTTGCGCAGGCGCTGTCCGAGATTCTGGTTATTTCGGACGCATCTTCGCTGGAGCTGGATGCCATCGGGATGGCGAATTACTATGACCTGCTCTATAAGCACGCGTTCGGCAGTTATTCAGACCTTCTGTACGATGTGTCGATGCACCCGATGATGGGTATCTACCTGTCGCATATGACCAATCAAAAGGCGAACGAGGCCAAGAACATCCATCCGGATGAAAACTATGCGCGTGAGATCATGCAGCTGTTTTCTATTGGCTTGTTCGAACTGAACCCCGATGGCACGGAAAAACTGGATGCCAGTGGGGATCCGATCCCGACCTATGACAATCGCGACATCAAGGAACTGGCTCGGGTCTTCACCGGCTTGCTGCCCGCGGCCTATGAATACGAGTGGAACACATCGTTCTGGGAAGACAGCTATAATGGTTATCCAGTTCAGTTCGATGATGGGGTCGAAAAGGCCTATAAGACAGTGCCCTTCATTGACGCGACCAAACCGATGATCGTGGAAGAAGCCTTTCACGACCGTGGCGCAAAATCCCTGCTGAACGGTCGTCTGACCTTGCCCGGCGATCAGTCCGGCCCAAAAGAAATCCGTTCGACCATCGACCAACTGGTTGCCCACCCTTCGACCGCGCCGTTCATCGCAACCCATCTGATCAACCGGCTGGTCACCTCCAATCCCTCGCCCGCCTATGTCGAAGCGGTGTCGCAGGCATTTGGCCCAAACGGAGATCTGAAAAGCGCAGTTCGCACAATCCTGACCTACCCATTGACCAATGAGGTTGCCGCTAAACGTCTGCCGTCGGCATACAAATCCCCGACAAAAGTAGTACAGTCCCAAAAGCTGAAATCGCCCCTGCATCGCGTCACGCAGGTTCTGATTGCGTTTGGAGTGCATAACCAGACCGGCAAGCTGTGGCTGCTGGGTGATGACATTCAAGAGGCGCTGCAGATGCATCCACTGTCCGCGCCCACTGTGTTCAATTTCTACAAACCCGATTTCACCCCTCATGGCGCATTGCAGAAGATGGGCCTTCGCGCTCCCGAGTTTGAGCTGCACACGGCCGCAACCTCGGTCGCTTATGTCAACAACATCTACTACTGGTTCTTTGGCGGCTATCTCCCGCTGGTTTCGACCCAGATCGGCGCGGGTCCCGAGCAGATGATGGTGATGGAGTTTGACCCCGATACGCTATGGGCCAATTCCAATAACGCGCTGAGCTTCGATCTGAGCGAAGAGATCAAAATTGCAAAGAACCGAGGCCGTCATGATGAGCTGATAGATCGGATTTCGGTCCTATTGACCGGTCGGACTGATGCCGTAGTGCGCAAACGGATCAAGCAAGCCTATGTGCAGTATGCGGACAATCCCGAATGGGTGGTGCAGACCATCGCCTTCATGATTGCCGTTTCCCCAGAATTTACCGTGCAGGAGGCCTGAGCCCATGCTGACCAAATCCTTTACGCGTCGGCAGTTTTTGGCCTCGACCGGTGTTGCCGCAACTGGCGCATTGATGGGTGCCGCCCTGCCCGGCTTGGCGCAAGCTGGGACGGGAATGATCAAGCCCGCCCGCAGGGCGCTTGTTTTTGTTATGCTGGATGGCGGCAATGACAGCTTCAACATGCTGGTACCAAAGAACAAAATCGCGCATGGCCAATACTCGGAAACGCGGGCGAATCTTGCCCTTTCGCGAGGTGAGCTGCTGGACTTGGATACGCCCAAAGATCGGCTGGGCCGCAGCTTTGGCCTGCACCCGTCGATGCCCGAAATGGCCGAGCTGTTCGATCAAAGGCGCCTCTCTTTTGTCGCCAATGTTGGGCCCTTGGTCGAACAGGTCCGGAAAGAGCAGTTCTATGACGGCTCGGCCGCACTCCCCCTGGGACTGTTGAGCCACGCAGACCAGTTCAAACATTGGCAAACCTCGCGCCCGGATCTGCATGTGAATGTCGGATGGTTCGGGTTCTTTGCCGACGACCTGCAGCCCTCAAAGTCGGCGCACGAGATCGGAATGAACATCTCATTGGCCGGAAACAACATTGCGCAAAACGGCAAGATCGACTCGCCATATGCAATCACAGACAAAGGCAGCGTCGGCCTGTACGTAAAAGAAGAGAAAAGCCCGCTCAACGACCTGCTTTTGGACAGTTTCAACCGAATGATGAACGCCGATCAAAACGGCGATCCCTTCCGTGAGACATATCTGAACCTGACCCGTGACGCACAGTCCAAACACGAGACGTTCAAATCCGCGACCCGAGGGATCAAGATACCCCGGTCCTTCCCATCCTCGGACCTTGCACAGCAATTGCGTATGGTCGCCAAAACGATTGCCGCCTCGGACCGGCTGGGTCACGAGCAGCAAACGTTCTTTGTGCGCTATATCGATTGGGACCATCATGATGAGCTGTTGGCGAACCATGCCCGTATGCTGCGCGTTTTGTCCGAAGCCCTCGGTGCATTTCAGGCAACGCTTGACGACATGGGGTTAGCTGATCGTGTCGTGACGTTCACCGGATCAGATTTCGGCCGGACGTTGACGTCGAATGGCAACGGTACGGATCATGGTTGGGGCGGCAATACTTTGGTTATGGGCAATGCTGTCAAAGGCGGGCAGATTCTGGGAGATTACCCCGAACTTGGCCTGGCCAGCGACAACGCGCTTGATGTGGGCAACGGTGTTTTGATCCCAACGACCTCGACCGATCAACTTTATGCTGATCTGTCCCTTTGGTTTGGTGTGCAACCTTCGGCACTGAAAACTCTGTTCCCAAATCTCAACAGATTTGCGGATGTGGCGGGCGGAGAAAGGCTTGGGCTTTTCACCTAGATCCACCGCCCTCAAACAGGTCGCCCCACCGGGAAGCTTGAACATAGCTTGCGTCAGATTGTCGTCTGGAACGATGGGCAATAGTTTAGAAAACGTTAAAGAGCGGTAGACACTCTGGATTTAAATTGATTGTCAGTCTTGACAGTCAATTTCAACTAAGATATCTCTAAAATTCCGTTTCAGTGTAAGGGTAATCGCATGGGTCGCCCCTCGGTACAAGATCAACGTAAAAAAGAAGTCCTCGATGCCTTTATGTCGTGCGTCGTTCGCTATGGCGTCGAAGGGGCCACACTTGAACATATCGCGGCACAAGCCGGGCTGAAGCGCCCATTGATCCGCCATCATCTTGGCAACCGCAAAGCAATGGTTCTGGCGCTAGGTGAGCATGTCGTCGAAACGTTCAGCAAACAGACCGAAACATTGCGCGTTGCGCTGGACGAACATCCCGATGCCCGCAATCTGATCGAGGCCCTGTTCAACTCTGACGGTGAGATGGATCCCCGGATCAACATTTGTTACCAAGCTCTCGTCAACTCGATTGAGATCTACCCAGAGCTTCGCAAGCCGCTACTGGAATCGATGGAGGCTTTTTATAAGGTGGCAATAGATATCGTTCTTGCCTCACACCCAAAAGCCGACAAACAAGCCTGTGAGATCGTCGCGCACGGAATCATAAACCTGTTTATCACCACGGATGCTTTCGTTCCGCTTAAACCGCCGAAAACATGGGGTTATTCGTCATACTTCGCCGCGCTGAAACTGGCTGAAACATTGGAAGAAAAAACCTGACGGCGACGGCCCGGCCAACGGCCGGGTTAATCATAACTAACCGCAAGCTTGTCCGTCGTGGCAACCGCCTGGCAGGACAGGACGGCACCTTTCGCGATCTCATTATCATCCAAAGCGGTTCGCGCCCGCATATGAACTGCGCCCTTTTTCACCTGACACCGGCACGCCCCACAGACCCCAGACTGGCAGGAATATGGCGGCTCCAACCCAGCCTGTTGAGCAGCCTGTAAGATCGTCTGACCAGATGCTATCTGAACCGATTGTCGCTGACCGTTCAGTGTTATGTCCACAATGGCATCAACGCCCTTGATACTGTCATCGGTTTCTTGCGCGCCGCCGTAGCTTTCCATGTGAATCCGATTGGCAGGCACATCCAAAGACATAAGCGCGTCTTTTACCGCTTTGTTCATCCCGCCGGGACCACAGATGTAGTACTGGGCATTCTGGGCATAAGGCGGATTTTCTGTGATCAGCGCCTCGAGCGCATCCTTGTCGATGACACCCCGGCGCCAATAAGCGAAACTGGACCACATTGAGGGTTTGGAAAGAAGGTGATGCACCGTCAGGCGTTCAGAAAAAGCCTGCTGGTATGCGGCAAACTCATCTTTGAACAGGATACTGTCCGCGTTCGCATTACCATAGGCCAGATGCGCAACCGACCAAGGTTCGGCCAAAAGCACGGACTGAAGCATGGAATGCAACGGGGTGATACCACTGCCCGCCCCAAAGAAATAGTGTGTGCGCCGTTCCTCCGTGTCTGTATCCAGACAAAAACTGCCAAATGGCGGCATGATGTCGATCACATCACCCTGTTGAACCGTATCGTTGATATGGTTGCTGACGAGCCCCTTTTTCACCCGTTTGACGGTGATACGCAGCGGACCCCCTGAAGCGGGCGAAGACGAGATCGAATAGCTTCTGCGCACCTCTTCACCATTGATCCAAAAGCGAAGGGTCAGGTGCTGACCGGCACGCCAGGCAAAGTCTTGGGCCAGATGTGGCGGCACGTCGAACATGACGGATTTGGCCTGCCCGCCGATCTCGTTGCGCGTTTCAAGCACCTCAAGCGGGTGAAAATCTCTGGTCATTAGGGCCTCCGAAATTCGTGCCATGCGAATGGGCAGGATGTGTGATGATACCCGATACGGGCCGGGTGTTTGAATTGAACGGATTAGGCATTGGCGCCCAGTTTCGATGCCGCCGCGTTGATCCGTTTGGTGATCTCAGACAAGCGCGCGAGGCTTTGCAGGACCATCGGTAAAACCACAACCGATTGCACAAACTCGAACGAATAGGTGACAACCGAGAAGATCTGCCCTGCCGTCGCCCCGCTTTGCGTCGCTGCAAACCACAGGTTGAAGGCCAGCATGCTGAGCAAGACAGCAAAAATCGCAGCGTAGACAAGCGCCTCGGAATCCGACAACCGAACCTCATGCCTGCGCAATCGAAACAAGTGTTGGTCGATCTTTTTCAAATCCATGCTTTGCAACGCAGTCACCTGTCTTTCTGACTGGTGGTTCAACAGCCCATTCAGGCGGAAGAAGCGACGCGAAAACAGGGTGAAGATGATCAGGATAATCACCGCAGCGGTCCCTGCGGCGGTGGCAAGTGCCCCGTGAAAGGACATCAGAATACCGACCGAGACCAGAACCTGGACGACCGCACCCATCGATTCAGGGGCCTCATTCTCTAGAAAATCAACCAGTTCGCGGGCCATCAGCACCCGCGCATTTAGCACCGAGACATCGCGTCCCGCATCCCGTTTGGCCTGCGCCTTACCCAATTCGACGCGGATCGTGCCATAGGCCCGGGTGTCGTAAATTCGGCGCAACGTCGACACAACCAGCAGCGCTGCCATCGCAACACCGAAATAGATGAACGACGTGTAGTCCCCATTCGACAGACCGTCGATCGAATAGCCGATCAACAGGGGAAGGAGAGTAAACAACCCCGTTTCAACCAGGGTCAGACCCCAGGTCGTTGCGATCTTTGTGCGGAAGACCCGCAGCAAGGTCGCAATCGACAACCGGTCGTCGGAGTTGATCATTCTTCTTGCAACCAATCGCGAACGACCCTTTGGTGCTGAACCACGGGGCTTTCCCCAACGGCGGCTGGACCGACCTCAAAATAGGGCGATGTCAGGGATTTCTGTTGCTGTTCACAGGCATAGATGTCCTCTTGCGTGAAATCGCCCGAGGCCATCGGATCGTTTTCATCATACGCATCATCACCGTCATATTTGCCTTTGATGCCGAAATTGTTCCAGAAGGACGCCGACCGGGTGGCCTGTTTCAAAAACTCCCAGCCCGAGGCATTGGCAACACGCGTCCGGTTCAGAATCCGCGTCCTGTCCGGAGCAAGCGGGGTAATGATAAAGACGTTCCACACGTCCTCGGACGCGCCAATTCCTACCCCTGGAAACAGCATCGGCACCCATGCACCATTCTGATCTTCGGGAACGACCCGAGGCATCTGAAGCTTTTTGTTCTGATCTTTGGCGAACTCTGCGACCGGCGGTTCCCAAAAGATGTAGTGCGGCCCATACCAACCATATTGCGCATTGGCGTGGTCATACATCTGTAAGGTGTTCGAATGCAGGTGGCTCAGATGGTAGACGTCGATGTAGTTCTCGACGACGATCTTCCAGTTGGCCTTGATCTCATAGGTGTTGGATGTGTCCTCGTGCTCCACCAGCTCTTCTGGCACGTGCGGCCCGACTTTGTCGTCCACATCGCCGAACCATTTCATGATCGACCCTGCGTTCGGGTCGGGATGCACAAACAACATACCCTTCCAGATATCGACCGAAGCAGGCTTCAGGCCAAGGCAGGACTTGTCGACGGACTTATATTCGCGATGCTCATCCGGGACCGAGATCAGGTTGCCCTCTAGATCATAGGTCCAGTCGTGATAGGGGCAGGTCAGCGCTTTTTGGGTCTTTCCCACGGCGCGGATCAATTGGGTGCCCCTATGTCTGCAGATGTTGTGGAAGGCCCGCAGCCTGCGATCCCTCCCCATGACGATGAACAAGTTGTTCAATCCCGCCTGAACCGAAAGATAATGGCCTGGCTCGGGCAAATCTTCCATAAAACCAGCAAAACGCCATGTTTTTGAGAATATCTCTCGCTGTTCTCGGTCGAACCACTCCTGCGATGTATACGCCTCTGCAGGTAACTCATGGTACATTTGCGGCATGCTGTCCCCTCCTAGGGCCGTCGTCTTCACGGTTGGCAAGCTAAACGTTTTGACCTCAGAAACAGTGGTTAACACATGCCCGATCTTACGGTGCTTTGAACCGAGATAGGCAAACAGCAAACAACTGTCAATGGTGACAATTTAAAGAATGAAATCAGCCGAAACATGTAAGCAATTTTTTGCGATGTCCGCCGTTTCGATCGGTGTCATCTCGCACATTACCTAACGATACAATCGGACTAAGGCGCCTGCAGAGATTTGGCACTCAACAAAATTTGCTTGGCACTATACAGAGCGGCACCACTTTCAAGACGGACAATACACCGATGCCCTCATTCAACATTTGCGTCAATTTCGCCCTCGCGCTGATGCTAACCGCCTGTGCCAGTAGCTATGATCGGACAGCACTTACGCCGACGCCCGAGAATTACGAGACCTTTCTACCGGTTGGAATAACCCCGGACAGCCGGTATTTCGAGGATGATAGTCGCGACCGTCTGGCAACTCTCAATGCGGAAATGCGCAAGACGCTAGCACAGGTTCCAAGGGGGCAAGGCCTGAACATTCTTGCGCTGTCGGGCGGCGGTCAGCACGGCGCTTTTGGGGCCGGCGTTCTAAATGGTTGGACCGACAAGGGCACACGCCCGTCCTTTGATGTGGTCACCGGAATCTCAACTGGCGCGTTGATTGCGCCCTTTGCTTTCCTCGGTCCGGATTATGACAGCCGTCTGAAGCGGTTCTACACCGAAACCGCAACCCGGGATGTCGTGCGATTGGACGTTTCAGGTGCCGTCTTTGGGCGCGGCTTTCTGACCAAAGCAACGCCACTGAAAGCGGCAATCAAGCAAGAACTGACCGACGATCTGATCCGCGAGATCGCGAAGCAGCACAGATTGGACCGCCAGCTTTTGATCGGCACCACCAACATCGATGCGGAACGTCCGGTGCTGTGGAACATCGGGGCGATCGCCCAAACCGACACGCCGGGCGCACGGGAGCTGATCCGGGATGTAATTCTGGCCTCGGTCTCGATACCTGTCGTGTTTCAACCAGTTACAGTTAAGGTGACCAATGGCGAAGTACAACGCGAAGAACTGCATGTGGATGGCGGGCTTACCCGCGAGATTTTTGCCTACCCATACGACTTGCAGATGCATCAGCTGCTGCGGGACGCTGGGTTGAGCAATCAAAAAAACCGCATTTGGCTGATCCACAATAAAACGCTGGAACCGAGTTTCGATCCGTTGCCCGGAAATGCAACCGCAGTGGCTAACCGCGCGTTCGAAATGCTGATCAGTTCGCAAAGCCTTGGCAATATCGAAAGCATCCTGACCCTCGCGAACCGGGACGGGTTTCAAGCCAACATCACCTATATACCCAAGGAATTTCAAAGAAAGCCGCAGG
Organism: Ruegeria sp. CDSC002; assembly: GCF_059610905.1. Classification (NCBI taxonomy): domain Bacteria; kingdom Pseudomonadati; phylum Pseudomonadota; class Alphaproteobacteria; order Rhodobacterales; family Roseobacteraceae; genus Ruegeria; species Ruegeria sp. CDSC002. The sequence continues at coordinate 299,114 of NZ_JBXWOM010000005.1, forward strand.
AACCCTTCGACCCCGAATACATGACCGAACTGTTTGCGATCGGTTATTGGGCCGGACAGCTTAAGGAAGAGTGGATCTATAATGCGCAGCAGTGGCAGTGAAGAGGACTTAAGGCCCGGCCAATTATTGAAGCAGACAATCAACAAGATGTTTGAACAAAGCGCAAATAACTGCAGGATAACGGGGCAAATCATGAGCAGACCGCATAGATGGTAACGCCACGCCGCCTCTTCCCCTCAATTTCATCACTCCGCGCCCTTGAAGCGCTGGATCGCTTAGGCTCGGCTTCTGCGGTCGCTGATGAGCTTGCCCTGACCCAAAGTGCCGTCAGCCGGCAATTGCAAACACTGGAAGCCCAGCTAGGTGTCGATCTGATCCGTCGGGATCGCAAACGCCTGCTGCTGACGCCGGTTGCGCAGGAATATGTTGCCGAGGTTCGGCAAGGCTTGAACCAGATCGCTCAGGCCTCGCTAAAGCTGCACATGGCTCCTATTGGTGGCACCTTGAACCTTGCGATTTTGCCGACGTTCGGAATGCGGTGGCTAGTGCCCAGATTACCCGAATTTGCCCGCATGCACCCGGAAATAACCATCAACATGTCGACCCGCCTGCGTCCGTTCAGTTTCACCGCTGAACCCTTCGACGCGGCGCTGCATTTTGGAGAACCCGATTGGCCCGGCACGGATCGGCTGTTGCTGCGTGTGGAAAGTGTATTGCCGGTTTGCGCACCATCCTTGCTGCCCAAAGGCGCGCCGTCATCACCGCGAGATCTGCTGAAACTCCCATTACTGCACATCCAGACCCGGCCCTATGCCTGGCAAGAATGGTTCAGCCATATGGGGACAAGCCATCCCGACGCGTTGCCCGGAACGATTTACGATCAATACACAACGATCAATCAGGCGGCGGTTCACGGTCTTGGCGTTGCGTTATTGCCCAATTATTTGATCGAACAGGACCTCGCGACAGGCAAACTGATCGCAGCCTTCCCGGACGCGGTTGAGATGATGGGCGCCTACTATCTTGTTTGGCCTAAAACCAAGTCGGACGACCCGTCGCTGCGCAGCTTTCGTCACTGGCTGTCCACGCAGGCCCAAACCGAAGAGGGCCTGCCGCGCTGACGTCGTCGGATGCGACCCGACTTGGCAATCACAAAGTTTCCGTCAGCAATGAAGCCGCCCGCCTCAATTCGGTGCGCCAATTTGACGGCGCATCAAGTGCGGCCAGTGAATCGAGGGACAGGAAGATCGTTGAAATGCCCTGCGCCACGGCCTTCACCCGTTCTGGTGTGGCGTCGGGCGACACGCGAGCAAAGAACTTCTCAAGAACCGCCACAAAACGTGCCAGGACTTCCAGCAACGCCTCCGCAAGTTCGGGATGATCCCCGACTGATGCGGATAACCCCTGCCACGCAGCAGCAAGCCGTGGGTCGATCTCTTCATCTTCGGCAAATAGGATTTCCAAGAGCTGATCGCCTGTTTCGATCTGCGTAAGATGACAGTCCAACTCCAATGTCAGCGCGTTGAACGCGTCTGCGACATGCTGATTTAGCGCTTCAATCATCTGGTCACGATTGCCAAGGTAGTGCCGTAACAATGGTCGCTTCACACCAGCCTCGGCCGCGACACGCTGTTGGGTGGCGCCATCAAGCCCGTACCGGGCCACGCAGGTCATATAGGCATCAAGGATTTCTTCTGACCGTTGCGGTTTTAAACTCGGGCGCGGCATAGCGTTTCCAGTCTCTCCATCAGGCTCAGGACAAGAGCCCTTGAAATCTTGATTAATCGCAGTTTTTGCGGCCAATTTCTTTCAAATCGTCAAAATTAGTGAACGATCACTTTGCATTGACATATGCCGCGTTCAAGGTTATCTGTCAACAATGACAATAATGAAAACTTAGCAGCCATTTGTGAGATCATTCATGCAACAGCCAAACCAAATGCCAGAGGTCGCTACCCAGGAATTGCCACCCGAAGCCTACACATCAGATGAATGGCTGGCGCAGGAAAACAAGAAGCTGTTTTCGCGCAGCTGGGTGTTTGCTGGCGTCGAGTCAAAGGTTGCCAATGCGGGCGATTACATGACGGCCAAGGCAGGGCACTTTTCCCTGGTCGCAATCCGCGGAAACGACGGCGAACTGCGTGCGTTCCACAACATTTGCCGACATCGCGGAACCGAACTGTTGGACCACGGCTGCGGCAATGCGGGCAAGACGGTCGTGTGCCCCTATCACTCGTGGACTTTTGGCCTGGATGGCGCGCTGCGTGGCATCCCCGACCAGCAAGCCTGTTTCCCGGACATCAACAAAAAAGAAAACGGCCTGCACAGGGCTTCGGTCGCGGTCTTCAAGGGCATTGTCTTTGTCAATCCCGAACCCGATCAGGACTTGTCAGAATGGCTCAGCGGATTGGAAGATGTCGTCTGGCCGCACGACATCACCAGCCCTGAACTGATATCCTACGGTGAACCTGTAACCTATGAAATGCAGTGCAACTGGAAAGTGTTCTTCGAGAACGCGATCGACGGATACCACCTGGCCTATCTGCACAAGAACACACTGGGCGGCCCAACTCAGGACAAGAACATCTGGGACCCTTATGGCGACAATCAGGTTTGGTACTCGACTGAAAACGAAACCGTGCGTTCGCGTGTTCCGAATTTCGTGTCAACGCACATGGACAAATGGAACGCGAAGAAAATCCCGCATGCTGAGAAAGAAGGCTATGGCGGCGTCTACATGTTGTTCCCGACAACCCTGATCGTGGCAAGCCCCTGGTCTTTTTCGATATCCGTGATGGAACCTGTAAGCGCCGGTGTGACACGGTTGCATGCTTATGTCTGGGCCGCAAAATCATGGATGTCGAGCCGCGGATCCGTCAAGGATATCCCCGGTTATGACAAAGTATCCGGCATGATCAAAAGCTCGCACTGGAAAGTGCATCCGCTGGAAACGCAGGACTTCCAGACCGAGGATGTATATGTCGTCGAGAAAATGCAGCGTGCGATGATGTCGCCCAAATACACGGTCGGCAAAATGGCCTCTGGTCCGGGGGCTGAATCTCCGCTGACCTACTTTCAGAGATCGGTTCTGCGCCACATGGAAGCGTAGGTACACGCGGCAAGCGACAGAGATTTCACTGGGTCACTTGCTCAACCGGATGGCCTGCTTCATTTGAGGTGGTCATTGAAACGACGAGGCTTGACCGCATTTCAACGATCAAGCCTCACACTGTTTTTCGAACTTTCATTCCCTGACCAAGAGCATTCGGTCAGGAACGGTGCTTATGCCGCACCGCTTTGGTCGTCGCTGCTGCAAATCTCGATGATCTCGCGTTTTTGAATTTTACCTGTCGGTCCTTTGGGCAACGCGTCCCAAATCTCGATATCTTTCGGGATCTTGAAGTTGGCAATCTTACCCCGGCAGTACTCACGCAGTTCCGCGCTGCCGACAGCGGTGCCCAAGTTCAGGGTGACAACGGCATGAATCCGATCCCCCCATTTTGGGTCGGGCAAGCCGAACACACTGACTTCGTCGATTGCATCATGTTCAGCCAGACAGTTTTCGACCTCGACCGGGAACACGTTATAGCCGCCGGACTTGATACGGAACTTTGCCCGGTCCTTGAGATGCACGTAACCCTCGGCATCGATCACTGCGATATCCCCGGTATGCAGCCAGCCATCACGGACGGTTTCCGAATACTCCACCGCTTGGTTCCAATAGCCAGGTATCACATAGGGCGAGTGAATCAGCAGCTCACCCGCCTCACCGCTAGGAAGGTCATTGCCCTGCTCATCCACCACACGGACGTCCACGTAGTATAGTGGTCGACCCGCGCTTTCCAGACAGTTGTGCCCGTCTTTCAAAGCGCGCTCGTGATCCGTTGCGGTCAGCATCATGCCCATGCCCATCAGCTCGGTCGTGCCAAACATCTGCAAGAACTTGCACCCGAAAGCCTTGAGCGCATCGCGCACTGTCGCGGGTGGAATTGGCGCAGATCCATACCCCAGCTGCCGGATCGACGCGCAATTGTATTGCGTGATCAGCCCGGAAGACAGCAGGTCGTTCAGCATTGTCGGCACCAGAACGCAGATCGTCGCCTGCTCGCGGTCAATAAGCTTAAGCGCCGTTTCTGCATCCCATTCGCCAACAATGGCGCATTTGGTACCGTGGAACATGTTACGCAGCAGGTGAATGATCGGAACGCCCGATGCCGGCATCGCGTGCAGCCAGACATCGTCCGGACCCGCACCTTCTGTCAGCGCGATTACACCCATCGACTCGATCATCAACGTGTGAGGATAGATCGCACCTTTCGGCAAACCGGTTGAACCAGTGGTGTAGCAGATCATCAATTGCTCATGAGGGGTATGGATGAAGGCTCCGCGATCAGATGCTGATGCGATCCGGGTTTCATAATCCCGCTCCAGCGTATGCTGGGCACCGACACCCACCAGCACCGGCTGACGCTTGCTGAAGGTCAGTGCCTCTTGGGCAATTGCAACTTTCGTGTCCTGCACGATCAGAACATCCAAGCCCGCGTCGTCAATCAGCGCGCCGATTTCGCGCGGGGCAAGGCGATAGTTCAGACCCACTCGAATCGCACCGGCCTTGGCGCAAGCGCCGATGGTTTCTGCGACCTCGATGCAGTCGGGCAGGATCACGCCGACCCTGTCACCCTTGCGAACACCCAGCGACCGCAACGCATTCGCCAACGCATCTGTTCGCTGGCCTAACTCGCGCCAACTGCGACGGCGGTCCAGTTCTACATAAGCATCTTGATCCCCAAAGCGGTCTGCGTTTCGGTCGATCAGCTGTCCAAGCGTCGGCATTGGTGTCTCCTCCCGGGCATCATCACGGCAAATTTTCAGTTACGTGATGGTCGTTTTTAGTGGCGGTTTTTGGTGGTGTAAGACGTGCGGAGGCAGGTGAAAATTCACTTTAACCCTGCATCAGCCTTCCAGCGGTGTGAGTTTGTGAAATCCCTTGCGCCCATAAATTAGCGCCGACTTTTCCGGGTTCAGGTGAACTTCTTTTACCATACCGAAGAACACCGCATGTGTCTTCGTGTTTGCCCAGTTGTCGACCACGCATTCAAAGGACACGACGGACTCTTTCAAAACAGGCAGACCCAGATCTCCGTTGATCCATGTCCCGGCTACCTGGAACTGTTGTTCCTTGTCCATTTTCGACGAAAAGGCACCGACAACCTCGGTCATGTCATCGGGTATGAGGTTTACGGCAAACTTTCGGCTGTCCATCACGACGCCATATGTTCGCGCTGTTCGGTTGATGCAAACCAACAAAGCTGGCGGATCGGCCGTTAGCGAACATACCGCCGTCGCCGCCATTCCAGCGCGCGAATCCTCGAATTCTGATGTGATGATGGTCGTTGAGGCCGCCAGCAACTGCATGCCGGTCTTGAACCTGTCTTCTGTGGTCAGGGTCATACTGCGCTCTTGCTAATTAGTGAACGATCACTTACTTTCCACATCGCCGGATAAATGTCAACGCAGACTTCGCAGCCCGGCGGCAAAGAAACGAAACCCGAACCTTGTGACCAATGGGACAGAACGGGCACACAGACCAACGGGAAGGCGGTTGCGCACCGCAAAACCAACCGCAGGAGACGCGTATTGAACCAGCATAGCCCCAACCCCGCCGAGAGCCTCGCGACGCTTTTGGAGATACAAAAAGCCCACCAGGCCGAACATGGCGCGCCAAACGCGGCTGAACGCAAGGATCGCATCACGCGGTTAAACGACCTGGTACTGGATAATCGCGATGCCATGATTGACGCGATCTCGGCCGATTTTGGCAATCGGTCACAACATGAAACGATCGCGGCCGACATCGTTGGCACGGTAAAACAGTTAAAATTCGCGCGGGACAACCTTGATCGTTGGATGCGCCCTGAGAAGGCAAAAGTCGAGTTTCCCTGGGATTGCTGGGCGCGCGCGGTCGCATTCATTATCAACCCCTGGGTGTCATTGGGATTGTCAGCCCCTGGAACTTTCCGATCTATCTGGCCATTGGCCCCATGGCCGAAGCCTTTGCGGCAGGCAACTCGGTCATGCTGAAGCCGTCAGAATTCACATCCCGCACATCCGACTTTTTGAAATCGCTGATAGAAGCAAACTTCGCCCCGCACGAAGCCGTGGTTGTGACCGGTGGCGTCGACGTCGCACAGGCGTTCACTGCGCTTCCTTTTGACCACCTTCTGTTTACCGGCGCCAGCAGCATTGGGCCGCACGTCCTTCGCGCAGCAGCTGAACATATGGTGCCGACTACACTGGAGCTTGGCGGCAAGAACCCCGCCATCATCGCCCCCAGCGCGGATATGAACCTTGCGGTCGCCCGGATCGCCGCCGGCAAAGGATTCAATGCGGGTCAGGTATGCCTGGCACCGGACTATGTCTTGGTCCCACGCGCAAAGATGGAAGAATTCGCCACCCAGCTTGCGGCAAAACTTGCCGAGGCCTTCCCGACCCTGTCCGGCAACCCGGATGTCACCCATATTGTGACCGACCGCCAATTCGATCGGCTCAAGGGCCTTGTGGAGCAAGCACGCTCGGCAGGGGCGCGGGTCGTTCAGGTCAACCCCGCCAACGAAGATCTCTCAGCCACGAATGAGAAAATTCTACCCCCGACACTGATCGTAGACGCCGATCCGGCGCTGGACGTCATGCACGATGAAATCTTTGGGCCGATCCTGCCAATCCTGCCTTACGACTCGCTGGATCAGGCCATAAGCTTTGCCAATGCCCGTCCGCGCGCTCTGGCGGCTTACGTATTTGCTAAAGACGCGGGCGAGCAGGAGCAGGTGATGGAAGGCACCATTTCCGGCGGAGCGTGCATCAACGAGACCATCATGCATTCGACCCAGAACACCCTGCCCTTTGGCGGCGTCGGAAATAGTGGCATGGGCGCTTATCACGGCCTGCATGGCTTCAAACGGTTCAGCCACGCAAAGGCTATTTTCAAGCAGATCAACATGGATGGCGTCTTCAAGGCTCTTCGCCCGCCGTATGGCGAGAAGTTCTTTAAGACAATGGCACCGTTCCTGAAAAAGTAATCTGGTGCACCAAAAAAGAAGGGAGCTCTGCATTTGTGGAGTTCCCGTCAGTTGTTTTGCGGTAATGCCGGCAGCGCGGCTTGTTATGAGCAAGATGCCTGCGGCGATACCTCAGACCTCCAGCCATTCCTTCCGGATTTCGTCATTTTCGCGCAATGCCTGCGGGGTGCCTTCGTAAACCATGTGCCCGTGACCCATGACGTAAACCCGGTTGGTCACACGCAAAGCGATGGTCAGCTTTTGCTCGACCAACAGGATCGAGACGCCACGCTCGGCAATCTGCAGCAGCAGATCCCCTACCTGCTCAACAATCTTCGGGGCCAGGCCTTCGGTCGGCTCATCGATCATGATGAAATCGGGGTCGCCCATCAAAGCGCGACAGATGGTCAGCATTTGCTTTTCGCCGCCCGACATAACCGAGGCATCCACATCCGCACGATTGCGCAGGTTCGGAAACATCTCGAACATATCCTCGATACACCAGCGGCCATCGCCGTCCTTTTGGCCAGGTTTCAGCCCCAATATCAGGTTTTGGCGCGTTGTGAGACCGGGAAAGATATCCCGGTTTTCGGGAACGTAGCCAATCCCGGCCTTAGCAATCTCAAAGCTCTTGCGGCCAGCGATCTCCTGGCCGCGGAACTTGATCGACCCATGTGGCGCGACCTCGCCCATGATCGCCTTGCATGTGGTAGACCGCCCAACCCCGTTCCGCCCCAACAGCGATACGATTTCGCCCTCGCCCACTTTAAGGTTAACACCCTGAAGAATGTGGCTCTTGCCGTAATAGGCGTGCAAGTCAGTGACCTGAAGCATTACACAGCCTCCTCTTCCAAACTTGCGCCCAGATAGGCTTCTTTCACTTTTGCCGATGCGCGTACAACATCCGGCGTGTCGGATTCGATCACTTCGCCATATACAAGGACCGAGATCTTGTCCGCCAAATCAAAAATCACGCCCATGTCGTGCTCGACAATCAAAAGCGTCTTGTCCTCGGTCACGTTGCGGATCAGGTCGACGATCAGGTCGGTTTCCGAATGGCTCATCCCGGCGCAAGGTTCGTCCAGCAGTATGATATCCGCCCCGCCTGCGATCGTGATCCCGATCTCAAGCGCGCGCTGTTCGGCATATGCCAGCGTGCCAGCCAGTTCATTCCGGCGCGAACTCAGATTGATCTGCGCCAGAATACCGTCAGCCTTTTCGGTAACGTCCAGTTGGCGGCCAATCATGTGCCAAAAAGAATAGCGATACCCAATTGTCCACAACAACCCACACCGAATGTTTTCGAACACGGTCATGTTGGGAAATATGTTGGTGATCTGGAAAGATCGGCTGAGGCCGCGGCGGTTGATCTCGAAGGGCTTCAATCCGGTGACATCTTGGCCGTGCAGAAACACTCCGCCCGAGGTCGGCGCGAACCGCCCGGTGATCAGGTTGAACAGGGTCGACTTCCCGGCCCCGTTTGGCCCAATGACCGCATGGCGTTCACCTTTTGCGATCTGCAGGTTCACACCCTGAATGATCTTAGCCAGACCAAAACTTTTTTCGAGGGTTTTCAGCTCAATAGCAGGAGCGCTCATGCACGGTCCTCCGCATGGTTCGCATTGTCCCAGGCTTCACGGATTTCCGGCAAAACGCGGGACACGAGGAATAGTGAGATCGCGGCGATGATTACTGCAAAGGCTATGGCTTGATAGCCACCACTGTCAAAGGCAATGCCATAGAGGTGCATCTCGTGATCGCCGCCGTATCCATGGCGCTTGTGGAACAGAATTTCCAGAATGGCGGCCAGTGACAGGACACTCGTGATCGCGGGGATTGCCACCTTGAGATACGGCTTAATCAGCAATTTCAGTTTACCCAGTGCAAGTGGTCGTCGATGCATCGCAATCAACCCGGCAAAACCAGACGGGAAGAACATCACACAGGCCACGAACAAAATGCCCAGATACAGCGCCCACAATTCGGTATGCAGACCAAGTACCGTTTGAAGCAAGGTGAACACGACCGCGCCGATGATCGGCCCGACAAAGAAGCCGGCTCCGCCAATGAAGGTGATCAGCAGGATTGAGCCTGACGTTGCAAGGTTCAGGTTTTCCTCGGTCAAAATCTCAAAGTTGATCGCGAACAACGACCCGGCGACACCGGCAAAGAAACCCGAGGCGCAGAAGGAAATCCAGCGAACGTTGCGTTGGGAATACCCCAGAAACTCGGCGCGTTCTTCGTTGTCGCGCACCGCGTTGGCGATCCGCCCGATCGGCGTGCGCGAGAACAAGTACATCAGCAGTGCCGCCACCAAAAGCCACACGACCGTAAGGTAATAGACCTCTTGCTGTGTAAGGAATTCATATCCGAACACTGGCGGTCCCATGGTCCGGTCGCCCGAGATGCCTTCTTCGCCGCCAAAGAACACGACGATGATGACCGAACAGGCGGCGATCAGCTCTCCGACACCAAGCGAGATCATGGCGAATACAGTGCCTGCTCGGCGGGTCGAAAAACTACCGATCAGGAAGGCGAAGACCATGCCGAACAAGCCTCCGACTATCGGAAGAAACGGCAAAGGCAACCACAGCCCGTCCTCGACCATGTTCATCACGTGCATGGCGAAGAACCCGCCAAGGCCCATATAGACCGCATGACCAAAGGACAGCATACCACCCTGCCCCAGCAACATGTTGTAGCTCAGCGCGAAAACGATGGTGATTGCCATCTGGTTCATGATCGTCAGCGCCGAACTGGACTGGAACACAAACGGCAGGCACAACAGGAACAAAGCGGCAAAAGCCCAGGGCATCACGTTCGATAGCGATATCAGCCGCGAAGTGCCCGCAGTTAAAGGCGTCTTACTAGCGATACTCATGATTCACGGTTCCCCATAAGACCTTGCGGGCGCAGAACAAGAACGATGATCATCAGCAGGTACGGCAGGATCGGGCCCAGCTGAGGCAGCGTAAGTGTCCACAAGTCCTGCAGCGGATGATCCCAGATCATCTCTGGCTTGGTAAAGCCGATCGCGGTCAGCACTTGTTCGGCCGTGATGTCATAGGCGGTGGCAAAGGTCTGAAGCCAGCCGATAATCAGGGATGCAACCAGGGCGCCCCAAAGCGAACCCAGACCGCCGATCACAATGGTCACAAAAACGATCGAACCCAGCTGCAAGGCCATGCCAGGGAAAACCCCCAGAACCGGACCAGCGATGACACCGGCCAGCCCGGCCATCGCGGTTCCCACGCCAAACACGCACATAAAGACCAGCGGTACGTTGTGACCCAGATTCTGCACGGTTTCGGGATAGCTGAGCGCGGCCTGAATGGTCATGCCGATACGGGTTTTGGTCAGAATGTATAGCAGCGTCAGGAAGATCCCCATCGCAACGGCGATCATGAAAACCTTGTAGGCAGGAAAAGCATTTCCAGCGATAGCGAAAGCTGCAAAATCCAGCGCGGCAGGTTCCGAGAATGGAAGCTGACTTTTGCCCCAGAAGAATTGAATCGTTTCTTCAATCAGCAGCGCAAGACCAAAGGTAAAGATCAGTTCTGGCACATGCCCGTATTTGTGAACTCGCCTTAACCCGTATCGCTCGATCAGAGCTCCGATCAAACCGACAATCAATGGCGCGACAAGCAAGCCGACCCAGAACCCGGTGACGAGGCTGATCTGATAGGCGAAATAAGCACCCAGCATGTAAAAACTGGCATGAGCAAAGTTCAGAACGCCCATCATGGAAAAGATCAGTGTCAAACCGCTGCATAGCATGAACAGCAACAAACCAGTCACAAATCCATCCAACACGTTCACGAGGAACAGCGCCATTACGTGTCTCCCTGCATATAATTGAGTGGCAGACTGGTGGCCCGCCCGAATTTCAGACGGACCACCAGAGTGGTTAGAGGGTTATGGGCGCTTCATCTCGCATGTGGTGGCTGAGTCATTGGACGCCAGTTCGACAACAGTTTCTGCAACCATACCGCGGCCAGACTTGTCGTATTCAAAAGCGACCTCGGGCGTCTGGCCCTGCACGGTCACGGTCTGGATCGTCTGGTGATCGCTTTCACGCATCACGGTCTTGCCAGTGACAATACTGTCGTATTCCATACCTTCCAGCGCATAGGCGATCGCCTTGATATCCGTGGCGTTGCCAACTTCGTTGATCGCGGCTGCCAGCATCGGTGCGACATTCGCCATCTGAGGTTGACCAAAGTCCAGATCCGGGAAGCTTACATAGAAGGCTTCGATGAACTCCTGCGCTTCAGGTGTTGGGGCCGGATTGACCTGACCTGCGCCGACCAGTTTGACGATACCGTCGCCTTCTTCACCAAAGGCCGCGGTGATGCCTGAGGTCGCGCCATAGTAGGTGTAGATCGGCTTGTCGAAACCAGCACCCATGACCGCCTTGCCCAAACCAACCATGTCGCCACCCCAGTTACCTGTGATCACGGCATCTGCCCCCGAACCAACAATCTTGCGCGCGTAGGGCGTGAAGTCTTTGACTTTGCCGATCGGGTGCAACTCGTTCCCGACAATCTCAATATCGGGGCGCTTTTCCTGCAGGAACCGCTGAGCGGCCGCAGCAACAGCCTTACCGAACGAATAGTCCTGACCGATCACATAGACTTTTTTGATATCCGGGTTCGCTGCAATGTCATCGGTCAACGCGTCCATTTTGATGTCAGCATTGGCGTCAAAGCGGAAATGCCAGAACTGGCACTTGTCATTGGTCAACGCCGGGTCAACGGCCGAGTGGTTGAGGAAGATAACCGGATCATCAGGATTGCGACGATTGTGCTTGGCAACTGCTTCGGTCAGCGCGTTCGCCACACCGGATGATGCGCCCTGAGCGATGATGCGAATGCCCTGATCCATGGCAACCTGCAACTGGATGAGAGATTCCTTTGCGCTGATCTTATTGTCGAAAGGCACCATCTCGAATTCGGCATTCCCATCCAACAGCCCGCCAGGTTCGTTCACCAGCTCTTTGACGCTGTGGCGATAGATCGCCAGGCCTTGTGTGCCCGTCGTCGCAAATGGCCCGGATAGCGGATCAATGAAAGCGATTCGTACTTTTTCCTGTGCCGCAGCGGCCCCTGCAACAAGACCAGCAGCAAGTGCGGTCGCCATCATCAAATTGAACTTGTTCATTTCTTCCTCCCTATTGACACCAGGCGGTAGGTTTCAGCCCGCTGTAAGATCCACACGTGGGTGAGTGATCGATCACTATATTCATAGTTGTTTGTTAGTGTGTCAACGAATTACTGACCGAATTTGGAACTTCTGGACATTCGTGAAACAAAATCGGCATTGCGCCGTCACATCGCCCAATTTTATCGCGACTAGAGTGGCTGCTCCTCAATTAGCTTTGAAAATAAGGGGAATGATCAATCGACTGAATATCCGTGATCCAATCTTCTGCCCGCGCTCATGATAAACAAAACTGGCCCAAACAAATCGTTGACATTTTTTTTGTTCGCGTAATATCATTTGTGTACTAACGAGAAATTTCTCATCAGGATAGACACTTTGCGGTATCTTTCTCCCAACACGCTCGATGATGCATTTGACTTGCTGACCAGCAATGATCTGACGGTTGTCGCTGGCGGCACTGACTTTTTCCCATCCCGGCAGCGTCATGAGCTGCACACCGACATATTGGACGTCACACGCATCAATGGTCTTTCGGGCATCCAACTTGTGGATGACCGTTGGAGAATCGGAGCCACAACAAGCTGGACAGACATTGCCGGGGCCAATTTGCCCGTAGCATTTAGGGGCCTGCAAATGGCAGCGCGGGAAGTCGGTAGCCTGCAGATCCAGAACAGCGGCACGATTGCAGGGAACCTGTGCAATGCCTCGCCTGCCGCTGACGGCGTGCCACCGCTGCTGACGCTGGAGGCTAGCGTTGAGCTTGGCTCGGCCCGAGGCTTTCGCGAGGTTCCGCTGTCAAAGTTCATCACTGGCGTGCGCAAAACGGCGCTGTCCGGCGATGAGATTGTGACGGCGATCTACCTGCCCGATCCGCCCAAAGGGACTGTTGGACATTTCGAAAAACTCGGCGCGCGACGATACCTTGTGATCTCGATCACGATGACTTCTGTCATCATCGGCCTCGATGAAAACCGCCGGATCAACTATGCGCGCGTCGCCGTGGGGGCTGCGTCAGCCGTGGCACAAAGGCTGGTACAGCTCGAAGCCGATTTGATCGGGAAATCCCCTGAAACGGTTGAAGTTTCATCAGAGCATTTGGCACCGCTTAGCCCCATTGATGACGTCCGCGGGGACGCCGCATTCCGACTGGACTCTGTGACAGAACAATGTGTCCGGGCAATCGCAGAGGCGGGACAACATCATGGATAAACGCGCTGATGAAATCACGACCGAATTCACCCTGAATGGCCACCCCGTCAGCGCGGTGCCGCGCGTGGGTGAGCGCCTGTCGGAAATGCTGCGCGAGCGGCTGTCAGCACGCGACGTCAAGATCGGATGCAATGCCGGCGACTGCGGTGCTTGCACCGTTCTGGTCGATGGTGATCCGGTCTGTGCCTGCCTGGTTCCGGCGCAACAGGCTGCTGGGCGGTCTGTGGAAACGGTGTCCGGGCTGACGCAAGATGACCAGATTGCCAAACGTCTGGCAGAAAGCTTTCAAAACCACGGTGCGGCGCAGTGCGGTATCTGCACGCCGGGCATGATGACCGCTGCCGTCGCATTGCTGCGCGAGACACCTGAGCCAAACAATGAGCAGGTCCAGGATGCCCTAGGCGGCGTTTTGTGCCGCTGCACCGGGTATCGCAAGATTATCGATGCCGTTGTTGCCGCTGGTGCGCCTACTTTGCCAGAAGCAACACTGGGACACGCGGGCGACGCCATCTGGCGCGTGGATGGGCACGACAAGGTTACAGGCACAGAGCTTTTTGGCGATGATGTTGCCCCGGCAGGTACGTTGGAAATCTATGTCATCCGTTCCCCCTATCACCGTGCCGGATTTACACTTGGCGATCTGGACACTTGGGCCAATAAGACCCCTGGGATCGAAGCAGTCCTGACTGCGGCCGACATTCCCGGGCGCAACAACTTTGGCGTTATTCCCGACTTTGCCGACCAACCTGTATTCGCGGAAACCGAGGCTCGGTTCCGTGGTGAGGCTATCGCCGCCATCATTGGCCTGCCCGAGATTCTGGCAACATTCGATCCAGCAGATTTTCCAGTAACGTGGGAAGAAAGACCCCCCGCGTTGGATTCACTGGACGCCATGACGCCCCAAGCCGCGCAGCTGCACCCAGATCGCGACGGAAACGTTATGTGCGCCGGTTTCGTGAAATGCGGAACCCCAGAAACTGCGTTGGCCAACGCAGATGTTGTGGTCGAAGGCCATTTCCGCTCGGGCTTTGTCGAACATGGGTATATCGAGCCTGAGGCCGGGTTCGCCGAGATCGTGAACGAGCGGGTCGAAGTCCATGCCTGCACGCAAGCCCCGGTGATGGACCTGGACGCGTTGGAGATCATTCTGGGAATGCCGCGCGATCAGATCCGTATTGCCCCGACCGGGGTCGGCGGCGGGTTCGGCTCAAAACTGGATATTTCGGTTCAGCCTTACCTGGCTCTTGCCGCGCTCAAAACCGGCAAGCCGGTGCGGCTGACCTATTCCCGAACCGAGTCGATGCAGTCCACCACCAAACGCCACCCTTCCGACGTGCGGGTCAAGATCGGGGCAACTAAAGACGGTCGTATCAGTGGGATGACTTTTGATGGGCTGTTCAACACAGGCGCCTATGCCAGCTGGGGTCCGACCGTAGCCTACCGGGTGCCCGTGCATGCCTCGGGTCCCTACAGAATTGCCGACTACCGCGCCGAAGCCAAAGGCATCCATACGCATTGCCCGCCGTCGGGCGCATTCCGCGGCTTTGGCGTTCCGCAATCAGCCATCGCGCAGGAATGCCTGTTCGATGAGTTGGCGGACAAGTTGGGCATCGACGCGCTTGATTTCCGCATCAACAATGCGCTGGAGAATGGGGTCCCCACCGTTTGCGGGCAGGTCTTCGATCAGGGTGTTGGCATTCGCGCCTGCCTCGAAGCGCTGCGTCCCGCGTGGGCTGAAGAAAACAAAGCAGCTCAGGCACACAACGAACAAAACAATACCTTGATGCGCGGCGTTGGGCTGGCGGCAGGCTGGTACGGGTGCGGCAACACTTCGTTGCCCAACCCGTCGACGATCAAATCGGGCATCCGGTCAGATGGCAGTGTGGTCCTGCACCAAGGAGCGATGGATATCGGCCAAGGGGCAAACACCGTCATCACGCAGATCTTTGCCACGGCGCTTGGTGTCCCGGTTGCGCAGATCGAAATCATCGGGGCCGATACGGATGTCACGCCAGACGCGGGCAAAACTTCGGCCTCACGTCAGACCTATGTCTCTGGCAGCGCTTCACGTCTGTCGGGTGAAGCGATGCGGGCGCAGATTCTGTCCCGCGTGAACGCCGGGCCTGACGCCGTGATTACCCTAAACGCAGGCGCAATTGCTGTGGATGATAACGGACAGCAGCACACGATCGACCTGACCACGCTGGAACCGGACGCCGAAGGGTATGTTCTGCGTTCCGAAGAAACCTATGACCCGCCCACAAAACCGTTGGACGAAAACGGTCAAGGGATACCTTATGCTCAGTTTGGTTATGCTGCGCATCTGGCTGTTGTCGAGGTGGACACAAAACTTGGCACGGTGAAACCGATCAAATTCGTGGCCGCCCATGACGTCGGCAAAGCGATTAACCCGATGCTGGTCGAGGGTCAGGTGCAGGGCGGTATCGCGCAGGGTCTTGGCATGGCGCTGATGGAAGAATACCTGCCCGGCCTTACCGAGAACCTGCACGACTATCTGATCCCGACCATTGGAGACATCCCCCCGATCGAAACCCTCATCATCGAGGAAGAGGATGCCCACGGCCCCTACGGTGCCAAGGGACTGGGAGAGCACGTTCTGATCCCGACGGCCCCGGCCCTTTTCAATGCAATCAATCGCGCCTGCGGCGTTCGGCTGACGCAAGGTCCTGCCACGCCTGCAAAGATGCGCGCAGCAATCAAGGAACTGAAAGATGGCAACTGAACGCGCCACACCAGAGAAAATCCGCTGCGATGCCTGCCCGGTGATGTGCTACATCGCGGACGGTAAAATCGGGGCCTGCGACCGCTATGCCAATCATGGTGGCGACCTAGTCCGTTTGGATGCATTGACGATCATCGAAAGCACTGAGGACACGCGCCTTGTCCCGTTCCTGAAAGACGGTAAAGACCCCGAAGACTGGGACGGCGACATCGTGCAAGGCAAGCGGCCCTTTGTGACCGCCGTCGGTGCGGGCACGACCTACCCCGACTACAAACCTGCGCCCTTTATCGTCAGCCAGGACGTGGAAGGCGTGGATATGGTTACTGTCGTGACCGAGGGGATTTTCTCGTATTGCGGTGTCAAAGCGAAGATCGACACCGATCGCCATATTGGTCACGAGCGCGATGTCGTCCGCGTGGACGGTGAGCCCGTCGGGCATGTGATGACCTCGGAATACGGGTCCAAGATGTTGTCGCTGGGTGGGGTCGAGCATCTGACCGGCGGTTCAAAGAAAGAGGGGCGGATCACTTGCGACGCCCTGCTGCGGCTGTGCAATCGCGAGGCCGTTGAAATGGTGATCGGCGATGAGGGGCACGAAACGACGATTGTGGTTCAGGCCGGTAAAGCGCCCATCATTAATGGGGTCGAAGAGAAACTGATGCGGGTGGGCTGCGGCTCGGCAACGATCGGAATGTTCGCCAAGCAGTGGATTGAACATGTGGATGACGTGGTGGTGGTCGACGACCACATTACCGGCGTTCTGTCCGAGCATCAGGCAGGCAAACTGCTGGATGTCGAACCAACGGGCATCAAGATCAATGGTCGTCGTTCCACCCCGGGTCGCTATTTTCAGGTCGCAGAGCCTGGCACCGGCTGGGGCGGTACGGATATCGAGGATCCGCTAAAAATTCTGGGCGACTTCAATCCAAAATTCGCGCGTAAAGGTATGAGCCTGTTGATGGTATCCACCACTGGTGAGCAATATGGCTATTTTGAACTGGATGCCGAGCTGAAACCTCAGCCCGTCGAGATTCCCCCGGCGCTGAAGGCGTCTGCTGAGCTGATTGCCGAAAACTGCGAACCTTCGGTCTGCTCGGTTCTGTTCATGGGCGGCGCAGGCGGCAGCCTGCGGGCAGGTGTCACGGAAAACCCGGTGCGGCTGACAAAATCGGTCAAGGACTCGCTGACCTTTGTATCCTGCGGCGGGGCCGAGGCTTACGTTTGGCCTGGCGGCGGCATCACCGTGATGGTCGACGTTCTGGACATGCCCACCGGATCGTTCGGGTACGTGCCAACACCAGCGCTGGTCGCCCCCATCGAGTTCACGATGCGTGTCAGCGACTATGGCACACTGGGCGGACACATGGATGAGATCAAGCCGGTTTCCGAGGTTGTCTCGGACGAAACCCGCAAGGTGGATCAGTTCGAAAACCAACCCGACCCGATGTCTTCGAAAAATTATCGCTGGGCGAAAGGAGCATAAGGCCGGATGCACCCCACCTCTGCCATATTGCCCTGCGGCCGCAGATTGCATCTGCAACACGGACCGATCGACCTGATCGTCGAGGCAGATGGCGCGCAAGATATCGCATTCGAAGCTGCCCAGTTACGGTTCCAATCCTTGCTGCAGGGCTTGGTGGATGAACTGGGGTTGCTGAAAATGCCCATGACCGCTGAATGCGCCCGCCCTCAAGGACGGGTAGCGCGCCGCATGGATGAGGCTGCGCGCCCTCATTCCAACGTGTTTGTTACACGCATGGCCGCCGTTGCCGGAGCTGTCGCGGACGAAGTACTGGCGGCCATGCTTCACGCCACACCTCTGGATCGCGCGTTGGTCAACAATGGCGGAGATATTGCTGTTTATCTGGGCTCGGGTCAGGACTATCGCATCGCAATGAGCGGGCTTAACGGATGCGATCTGGGCCGCATTGCTATCCGTGCAAGCGACAAGATTGGCGGCATTGCCACGTCGGGTCGCGGCGGGCGCAGCTTGAGCCTTGGCATCGCCGACAGCGTTACAGTGTTGGCCAGCAACGCAGCAATGGCCGATGTGGCAGCGACGCTGATCGCCAATGCGGTTGATCTGCCCGGGCATCCGGCCATCCGGCGCCTTCCGGCCAATCAACTGCGCGATGACAGCGATTTGGGCGACCTGCCCGTTCCGGTTTCTGTCGGCCAACTCTCAGCCCAAGATATTCAAGATGCCCTGTCACACGGCCTGAATACTGCCGAGACCTTGCTTGGACGCGGTTTGATCTCTGCCGCCCATCTGTCTCTTGGCTCCCACTCCCGCCAGACGGGCGCGTCTCGACTGGTGATCTCAACCACTCAAAAGGTTCCACAATATGCCTGACGTTCAACTGCGAAAGAAGCTGTTTTCGCTTGAAGAAATCTATCACGAAGGCGGACCGCTGTCCGACACACCGCTGGTGCGGGTGGCCGCAATGGCCGTGATCGCCAACCCGTTTGCAGGGCGGTACGAACCCAAAATTCAGGGCTTTATGGAAGACCTCAAACCTCTGGGTCTGGAAATGGCACAAGCCCTGATCGACATGCTGGGCGGTCCGGAAAACGTACAAGGCTATGGCAAAGGTTCTTTGGTTGGTGAAGGCGGCGAGCTGGAACACGGCGCTCTGTGGCACGCCCCCGGCGGCTATGCGATGCGCCAGTTGCTAGGCACGGCAAACGCGATTGTGCCCTCATCCAAAAAAGTCGGTGGCGTGGGTGCGCGACTGGATGTGCCGATCACGCATATCAACGCCTCATATGTGCGCAGCCATTTCGACAGCATGGAGGTGGGTTGCAATGACGCCCCGCGCGCAGGCGAGCTGGCTTTCTCGCTGGTCATGACAACCGGGCCGCGGGTGCATTCGCGCTCGGGTGGGCTTGAGGCCTGGGACATCAAAGGAGAGGACGGCCTAAGATGACAAAGATCCGCAAAATCGCAGTCAACGTTGAAGAAACCCATATCGAGGCAGGGCGACCGATCTCGCCCGCCACGCGCAAGGCGGTGGCCGTGGCCGTGATCGAAAACCCCTTTGCCGGGCAATATGTCGAGGATCTGACACCCCTGATGGAAACTGGGGCTGAGTTGGGCGCTTTGCTGGGTCGCCGCTGCGTCGAGGCCCTTGGCATCACACCGGAACAGGCCGAAAGCTACGGCAAATCGGCGATGGTCGGTGAGAATGGCGAGCTGGAACATGCCGCCGCCATCCTGCACCCCAAACTGGGCGCGCCACTGCGCAAAGAGGTCGAAAAGGGCGCTGCCTTGGTTCCTTCTTCGAAGAAGATGGGCAGCCCTGGGCAGGTACTGGACGTACCGCTTGGTCACAAGGACGCGGCCTATGTGCGCAGCCATTTTGACGGCATCGAAGTGCAGTTGAACGACGCGCCCCGTGCGAATGAGATCATGGTGGCAGTTGCGGTCACCGACAGCGGACGACCGCTGCCGCGTGTAGGCGGACTGACGAATGAGGAGGCAGAAGGCAAAGACGGGCTGCGCTGAATGTAGCAGCTGCGCTCTTTAGGGCTGACAACACATTAAGAAGCCGGGATAACTGGCCGTGAACAATGATCATTGGGAGGAATTCGAAATGAATCTGATCAGACGCACGGTACTGGGCGCGCTTGCGGCGCTACCCTTCACCAGTTTGACGGTTGGGGTCAGTCTGGCCCAGGACTCAATCGTTTTGGGTGAGGTGAACAGCTATACCCGTCTGCCCGCCTTTACTGAGCCCTACAAGAAAGGTTGGCAACTGGCGGTCGAACAGATCAACGCCGCAGGCGGGATCGACGGCAAGCAACTGGAAGTGATCAGCCGGGATGATACCGGTGATCCAGCCACCGCAATCCGGATCGCCGAGGAACTGGTCTCAAAAGACGGTGCAGTTCTGATCTTTGGCACCTTCCTGTCCAATATCGGTCTGGCCGTTTCCGATTTTGCCAAGCAGAAAGAAGTCCTGTTCATCGCGTCAGAGCCCCTGTCCGACGCGATCGTCTGGTCCAAAGGCAACAAATACACCTATCGTCTTCGCCCCTCGACCCATATGCAGGCCGCGATGCTGGCCGAACAGGCCGCCAAGCTCGACGCCGTGAAATGGGCGACTGTCGCGCCGAACTACGCCTATGGGCAGGATGCGGTGAAGGCCTTCAAATCCGAACTGACCAAATTGCGCCCCGATGTAGAATTTGTCGAAGAACAATGGCCACCGCTGTTCAAAATCGACGCGGGTTCCACCGTCCGCGCGCTTGAGGCCTCGAAACCGGATGCGATTTACAACGTGACCTTCGGCGGCGATCTGGCCAAATTTGTTCGCGAAGGTTCGCTGCGGTTCCTGTTCGAGGATCGCGACGTTGCATCATTGCTGACCGGAGAACCGGAATACCTCGACCCGCTGGGGGCTGAGGCTCCTGAGGGTTGGATCGTCACTGGATACCCCTCGACCGACATCGCAACGGACGAGCATAAGGCGTTTGCTGAAGCCTATATCGAAAAGTTCGGCGAAGCGCCCAAAACCGGATCTATCGTTGGATATAACTCGATCCTCGCCATCGCCGCAGCACTAGAAAAGGCCGATTCCACAGACACTGACGCCTTGCTAGCCGCGATGGAGGGCCTGACCGTCGACAGCAGCCCAACCGGCCCCTTCACCTTCCGCGCGGCTGACCATCAGTCCACGATGGGCGCCTATGTCGGAAAGACTGGGACAGTCGACGGCAAACCATCGATGGTCGACTGGTCCTATGCCGACGGGGCAGATTATTTGCCCAGCGAAGACGACGCAGCAGCCTTGCGTCCGGCGGAATAAGCCGAATTAGGCGGGGCAATAGCTGCCCCGCCCCACAAAAAGAACACGAACAAGGGACGGTGGCCCGATGGGGTTCTATTTTGCACAGCTACTGACTGGATTGGCGAACGCTTCCTCGCTTTTCCTGATCGCATCCGGGCTTTCGATCATCTTCGGCGTCACGCGGATCGTGAACTTTGCGCATGGCTCGTTCTACATGGTCGGCGCTTATCTCGCTTACACACTGGTCACACTCTGGAGCGGCAGCATCCTTGGCTTTTGGGTCAGCGTCATTTTGGCGGCAATGATCGTCGGGGTGATCGGCCTGATCATCGAACTCACTATCCTGCGCCGCATTTACCACGCACCTGAGCTGTTCCAACTAGTCGCAACGTTTGGCGTCGTATTGATCTTTCAGGATGGCACGCTGGCGATCTGGGGCGCAGAGGACCTTTTGGGCCCGCGCGCGCCGGGATTGGATAGCGCGGTTCGCATCATGGGTGAACCAATTCCCGAATATGACCTCGCCTTGATCGCTATCGGGCCGGTCGTATTGCTGGCCATCTGGCTGCTGTTCCACAAAACCCGCTGGGGTGTTCTGGTGCGTGCCGCGACCCAAGACCGCGAGATGGTCGGGGCGCTAGGCGTCAACCAAGCCTGGTTGTTTTCGGCAGCATTCGTATTGGGCTCGTTCTTGGCTGGATTGGGTGGCGCACTGCAAATCCCGCGCGAGGCGGTATCGCTGCAGATGGATCTGTCCATCATCGGTGAGGCTTTCGTCGTGGTTGTCATTGGCGGTATGGGCAGCGTGTCCGGCGCGTTTGTAGCGGCGGTTCTGATCTCGGTCCTGAACGCTTTTGCAATCCTGATCTTCCCGCAAATCTCAATCGTTTTACCCTTCGTCATTATGGCGATTGTCCTGATCTTCCGGCCCCATGGCTTGTTCGGCAAACCCGGCAGCGAAAAGGGCGCGCCGGAAGAACCGGACCAACCACTGGCGCTGATGGATCAGAAATCAGCAATGGTGCTGATGGCCGCGCTGCTGGTGCTGGCGCTTAGCCCCTTGTTCACTGCTGATTTCACTTCGGTCCTGATGGTCGATGTGATGGTCGCGACGTTATTTGCCGTATCGCTGCATTTTATGATGGGTGTTGGCGGCATGGTCAGCTTTGGGCACGCCGCTTATTTCGGCGTTGGCGCCTATGGCGCGGCGATGGCGGTCAAATTCCTTGGCCTCGGCATGATCTCGGCTATGCTTTTCGGCCCGGTTTGCGCGGCCATAGCAGCGCTGTTCTTCGGCTGGTTCTGTGTCCGGCTGTCGGGCGTTTACCTCGCCATGTTGACCTTGGCCGCAGCCCAGATCCTATGGGGTGTCACGTTCCAATGGCAGGAATTCACCGGCGGGGATGATGGCATCCTTGGCGTATGGCCTGCCAAATGGGCCAGCTCCGACAAGGTTTATTTCTACATCGCCTTCGTCCTATGTATCGGCGGAATATGGGCTTTGCGTCGTGTGGCCTTCTCTCCATTTGGCTATATCCTGCGCGGCATACGCGACAGCCAGACCCGGGCTGAATCGATCGGCATCGATACCCGGTTTCATCAATGGATGGGCTTTGTGCTGGCGGGTGGCTTTGCCGGTTTGGCCGGGGTCGTCTTTGCATTTTCAAAGGGCAGCGTCTTTCCTGACAGCCTCGGCATCGCGCTGAGCATCGACGGTCTGATCATGGTTCTTCTGGGCGGCATTCACGCGCTGGCGGGTCCGATCCTCGGGGCCGGTGCCTTTGTCCTGATCGAAGATTGGGTCACGCGGTTAGACTACTGGCGCTTTATCTTCGGGGCCATCATTCTAATCGTTGTCCTAGTGGCACCTGACGGGATTGCGGGCGGTGTCCAGCGCCTGCTGCGCGGCCTGAAAGGAGGCCGGGCATGACCAACGTTCTCGAAGTCCGTAACCTGTCCAAATCCTTTGGCGGCGTGCAGGCCGTGAAGGATGTGAATTTCGATCTGAAAGAAGGGGAATTCCTTGCCCTGATCGGCCCCAACGGCGCGGGCAAAACTACATGTTTCAACATGCTGAATGGCTACCTGAAACCGAATACAGGTTCCGTATCCTTGCGCGGCCAGGCCCTGATCGGCCACCCGCCGCGCAAGATATGGCGTATGGGTGTCGGTCGAACGTTCCAGATTACGGCAACCTTCCTGTCGATGACCGTTGTGGAAAACGTCCAGATGGCGCTGATTTCGCATCACCGCCGGGTGTTCGACCTGTTTTCACGCGCAACGCGGATGTATGTGGACGAGGCAATGGCGCTGCTGGAACTGGTCTCGATGCAGGACCAGGCCGGACGGGCATGTTCGGAATTGGCTTATGGCGATCTAAAAAGGCTGGAACTGGCGATTGCCCTGGCGCATGAGCCCGCCCTACTGCTGATGGACGAACCGACGGCGGGCATGGCACCGTCCGAACGGCTAGCCCTGATGGCGTTGACCGCGGAAATCGTGGCCAAAGGCGGCGTGAGTGTGGTGTTCACCGAACATGACATGGACGTCGTTTTTGCCCACGCCCATCGTATTCTGGTCCTGAACCGGGGTGAGTTGATCGCCGAAGGCACAGGGTCTGAAATCCGCACCAACCCATTGGTCCAAGAGGTATATTTGGGCGGCGGCTCAGTCTTTGAAGCGGAGAGCGCCCATGCTTGATGTCAAAAACCTTGGGGCCTGGTACGGCCGTGCGCAAATCCTCAACGGTGTTTCGCTGAGCGTCGGCGAAAACGAGGTGGTTGCGCTGATGGGCCGGAACGGCGCGGGCAAATCGACCACCATGAAGTCCATCATGGGATTGGTGCGTCACATCAATGGCACCATCCGCTATGCCGAACGCGAGGTTCAGGGGAATACCCCTCATGCGATCTGTCGCCTTGGCATGGGTTATGTCCCCGAAGACCGTCGGATTTTCGGGGATCTGACCATCGAAGAAAACCTCGAAGTCGGACGCCGCGAACCACGTCCAGATGCACCCGAATGGACACAGGAACACTTGTTCGAGCTGTTCCCGAATCTGGCTGAGCGTCGCAAGAACCTAGGCAAGCAACTTTCGGGTGGAGAACAACAGATGTTGACCATCGCCCGTACGTTGATGGGCAATCCCAAGCTGGTCTTGTTGGATGAGCCATCAGAAGGGATTGCCCCCGTCATTGTGGAACAAATGGCCCGCGTGATTGCGGAACTGAAACGAGAGGGGCTGTCGGTGCTGATCAGCGAACAGAACCTACACTTTGCGCGGATCGTGTCGGACAGGGCTTATATCATCGAAAAAGGCGAAATGCGGTTTGAAGGCAGCTTTGCTGACCTCGACGAAAACCCAGAAATTTCAAACACCTATCTTGCCGTCTAATACCTTAGTCTTGTGGGAAGGACTAGGCTTTGTTTATTATAGTACAAACAATTGAATCAGGCAGGAGCCGTCATGACGGAATCCATTGAAAGCTATGCGCTTGACGAGCAGGTCGGCTACCTTTTGAGGCTGGCCAATCAGCGCCACGCGTCGATTTTCCAGTCACACACATTGGACGGCCTGACGCCCACGCAGTTTGCTGCGCTGATCCGTATTGCCGATTTGGGCAAGTGCTCTCAAAACCGGTTGGGGCGGCTGGCGGCAATGGATGTTGCGACGATCAAAGGGGTCGTTGATCGCTTGCGTCAAAAGGGATTTGCGGTTGTCGAGCCCGATCCGGACGACAAGCGACGCACACTGATTTCGCTATCCCCCGAAGGCGAGGCCATGGTCGCGCGCATGAAGGATGTTGGTCAGCAGATCACCAACGAAACGCTCAAGCCGCTGACGGCCGCCGAACAGCGCAACCTGATTCGGATTTTGCGCAAAATCTCATGATTTGAAGGGCCGTTTGGCAGACGCCTTATCCAACTGCAATTCAGACCGGGAAAACCGGATCGGAGTGCGCAGACCGGGCACGCCTTCCGGGTTAATCTGCATCTCGCGATGCTGAATCTGCGGGTCGCTCAGCGCCTCTTGCACTGAATTTATCGGACCGCCTGGCACGCTGTGTTGTTCAAGAGCCGCCAACAGATCGGTCTTGGTCCATTCCAGACAGGAACTCGTCAGCAATTCAGTCAACGCAGCGCGATTTTCCACACGGTCCGCGTTGGACATGAACCGTGTATCGTCGATCAACTCTGGCAGGCCAAGTATTTGGCACAGGCTTGCATATTGCCGGTCGTTGCCGCAGGCGATGATGATGTGTCCATCCGCCACCGGAAACACCTGATAAGGCACGATATTGGGATGGGCGTTACCCAGTCGCGTTGGACACGTACCCGAGGCCAGATAATTCATCGCCTGATTGGCCAGAACGCCCGTCATGCAATCCAGCAGGCTCAGATCCACGTGTTGTCCCTGCCCCGAGCGCTCTCGTTCAGCAAGTGCAGCCTGAATGCCGATCACCCCGTAGAGGCCCGTGAAGATATCTGCAAAGGC
Organism: Ruegeria sp. CDSC002; assembly: GCF_059610905.1. NCBI lineage: Bacteria > Pseudomonadati > Pseudomonadota > Alphaproteobacteria > Rhodobacterales > Roseobacteraceae > Ruegeria > Ruegeria sp. CDSC002. The sequence continues at coordinate 324,569 of NZ_JBXWOM010000005.1, forward strand.
GACGCCGATCTTTTGCGGCTCTCCCTCGGGGTCGCCTGTCAGGTCCATGATCCCGCTCATACCCTGGATAAGAAAATCGTACCCCGCCCGATGGGCATAGGGCCCATCCTGACCGAACCCAGTGACGGATGCGTAAACAAGTCCGGGGTTGATCTGTTTGACGCTATCATAATCCAGGCCGAATTTCTTCAACCCGCCGACCTTGAAGTTTTCGATCAGCACATCCGCATCGCGGATCAGATCCAGCAACTTGGCCCGATCACCCGCATCCCGGAAATCCAATGCGATACTGTCCTTGCCCCGATTGGCCGCGTGGAAATAAGCGGCTGTCTTATCGCCATCGCGTTCGATAAACGGAGGGCCCCATTTTCGGGTATCATCCCCCTCGGGGCTTTCGACCTTGAGCACATCCGCCCCCAGATCGGCCAATGTCTGCCCGATCCAGGGCCCGGCCAGAATGCGGGCCAGTTCGATCACTTTCAGTCCGTGCAAGGGGGTGCTCATGGGTTGAACCTTTCAAAACTCTGCTGCGATCGGCCAACTTGTGTCCGGGATCGAATCCTGCATCTCCCCAACAGCATAAGTCCGATGTTTCGACAACCCGCTTGTCAGTCATGTCACCCTGCCGAAGCGCAGTATTTTCGTTAGTACACTAACTTTTTTCACTTTTGGGTCAAGAGTCCGACTCAGGAAAAATTCATTCGTACAGAAACGTATTGACAGGCACGCACTTCTCACAATATTCATTTGTACACTAATGAATAGGTGCTCCATGACTTACGTCGTCACCGAAAACTGCATCAACTGCAAATTCACTGATTGTGTGGAGGTTTGCCCCGTGGATTGTTTCTACGAAGGGGAAAATACACTGGTCATCCATCCCGACGAATGTATCGACTGCGGTGTGTGTGAACCGGAATGCCCCGCCGACGCAATCCGCCCGGACACCGAGGATGGGATGGAAAAGTGGGTCCAACTAAACGGCAAATACGCAGAGGCTTGGCCCGTCATCACCGAAAAGAAAGACCCGATGCCTGCCGCGGACGACTGGAACGGCAAAGAAGGCAAGCTTGCGCTCTTGTCGGATGCCCCGGCAGAATAGGAGACTCATATGTCGCTGGATTCTACGACCAAAACTGAATTCCCCATTCCGGCGGGCGTGCTCGCCCAAACCGTTACCGAAGTGAAGCACTATACCGACCGGCTGTTCAAATTCCGCATCACGCGCCCGGCTTCATTCCGGTTTCGGTCAGGTGAGTTTGTGATGATTGGTTTGCCGAACGCGGAAAAACCCGTGTACCGCGCCTATTCCATCGCGTCACCCAGCTGGGACGAAGAGATCGAGTTCTATTCGATCAAGGTCCCCGACGGCCCGTTGACCGAACACCTGCAGAAAATTCGCGAAGGTGATACGGTTTTGATGCGCAAAAAGCCCACAGGCACGCTGGTCAATGACGCGCTGTTGCCGGGTAAACGGCTTTGGATGTTTTCGACTGGAACCGGCATTGCGCCCTTTGCATCGTTGATCCGCGACCCTGAAACCTATGAGAAGTTCGACGAAGTAATCCTGACCCATACCTGTCGGGAAAATGCCGAGCTGGACTATGGCAAGGAACTGGTTGCGGCGCTCAAATCCGATCCGCTGGTTGGCGCGATGGCACAGAATTTGCGGCACTATTGCACCCTCACGCGTGAGGACTATCCGTTCAAAGGTCGGATCACCGATCTTATGGCATCGGGCAAAGTGTTCGATGATTTGGACCTGCCGCTAATCTCACCAGAAACAGATCGCGGAATGATCTGCGGCTCGATGGCGATGCTGCAGGATACCAAGGCCGCGCTGGAAGGGTTCGGCCTGGAAGAGGGCGCAAACAATAAACCTGCAACTTTTGTGGTCGAACGCGCCTTTGTCGATTGACCAACCGGGGCTCTGCCCCGGCCCTACACCGGGATCTGGTGAAACGCTCTCACACCAGATCCCGCGTGTCTCGGGACTTACTGATTGTCCCGCTTTCCTGTCTTGTTCAGAAATGCCTCCATCCCGGCCCGCGCTTCGGGTGAGGATTGGGCAATCGCCGCAGCCAGGCTTTCGGTAAAGAAGCCATCACTGGCCGACATGTCATTGATGCGCGTGATCGCCTGCATCATCATGTAGTTTGACAGCGGCGCATTCTCGGTCACACGCCAGGCCAGCTCCATCGCTTTGTCAAACACGGATCCGTCCGGCTCAACATAATGCGCCAGCCCCAGTTGCAACCCTTCGTCCGAGCCATAGCGGCGACCGGTCAGCATCATCTCCATCATCCGGCTGGCCCCGAGAATCCGGCCAACACGTACCGTTGCGCCGCCACCCACAAAGATCGCGCGGCGTCCTTCGGGCAGCTCATAGAACGTATCCTGCTGCGAGACCCGAATATGGGCGGTCATAGCCAGTTCCATCCCGCCGCCCAGCACACCGCCGTTCATTGCGGCCACAACCGGAACCCGGCCGTATTCGATCTTGTCGAAAATCCGGTGCCATAGGCGGCATTCATGCATAGCCCCTGCGGCGTCGCGCATCGAATGTTCCAACAGGTCCAGCCCGGCACAGAAATGCTGACCGGAACTGCGGATCACAACGGCGCCGATCTCATCGGGAAGGGTGTCGAAATAGTGCTCGATCTCGAACAGCAGCCCGTGATTGATCGCATTGAACTTGGCAGGTCGGTCCAGCGTCAGGATACCAACCGGGCCGTCTGTCTCTGGGGTGATATGTGTGTATTCCATTGCAAAGCCTTACTTGGGTTCCAGACGGATCGCGCCGTCCAGACGCACGCATTCACCGTTCAGCATGGTGTTTTCGATCATGTGCCCTGCCAAGCGCGCGAACTCAGCCGGCTGTCCAAGACGCGACGGGAAGGGAACCTTGGCACCCAGACTGTCCTGAATCTCTTGCGGCAGCAAATCCATCATCGGGGTCGAGAAGATACCCGGTGCAATCGCCATGACACGAACGCCCGAGCGCGCAAATTCCCGCGCCGCAGGCAAGGTCAGACTGGCCACCCCACCTTTCGAGGCTGAATATGCCGCTTGTCCGATCTGCCCCTCAAAAGCCGCCGCCGACGCGGTGTTGATGATAATCCCCCGCTCGTTATCCTCAAGCGGTTCATTTTGCATGATCCGCTCAGCCGCCAGGCGCATGACATTAAAGGTGCCGATCAGGTTGATCTGGACCGTTCTGGCGAACCCGTCCAGCGCCGCCGGGCCGTTGCGCCCTACGATCCGTTCGCCATGTGTGACGCCGGCGCAATTGACGACAACACGGGGTAAACCATTGGCCGCAATTGCCGTGTCCAGCGCCGCAGAAACCTGGGCCTCATTGGTCACGTCGCAAGGCGCGGCAATTACCCCCATTTGCTTTGCGGCCTCGTCCAGCTTGTCGCCGGGCACGTCGAACAGGGCCACTTTCGCCCCGCTTGATGCAAGATATTCGGCCGTCGCAAACCCCAACCCCGAAGCACCGCCAGTCACGATTGCGGATGCGTTTTCGATTCTCATTTCAAGTCTCCCTGTGTGCCCCGAACGCCATAACGCAACGAAATCAGGCTTCGGTCTTGCGCGATTTTCTGATGCGTCATACCCGTTGAATCGGGACTTAGTGAACGATCAATAATACATTTGCATACTAACAATTTTTTGGATAGCCTGATTTTCAAATGATGCATCATGTCGCGCCCAGTGCGACCCGATGACAGGGAGAGGAAAAATGAGCATTTCAGCCCGGCAAAAAGAACACGACTTGGGGCATCTCAAAAAATTCGCCCCTTCACAGGTGTTACGAGAAGATCTGGGCGATGGCGCTTTTGTTTTACGCAGCCCCTACCTGCTGGATATGGACGTAAAATGTGTTTCCGAATATTTGGAACGCTGGGCCGAAGAAGCACCTGATCGCCTTTTTCTGGCAGAACGTGGGCCAGACGGTGAATGGATCAGCGTCACCTATTCCGAGGCTTTGGCGCAAACCCGCTCACTGGCTGCGTTTCTTCTGAGCATGGGGCTGGCTCAAGACCGCCCACTTTTGATTCTGTCAGGCAATTCGGTCCGGCACGGTCTGCTGATGCTGGCTGCTATGCATGTGGGCATTCCGGTGGTGCCGGTTTCTGTTCCTTACTCTCTGGTCGACGAGTCGCTGGCCAAACTGCGCCATATCGTCAGGACCACAAATCCCGGTATGGCCTATGCCGATGATGCCAAGGGCTTTGCCCATGCTTTTGAGTTTCTCGCTTCGGAAGGCATCGAACAGCTGTCGGACAATGGCGCACTGACCTTTGAGCACGCCCTAGAAGCCACAGCTGGCGAACCGGTTGCCCAAGCGCGTGCCACGATTGACTATGACACGCCGGCCAAGATCCTGTTCACTTCTGGCTCAACCGGGTTGCCCAAGGGCGTCATCGTAACGCAGCGCATGATGTTGGCCACTCAAGAAGCCGTGGTGCAGATTTGGCCGTTTCTGGAAAGCGCCCCACCTGTCGTGGTTGATTGGCTGCCCTGGAACCATACGTTCGGCGGCAATTTCAACTTCAACATGATGCTGCGCAACGGCGGTAGCTTTTATATCGATGATGGCAAACCCGTGCCGGGCGAGATTGAAAAGACAATTCGCAACGTGCGCGACGTTTCACCCACCCTATTCTTCAACGTCCCGCGCGGTTTTGACATGCTTTTACCGGTCCTGCGCGAGGACGCAGCCTTTCGCAACGCTTTTTTCAAGCGGCTTGATCTGATCTTTTTCTCTGGTGCGGGGCTACCCGACCATCTTTGGGAAGGTCTGGAACAATTGGGCGTGCAGGAACGGGGCGAGAAAATCCCGTTTGTAAGCGCCTGGGGCCTGACTGAGGCGATGATGGCCACCTGTGTGCACTTCCCCATCGACAAGGCAGGCGTCATCGGGGTGCCGGGTCCGGGATCCGAGCTGAAGTTTCTGCCCAATGGTGGCAAGCTGGAAATGCGGGTCCGCGGACCGCATGTGACAACAGGTTATCTGAACAACGCCGAAAAAACCGCCGAGGCGTTTGATGACGAAGGGTACTTCCTGACTGGCGACGCGGGACGTTTGCAAGATCCAGATGACCCGTCGAAGGGCATCGTATTCGATGGCCGCATCTCTGAGAACTTCAAACTGATGACCGGCACTTGGGTCGCCGTCGGCAACTTACGTGTTGCGTTACTGCAGGCGCTTAGCCCGATTGCCTCGGATGCGGTCATTACCGGCCATAACCGGACCGAAGTTGGTGCGCTTCTGTTCCTAAACATAGATGAATGCAAAACCCTGACCGGACGGGGCGACACATTGGCAGGTTACGCTGATGATCCGACTGTGCGCGCCTTCATTGCCGAACGTTTGGCTGCATACAATGCCGACCAAACCGGCAGCGCCACACGCGTGAAACGCGTTCGCATCGAACACGACGCCCCGTCGGTTGAAAAGAATGAAGTCACGGATAAAGGCTATATAAATCAACGCTTTGCGCTAGAACTTCGGGCCGACGCGGTCACTGGATTGTATGAAGGGTCCGAGGATGTGATCGTATCAGGAAAGGCTACCACATGATCGACTACACCGCCTCTGAAGCCGAGATTGCATTCGTCCTCAAGCATATCGGTCGGCCCGAGCGGCTGCCCGGTTGGAGCGACGATCTGGCCGAGGCTGTAATCCCAGCCTTAGGCCGCTTCATCAACACCGAAATTGCCCCTTTGGACATGATCGGCGAGGCACACGGCACGCGTCTGGAAAATGGCCGTGTACGGATGCCACCGGGCATGGTTGCCGCCTATAAGCGCTATGCCGATGCCGGTTGGCCGGGCTTGTGCGCACCTGAAGAATATGGCGGGCAGGAATTGCCACACATTCTGGGTGCGGTTCTGGCGGACATGCTGGCTGGCGCGTGTATTTCCTATGAGATGGTGCTGAGTCTGGCGCAAGGCTGCATTCGAACTCTGAATGCCTCAGGCAATGACGATCAAAAGGCGCGACTGCTGCCGTCGCTGGTGTCCGGCGAATGGATGGCATCGATGTGCCTGACCGAGCCGGATGCGGGGTCAGATCTGGGTCGGATCAAAACGACCGCTACGCCGGATGGTGATAGCTATGTGCTCAGCGGTACCAAAATCTTCATCTCGGGCGGTGATCACGACTATACCGACAACGTATTGCATCTGGTGCTCGCGCGCACCCCGGACACGGCACCGGGGGTCAGGGGTCTCAGCCTGTTCGCCTGCCCTGCCGTGTTACCCGATGGGACACGTAACCGGGTTCAGACCGTACGGATCGAAGAAAAGATGGGGATGCATGCCTCACCCACCTGTCAGATGGCGTTCGACGGCGCAAAGGCCGAATTGTTGGGCCAGTTAGGCCAGGGGCTGGCCGCCATGTTCACTATGATGAATGCCGAGCGTCTGGATGTGGCCCTGCAGGCCGTGGGCCAAATGGACGTGGCTTTTCAGCGGTCGCGTTTGCATGCCGCAGGTCGGCGCCAGGGCACAACATCAGAAGGCTCGGCGCTGATCATCAAACACGGTGACGTTCAGCGGATGTTGCTGGATATCTACGCCTACACGCTGGGATGCCGGGCGATGGTCTATCGCACTTTTGTGGATATGGATTTGGGCATTGATCAGGGGTTGCTGGATATCCTTACTCCGACCTGCAAGGCATTCGCGACCGACGCAGTCAACGCGGCCTCAAGCCAGGCAGTGCAAATCCACGGCGGCTATGGATTCTGCAAGGAATACCGCGTTGAACAGATCATGCGCGACAGCCGCATCATGGCGATTTACGAAGGTACCAACGGCGTTCTGGCGACCGGAGTTGCCCGCCGCGCGATCCGCGCAAATGGCGGTGCGGCGGCGCAGGCTTTTGCCGATTTGGCCTCAACGGGCCCCAGCTCGGTCGAGCTGGCCGATGCGATCGACGCCTGGAAATCCGCAACCCAAGCCATGCAAAGCTATATGGATATCGGTCCGTCGGTCTCGGACTATATGCGGCTGACCGGGCTGGTATATTTTGGTCGCGTCTGGGCGGATCTCGAGGCCGCCGCGGACAACGCCCCGGAACCCGAATTGTTGCGCGCCACTGCGGCCCATGTCCGGGCGCGCATCCTGCCCGAAGCCGGTTTGTTGCGGCACCGCATCCTCAATCCAGAACCCACGCATTCTGCGGCGATCTTTGCCGCGTGAACATCAAGGACGACACATGACTGACTTTACTCTTCCCGAAGCCAGCCCTCAGGCCGACGCGGCGTTCCGTGCCGGTCTGGACGCTGGAAAATTTCTGATCCAGCGCTCAAAAACCACCGGTGAATACAACTTCTACCCACGCGCTCTGTCCCCTAATACCGGAGCAGACGATCTGGAATGGGTCGAAGCCTCGGGCCGCGGCACTGTCTTTGCCTCGACCATCATCCGACGTCCAGCAAAATACGGCGGTGACATCAACAACGTGCTGATTGATCTGGACGAAGGTCCTCGCATGTTCAGCCGCATTGTGGACGTGGACAACGAAGCGATCACCATCGGTATGAAAGTGCAGGCCGTTGTCATGACCCCCGACTTCGGACCCAACGCAAAATCCGGCGAAGCCGCCGTGTTCTTCAAGCCCGCGGAATAAGGAATTCAATCATGGCACACGCACTTCGCGGCAAATCCGCAATCGTTGGCAAAGGCTATTGGGGTTTGGGCAAAACGCCCAACACCTCACCAATGGAACTGATCGCCAAAGCCACACAGAACGCGCTGACCGATGCAGGTATGGACCTGTCCGAGATCGACGGCGTCTGTGGCGGGACATTCTACCACTTCTTCCCCACCCTCTCGATCGCCGAGTATTTGGGCGTCAAACCAACCTGGGCGAACTCGGACATGGTGGGCGGATCGTCCTTCATGTCCTATCTGGTCGAAGCGACCATGGCGATTCAGGCGGGCTTGTGTAAGAACGTTCTGATCTGCTACGGCTCGGCCGCGAAATCCGCGCGCGACCTCAATGGGCTGATCGAAACCCCGCAATGGGAACGCGCCTATGAACCAATGGTGCCGGTGCCGGGATATGCCTTCACCGCGCAACGCTATATGCACGAGTTCAACGTACCCAAAGAGCATTTCGGCCATGTCGCCATCTCGGCCCGGAAATGGGCTCAGCTGAACCCCGATGCGACAATGCAGGATGACCTGACGATGGAGGAGTATCTGAACTCGCCCATGGTTGCCGATCCATTGGCGGTTCTGGATTGTTGCCTGATGTCGGATGGCGGTGCCGCGATCATCGTGACCTCAGCCGCCCGCGCAAAGGATTATCAGGAAAAGCCCGCCTATTTCCTGGGCGGCGGCAACGCGATTTCCCACCGCGAGATCAGTCAGGCCGCCACGCTGACCACCACCTGTGCCACCGAAAGTTCGAAACGTGCGTTCGAGATGGCCGGCGTCACTACCAAAGACGTTGACGTCGTCGAGCTTTATGACGCCTTCACGATTAACACGCTCCTGTTCCTCGAAGACATGGGCTTTGTGAAGAAAGGTGAGGCCGGGGCCTTTGTGGCCGATGGCAACATCGCGCCGGGCGGCTCGCTGCCGGTTAACACCAATGGCGGTGGGCTAAGTTGTGTGCACCCCGGCATGTACGGCCTGTTCTGCCTGATCGAGGCGGCCACCCAGATACGGGGCGACGGCGGCAATCGTCAGATCGATGATGTGAATATTGCGATTGCCCATGGCAACGGCGGCACGTTCTCGAACGAGTTCACGACCGTTCTGGGCAGCGAAGCGGCGCTTTGAGCGATCAAAATAGAGGCAAATTCGCCCCCCCGCTCCCAAAGTTTGAGGTTTTGCCAGTGCGATAGAACGCAACCTACCGAAGACGAACCCTCGGAAACGGTCAGTTAGCGTCAGAAGCAGACAATCCTATTTCGTATTTTTGGGAAAGCCCTAAGCCCGACTGCTCATCTGGCGGTCGGGCTTAGGCATCAAACCTACGTTTCCCGTGTCTTTAAAGTACGGGTACGCGCGCTGCAGGAGGGGTCGAACGTGACCGTCCGGTTCGCATTTTGCCATCAATCATAACGGCCCCAACTCCGGGGATGTTGCCGACCGCCATGCCCTCCAAAACGTTCTTACCGTCCGATCCTTCTGGGCGGTCCATGAACACCAGATCGGCTGGGCGGCCTGGTGCGACGATGCCTTGTGCAAGATCCCGTCTCTTTGCCACGTTTCCGGTACCACAGCACCAAGCTTGTTCGGCAGGCAATCCGCCAATACTGGCCAGCAGAGTTGCCATTCGCAGCATTCCATTCGGCTGTACACCAGACCCCGCTGGGGCATCTGTTCCAATCAAGAAATCGACAAGGCGACCTTCGGCCAACGCGCCTTCCAGCGTCACAATTACCGACTTCTCGTTGCCATTGTGTACCGCTTCAAGCGCCCCTTTCGCGTGGCGGCAAAGCTCTCGGATTTCATCCTGGGAAATTGAGGTTGGTCCACCATTGATATGGCTGACTACGTCCGGTTGCGCCTCTAGCACATCTGCTGCTCGAACATCGTGAGAGCCCGCAATCGAAGGGCCGCCAGTATGCATAATGGTTTCTATTCCCAATTCCCGACACCAGCCGGTGACGCGGGCCGCGTCGGGACCTTTGGCAACTGTCCCAAGGCCGATCTCTCCAATATGCCGGATACCGGCCGCCTTTATTGCCGCATAGAAATCGCGATCAAAATCAAGTTCGGGCACTGGCGCTCCTGCCAAAACCTTGGCACCGGACGGGCGGAAATTTGAATAGCAACGTTGTGCCACCATCGCCAAAGCCTTGACGCCTTCGGCATCCTTGGGCCGACCAGGCAGATGGACTTCGCCGGCGGAAATAAAGCTTGTGACGCCGCCGTTAACATTCATTTCGATCCAGCCAATCTGGCTTTGGCGCGGGGTCCAATCGCCGAAAACCGGGTGGCAATGGCCATCAATCAGGCCCGGTGCGACCGCACAACCAGAGGCGTCAATTACGCGATCCGCGTCGCCGGCCTCAAGGCCCACAATCACTCCGCCTTCGATGAGAAGGCAATCACTGTCGGCAATAGGCGATTCCAGATCACCGGTCAGAAGCAGACCGATGTTACGGATTAGTGTGCGACCCTGTTCCGGTGTGTCTTTTGGTGCGTCAGCCATCTGATCCCCCATTTAGCGTGTGATTTCCGGTTCATATTTGGATCAAAAAAGCACGCCAAGAAATCGTTCGGCCGTCGTGCTTTCTTCATCCATTTTCATTAGTATACAAGCGATATTAGAACGCCTGTGTCAAGACCTTCTAACTGGCACTACGCCGGGATTGGCTACCCTTGAGCGGCTGATTGACCAGAGCCGACCAATCCTCGCCTGTTAGTAAGAAACCTGCATTCGGCAAGCCACCGACTAGTACCGCGGCTTGGGCGCTGTTGCCCCTATTGCCGCGGGTCAGGAAAACGCCGTGATGACTTTGGCGTAGTTGTTCATGATCTCAAGATCTTCATCCTGCGTGAAGTAACCGACGTGATGCCAGACGACGAATTCCTTGGTCCCGTGTTTCTCTTTCAACGCACCAACCTGATCGATCACCTGGTACACGGCGCCTTTCCAGACCCGCCACATCGGCACATAATATGGCGGGGCGTTAGGGGCGAAATTGAACAATTCCTCAAAAACGCGGTAGTGCTGCCCGGCCTGCGCTTCGGTCGATCCGATGGTCAGATTGGATTGTGATGATATAAAGATGCCACGCCAGTGTATTCAGCCAGCGCGGCGTATTGTCCCAACCAAAACCACAGAACAGTCGGCCACCGGGCACGTGATCGATCGTTGCCAGATCCTCGGCCAGACGCATCGGGTGATGCGCCGTCAGCGCCATACCCACCTGCCCCACCATCGGGTTTTTGGTGTTTGCAGCGATGTGCATATTCCACAAAGGCGGATTGGTCGTGGTTTCGATCCCTTCCATCTGAAAATGATGCTCGGTCATGCAAAACCCGGCATACCCGTTTTCGTCGGCAAATCTCATCTACTCGGTTGTCCGTTCTAACAGCGTTTCATACCGATCCGGGTCCGAGCCGGGCAGAACGACATTTTCGCCCTTTTAATGCATATAAAGTTGTACAAGGTTGTGGGTTTTCAAGACTATACCTGCCTTTAGTGCCCGTTCCCGAAATTCTACTGCTGACCGCTCAACGGAACTCAATTTGGGTCAAGAAACGCAAAAAGGGCGCCCTGTTTCCAGAACGCCCTTTAGCACCACTGTCTGTGAAGAAGGAGGAGTTACAGACAGCGATCAGCCCGACATACAACGCTGGGTTCACCGGCCTGCATGATCAATTCGTGGCTGACAGCACGGGGCAATGCCCGCGCCATAAAGGCGCGCGCTGCATCCACCCGATCCGCATAGTACTCTGGCGATTGAGCGCCCGCTGCAGCCTTGGCCACCCGTGCAATACGGGCGGACATCCAGGCCGATACGCTGAGGGCTACAATTTCAAGATAGTCACAGGCCCCGGACAGCACGTCACCTTGCGCTGTGCCCAGCACCCAATCCGTCGAACGTCCAAGCCGGGATGCCGCATCGCGCAAGCTTTTCTCTAAGTCAGAGAGGTCGTTGCCCAATTTGCCCGCCTCGTCCAGCATATCGGCCACTAGACCCTTGATGACGGCACCATTGTCGCCGCGCACCTTGCGCATAACCAGATCGCGGGCCTGAACGGCATTGGTACCTTCGTAGATTTCGGTGATCCGCACATCACGCACCAACTGTTCGACGCCATAATCTTTGATGAAGCCATGCCCGCCATGCATCTGCACAGCCTCATTCGCCATTCGCGATCCCATGTCCGAAAGGTAGGACTTGATGACCGGCGTCAGTAGCGAAAGGCGCGCGTCTGCAACTTTGCGCTGCTCGGGCGTTGCGGCACGATGAACTTCATCCAACAGGCCCGCTCCGAAATAAGCCAGCGCACGGGCAGCGTCCATTTCGCCTTGGGCGGTCAGCAGGCGGCGGCGTACGTCCGCATGGGCAATCAGCGGATCCGCAGGACCGTTCGGGTTCAAAGGTTCCCCGTCTGCGCGACCCTGACGGCGTTCGTGGGCATATGCCGACGCGGTTTGTACAGCGGCCTCAGCTACGCCCAACCCTTGCAGGCCGACCGATAGGCGCGCGGCGTTCATCATTACGAACATTGCGGCCAGACCTTTACCCTCGTCGCCGACGATCCAGGCCTTGGTGTCCTCAAACGAAATCCCGCAGGTGGGTGATCCGTGGATTCCCATCTTGTTCTCGATCCCGGCAATGGTGATCGTGTTCTGCTCGTCCGTCGTGTTGTTATCCGCATCCAGCATGTATTTTGGCGCCAGAAATAGTGACAACCCACGCGGTCCGGGCTCAGCGCCCTCGACCCGTGCGAGGATCAGATGGGCGACATTTTCCGACATGTCATGGTCGCCCCAGGTGATGAAGATCTTGTTGCCGGTGATGGCATAAGATCCGTCATCATTTCGAACGGCCTTGGTGCGGATCAGGCCCAGATCGGTGCCGCAATGCGGCTCGGTCAGGTTCATGGTCCCGGCCCAGTTGCCGGACGTCAGCTGAGGGCAGTAGACCGCCTTTTGTTCGTCCGAGCCATAGGCCATCAAAGCTTCGACAACGCCAAAGTTCAGTTCGTGGATCAGGGCAAAAGCCAGATTGGTTCCGGCCATCCCTTCACGCAGGGCAGCATGCAGGACGAAGGGCAGTTGTTGGCCGCCATATTCTTCTTCCAGCGCCAGCGCGTTCCAGCCGTCTTCGCAGAATACCTTGTAGGCATCGCCAAAACCGGGCGCGGCATAGACTTTACCATCTTCAAGCCGTGCGCCCGGGCTGTCGCCCGCCTCATTGCACGTTGCCAGATTGTCGCGCACAAAGCCGTTGATCGCGTCAACGACCGCAAAGAACGTATCTTTGTCGCAATGCTCATACCCAGGCAGCGCCAGCGTCTTGTCGAGGTCAAGAACCTCGTCCAACAGAAAAGTAATGTCCCGCTGCGGGAGTTGATAGTCCATACCTATGGTCCCTCAGTTTTTAAGCGGCTTGCCGGTCGTCATGGTGTGGCGCATCCGTTCGAGTGTCTTATCCTGTCGGATCAGGCGCATCATGCCTTCGGCTTCCAGCCTGTGCAGCGCTTCTTCATCCAGAACGCCGCCCTCACCCCCGGCCAGTACGTGCGCCGTTTCACACGCAATCTCGACCGTGTAGGGCGCGTCTGGCATAGCCTCGGCCAGTGCGGCCAGCTTTGGCTCCAACGCGGCGTTGATAGCTGCGGCATCCAGTGTGATCTCGGCCTTGGGCGCGGGTTTGTACCCGTCGACCAACGCCAGAGCCGCCACCTTGGCTTCGGCCAAAAGGCGGTCGCGGTTCATCACCACGCCATCGGTTTTCCGCAAGTAACCCGCATGCTGCGCCATAGGGGCAGAGCCGGTCATCAAAGCGACTGAAATCACGTCGAACGCAGCCTCGGCCCCTTGGACGGCATCACCAAGTTCCGCAGCCTTGAGCAGCAACAGCGCGGTTGTTCCGCCCCATGCGGGCAGCAGACCAACATTGGCCTCGACCAATCCGATATTGCTTTCCAAAGCGGCCATGACCCGATCCGAGTGCATTAGGATTTCGCAGCCGCCACCAAGGGCCAGACCACAGGCGGCCGAGACAACCGGGAACGGCGCGTACTTGATCTTGCGCATCGTGGCCTGACCGATGGCTAGTTGCCCTTCGACCAGATCCAATTCCCCCGCATCAGCACGATCCAGCGCTTTTTTTAGGTTCGCGCCCACAGAAAAGTGGTTGCCGTCCGACCCGATGACCATCGCTTTGAAGTCTCGGCCTACAACGTCCAGTGCTTCGCTCACACCTGTCATCACCTGATCATCCAAAGCCGCATTAGGTGCCGTGATCGTCAGCAGAGCGACGCCATCACCCATATCGCGCAGCACAACGGCCTCGGTCTGGAACACCGGAGCATCCGTCAGGTCAGATGCAAAGATCACCCCGGGGCCACGCGGCACGTCCGCTTGTTCGCCCGAAGGCAACAGCACCTTGCGGTCACGGCCCTGACCTGAAAAAATCCCGCCGCGTTCAGCGGCCAACGCCAGCAAGGGCGGCACGTCCTGACCCTCGGCCTTCAAGCGAGCCACAATCTTGTCCGCACCAATCTTGTCGATCAGCTTGAATGGGCCCATACGCCAATTGTATCCCAGCTCCATCGCTGCATCGATATCCGCCGGGTTGGCGGTAATCTCGGGCACGTAGTAAGCTGCGTAAGACAAAGTCGGCCCCATTACGGCCCAGGCAAAATCAGCCAATCGATCACCGGCCTGATCAATAAAGTCGACACCAAAGCTTTTGGCAAACTCCGGACCCTTGGCCTGCGCACGATACTCTAGCGTTGCCAGATCAACGGCTTCGGCGACTGGTTTGCCATTTTCGTCCTTGGATCTGCGATAGAAACCCGAACCGACCTTGCGACCAGCAAGGCCCTTGGCGGCCATCTGATCGAACAGCTCCAGACCGTCGGTGTGGAATTGCTGCGGATCATCAGCCTCAAGCAGATTGCGCATAGACAGGCGCGATTTGCCCATCAGGTCGATACCGATCAGGTCCATCAACGCGAATACACCCGTTCCGGGCACGCCGAAGGGACGGGCCAGCACTGTATCAGCCTCTTCAACTGTGATGCCACGCGCCACAGCCTCGCGGGCAGCGGCGTTCATCCACAGCCCGCCCAGACGGTTGGCGATGAAACCGGGGCGGTCGTTGCAGGGCACGACGGTTTTGCCGAGGCGTTCATAGCTGAACGCACGCGCACGTTCCGCAGCAGCCGGATCTGTGTCCGGTCCGGTCACAAGCTCAATCAAGCGCATATAGCGCGGCGGGTTGAAGAAATGCACGATGATGAACCGCTTGCGCAGGCTTTCATCCATCTGGCTGACCAGATCGGCCAGCGGAATGGTCGAGGTGTTCGAGCTCAGCAGCGCGTCCTCGCGAAGGTAGAGTGCAATTTTCGCGTAGAGCGCGTGTTTGATGGCGAGGTCTTCCAGAACAACCTCAACCACCCAATCACAGGTCGAAAGCTGATCCAGATCATCATCCAGATTGCCCGCTGTCAGCCGGGCCGCATAGGCCGGGTCAGCCAGTTGCGGCGCGCGGCCCTTGGTCATGCGTGCAATGGCACCTTTGGCCAACATCGACCGGTCTTCGGCATCCTTTGGTACGATATCCAGCAGAACGACTTCGGCACCGGCATTGGCGAAATGGGCGGCAATGCCTGCCCCCATCACGCCCGAGCCGATGACAGCAACTTTTTTGATCGCAGTCATTTACAGAACCTCGAACAGACCAGCAGCACCCATGCCTCCGCCGATGCACATGGTGGCAACGATGTACTTCGCGCCGCGTTTCTTACCCTCGATCAGCGCGTGACCGACCATACGCATGCCCGACATGCCATAGGGGTGGCCCACGGAAATCGCGCCGCCGTCGACATTCAGGATCTCATTCGGGATGCCCAGCTTGTCACGGCAATACAGGGCTTGCGATGCAAAGGCCTCGTTCAATTCCCACAAGCCGATATCGTCCATCTTGAGGCCATTGCGTTCCAACAATTTCGGCACTGCAAACACCGGGCCGATACCCATCTCATCGGGTTCGCAGCCCGCGACGACATAGCCCATATAGCGACCCAGCGGCTCGAGCCCGCGCTTTTCGGCCAGCTTCTCTTCCATCACGACCTGGGCCGAGCCACCATCGGACAATTGCGAGGCGTTGCCGGCGGTGATCCACTTGTCCTCACCCATCACTGGGGTAAGACCCTGCAGGCTTTCCAGCGTGGTCGAAGGGCGGTTGCACTCGTCCTGCGTCAGCGTGACCTCTTCATAGGTGATCTCGCCGGTTTCCTTGTTCTTGTTTGCCTTGGTGACCGTGATTGGCACGATCTCGTCATCGAACTTGCCCGCAGCCTGCGCCGCGGCGGTGCGCTGCTGCGATTGGAGGGCAAATGCATCCTGCGCCTCGCGGGTGATGCCATAGCGTTCGGCTACAGTATCGGCGGTCGAGATCATCGGATCGTAGAACCCACGAATGTTCTGCGCGATCCAGTCCTCTTTCAGGCGATAGGTGTTATCGCGACCCATCACCAGCGAGATGCTTTCGGCACCGCCACCGACAACCACATCGCAGCCATCGACCATGACCCGCGAGCAGGCGCGTGTCAGCGCCTCAAGACCCGAGGAGCAGAACCGGTTGATGGTTTGACCCGATGCGGTCACGGGCAGACCGGCGCGCATGGCGACCTGACGACCCAGATTTCCGCCGTTTGCACCTTCGGGGACGGCATTGCCGATGATCACGTCCTCAATTTCAGACGGGTCAACACCGGCGCGTTTGACCGCCTCGGCGACGGCATGGCCACCATAAACGGCGGGGTGAGTGTCGTTGAAAGCACCACGAAAGGCTTTGCCAATTGCAGTACGGGCGGTCGAGACGATTACAGCAGAACGCATTAGATTGATCCTTGAAGGAAATATTAAATGTCAGTGGGCAGCTTGTAGTCGGCGTATTGCTCACGCAGATGCAGCTTTGAAATTTTGCCGGTCGCGGTGTGCGGAAGCTCGGCGTGGAACACCACGTCGTCGGGCGTCCACCATTTGGCGATCTGGCCGTCATACAGCGCCAGAATGTCCTCGCGGCTGACATCCGATCCCTCACGCTTGACAGCAACGATCAACGGGCGTTCATCCCATTTACGGTGTTTGGCGGCGATACAGGCAGCCTCCAGAATATCCGGGTGGCTCATGGCGATGTTCTCCAGATCGATCGAGGAAATCCACTCGCCGCCCGATTTGACGACATCCTTGGTTCGGTCGGTCAGGCGCAGATAGCCTTTCGGGTCGATCGCCGCGACATCTCCGGTGATGAACCAACCGTCCTCGGTAAAGGCATCAGCACCGGCCCCGCCCCAATAGCTTTCAGCAACCCAGTGACCGCGAACCTGCAACATGCCAGAGGCGACGCCGTCATGCGGCAACAACTCACCTTCGTCATTAACGATGCGCATCTCGACCCCATAAAGCGCACGGCCCTGTTTGGTTTTCAGCGCAAGGCGGTCGTCGATTGGCAGTTTATCCTCGCCCCATTTGGGCACCGAAAGCGTCCCGACCGGGCTCAGCTCGGTCATGCCCCAGCCATGCACCACGTCGATACCGTGGCCTTTTTCGATCTGCTCGATCAGTGACAGAGGTGCCGCTGAACCTCCCATCATCGCGCGTTTGACTGTTTTTAGCGTGGCGCCCTGCTGATCCAGATATTCGAACAAGCCCAGCCAGACAGTCGGCACACCCGAGATCATCGTGACCTCTTCGTCGTCCATAAGTTCGCGCAGCGGGGCCGGATCCATGCCTGGTCCGGGCATGACCAGTTTGGTGCCGTTCATCAGGGCCGCATAGGGAATACCCCAGGCACAGGCGTGGAACATCGGCACCACGGGCAAAGTGGCATCACGCGAACTGAGTGCAAGCCAGTCGCCGCCGGACACGCCCATGGCGTGCAGCACGGTCCCACGATGGGAATACAAAACGCCTTTGGGATTGCCTGTTGTGCCAGATGTGTAACACAGCGCCATGGCCGCGTTCTCATCCAGTTCGGGCCAGTCATAAACCTCGGGCTTGCCCGCGATCAGGGATTCGTAGTCACGGACCAGGGTCTTCATCTGCGGCACCTGATCCGGGCCAGTCAGGCTGAACCAGGCCTGAACGCTGGGGCAGCGGGCCGAGACAGCATCGATCAGCGGTGCAAAAGTCGTGTCGAAGAACATATGCGTATCTTCGGCGTCGTTGATAATAAACGCGATCTGATCGGGATGCAGGCGCGGATTGATCGTGTGGCAAATCGCACCGATGCAAGCCAATGCATAATAGAGTTCCAGATGCCGATTGTTGTTCCAGGCCAGCGTCGCGACGCGGTCACCCGGCCCCATACCCAGTTCGGTCAAAGCGTGGGCCAGTTGCTGGGTGCGTCGCCCCATATCCGCAAAGCTGTAGCGAACAATCGTCATGTCCGAGTTGCGCCAGACAATCTCCGCCTCGGGGTGCGCACGCATGCCATGACGGAAAATGCTAGTCACCGTCAGTGGCATCGTCATGATCTGACCGGGAATCGTCGTTTTTTCTGCGCTCATTTTTTGCCTCTTAATGTGTTTTTCTGCATCTGCGCCCGTCACAGAGGCGCAGGCGGCATTTCTCCGATGTCCAGTTCGATCCGCCACGACATTTGCAAAACGCCCAGATCGTCAAAGCGGCGTCCGACCAGTTGAATACCGATCGGCAACCCGTTGCGGTCTAGTCCGACCGGAATGCTGGATGCCGGTTGCTCAGTGAGGTTGAACAGGAAGGTATTGGCCCAACTTTCGAACGGCTTATCGGGGTCAGACCCCGGCAGGTCGGCAGCAAAGGCGGTGTTCGGTGTCGATGGCAGCAAGACAAAATCATGGCCGTCAATCAGCGCCAACGCACGTTCGCGCAACACCTGCGTGTGGTCGAAATTCCGCTGATGCTCAACAGCGGACAATGCGCGTGCATCATTGGTCCAGTCGCGAATATAGGGCGTTTTCGCCTGTTCGGCCTCGGGTTGGCGCATCAGTTCGGACAGGGTACGTATTTTGTAGAACGCCTCGGCGGGACCCCAGTCCGTTCGACTGAACGGTGCGGTTTCAAGATAGGTGACCTGAACGCCCATATCCCGCAAAACCTGTGCCGTCCGTTCCAGCGCTGCCTGAACATCTTCCGCCACCGGTTCGCCCAAGCCCAGCTCGGGGATAACCAGAACCGACATGCCTTTGCGGTCGCCGCGCGTCAGGCGCGAAACATAGTTCACACCGTCCCGTGCCAAAGCCGCGAAATCGCGCGTATCCTCTCCGGTCAGAACGTTCATATGCAGCGCGACGTCGCCAAAATTGCGGGCCAACGGCCCCGCCGTGATCGCCGGGCTGTTGCAGACGTAATAGGGCACTCGCCCCTGGCTGGGCTTCAGCCCGGCCAGGCCGCAATACGAGGCCGGCAGACGAATGGATCCCACGATGTCGGTCCCAATCGAAACCGGCTCGATCCCGGCGGCAACACTGGCCGACGCGCCCGAAGATGATGCGCCTGTCGTGCGCGATACATCCCATGGATTACGGGTAACCCCATGCTTTGAGCTCACTCCGCCTGCAAGAATGCCATAATCGCACATGGTATTCTTGCCCAGGATCACCGAACCCGCCTCACGCATGCGTGCGACCGTGGGATGATCGGTTGTGCTGACCGATACCTCACCCGCCGCCGAGCCGCGATAGGCGGGCATACCGATGCAATCCATTGCGTCCTTGACTGTTGTCGGCACGCCATCCAGCGGCCCCATTGGTATGTTGTCGTGCCAACGTTTCTCAGACGCCCGGGCTGCTTCAAGCGCGCCCTCGGCATCCACGTGGTAAATCGCATTGATCCTAGGATTAACCGACTCAATGCGGGCCAGCGCTGCCTGCGTGACGTCGATCGGAGACAGCTCCAGCCGGGCAAAGGCCTGCACCATGGCACGCGCCGAAAGTTGGGAATATGGGGCGGTCATTCGGGGACTCGATCAGATAAAGGGGATCAGTCTTCGGTGCGCTGGACGTAATAGACCTTGGCCGCAATCTTCCAGCCCTCGCCGGTGCGGACCAGCGACAGGTAGTCGATGAAGTATCGCGGCTGCACGGCGCAGTCGATCTTGACAAAGGCTGTATTCGGCCCTGATTGATCGATCGAGATTGTGTGCCCGTAGACAGGATAGCCCTTGGATTTCGGGCTTTCGCGACCGCCGATGATTTCTTTGTATTTCTCCAGCGTCATGTGGATATAACTGCCATCCTCGTTGGCGCAGCAAAGATCACATTCCGGCAGAAACATCTGGTCGGTCTTGCTGATGTCTCCGTCATGCAGGTTTTCGATATACGCCAGCATCAGGGTTTCGATCTCGGCAAATGCGGTCATTGGATATCCTCGGTCATGAGTGTCTTGAAACGCAGGTGGTGTTGGCGATCAGGCGGCCTTGTCGGCAAGCAGGTCCTGGCGGTACCGTTTGAGGTCTTCAATCGTGCCGACCTTAAGGCCGTGCCGGGCCCCAAATTCCAGCAGATCCGGCAGGCGCGCCATTTCACCGTCGTCATTCATGATCTCGCAGATCACACCGGAATCCCCCTGCCCGGACAGGCGGGCCAGATCAACTGCGGCTTCAGTGTGGCCTTCGCGTTCCAGAACGCCGTGCGGTTTCGCCACCAATGGGAACAGATGCCCGGGCGAAACCAGATCTGCCGAAGAGCCGCTGTCGGACGCCAATAGCGCAATGGTCTGCGCCCGGTCGCTGGCGGAAATGCCGGTGGTCGTGCCTTCTTTCGCATCCACCGAAATGGTGAACGCGGTATGATGTGGATCCGTGTTCAACGCTGTCATGGGGCCAAGGCTGAACTGCTCGGCCCGCTCGGGCGGAATGGCCATGCAGATCAAACCCCGACCAAAGCGTGCCATGAAGTTTACCGCGGTCGCTTCCGTGCAGGCGGCTGGAATCACCAGATCGCCCTCGTTTTCGCGGTTTTCATCGTCGACAAGAATTACCATACGGCCTTGTTCGCAATCCGTAATGATTTCTTCGATGGGCGACAGCTGGTAAACTTCATGCAGATCGAACACGGTCTTCCCCTTATCCGTTCAGAGGCTTGATGACGCCTTCGGCAAATTCGATCAGGGCTTCCTGCTCTATCTCGTCGCCAAAGTAGTTCACGTGGTGCCACACAAAGAATTCGTCGATCTGATAGCGCTCGGCCAGTTCACCAACCTGATCCAGAACCTGTTGACGCGAGCCGTCCCAGACGCGGCCCAATGGGACGTGATAGGGCGGCGCGTCGTAGGCCGAGAACCACAGGTTGTCGAACATTTCGCGGTACTGTTTGGTCTTGGCCGGTGTCTTGCCCATCATCAGATGCGCACCCAGAGCCAGAACGTCGTTATTGGTGGTTTGAGGCAGCCCTTTTTCATGCGCAGCCTTCAGACAGTTCTCAAGGATCACCGGCATGAATTCTTCTTTTTCGGCGGTTACGAAGGATACCATCTTGGCCCCTTCCGACGCCCAAAACTTGGCAGTTTCCATCGAATATGAGAACGGCGCATATACTTTTGGGTGCGGCTTTTGCAGCGGCCGGGGAACGATGCCCGATTTGCGCAGGATCTTGTTGCTATCAACCGGGCTGTAACCGCCCCAGAGTTTGGTCGGATTGAACTCCCACTCGACATTCGACGGGAAGCTCCAGAACTCGCCCTGATGTTCGGTCAGGTCATCGGTCCACAGCGATTTGATCAGACGCCAGTTTTCGTACAGCGCGCGACGGTTACGCTGGTCGGCCTCGGACTTGTCGGATTCAGCCGAGGTGATGTCCAGGTGCTGCCCCATGGTCGCTGTCCAGCGCGGCGTGTTCCCGCGCGAGAACCCTGCGAAGACGCGGCCGCCGGTCATGTGGTCCAGCATGGCGATGTCTTCGGCAGTCTTGATCGGGTTCATCGCGGTCAGGTTCATCCCCAACTGACCAACTTTGAAGTTCTTGGTGTGCTGGGCGATGTACATGTTCCAGAACAGCGGGTTCGTGGTGCATTCAACGCCTTCGACCTGCATGTGGTGCTCAGTCAGGCAGAAGCCGTCATAGCCCAGCTCTTCGGCAAGGACCATCTGATCACGCATCGTGTGCATCATCTTGTTGAACCGCGCAGGGTCACGTCCAGCAAGCTGAGTGTCCTCGCCATGCTGGCGTGCGAATGGAATGGCGAGAATCTTGAACTTCATGCAGGCGTCCCCTGGCGAGTGATTGAACGTTCACTAACATTCCCATACAGCCGGCAATTTCGTCAAGCCCCGAATTGTTTTTCCCTACGTCGCAACGACACTGCGACGATTTCCAACTGGACAAGAGATAGGGATTTCAACATGTTGCCCTCAGGTAGGGTCCTATGGAGGCAAGCCGCGTGTTTTTGTATTCCGCTGCGCAAGTTGATGAATTTATTAATAAATCGCAGCTAGATGGCGTGTGCGTTGCGCTGGCGATTGATGCTGCGCGCGAGGAACTCAGACGTCTCGGCGACACTTTGCAACCAACACTGGTCAACACGTCGGCCACGAATCTGGCAACTGCGGGACAGGGGCAAATCGAGGCCCAGGCCATACGCATGTCGCCAGAAGATTCGCTGCTGACCTCCTACCGTGTCTCGATCGTTCAGGCCGGGCACAATCCCGGTGAAGCTGCCACGCTGATGGAAGTGACCTGCACGTTCTCAGTCGAAGCACAACTGGCGGAAACGCCAAAATCCACTCAGGCTGAAAAGCCGCGCCGCGCCCTGTCCGACACCGCCGAGGAACGGCGGCGGCAGATCTTTGAGGGCGCGTGCAAGGTGATCGCCAAGCATGGGTTCGGCAATGCATCGATGCGCGAGATTGCCAAAACATCTGGGCTGTCGGTTCCGCTGATGTACAAGTACATCAAGGACAAGGATGACATACTTCACCTGATCACCACGATGTGCATGCAGGACATCATCGACTTTTTCGATACCGGAGAGCTGTTCACCGGCCCCGCCGATCAAAACCTTGAAAAAGCGGTTGACCGGTACATCGACTACATTGGTGAAAACCGCCGCTACATCAATCTGGTCTATTCGGAAACACGGTCCATGTCTGCCGAGAACCGTGCGCGTGTATTTGATATGGAGCGTGAATTCATGGGCCGCTGGAAAGGCATTCTGGACAAAGGGGTCGAGCAGAAAGTGTTCCGCCCCATGAACACAGAGCTGATGGCCAATTATCTGTATTTCCTTTGTAATGTCTGGTCTCTCCGGCATTGGAGCATCGGGAAGTTCCCGGAAAGCGAGATCCGGACCAGTCTGAAGGCGCTTATCATGGATGGGGTTTTGGTCAGGGCTGCTCCCTCCAAGAAATCCTGAGCGAACCATCAACCACTCTGGGTGTTTGATGCACAAACGCTTAGGCAATCAAGTCGCACATCTCTGTCGCTTCCGGGCGATTTGGTCGCAAACCAACTTGCGACACGTCTTGGGCGTGTCAAACTGAGTATATGACAACGCTCTGTAGTCCTAACCCTCTGGATCGCCGCGCAACCGGTTGTGACCTTGTCGTGAGTGGATGATGGCTGGCGCTCTGCGCCCATTGCCTTCTGCCCAGACAACGGACAATTCGGACACTCTCATGACATCTCAAACCTTACGCCTAGCCATTGATATCGGCGGCACCTTTACCGATACGGTACTCGTCTCGGACGATGAGACCATTTTGGCTTCGACCAAGACGCTCACGACGCACAAAAATCCCGCAGATGGCGCGATGGAGGGCGCAAGACGTGTCATGGCGGAGTCCGGCCGGTCGTTGAATGAGGTGACAGGTTTCATCCACGGAACGACACTGGCGACCAATGCATTGATCGAACGTCGAGGCGCTGTTGTGGCGACCGTGACGACCGAAGGTTTTCGCGACATTCTGGAAATCGCGTATGAGCGGCGATATGCGCAGTATGACATCAACCTGGAAAAGCCGGACCTGCTGGTCCAACGCGAACGGGCGCTGACCATTCGCGAACGGATGGATGCCGGAGGGGATGTGCTGATCCCGCTGGATACTGGTTCGATAGACGCGCTGTTGGCCGAGCTGGATGCCACCGGCGCGGAAGCGGTCGCAATCTGTTTGATGCATGCCTACGCCAACCCGTCGCACGAACGCAGGTTGCGCGAAATTCTCGCGGAAAAACGCCCCAGCCTGACAGTTTCAATTTCCTCTGATGTCAGCCCCGAGGCGCGCGAGTTCGACCGGCTTTGTACCACGGTCGCCAATGCCTACATCCAGCCGCTAATGGAAAGCTATCTGGCGCGCTTTGCCTCACGGTTCCAGACAGAAGGCGTGACCTGTCCGATCCTGATGATGACGGCCAGTGGCGGAATGTGCACCGTTCAGACGGCCTCACGATTTCCGATCCGGCTGGTCGAAAGCGGGCCGGCGGGCGGAGCAATTTTGGCCGCACGGATCGCAGCGCGGGCCGGGATTGACGAGGTTCTATCTTTCGACATGGGCGGGACGACTGCGAAGCTCTGCCTGATTGACAATGCGCGGCCTCAAACCTCGCGCCAATTCGAAATCGCGCGGGCCGCGCGGTTCATCAAGGGGTCGGGCATGCCTGTGCGTATCCCTGTGGTCGAAATGATCGAGATCGGCGCAGGCGGCGGCTCAATCGCCGGGGTCGACCGTCTGGGACGGTTGACTGTGGGTCCAAAATCGGCCGGATCAGAACCCGGTCCGGCGGCCTTTGGGCGGGGCGGTACCGAGCCAACCGTGACTGACAGCGACATCTCTCTGGGCTATATCGTGCCGGACACATTTGCCGAAGGGTTTATCAAGATCGACCCCGAAGCATCTGAAGCTGCGCTGAACCGGGTCATCGCCGCGTGTCTGAACACGAACGGCACAACGGCCGCCGACGGCGTCAGTCGCATCGTCGATGAAAGTATGGCCAGCGCGGGCCGGATGCATGCAGTGGAATCAGGCAAGGACCTTGGTTCCCGTACGATGATCGCCTTTGGCGGCAACGGCCCCCTGCACGCAAGCCGTGTGGCCCGATCCGCCGGGGTCCGTCGCGTTGTGATCCCGCCCAATCCGGGCGTCGGATCCGCGGTCGGTTTTCTGTTTGCTCCGGTCAGTTTTGAGATCGTCAGATCACGCTACTCTCTACTTGAATCCCTGGATCTGGAACGGGTCAACACCCTGTTCTCCGACATGATCGACGGGGCAAGCCGCGTGGTTGCCCAAGGCGCCGGTGACGCACCCACTCAAACACAACGCATGGCCTTCATGCGCTACAACGGTCAGGGCCACGAGATCGAGATTGCCCTGCCCGATCGCGACCTAACATTCGAAGACATAAAACCGCTGACCGATGCTTTCGAGGCGGAATACCGTAAACAATTCTCGCGTCCCGTGCCCGGAATGCAAATCGAGATCCTGAACTGGGCTGTCCGCGTCGCAACCCCAGATGCGGATGTTCCAGATTTGCCGGAAACGCCAGTTCTGACAACTATCACATCGGCCCAAACCCGCCCCATCACCTGCGATGTAGATGGTCAGATAAAGCAGGCTGGTTTTGTGCCACGTGACAGCCTGAACCCCGGCGACCGGGTTTGCGGCCCGGCGCTGATCACGGAACCGCAGACGACGACCTTGGTCTCTGCTGATTTCTCGGCGCATGTGGATGCCATTGGAAACCTCATCCTTATCCAAGATCAGAAAGGAGGTGTATGATGCCTACCGATCTTTCCCCCGCTCGCCTGCAAGTCATGTGGAACCGCCTGCTTGCGGTGGTTGAAGAACAAGGTCAGACCCTGATCCGCGCCGCATTCTCACCCATTGTACGCGAATGCGGCGACATTTCTGCCGGGATTTTTGACGCCGAGGGTCGGATGCTGGCACAGGCGGTCACCGGAACGCCCGGGCACATCAACACGATGGCCGAAGCCGTAATGCATCTTCGCGGTCATTTCCCTGTTCAGGACATGAGGCCCGGTGATATCTACATGACCAATGACCCGTGGCTGGCTTCGGGACACCTCAACGACTTTCTGCTGATGATGCCTGCCTTCAAAAACGGCAAAGTCGTCGGCTTTACTTCATGCACTTCGCATCTTGTGGATCTGGGCGGCCTTGGAATGGGCCCCGAAGGGTCGGATATCTATGATGAGGGTCTGCTGATCCCACCCTGCAAACTGATCGAACAAGGCGTCCCGAACGCCTTGCTTTTGGACATTGTCCGCGCCAACAGCCGCGAGCCTATTGCTAATGAGGGCGACATATATGCACTGGTCGCTTGCTGCGAAGCGGGCGTGAACCGCCTGCTCGATATGATGGATGAGTTCGGGATCGACGATCTGGATCTACTGGGCAGCTACATCATCGACACCTCGCGCCGCGGCACGCTTGAAGCCATCGCTGAAGTGCCCACAGGCACCTATATAAACGTTCTGAGGATGGACGGTTATGAAAAAGAACTGGAGCTGCACGCCACCCTAACGGTCAGCAAAACGGGCATGCATGTGGATTTCACGGGAACGTCGGGCTGTTCGGGCAAGGGCATCAATGTGCCGCTGAACTATGCGACCGCCTATACCGTCTTCGCCCTACGCTGCATCGTCGGATCCGACATCCCCAACAACGCCGGATCGCTGGAGCCGTTCACAGTGGACGGGCCAAAAGGCTGCATCCTCAATGCACAACGCCCCGCCCCGGTAGCAATGAGACACACACTAGGACAGGTAACACCAGATCTGGTGCTTGGATGCCTGCATCAGGCCCTGCCAGATCAGGTCCCCGCCGAGGGCGCATCTTGCATGTTCGATCTGCCGATGCGGCACGCACCCGAAGTGGCGCGTGATGGAGGTCGGGAATTCGCGGTTGAACCTGTACATAATGGCGGCACCGGTGCCCGGCCACACGCGGATGGCTTGTCTGCCACAGCCTACCCCTCGGGCGTGTTCGGATCTCAGGTCGAGATCACGGAAAGCGTGGCCCCGGTCACAATCTGGAAACGCGAACTACGCCAGGATTCAGGAGGTGCAGGCAAGTATCGCGGCGGTCTCGGCCAACGGATCGAGATGACCTCTGCGAACAGTGCACCCTTTCTGGTGTTCCTGTCGGTTGAGCGCCTCAAATTCCCCGCCCTCGGACGCATGGGTGGAAAACCCGGTGCACCCGGTCGTATTCGTTTCCTTGGTGGCGAAAATGATATCCCGGGCAAAGGAGAACTGCGCGTTGAAGCTGACGACTACCTGATCTTTGAAACTCCTGGGGGCGGTGGTTTTGGCGACCCGGCCGCGCGAGACCCACAGGCAATCTCCCTAGACCTCAAGCGCGGTCTGATCAGCGCAGAAGGCGCAAAATCCTACGGGGGCGCATCATGATCCGCCCGGTTCCCCACATAAGTGCAATGGCGGCCTATGCGCTGGCCGACCTCGGCGGCGAAAACACTATCTCGTTGGCCCAGAACGAAAGCGCCTTTCCCGCAAGCCCCGCTGCCATCAAGGCGGGTCGTGACGCAATGGCCGATCTGCAATTGTATCCTGATCCGGAATGGTTGGAACTGCGCACAGCAATTGCAGATGTGCATGGACTCGATCCGGCACGGGTGCTGTGCGGAGCAGGCTCGATGGAGCTGATCGGCTGTTTGATCCGCGCCTATGCCGGGCGCGGTGATCGGGTCCTTGGCACGGATTACGGATATGCGTTTGTCGCCTCAGCAGCCGCTCAGGTTCAGGCCGATTACGTCAAGGCGCGTGAAGTGGATCTGACCGTATCCGTCGACGATATCATCGCCGCGGTCACACATGAAACGCGGATCATCTTTGTCTGCAACCCTGGCAACCCGACCGGCACCCTAATCCCCAATTCCGAGATCCTTCGTCTGCGCGGGGAACTGCCCGCGGATGTTCTACTCGTCGTCGATCAGGCTTATGCAGAATTTTCCGATCACAAACATGATCCGGCCGATATCTTCGCGCTGAGCGATCGAGGGGACACCGTGATCATGCGCACCTTTTCCAAGGCCTATGGCCTGGCGGGAGCGCGTGCAGGATGGGGGTACTTCCCGCCCGAGATTGCGGCTGAACTGCGCAAATTGCTTAATCCAAACAATATTTCCATCGCTTCACAGGCGGCGGCAGTTGCAGCGATCCGCGATCAGGCGCATATGCAAAATGTGGTTGCCCGCACGACTGAAATCCGTGAACGATTTGCCGTGGAATGTCGTGCGTTGGGCCTAATCATTCCTCAAAGCCACACAAACTTTGTGCTATTGCGCTTTGCCTCAACGCAGGATGCGCAACGGGCAGACGCGGCGCTGCGGGCGGACGACCTACTAATGCGCGGCATGGGAGGATACGGCTTAACCCACTGCTTGCGCGCCACAATCTGCGAGACGCCGATCATGGATCGGTCCCTGACCGCCCTGAAGGGAGCATTGAAGTGACCGAAACACGAACCGCAGCCAAAATCGGTGTTCTGGTACCTTTCACCAACACCAACCTCGAACCGGATATGGAGTTGTTGAGGCCGCCCAACACCACAGTCCATTTTCAACGTATGGGCGGGTATGACGTGGATGAAATCCCCGGCTCGGATCAGATGGCGGGGTTGGGTGCATCGGATATCACTCACGACCTGCGGATGATCTCGGGCATACGCCCCGATGTGGTATTGTATGGCTGCACCTCGGCGACGCTGACCCACGGACCGTCCTTTGATGCAGAGCTGGCCCAGCAGATCAAGGCGGGCTCGGGTGCAGTTTCGCTGACCGCTGCAGGGGCGTTGATCGCTGGGATCAAAGCAGTCGGCGCAACAAAGGTCGGTTTTTCATCGCCCTATTTGGGCGAGATCAATGAACAGGCGATGGACTTCATGCTCCGCAATGGCATTAAGACTGTCAAATGTGTCGATGTCGGCCGCGAACTTGGCAACTATGGGCAAGGTGAACTGACCCCGGGCGAGGTGTTCGACTTGGCGTGCAGAGCTGATCACCCGGACGCGCAGGCAATCGTCCTAAGCTGCACAGACATGCGCTCGGTCGAGGTGATTGAACGGATTGAGGCTGCGCTGAACAAACCCGTCATTACCTCCAATCAAGCGATGGTCTATGGATTGCTGAAAGCGCTGAATCTACCGCGTCACGAAACGTTACTTGGGCGTCTTTTCGACACTCTTTGATCAACAGCGAAGGCAAGTGGCACTTCTACGCCCCGATTACATAAGCTGCAGTTCTTCGGCGACTGTCAGGAGTTGGTATGACGCTGCCAACCAAGCAAGCTGAAACAGGCAAACAAAATGGCGGCGACACAGACAATCGAGGGCCCGGCCGGCGTGTCGAAGACATAAGCCGCCCTCAACCCAGCCACAGCAGACGTCGCCCCAATTGCCGCTGCAATCAGGGCCATCGTTTCCGGTGACCGCGCCAGATTGCGCGCCGCAGCGGCTGGTATGATGAGCATCGCCGCTATCAACAGAACACCCACAACTTTGATGGCGACTGCCACCGTGATGGCCAGTGCAAGCGTCAAAACCAGTTGTTCGCGCTTGGGGTCGAACCCGCTGGCATAGGCCAGTTCCTCGTTCAACGTCGCCGTCAACAGCTGGGACCAACGCCAGGCAATCAAAATTACGACCAGTGCAGCGCCGCCCCAGATGACGGCCAGATCCGAACGGGAAACGGCCAGAATGTCGCCAAACAGATAGGCCATCAAATCAATCCGGACACCGGAGAGGAATGAAACCGCCACAAGACCAAATGCCAAAGCGGAATGTGCCATGACACCCAGCAACGTATCCATTGCGTACCCACGACCTGCCAACAGCGTCACGGTCAGCGCCATCAACAAGGCGACGGCCAGCGCACCTGTAAAAACCGACATCTGAAACGTTAGCGACAAGGCCACGCCAAGAATGGCTGCGTGCGCTGTGGCATCGCCGAAATAGGCCATACGGCGCCACACCACAAAACACCCCAACGGCGCCGCAGCAAAGGCCACGCCCACTCCGGCCAGTGTGGCCCGGGTCATGAAATCATCAAGCATTATTCTGCGGCTTCCTGTGAGTCTTTTCCATGATTATGATGATGATCGTGGTTGTGATCATGATCATGGCGGTAAAGGGCAAGCGCTCCACCTGTTCCGGTTCCGAACAACGCGCGGTATTCGGGGGCCGAGGCCACCACCGCAGGTGAGCCCTCGCAACAGACATGGCCGTTCAGGCAGATCACCCGGTCCGAAGCGCTCATCACCACGTGGAGCTCGTGGCTTATCATGATGATAGCGCACCCTGTTTCCTGACGCACGTCTTCGATCTGGCGATAGAACGCAGCCGACCCGGGCTGATCCAACCCTTGCGTGGCCTCATCCAGCAACAGGATTTCGGGCCGGTTGATCAAGGCGCGCGCCAGCAGCACGCGCTGGAATTGTCCGCCCGAAAGCTGTGACATCTGGCGCTTGAGCAGATCGGGCACACCAGCTGTTTCCAACGCAGCCGCGCAATCCTTCTTTGACGCGCGATGGGTCAGCCGCATGAACCGTTCGACGGTGATCGGCAGGGTCGGGTCGATATGCAGCTTTTGCGGAACGTAGCCAATTCTCAGCCCCAGCTTTCGCTTTACCTGCCCGGCAGACGGTTTGATTGCACCGATTATGGCGCGCAGCAGGCTTGTCTTACCCGAACCGTTAGGGCCGACGATGGTCACAATTTCACCAGGTTCGACCCCCATGTTGATGTGCCGTAACACGGTATTGGCCCCATAGCTAACGCTGAGGTCTTCTACGGAAATCAGGTTCATTTCTACGCCTTTTCGGTGCAGTCGGGGCAAACGCCTTCGGCTTCTACAACGGTCCGCTCGATCTCGAAACCCACTGCCCGCGCGGCTGCGCCCAGCTCTCCCTTCGCGGGTGTTGAATGTGTTTCGGCCACAGCATCACATTTCCTGCAAATCATGAAGGCCGGGGAATGCGTTGCCCCGGGATGCGCGCAGGCGACAAATGCGTTCAACCGTTCGATTTTGTGGACAAACCCGTTCTCGACAAGAAAATCGAGGGCGCGGTAAGCCACTGGTGGCTGCGATCCGAAGCCTTCGTCGCGCAATCGATCAAGAATTGTATAGGCACCCAAGGCCCGATGTTCCTGCAGCAGCATCTCCAAAACCTTGCGCCGCACGGGAGTCAGCCGCAGACCTTCTTCTTTGCACCGGGTCTCGGCAACGGTCAGGCTACTTTCGACGCAGTGCGCGTGGTCGTGCTTTTGGAATCCGACAAGGGCGGAGTCTTCAGCAGGTGCAGGTCTCATCTCACTTGTCATGTTATTCCATATCATATATGCCACTCGCAACGTTATAAAATCACATAGAGGGTTTGATGTCCAGAAAGCTTCTTCCTGTTTCGGTCACGGCTGCGTTGATGGGGGGCACAGCGATGGCCGATGTCCCAAATGTTGCCGTTGATATTGCTCCGGTGCACTCATTGGTGGCGCGCGTGATGGAAGGTGTTGGCGCACCGAACCTGATCGTACAAGCCGGCGCGTCCCCGCATGAATACAACCTCCGCCCTTCCGAGGCGGCTGCCCTGCAGAATGCGGATTTGGTATTCTGGATGGGCGAGGACCTGACCCCATGGATGGAAGGCGCAGTCGAGAACCTGGCCAACGGAGCGACAGTCACCCCCCTGCTCGAAGCGGATGGCACCGTCCTACTGGATTTCCGCGAGGACGCGCTGTTTGAAGCGCATGATCATGGCGATGAAGATCACGCTGAAGAGGAGGACCATGACGATCATGGTCACGAGGATCATGCCGACGACAAAGACCATGACGATCATGACCACGAAGAGCATGCCGAGGGCGAAGACCACGATCACGAGGATCATGCAGAACACGACGACCACCATGACCACGCGCATGGCGATCATGATCCGCATACCTGGCTTTCGCCCAAAAACGCCGACACCTGGCTGAACGTGATTGCCGCGCAGCTTTCCGCAGCGGACCCGGACAATGCGGGTGCATATTTCGCAAACGCGGCGGCTGCCCGCGAAGAGATGGCATCCCTCTCCGCTGAAGTGAGTGCAACTCTGGAACCTGTACGCGGCAGTAACTTCATCGTTTTCCACGATGCTTATCAGTATTTCGAGAACGCCTTCGACTTCCCCGCGTCGGGTGCGATTTCGCTTAGTGACGCGTCAGATCCAAGCCCGGCGCGGATTTCTGAGATTCAGGGGCGCATTCGCGAAGAAGGGATCAATTGTGTTCTGTCAGAGCCGCAATTCAACCCAGGCATCGTCGCCACTGTCTTGGACGGAACCGAAGCGAATACCGGTGTGATAGATCCACTAGGTTCTGATCTTGAACCCGGGGCTAAGCTGTACCCGCAAATGATCCGGAACATCGCAAAAACATTGGCGGAATGCCTATGACCTGACAGGGCAGCCCGTTTTGGCATGGAAATCCAGAGCGGGCTGAACATCGCCGGGGGCACAAAGGTTTCTCGGAAACTTGGTTTTTTCGTTTCGGTGCTCGCGGCATTCGCCCTTTTGGAAACTCAGCCAGATTTCTTCTAGAATTCCCAACAGAACGACGCAGTCAGAGGCTGTAGCGGTGTCGGGATCAACGATCCGGACACTAGTTACGGGTCAGGCATGCGCAATCCCGGCTCACGACGCGCGTCCGTAAAACCCGATGCGTTCTTCGTGTGTGAACTGAACGTTTGGCCGATCATAAAAGGAAAACACGGCGATCATACGGTCGCGGTCGCCTTGAACAGGCGAGACGCGGTGCGCCGTGTTTTTGCCTTTGAAGATGTTCAAAGTCCCCGGCTGCAGTTTCATGAGCGTGGGCTTGCGCCGGCCTTCCAGCAATTCAGCCACCCCATCGTAATTCGGGTTGTCATCACTACGCAGGTCTTTTTCGTACTCAAATTCACCCCCCGCAGACGGCGCTTGCAACAGCAGCGTTGTGGTGAATTCGGACCTGTCGAAATGCCAGTTCAGGGCCTGCCCGGCTGAGTAAGCCATGACGTTCACGCGGGCCAGCGGATCATCCATCACAAATAGCTTTGGCTTTTTCATGACCGCAGCCAGAAACTGCGCAAATGGCGGCCAATCGTAGAGGCGGATCACAATGGCCTGCCCCAACTGATCGGCACAAATCGTTCTGTTAGACGTCTCAAATTGGGTCAGGGCCGGATGGTCGCTGCCGAGGCCCTCGATAGACGTCCTGAAATAGATGTTGTGCCGCCGCGCGTGGACAAAAGCCTCTTCGGCAAAAACCGGTTGCAGCTCAGACACCGCCGATTCCAGCGCACTGTCGCGAACAAAGCCAGGCAGGTTAAATAGTCCATTCTCAGAAAGATCGGCTTTGCAGCGTTCGATCAGGCTGTGCCAGGCCATGCTGCCCGGCTGGTCCAATGGATACAAATCCAAGTTTAAGACATCACGCATCTTCGACCCTCCTTTCCTGTTATCCTGAGCAGGGCTTGAAACAGGGCTTTATCAATGGATAGCCTTTTTGGGGAGCATAAGAATTTCAAAAGCACTGACCGAAAAACGGATTGCCCGGCGGAAAGCGCCTATTCCTGAGGGCGCTTGTTCAGTAGAAATGACGGCGATGGATTAAAAGTCGGAGACCCTCATCAGGATGAGCATGTCGCCGATCCCTTTGCGGCAGGATTACCGGATAGCTTACGCAAAAAGACGTAGATCTCCTCCAGATGTAAAAAAAGTCGTAGCTGCGCTGCAAAGTTAAGGCACCACTGAATTCAGCAGTGGGGATCAATCTGGCACACTCGCCCGGCGACGTGAGGTAACCGCCCTGATTTGTTGACGCAGGCTATTTGCCCGCATACGAACTTGCCCACATGCAGGAAACCCACAGCCGACGCGGCACAAATTCCGCCGGACATCCAAGGAATAACGCCATGAGCGAACATATCATCGTCAGCACTCAGGATCGCGTCACCACAGTCACGATTTCTCGCACAGACAAGAAAAACGCGATCACTTTTGCCATGTATACCGCGATAGCTGAAGCCATCGAAGAATACGGTCAAACCGATCAAGCCCGGGCGCTGGTCATCACTGGTGAAGGCGATATGTTCACGGCCGGGAATGACCTGCAGGACTTTATGACAGGCGGTCTTCCGGCGGGTGACGCTGAAAATCCGATTATTCGGTTCCTGAATGCGATCCGGGATTGTCCGAAACCCCTGATCGCCGCAGTCAACGGTTCTGCAATTGGTGTTGGCCTGACCATGCTGCTGCACTGCGATCTGGTCTATTCCGCGAACAGCGCTACATTCAGCGCTCCATTTGTCCAACTGGGTCTGGTGCCCGAGGCCGGTTCTTCGATGTTGCTGCCTGCGTCTCTCGGTATGGCTGTCGCCAATGACGTCTTGCTGGCCGGGCGGGTTCTGACGGCATCCGAGGCCCTGAACCACGGGTTGGTCGCGCGCGTCTTTGCCGACGGTGAGTTGATGAACGAAGTCCAGGAGATCGCAAAAGCCATTGCAGCCTCATCCCCGGTAGCGCTCAAACAGTCAAAGACCCTGATCCGCAATCAGCGTGACGAAGTGGCCGGACACATGGCCGCGGAAATCAAGATTTTTGCCGCGCAGCTACAATCCCCGGATTTCGCCGAAAGCGTTGCGGCCAAACTGCAAAAACGCGCACCGAATTACGGCTGACCCGCGCCTTTGAGGGACTACGGCTTTCCTCGCCTCGAAGGCAGCCCCAGTTATTTCGGAAACGAAAGCTGAGGCACAAAACGCCACTGACGCAAACCCAAGCTGAAACCAACCTTCCGTAATTGGCCTACGTCGCCAATAACGACAGGATATCAACTTAATTTCATTACCGGGCTGGTCAATTCCGCCCGGCAATGGAATCAGTGCGCATCAACAAATTTTGATTCGCCCTGACACGCTTTAACAAGCCGAAATAGGGCGTGCCCTGTGGCTGTTGGATGGCGTTTCACCCGATAGCCGCGTGAAGTCAGAGGAAAAGCATGGGCCTAACCTGCTATGACGTGATGGTGCCGCCTGAGGTACAAAAGACCATTCTGCCGGATGAAAGCATCGCCACGGCTTTCAACATCATCAGGGGCAGCCGGGCACGGTTTCTGCCTGTCGTGGCTGAAGACGGGACTTATGTTGGCGTCTTTACCGCCCCGACGCTGCTGAAACTGATTCTGCCGAAGGCGGCTACAATCGGTCTAAATGATGATGCGTCGCGCGTCGCGATCGACTCGCTCAGCTTCATGAATCTGACGCGGGATGATTTCGAACAACAGATGGAGCGGCTGAAGACCGAAAAGGTTCGCGACAACATGTCGAGGCCCTCGAACATCCCTGTCGCTGCACCTGATACGCCGGTGATGGAAGGTATCTTCCTGATCTACAAATTCAAACGGCACGTGATCCTTGTTGAGCCCGAAACCAACCGTTTCGTTGGCACCGTAAGCGCCAACTCGCTTTTGGATCGCGCACTCAGCTAACCCTATACAAACCGGACTAAAACCTTGGCTACGCATTCGACGTCACACGGAGAGGCCGCTCTCTCTGTTCCACAACTATTGGGCATTGATCCGCTTTGGATCGCGACCGGAATTCTGATTTTGGTGTATGCGGTCCTGATCACCGAAAAGGTTAACCGCGCCATTCTGACGATGCTGGGCGCGTCCCTGATGGTCCTGTTTGGCATCATCAATCAGGAACAGGCCGTGGCGGGTGTGGACGCCAACACTCTGGCACTGCTTATCGGCATGATGGTCATCGTGGGGATCACCAGCAAATGCGGATTGTTCCAATACGTAGCGATCAAGGCCGCAAAAGCGGTGAAAGCCAATCCAACCGGCATCCTGATCATGCTGACGCTGATTACGGCGGTGTTCTCGGCCCTGCTGGACAACGTGACGACCGTTTTGCTGATCGCCCCGATTACGCTTCTGATCACTGAAGCCCTGGAAACGCGTGTGTTCCCGTTCTTTGTTGCCGAGATCCTAGCCTCGAACGTGGGGGGAACAGCGACGCTGATCGGTGACCCGCCCAACATCATCATTGGCTCGGCCGCAGGTTTGAGCTTCAACGATTTCGTGGTGAACCTGGCGCCTATCTCGGCCATATGTCTGGTTGTCCTGACCGGCATTATTTACCTTATGAACCGCAAGGAACTGGCCCGCATTCCGAAATCGGCCAGCGATCGGATTATGGGGTTCAACGAATCCGAAGCGGTTACTGATGTTGTCTTGATGATCAAGTCTCTGGCCGTATTGGCTCTGGTTTTGCTGGGGTTCACGCTGGGGCACAGCTACGGCATTCAGCCCGGTACGTCAGCGTTGGCCGGTGCTGGCCTGTTGATGCTGCTGGCCTATGGCCACCAAAGCGGTGAAGAACAATCCGAGTCGGTTCACCACATTTTTGGTGAAGTTGAATGGGTCACAATCTTTTTCTTCGGTGGGCTGTTCGTCATTGTTGCCGGTGTTGAACATGTTGGCCTCTTGGCATTCTTTGGTGAGAAAGTGCTGGAGCTGACCCAAGGCGACATGATGTGGACCGCGTTCTTCATCTTTTGGGCCTCCGGCATTTTGTCCGCAATCCTCGACAACATTCCTTTCGTGGCAACGATGATCCCTCTGATCGAGTCCACCGCAGACACGTTCGGCGGCAAGGACGCGATTGAACCCCTTTGGTGGTCGCTGGCGCTTGGGGCCTGTCTGGGCGGCAACGGTACACTGTTGGGGGCAAGCGCCAACCTTACGGTGGCTGCTTTTGCGGAAAAGGCCAAGCAGCCCATCGGCTTCATCGCCTTCGCCAAAATTGCATTCCCGATCATGATCCTCACCCTGATGATCGCGAACGTCTATATTTGGCTGCGTTACTTCTGACCTATGGCCCTTTGAACCAAACGTATTACAGGTTCAAAGGGCGTCCGACTCCGGACAGGTTTACTTGCCCGCATGTGACACGCACCGCGCTGAGGCACCGAATTTGGTTGTCTTTCTAGCCAATCCCCCCTAGTGACGGCCTCACCTCGGGGAGCACGGCCTGCCGCGCTGAGATGCTTATCAAGCGAACCCGTAGAACCTGAACCGGCTAGAACCGGCGGAGGGAAGGGTTTCGGTTTCATCCATCCTTGCCCTCTCGCCGCAATGGAGGATGACATGAAACATCTGCTAATTGCTGCGGGACTTCTGAGTGCAACTACGGCCATCGCCGCCGACAAGCCTCAGCTAACCGTTTACACCTATGACAGCTTTGTATCCGATTGGGGCCCCGGCCCGCAGGTCAAAGAAGCCTTTGAGGCAACCTGCGACTGCGAGCTGAACCTCGTGGGCGTCGAAGATGGTGCCGCACTTTTGTCGCGTGTCCGGCTTGAGGGTGAAAACTCTGACGCCGACGTCGTGCTTGGTCTGGATACCAACCTGATTGCAGCGGCCCGGGAAACCGGCCTGTTTGCGCCCAATTCCGTTTCTGCCGACTTCGCGCTGCCGATCGAATGGACCGATGACACGTTCACACCGTATGACTGGGGCTACTTCGCCTTCGTTCACAAAGCGGATGCGACCGCGCCTGCGAACTTCCGGGAGCTGGCGGACAGCGACACCAAGATCATCATCCAGGACCCTCGCTCGTCCACGCCCGGTCTGGGTCTGCTGATGTGGGTTAAAGCGGCGTATGGTGATGATGCACCCGAAATCTGGGCTGGTCTTTCCGACAATATCGTGACGGTCACAAAAGGCTGGTCCGAAGCGTACGGCCTGTTCCTTGAGGGCGAGTCGGACATGGTTCTCAGCTACACGACATCTCCGGCCTATCACCTGATTGCCGAGGACGATGGCAGCAAGGCTGCGTCTGCTTTTGACGAAGGCAATTACCTGCAGGTTGAAGTCGCCGCAAAACTGGCCGCGACGGATCAGGCCGAACTGGCGGATCAGTTTTTGCAGTTCATGGTCTCGGACGCGTTCCAGCAGATCATTCCAACAACCAACTGGATGTATCCGGCTGTAACGCCGGCAGAAGGTTTGCCGAAAGGGTTTGACACCCTGACAGTGCCGGCAAAGTCGCTGCTGTTCTCTCCCGATGAAGCCGCCGCCGTGCGGGATCAGGCCCTGGCAGAATGGCAGAACGCGCTCAGCCAGTAAGCCCATGGCCCGGTATCGGTGCGGCAGCTCTGGTCGCCGCGCTGATCCTGGGCACTCTTGCGGCGGTTGCACTGCGTGCTGAAACCAGCGGCGGGTTCAGTCCCGCCGACTGGGCTGCGCTGCGCTTCACGCTGACCCAGGCCACGCTGTCCGCATTGTTCAGCGTGGTGTTGGCCGTGCCGGTTGCGCGGGCTTTGGCACGTCGGAGGTTCCCCGGCCGACGGGCTTTAATTGCGCTTTTGGGTGCGCCCTTCATCCTGCCGGTCATCGTTGCCATTCTGGGTCTGCTGCAAGTCTTTGGCCGGTCGGGATGGATCTCGGACTTCCTTGGCATTTTCGGCCTGCCGCCCATACGCATCTACGGCTTGCATGGGGTCGTACTGGCGCATGTTTTCTTCAACCTACCCCTGGCCACACGCCTTGTGTTGCAAGCCTGGCAGGAAATTCCTGCAGAACGGTTTCGCCTGGCCGCACAACTGGGCTGCAATGGCATGGCCATGTTTCGACTGATCGAGATGCCCATGCTCAAACGGACCCTGCCCGGGGTTCTGGCGGTAATCTTCGCCATCTGCCTGACCAGCTTCGCCGTCGCCCTGACCTTGGGCGGAGGGCCACGGGCTACAACAATCGAACTGGCAATCTATCAGGCTTTTACCTACGATTTCGACTTGGGTCGCGCCGCCCTGTTATCCGCCCTGCAACTTGCCCTGACAGCTGCGACCGCTTTGGTGGCGCTGAAGTTTTCGCGCGGGGACGGTTTTGGAACAGGTCTCGATCGCGCCTTGCGCCGCTGGGATGGGGGTGCGCCGACGATAGATGTATTCTGGATCGTCGCAGCGGCCGTCTTTTTGCTACTGCCTTTAGCATCGGTCGTAATTTCGGGAGTTGCCGGGTTGTTTGACTTGCCCGCAATCGTTTTTCGGGCTGCGCTGATCTCGGTCCTTGTTGCTGCGGCAAGTACTGCAGTCCTACTATTGCTAGCTTTGCCTATGGCCACCGCCGTCGCGAGCGGCCGGTACGGGCTTGTGGAACTCAGTGGCATTTTGGGTTTGGCGGCATCACCATTGGTCATCGGTACGGGCCTGTTCATCTTAATCCGGCCTTTGGCAAACCCGACGACATTGGCTCTGCCTGTCACTGCTTTGGTAAATGCTGCGATGGCCCTGCCCTTTGCTTTACGCATTCTGGTCCCCGCCGCGCGCGACATAACCGCCAGGCACGGACGTCTCGCGCTTTCATTGGATATGACAAAATGGACGTTTTTCACGCGCATCTTGCTACCGCGCATGCGTCCACAGATCAGTTTCGCCGCTGGCCTTGGGGCGGCTCTGTCAATGGGTGATCTGGGTGTGATCGCACTATTCGCCGATCCGCAGATCGCGACCCTGCCCTTGCAAATCTACCGCTTGATGGGTGCCTATCAGATGCAGGCTGCTGCCGGCGGGGCATTACTGCTGCTGCTGCTGTCCATGGGCGCATTCTGGCTATTGGACCGAGGAGGGCGCTGGCATGCTGAAGCTTGACGACTGCGTGATTGAAAACGGGAATTTCACCCTAAACGCCGATATCCAGATCGAGGTTGGTAACAGCATTGCCATTGTCGGCCCGTCCGGGGCGGGCAAGTCCACATTGCTGGAGACCATCGCTGGATTTCGGGATCTGAAAAAGGGTCAGATTTTTTGGAGTGGACAACAGATTTCCAACTTGCATCCCGGCAAGCGCCCTATGGCGATGCTGTTTCAAGACGGAAACCTGTTTCCGCATCTGACGGCTGAACAAAACATCGCCCTGGGCCTGCGCCCAAACGGTCGGTTGTCCGCAGACGAGGATGCTCAAGTTCAGTCCGCTCTGGGCCGGGTTTCTTTGCATGGTATGGGCGCGCGCAAACCCTCGGAACTGTCCGGAGGACAGCAAAGCCGGGTTGCCCTGGCCCGCGTACTTGTGCAGCGGCGCGAACTGTTGCTTTTGGACGAACCGTTTGCAGCCCTTGGACCAGCCTTGAAAGCCGAAATGCTGGATTTGGTGGCCGATCTGGTGGCCGAAACCCAAACGACCCTGTTGATGGTCAGCCACGATCCGCAGGATGCACGCCGTATTGCCGACCAAACCGTACTTGTTGCAGACGAAACGGTGCATGCCCCCGTTCAGACAGCGGAACTCTTTGACAACCCGCCGCCAAGCCTGCGTGCCTATCTTGGCTAGCGGTGATCCCGCCTCAGAAGTCAACGAGGCGTTGTAACGGGTCGCCAAGCTAAATATCGTTCAAAGATGGTCAACGAAGACAAGCATACGCAGCACACTGGCGTGATCGACAAAAGCGCGCGGTCGCAAAGCAACCGCCAGACAAGGTTGAAAATCCGAATTTCCACTCTGCTGGCGCTGACCATTGGCGGACTGGTGGCAATATCGGCCGGCGCGGTTCTGTTGGTTTCGACTTATGCCAATTTTCAGAACACGACGGAACTGTTGAATACGTCTGCAGCGATGATCGTCGAATCCATCGAAGACGATATCTTCAGCCTGACGACACCGATCGAGGAACTGGCACAATCCCTACAAGAAGACGCAAGCACGGGTGAAGTCGATCTGCACGACACCGATTTTCTGAGAGCCTACTTCAAAGGCGTGGTGGCTTCGGTCCCGTATCTGACAGATCTTGCCATCGTGTATCCTGACGGCAGTCTGTTCATTTCAACACATATCACCGATGTTGAGGGGCCACGTTTAATAACGTCATACGAGCCTCCGGCTGCAGGCACGCTTCAGTATCTTAAAGATGTTAAAGGCTATGATGGTTTGTTCTGGAACGAACCCTTCTTTGACCAGGGCCGGACACATATCTCAGCAACTGTACCTGCCTATAAAGACGGTATTTTCCTCGGGGCCGTGCTC
The DNA here is from genome assembly GCF_059610905.1 of Ruegeria sp. CDSC002. NCBI lineage: Bacteria > Pseudomonadati > Pseudomonadota > Alphaproteobacteria > Rhodobacterales > Roseobacteraceae > Ruegeria > Ruegeria sp. CDSC002. Next base: position 365,290 of record NZ_JBXWOM010000005.1, read on the forward strand.
GTTTCTTCTACCGTTCACCATTTCTCGGGCCTGGTCGACGAGTTAAGCGGGAAATACGGGGCAACTGGTTTTGTTCTGTACGGTGACAACCGCGTTCTGGCCCATCCCAAATTGCTGAACCTGTCTGCAAACACGTTAAGCTCAAACGCCCCCTTGCATTCGGTCGCAGCACTTGATGACGCGGTCATCTCACAAATGCTGATGCAGCCACCCGAGTTTCAGGGCAACGATGGAACATTTGTCGGATATGTGGTCGAGGCGCTGGACGGAGAGCACCTGGTTTTGACAAGCATCGTCAGCGGCTTCGGATCTGAGCCGTGGGTGATTGGGCAGTATTCTCCACTGAGCGATTGGAGCAACCAATGGTCCCGGCTGAGTGATGCCGCCTTGGTCAGTCTTGGTTTACTGATCGCTTCGGTCATTGCGGCGCTTGTGTTGGCCAGACGATTGGCGGCACCCATTCACAGGTCGACCGAAGAAGCCATCAAAATCAGCGAGCTGAATCTGAACCAAATCGACCACCTGCCCCCCTCTCGGGTCTCAGAACTGAACCTTCAGGCTGTGGCCTTCAACAAGATGCTCGACGGGCTGCGCTGGTTTCAAACTTATTTGCCCCGAACCCTTGTACGGCAAATGCTAAAGACCGGAGACCCTAACCTCGTGTTGCCGCGCGAAGTTGAACTGACCGTCATGTTCGCCGACATCGTGGGGTTCACACCCGCATCCGAGGCCATGACGCCACAAGCCACGGCAGCAATGCTGAACCGGCATTTCGAGATCCTGAACCGCTGTATTGAAGCCGAGGGCGGAACGCTCGACAAATACATCGGCGACGCGGCGATGGCGTTCTGGGGCGCGCCCCAGGACCAGACGGACCATGCCGAACGCGCCTGCCGGGCTGCAATGGCAATCAAGCGATCACTAGCTGAGGCTGGCGTCGAGTACGGCGTCAAAATCGCGGTGCACACCGGACCGCTGATTGTCGGCAACATCGGGGCCGTCGACAGGATGAATTACACGGTGATCGGCGACACAGTGAACACCTGTGCCCGGATCGAGACCCTGGTAGGCGAGCTGCCAAGTGACGAGCAAACCAGGATTTTGGTCAGCGATGCCACAGCCCGACTGATCAGCCCGGCTTTTCATTTGATCGACTGTGGCGAATTCACTGTCAAAGGACGTTCAAGGAAAGTGAATGTCTACCGCCTTTGCGACGCAGATAAGACCCTTGACCCCTCAGCATAACCTGCCAGGAATTCCAGAGGCCGTATAATGGTCACTCCGTGCGACGCAGTTGTTTTGGTGTTTTGCCGTATTCGGCCTTGAATGTCTGGGCAAGCGTAGAGGTTGACGCAAAACCGCAGGCTATGGCGATGTCAATAATCGGCATTTGCGAGTTCGAGACCAGGGTAAACGCTTTTTTCAACCTGATCTTTCTATAAAATTTTCCAGGCGATGTGCTCAGGTGCAGCATGAACTGACGCTCTAACTGCCGGGTAGATACGCCCACGCGGCGGGCAAGGCTGGCCGTTGGCAACGGGTGTTCGGTGTTTTCTTCCATGATGCGGATCGCGTTTTGCAGCCGCTTTTCCAGGAAATTCGGGTTCGCGCTCAGACCTTTGGGTTGCTCTTGCGCGTGGCCCCGAACGTCGTTTAGCATCAATTGGCAGGCCAGTTCAGCCCTGTCTTGAGGCTCAAGAACCTCGGCCAGAATGCCGATGATCGCCTCGGCGGTATGACCGTGCCCGGCGCAAGTCAGCACTGTTCCATTTCGGGCAACAAGACATTCAGAAAGCATGGGGTAATCCCCTATCTCACGCAGCAACCCAATGTCGCGCCAATGTGCCGTGACCGGCCCGGATTGTTGCACTGTCGCCTTGATGTATTCGCGTGCCGCGTCCGAAAACAAGGCAACCGGTCGTTTGTGTTTTTGCATTGCCCGGACGCGTCGCAGCCATGTGCTGACATCTCCCAACTGACCGCCCACAACACACAGGCAATCGCTCAGATACTGGTCAGAGATGGCAGGCGTTGCCCGCACAATCAGGTCTGAACTGCTGGACACCAGACCGGGCGTGTCCGACGAAATCTGCCACCGAAAAAGATCGCGGTTGAGAACATCATTTGCCGTCTGCAAAACTGCAATGATGGATGACAGCTCAAGATACGCAAACTCGGCCTGCACGAAGATCTCGAATGTTATTCGCTGTTCAGTCTTTGATCTGTCTGTAGGTGCTAACATTCGATGAGTTCTTGTTGTTCTTTGCCAGCACGTTAGCCCTTTTTTGCAAGACCCGGTCAGTCTTTGGGGCAGCTGTAAATCAACTGGCGAGGGCTTAGTTTGAACCGATCATCAGATTGAAAGCAAGGTGCAAGTCCGCGCGCAAATCCAAGGTGCCGGTCGCGGCGATAATATGTAGACCACGAGACGTTAAGACCCAATCGCGGGACCCAAAAGACCCCGCGCCAAGGAATGCTTGTAATACAGATGCTTATGCCGCAGAAATCTGATTAGCCTTTTCGACCAGTACTTCGGCCTGACGGATCGAGGCATAGTCGATCAGGCGACCATCCAGAGACACAGCGCCTTTGCCAGCCGATTCAGCCTCGGACATGGCTACGAGTATGCGCTGTGCTTTGGTGACTTCGGCATCTGATGGCGACATGACCTCATTGGCCAGGACAATCTGGCTGGGGTGGATAGCCCATTTTCCTTCACATCCCAGAACGGCCGCGCGTTTCGCTGCCGCGCGATACCCGTCTGGATCCTGAAAGTCACCGAAGGGCCCGTCGATCGGGCGCAGGCCGTTGGCTCGGGCGGCGACAACCATGCGGGCTAGCGCATAGTGCCACATATCGCCCCAATGCGTCATGCGTCCGCCATCTGCATCCGCATCGGTCAGAACGGAATAGTCGGGGTTTACACCGCCGATGATGGTGGTCCGGGCACGGGTTGAAGCCGCATAATCGGCGACCCCGAAATGCAGGCTTTCGTTGCGTTTGGATGCGGCCGCAATCTCGCTGACGTTCTGCATGCCAAGCGCGGTTTCGATGATGTGTTCGAATCCGATCCGTTTCTTGTAACCTTTGGCGTCCTCGATCTGCGTCACCAGCATGTCGACTGCATATACGTCAGCTGCGGTTCCAACCTTGGGGACCATGATCAGGTCCAGGCGATCACCGGCCTGTTCGACCACATCCACCACATCGCGGTACATGTAGTGCGTGTCCAGCCCGTTGATCCGCACCGACATGATCTTGTTGCCCCAGTCGATATCGTTCAGCGCTTCGATGATGTTCTTGCGCGCCTGTTCCTTTTCGTCCGGTGCAACAGCGTCTTCCAGATCAAGGAAGATAACGTCCACATCCGATTTCGCTGCCTTTTCGAACATTCCGGGCTGGCTGCCCGGAACGGCCAGCTCGCTGCGGTTCAGGCGTGCGGGGGCTTGGTCGATGTTGTGAAAGCTCATGGTTTTGGGATCCTTCGTCTTACAGGTTTGGATAGATCGGGAATTTAGCGCAAAGCTCTGCAACCTCGGCTTTGACCTTGGCTTCAACCGCGCCAT